>CAZOXM010000058.1:0-30447 GCA_964583825.1 uncultured Granulosicoccaceae bacterium
CCTGCAACTGCGTTGCAGCTCTTGAAAAGGGATGACCATTCCCAGCGAACTGCGCCTTGCTGCAGAACAAATGTCAAGCTCTCAAATGACCACACTGTTTGCTCCAGTACACTAGTGGGAAATGCAGGCCCGCATCGGGTCCTGCTTTCGGGATCAGCTGGTCTTTTCTGCCGCATGACCGGCGGGCTGCTTGCCGCGACGCCAGCGGTGATAGCGTTCCAGTAGTGCAAGGATCTTCTGGGGCGCATGTGCCTTTTGCCAGTTGCCCGCCGCCATTTTGTTCGCCTCTGTCATCGTTGGGTAAATATGAATGGTGCCCAGAATTTTCTTGAGTCCGAGCTTGTGCTTCATTGCCAGTACATATTCTGCGATGAGGTCACCTGCGTGAGCGCCGACAATGGTTACGCCCAGTATCTTATCCTTGCCTGGCACGGTCAGTACCTTAACAACGCCATGGTCTTCGCTGTCTGCAATTGCGCGATCAAGGTCGTCAATACCATATGTGGTAACTTCATAGGCAACCCCCTTTTCTTTTGCCTCCGATTCGTTAAGTCCGACGCGCGCGACTTCGGGATCTGTAAAGGTGGCCCACGGAATCACTGAATAGTCCGCTTTGAATTTTTTAAACTGACCGAACAAACTGTTAACGGTGGCAAACCAGGCCTGATGGGCGGCGGTGTGGGTAAACTGATAAGGCCCTGCAATATCGCCTACGGCGTAGATGTTGTCATAGTTCGTTCGCAGAAAATCGTCGGTTTCCACGGTGTTGTTTTTTCTTAACTTAACCCCGAGTTCCTCCAGGCCGTAGCCTTCAACGTTAGGGCGACGGCCAATGGCGACAAGTAATCCATCGAATGGTATTTCTATTTCTTTTCCGTCCTGGTCGCAGGCAAGAATTTGTTCGCCATTAACCACCTTGCACGACACCGCCCGGGTGCCGCACAGGACGTTCATGTTCTCTGCGACGAACTTTTCCTGAACCATCGCGGAAATTTCTTCGTCTTCGCGAATCATGATGCGCGGTGCCATCTCAACGAGGGAGACTTCACTGCCCAGTCGGTTGAATGCCTGTGCCATTTCGCTGCCGATGGGGCCTCCGCCCAGCACGATCAGGCGACGAGGTTGTTCGCGAAGCTCCCACAGGTTGTCTGAGTTATACCACTTGACTTCATCCAGCCCTTCAATGGGCGGGACGAAGGGTCGTGCACCTGCTGCCAGGATAATATTGCGAGCTGTAATCGTCTGGCCGTTAACCTCGACAGACCAGGGTGATACAACGCGGGCCTCGCCGGTAATGCAGTCAACCCCCAGACTGGTAAAACGTTCCACTGAATCGTGCGGCTCAATTTTCGCGATAACTTTTTGGACGCGCTCCATCACATCGCTGAAATCGAACTCGGCGCTGGCGGCTTTAACGCCATACTTTTCCGAGTTTTTTACATCTGTCAGGAAGCGGGCAGTCTTGATGAGTGCCTTTGATGGCACGCAACCGGTGTTCAGGCAATCGCCTCCCATTTTATGCTTTTCGATCAGGGTCACCCGCGCCTTCACCGCAGCGGCGATCAGCGAGGCGATCAGTCCGCCGGAACCGGCTCCGATCACAATGATGTTGGTGTCAAAATGGGCGGGCGCCTGGGCGCTGTGGTCGTTGGAACTCATTGTGCGACTTTCCTCGATTTGTAAACATCCATTGTTTTCTTGGCAATGATCGGGAATATCCCCAACAGTGCGAAAGCGATCAGAAGTGAAGGGGAGAGAATGTCTCCGACAGAATTAATTTTGGATAGCTGATTGCCGGCGTTCACGAACACAGCTGTGCCGGGTAGCATGCCGATCTGGCTGACCAGCGCGAAGACCAGGGTTTTAATCGGTGTCAGTCCCATCAGGAGGTTAACAATAAAGAATGGAACTGCCGGTATGAGTCGCAGGGTAAATAAGTAAAATGCGCCTTCTTCTTTGACTCCATTGTTAATAGTGTCGAGGTGTTCGCCAAACTTGTTTTGTACCGAGTCGCGAAAGAGAAATCTTGAAATAAGAAATGCGACGGTCGCGCCGAGCGTGGACGCGAACGAGACAATAACGAGTCCGGTCAGAAACCCGAAAATCGCACCTGCGGCCAGCGTCAGGATGGCTGCGCCCGGTAGCGAGAGAGCTGCCACAGCGACGTAAATGCAAAAGAAGCTGATAATAGTCAGCAGCCGATTCTCGGCGTAGAAGTCGAGAATGGTTTGATGTTTTTGTTTAAGATACTCGAGCGACAGATACTGTCCCAGATCGAAGTAAAAAAACGCTGCAATCAGTGCGAGCGCTGCCACAGCTATCCATATTTTCGGGTTTTTCATCTCAGGCCCTTGTTAATCGAGTGACGCAAATTTTGACGAATGATAACGTCGCTGAAGCGGATGTTACGCTGCTACTGCCCGGATTGTTAGCCGGTAGTCGTCAACCGCATCCGCTGGAGGAGTACCCTCTTATTGACCGCATGGTGGCAGGTGCTGCAACCGCCGAGGTTGCGACTGCAAGCTTGGAGTCGGCGGTTCTCAAATGGTTCCACGGCGAAGATGCACCCTCGCAAAGTTGTGCAGCGCAGCTGAGTTATCGACTGGACCATCCGGATTTTTCAGTACCACCTGCCTGCCTCCGAGCCGATCCCGTGTATCAGCAACTGGATATCAACGAAGCCCTACTGGCCGATCAATCGTTGCTGGACATCAGTATAGGGGAGGCGCAAGCGATCATTGATGACCTGAATAAACATTTTTCTAACGACAATGTTGTTTTTCGATGTGTCGCAGCGGATCGATGGTACTGCGAATTACCGAAACGGCTCAGCGTACAAACCTGGTCACCAGCGGCCGCCACTGGTCGCAGTGTTTCACTGACAATGGTGCGGGGACCGGATGCCGGCGTCTGGCGCGGCTGGTTGTCTGAGATCGAGATGCTGTTACACAACCATCCGGTCAACCTGCAGCGTACTGCCGGGGGGAAAACTCCGATTAATTCGCTGTGGCTGTGGGGGGAGGGTGATCTGCCGCCGGTGCTGTCATCGTCGGCCGGGCGTGCGACTGTGTATTCGGCACATCACTACACCAGGAGCCTGGCGGCCTATCACAGCGTGGCGTGCCAGCCGGTTGATGCGTTCAGTGCAGATGCCGCCGGGGCCGGGGTGCTTGTTGTGGAAAATGCACTCTTTTCAGCGGTGGCGACCGGTGACGCCGACAGATACAAGACAGCACTGGCGGCACTGGAAAGTTCGGTTTTCGAAGTGCTCGAGCGTACAGATCGTGGGGATTTGGCGCGAACCGTTGTGATCTGGGGAGGCGATGATCACTGGCTGCGCTGCACTGTGCCGACTGTGTCGCGTGGCTGGTTGTCCGGGCTGTTGAACCTGCCCCGCAAATTATTGACCCGGGGCTCTGCAGGCAATGACTGAGGTCGCAGTGCAGCCGCCACACAGAATCCGGCGTCGTCGGTACGATGAAAAAACCGCCGCAATGCTACATCAGCAATCGTTGATCGGCAGAATTCTTGCCGGTCGCGGCATCACCGAGGCCGCCGAGGTCGAACTGGGTCTGGAGGCGTTGCTGCAACCCTACGACCTGGCAGATTTTGAACCGGCTGTCGAACATCTGTGCCGGGCGGTGCAGCAGCACCAGCGGATATTGATTGTCGGTGACTACGATGCAGACGGTGCCACCAGCACCGCGCTTGCCTGTCATCTGCTGCGCCGCATTGGTGCGAGCGTCGATTACCTGGTGCCGAACCGCTTTGAGTATGGTTATGGCCTGTCGCCGGCGATTGTGCAGGTAGCGCTGGAGCGGCAACCAGACTTGATACTCACTGTCGATAACGGGATCGCGTCCCATCGGGGCATTGAGCAGGCGAGGGCGGCGGGTGTGACCGTTGTGGTGACCGACCATCACCTGCCGCCCGAGCAGGTGCCCGAGGCCGATGCGATCGTGAATCCGAACCGGATTGACTGCTCCTTTGCCAGTAAAAATATATGTGGGGTCGGCGTCATTTTTTATGTGATGGTCGGGCTGTGCCGGGCGTTGCAGCGATGCGGCTACCTGAGCGCTGATCGCAGCCCCCGCATGGCGGATTATCTGGACCTGGTCGCGCTCGGCACAGTCGCCGACGTCGTACCACTGGATCGCAATAACCGTATTTTTATTGAACAGGGGCTCAGGCGAATACGGGCGGGTGTCACACGGCCGGGCATACTGGCGCTGTTTAATGTCGCATCGCGCAACCACCGGAATGCCACCACCACCGATATGGGTTTTGTTGTTGCCCCGCGGCTTAACGCGGCGGGAAGGCTGGATGACATGCGAATCGGAGTCGAGTGTTTGCTGGCCGAAGATATGGCCACAGCACTCGCACTGGCAAAGCAGCTCGACGAATTTAATCGCAAACGACGGCAGATCGAATCGGGCATGCGCGTCGATGGTGAGCGACAGCTTGAACAGATCGTCGCGGCGCATAGCGGGGCATTGCCCGCTGCACTGACGGTATTCGATGCACAATGGCACGAGGGAGTAATAGGTATTCTGGCTGGTCGTTTGAAAGAGCAATACCATCGCCCGGTATTTGCCTTCGCCAGAGCAGGAGAGGGTGAGCTCAAAGGTTCGGGTCGCTCTATTGCCGGCATTCACATTCGCGATGTGCTGATGGCCATGGTGGCGGAACAGCCGGATCTTTTAAAGAAATTCGGTGGTCATGCAATGGCAGCGGGGGTCAGTTTGCAGGAAAAAAATCTGTCCCGCTTTACCCGGGCTTTCAATCAGTGCGTACAAACCCTGTTGCAGGGAAAAACTCCGCAACGTGAATGGTTGACTGACGGCGCACTGCAAGCTTCCGAGATGACGCTGAACAATGCGATTACCATGAAGTATCTGCAGCCATGGGGCCAGTCATTCCCCGCGCCGTTATTTGACGATGTCTTCGAAATAACCGACGTACAGCCGGTCGGCAATGCGCACAGTCGGCTGCGTTTATGTCAGCCGGGTAGTCGGCGTTCGCTGCCGGCTGTAGCGTTTAACCGCCGCATCAATGCGGAGATCGCACCGCAGTGGCGGGTGGTGTACCGGCTTGATGTCAACACGTACCGGGAGACGGAATCGCTGCAGCTGGTGGTGGAGCACCTGACGCCGACCGGGGAGTGATCGTCAGGCGATAGCCCGAAACGCGTGGAATGACTTGTCGGGGATCAAAACCAATCGTATTTTCCACGGATTGTGTTTGCGCTGTGGTGTAGACTTGCGGGTTTATCAAGTCCGAATCAGCGTCATGGAAATCAACCCGATCATCAGCCAAATCGAAGACCTGCGAGCGCGAGGTGAAGCGCTGAGGGGGTATCTTTGACTTCGAGGCCAGGAAAGAACAGCTTGAGGAAATCATGCGTGAGCTTGAGGATCCCGCTGTGTGGAATCAGCCGGAACGGGCGCAGGCGCTCGGGCGCGAGCGATCTCAGCTGGAGTCTGTGGTCAATGTCCTGAGCAGTGTTACTCAGGGTATTGATGATGCCGCCGACTTGCTGGAGCTGGCAAACGAGGAGGGAGATGAAGATACTGTCGCATCGGTCAGTGAAGATCTGACGGCACTGGAACAACAAATTGCCGCGCTGGAATTCCGGCGTATGTTCAGTGGTGAGCAGGATCAGAACAATGCGTTTGTCGACGTACAGTCCGGCTCCGGAGGGACCGAAGCACAGGACTGGGCAGAAATGTTACTGCGAATGTATCTGCGCTGGGGCGAGGCACACGGATTTAAAACGGAACTGATGGAGGCATCGCCCGGTGAAGTCGCCGGAATAAAATCAGCGACGATCCGCTTCGAGGGTGAATATGCTTATGGATGGCTGAGAACAGAATCCGGTGTGCACAGGCTGGTAAGAAAGTCGCCGTTTGATTCAGGCAACCGACGCCATACCTCGTTTGCGGCAGTATTTGTTGCTCCGGAGGTGGACGACAGCGTCGAAATCGAAATCAACCCGGCCGACCTGAGAATCGATGTGTATCGGGCTTCCGGTGCCGGTGGTCAGCACGTCAACCGAACTGAATCTGCCGTGCGAATTACCCATGAACCGACCAATATCGTTGTGCAATGTCAGAATGACCGCTCGCAGCACAAAAACAAGGATCAGGCGATGAAGCAGCTCAAGGCGAAGCTGTACGAGCTTGAAATGCAAAAGCGCCGTGGTGATCAACAGGCACTGGAAGACAGCAAGTCGGACATCGGCTGGGGCAGCCAGATTCGATCTTATGTGCTTGATCAATCGCGCATAAAGGATCTGAGAACCAATGTCGAAACCGGCAACACGCAAGCCGTGCTTGATGGTGACCTCGATCAATTTATCGAAGCGAGCTTAAAAAGCGGACTGTAGTCCGGAAATTATATAAGGCAGTCACGCTGACGAATTTAACGTTCGGTCTGTCTCGGAAAAGTTATGTCTGAAAAAGAAACCATCGTCGAAGACGAAAATAAACTGATAGCTCAGCGCCGCGAGAAGCTTGCTGCACTTCGCGAGAAAGGCGTCGCCTACCCGAACGATTTCAGGCCGTCAGACACGGCGGCGGAAATCAAGTCTGAGCATGAAAACCGCGATCGGGAATACTTTGAAAACACCGAGGTGCCGGTCGTTGTCGCCGGAAGGCTCATGGCCAAGCGTGTGATGGGTAAGGCGAGCTTTGCACACATACAGGATGGCAGCGACAAAATTCAGTTGTTTCTGCAGCCGGGCCTGCTGGGGGAAGATGCCTACAGCGAGTTCAAGCAATTGGATGTCGGAGATATTCTCGGCGTTGAAGGCAAGCTGTTTAAAACCAATAAAGGTGAACTCACTATCAAGGCCAGGTCGGTTCGACTGCTGACCAAGTCGCTGCGTCCGTTACCGGAGAAGTTTCACGGGCTGACCGATACCGAGCAGCGTTATCGACAGCGCTATGTCGATCTTATAATCAACGATGACGTTCGCGACACCTTCAGAACTCGCGCGGCCATTGTTCAATATATCCGCAACTTTTTTGTGGCTCGTGCTTTTATCGAGGTTGAAACCCCGATGATGCAGGTGATTCCGGGTGGGGCAACCGCACGGCCTTTTATCACACATCATAATGCGCTCGATATGGATTTATATCTGCGGATTGCCCCTGAACTCTATTTAAAACGCCTTGTCGTCGGTGGGCTCAACCGCGTATTTGAAATCAATCGAAATTTCCGCAATGAAGGCTTGTCTACGCGGCATAATCCCGAATTCACGATGCTGGAGTTTTATCAGGCCTATACGGATTACCATGCACTGATGGATTTAACGGAGGAGTTGCTGAGAGGCATTGCAGAAGAGGTCATCGGGCAGACCACGATTGAGTCAGCTGACGGTGAGAGCAGCTACGACTTTTCCAAGCCATTCGAACGGATGACGATGGTCGAATCCATCGCCAGGTATAACCAGGACATATACGCTGATGATTTGAACGATTTAAATGCCTTGCGTTCTATCGCAAAACGCAAAGGTGCCAAAGTGGAGGACAGTTGGGGCAAGGGTAAGCTCCAAACAGAAATTTTTGAAGCAACTGTCGAGCACAGATTGCTCGATCCTACTTTTATCACCGCTTACCCGGCAGAAGTCTCACCACTTGCCCGACGCAATGAAGTGCAGCCAGAGGTGACCGACCGCTTTGAATTTTTCGTGGGCGGACGCGAAATTGCCAACGGCTTCTCCGAGTTGAACGACTCTGAAGATCAGGCAGAGCGCTTTAGAGAGCAGGTCCGCAATCTCGATGCCGGTGATCAGGAGGCGATGCATTACGACGCCGACTACATAAGAGCGCTGGAGTTCGGTTTGCCTCCCACAGCGGGCGAGGGTATCGGCATTGATCGTCTGGTGATGCTTTTCACTGCGTCACCGTCGATTCGCGATGTGATTTTATTTCCTCACATGCGACCGGAGTCTTAAAGCACGGGTTTTAAGGCCGGTCTGGCAAAAGTGAAAGCCTCGTTTCCCGCGCCGTTGGCGGCGAGCAACTGGAGCCTTCGACCTGCCTCTTTCAGTGTGGGTGGCTCATCGTATTTGTGCCACCACATCACACTGCTGGTCTTAAGGTGATCAAACCAGGTTTTTCGGCGACGCATGATGTCGGTGTGCGCAGACTTAAATACATAATTATGCAGTGAGTCGACGCCATCCCAGCAACTGAAATTCACGAGTATGCCAGGGCCGAACACGGCGAGTTCCTGCTCAGGATCGCCGGTAAAGCGCCACACGAAGCCCGGTGACTTTTCCGCCAGCTGGTTGATACGATCCACGCTTGCGACAAAATCTGCCATCTCCGGTGCTTCAATCGAATACTTCATTTGCGCAATATTTAGTTGCGCCAGTACGTAGTCTCGCATTTTACGCGTTATTCACGCGTCACCTTCTGTTTTGTCTTCTTCCGGGGTGTGAGCCGGTTCTACCCAATGCGTGTTTTTGATGATCTCACCGGTGTTCGGTACCACTTGTACCGCGCGATCATCCCACAGTTGCAGCATGCGATAGTCCTTTTCATTGGTGACTTTAAGATCGCCCAGGCCGTTCTTTGCGAGCCACTTCTGCACGGGTATCACATGCTCGGGGATGGATGCGCGCGCAGTAAACACCCGGACCTCGATATCCATTTTTGTCCATCGCTTGACTCGCTCAACCATGGCTGGAATTGGTTCGCCAATATGCTCGTGGCCTTTCCAGCCGTCCCAATAGGCGAGCGTGCCGTCGAGGTCGACACCGATCCAGCGGTTACCGAGTCTGCTGTCTTTGCGCTTTTTCGATTTAGAGTTGGCCAAAACAATTCCTGGAGTCTTTATTGACAGGGGTTGGGGGGGGGTGAATCCAACCGATGGTACGTGCCGACCCTGCTGCATTCAAGCACTGCGGCAAACGCGCCGGGTTACTGCTGGTCACCGAGCATCCGCAGCGCGACAAGGTAGTCAGACCGGCTGATATTCACCGCTCCCATGGAAATCAAATGCTCGGTGGGCAGTTGGCAGTCGATCAGGGAAAAGCGCTCACTTGCCGCCAGTGTGACCAGGGCAACTTTGGAGGCATTCGACGCTCTGCTGAACATCGATTCGCCGACGAAAACGCCGCCGACGATTACGCCGTACAAACCACCCACCAGCGTATCCTGTTGCCATACTTCGATTGATTCTGCGTGGCCTCGACGCGCCAGTTCGCAATAGCTGTTGTTCATGTCGCTGGTGATCCAGGTGCCGTCGGCACCCGGTCTCGGTTTGCTGCAATTGGAAATGACCTGTTCAAATGCCTGATTGTGGCTTACAGTAAAGATCTGCCTGCGTATGGTTTTGCCCAGACTTCGGCTGATTTTGAGTTGATCCGGCCAGATCACGCAACGGGGATCGGGAGACCACCAAAGTATCGGTTCTCCCTCGGAATACCATGGAAAGATACCCTGTCGATAGGCCTGGATGAGTCGGTCCGGTTTGAGGTTTGCACCCGCCATCAGCAAACCATTGGGCTCAGTCAGCGCCGTGTCTGTCGGGGGAAAAGGTGTTTGATCATCCGTCTCCTCCAGGAACGGTATCGGTGACCTCATCAATTAAGCTGCTCTATCACTGTTGTTACGCCGTCACTCGGGTGCGACTGTCTGCTTGAAGGGTAGCAACTCGTGCAGGTCTTTACAGTGTTGTTCCATTAATGGGCGTTCGTGGTCGAGAAACTTTCTGACAGCGTCCCTGAAGCTTTCGTTGCAAAGATAGTGTGTAGACCAGGTGAGCGTGGGTTTGAAGCCACGTCCGATTTTATGTTCTCCCTGAGCACCCGGTTCAAATCGCTGTAATCCATTCGCGATACAGTAGTCGATTCCCTGATAGTAACAAGCTTCAAAATGCAGGCTGTGAAAGTCGTCATTGCACCCCCAATAGCGACCATACAGCGTATCGGACCCTTTCAGCATAACGGAGCATGCCACTCGTTTATTGTTGTGCAAGGCGAATACGACAATCACCTGATCGCCCATGGTTTTACCGATCTCGGAAAAAAAACTGGCGTTGAGTGTGGGTGTGCCCCATTTGCGATTGAATGTATCGAGGTAAAAGCCGGTCACCTGTTCCCAGTCTTGTGCGTTAAGCTCGCCGCCGTGTTTTACAGTCAGCGTTACCTGTTGCTCCGCTACCCGTTTGCGTTCCCGGCGCATGTTTTTACGCTTCTTGGCGGTGCAGCGCGATAAAAAGTCTTCGAAGTCGGTGTAGTTGTCATTCGACCAAATATACTGACAGCCGATGCGCAGCATATAGTTCCGGTCCTGCATGCGCTTTGCCTCGTGTTCCGGCGGGAACAGCCAGTGCACGCCCGACCAGCCCTGTTGTTCGACGATAGTAATCGCTGCGTCGTACAGCGCCGCAGCACAGGCCTGCTCGTTGTGACCCGCTTTTACCAGTAGGCGGGGGCCGGTGGCCGGTGTGAACGGAATGGCGCAGATCAGTTTCGGGTAGTACTGCCCGCCGGCACGTTCATAGGCTTCCGCCCAGGCCCAGTCGAAAACAAATTCACCGTAGGAGTTTGTTTTTACGTAGCCGGGTGCCGCGGCGATAAGATCGCCGTCATCGTTCCTTAGCAGTAGATGAAAAGCGTGCCAGCCAAACTCTGAGGCGACACAGCCGTTGGTTTCAAGCGCAGACAGAAATTCATGCCGAACAAACGGATTGCGCCCGTCACCAAGGGCATTCCATTGTGCGGCGGTGACGTTGGCAAGCGAATCGCAGGACTCTACTTGCACGGGCTGCGGTCGAGGCTGGTTTGACCAGACATTCAGGCGAGACCCAGCGCGTCGAGATATTTTTCAGCATCCAGAGCCGCCATACATCCGGACCCCGCCGACGTAATGGCCTGTCGATAGATGTGGTCCATGACATCACCGGCTGCGAATACGCCTTCCACACTGGTGGCTGTGGCGTTACCTGCGGTGCCGCTGTTGACGTTGATGTAGCCGCCGGTCATGTCCAGCTGACCTTCAAATATGCCGGTATTAGGCGTGTGGCCGATGGCGATAAATATGCCATGCAGGTCGACGTCTTCTGTGCTTTCATCTTCCGTGTTCTTTATCCGCATGCCGGTGACGCCCATATCATCGCCAAGCACCTCTTCGAGCGTATTGTTCCACTTCATCACCACCTTACCGTCACCTTCCTTTTCGAAAAGATGCTTCTGCATAATTTTTTCCGCACGCAGTTCATCGCGGCGATGAACGACTACCACTTCGGAGGCAATGTTGGAGAGATACAGTGCTTCTTCCACCGCGGTATTGCCACCGCCTATGACGGCGACTCTTTTGCCTTTGTAAAAAAAGCCATCGCAGGTGGCGCAGGCCGAGACGCCTTTGCCCTTGAAGGCCTCTTCTGATGGCAGGCCCAGATAGCGGGCACTGGCGCCTGTACAGATAATGAGTGCATCGCAGGTATAGCTGCCGTTGTCACCGGTAAGCTTCAGTGGTCTGGACTTAAAGTCGACGCTGTTTATATGGTCGAATACCAGTTCGGTCTCAAAGCGTTCTGCGTGTTTTTTAAAGCGCTCCATCAGTGCCGGTCCCTGCACACCCTGGTCATCCGCCGGCCAGTTATCGACGTCGGTCGTGGTCATTAGCTGGCCACCCTGTTCGACCCCGGTAATGAGCACCGGCTGCAGGTTGGCCCGGGCGGCGTACACAGCCGCGGTATATCCCGCCGGGCCTGAGCCAAGAATCAGTAATTTGCAGTGCCTGGTGTCGCTCATGGTGTCTGTTTGGTTCCAAGGTGTCTGTGGTTCATGACAATTCCACCACGCCGCTTTGTCGCCCAGCCGGTTAGAATTACCATGGAGAGTCCGGCATGCATTGTAACAAACCGGATGTGATGCGTAGAGTGGGACAAAACGATGCCCACCGAGTTCTGCGCCCGCACTTCGGCAAAAATGCTAGAAAGAAATGCCAGGTACCACAACGGCTAAAACAGAATAGACCGGATAACCTTGACTTCGAAAGCGGCAACTTCAAAAGCTGGCCGAACCACTGCCTCGCGCACCCGCAAGACCACGGCGGGTAAAACTGCCGCGGGCAAGGGTAGTGCGGCGAGCAAAGCAGCGACTCGGACGAGTCGCGCCAAGTCGTCTGCGAAATCGCAGAAGGCCCAGGCGCGTGCCCGTTACAATGGTAAGTCGATCAAGACACCGATGGATGCGGAACTCTCCGCGCGCGCAGTGGCGTTGGTCCAGCGCGGCTTTCGGGAGGTATTGGCGATCTTGTTTGCGGTGGTTTCCATCCTGATGATGATCGCACTGCTGACCTACCACGTCAGTGACCCGAGCTGGTCACACACGGGGGGCTACGGTCAAATTCGTAATGCCACCGGCATATTTGGCGCCTGGTTTGCCGACATTGTTATGTTTTTGCTGGGGTATGTGGCCTACGTGCTGCCGATTGCACTTGCCATAATCGGCTGGAATGCGTTTAGAGATGCTCGCGAGTTCACCGCACCCGTACTCGTCGCCGCGCGAATTTCCGGTATTGTCGGGCTATTGATCGCCGCCTGCGGACTGGCCGATCTGCATCTGTTCGTACATCGTGGCGATCTGCCAATCGGTACCGGTGGTGGCGGTGTGCTGGGGACCTGGGTGGCGGGCAATATGGTGCGGGTAGTCGATCCACTCGGTACAACCATGTTGTTGCTGGCGCTGTTGTTCGGGTCAATTACAATGACCACCGGTGTGTCCTGGACGGTGGTGATTGAGCGGATCGGTGTAGAAACACTGCGTGCGGCTCGATTCGGTAAGGCCTGGCTTGCGCGAACCCTCGAGCGGGTTGATGACTATCTGACCTACCGCGAGGCGCGGCGGCAGCGGCTGGCCACTCAGGCGGCCGAAGTGCCGGAACCTGTCGAGCCTGAATTGAAAGCGGCGCCCGTTATTGTTCGCGCAAATATCGATGCGGAAACAGATACCCCGGTGGATACCGCAGCGCCTGCGACCCGCAAGGCGGCAAAAAAGGCTGCCCCCTCGGCGACGAAGGATGCGGCTTCGCCATCGGCACCCGATCGTAAAATCAGTATTACCGAACGCCCGGCGCCGCCCCCGCTGGTGGCACCACCGGCGGAGGAAAAACAGTTCCAGTTGTTTGAAACCGGCAAGGTAAAAAATCCGACATCGCCCGGTGAGATCCCGCCGGTTAGCCTGCTCGATGATATCGTCAGCGCCCGGGTCGGCTATTCGCAGGAGTCGCTTGAGCATTTGTCGCGACTGCTCGAGACCAAGCTTGCAGAATTTAACGTCGTCATAGAAGTCGTGGAAGTGCACCCCGGGCCGGTGGTCACACGGTTTGAAGCGATGCCGGCACCCGGTGTCAAAGTTAGCAAGATCACGAATCTCGCCAAGGATATCGCCAGATCTCTGTCGGTGATGAGTGTGCGTGTGGTGGAAGTCATTGCGGGCAAGCCGACCATTGGCCTCGAAATACCCAATGAAGATCGGGAAATAGTGCAGCTGACAGAAATTCTCCAGTCGAAAGTCTATCAGGGCACCAAGTCGCCGCTCGCGATTGCACTTGGAAAAGACATTAGCGGCCTGCCGGTAGTATCCGATCTGGCCAAGATGCCGCACCTGCTGGTTGCAGGTACCACCGGTTCCGGTAAGTCAGTGGCGGTTAACGCGATGCTCGTTAGTCTGTTGTACAAGGCCACTGCCGATCAGGTGCGACTGATTCTTATCGATCCGAAAATGCTGGAACTCAACGTTTACGAGGGTATACCCCATCTGCTGGCGCCGGTGGTCACGGACATGAAAGAAGCTGCGAATGCGCTGCGGTGGTGTGTTGGTGAGATGGAACGGCGTTATCGCCTGATGGCGGCCCTTGGTGTCAGAAACATCGCCGGTTTCAATAAAAAAGTGAAAGACGCGATTGCCGCGGGGGAACCGCTACTCGATCCGCTCTACAAGCCCGAAGAAGCATTTGACCCGTCGGCACCTGCGCCGGCGCTTGAAACCCTGCCTTTCATTGTGGTCGTGGTCGATGAATTCGCCGATATGATGATGGTAGTGGGTAAAAAAGTGGAAGAACTCATTGCACGGATTGCGCAAAAAGCCAGAGCGGCCGGTATTCATCTTGTGCTGGCAACACAACGCCCGTCCGTCGATGTAATCACCGGACTGATCAAGGCAAATATTCCCACCAGAATGGCCTTCCAGGTATCCTCAAGAATCGATTCCCGAACTATTATTGATCAGGGTGGAGCCGAGGCACTGCTCGGTCACGGGGATATGTTGTTTCTGCCTCCGGGTACGGCTCATCCCGAACGGGTGCACGGGGCTTTTGTCGACGATCACGAAGTACACAGTGTGGTCAGCTGGCTGAAAGAGTCGGGTACGGCCGTGTACGTCGATGAAATTCTGCAGGAAAATACCCTGCCGCTTCCCGGTATGGCCAGTGAGGGTGAACCGGATGGGGAGAAAGATGCTTTGTATGATCAGGCAGTTGCTATCGTCACTGAAACAAGGAAGGCATCAATTTCCTATGTACAGCGGCGTTTGAAAATCGGCTATAACCGTGCCGCCAGAATCGTTGAAGATATGGAGGCAGCCGGTGTGGTGAGCGCGGTTCAGCACAACGGCTCCAGGGAAGTAATCGCACCGCCACCTGTCGACCTCTAACACATTTCGGAACTCAAAATGCGACGACTCGGTTTTGTACTGCTGATGCTCATTAGTGAAGCCGGACTGACTTCCAATGCACTGATGGATTTCAGCAACTCGATGTATTCATTCAGCGCGGACTTTACGCAGACTGTCTACGACAGTGACTCTGTGGTACTGCAGGAAAACAAGGGGCAGGTTCGACTTCTGCGCCCCGGGAAATTTCGCTGGACATACAGTGAGCCGTTTAAGCAGGTGATCGTCGCCGACGGTCTGACACTCTGGGTTTACGATGAAGATATTGCACAGGTCACCATGCGTCCGCAGGCCGATACACTCGGCAGTGCGCCGATAGGACTGCTCAGTGGCCAGCGTGCAATACAAACTGAATTCGATATCGTTGAGCTTGGCGTTCGCGATGGCCTGCAGTGGTTTCAGCTTAATCCTCTGGTGAGAGATACTGACTTTCAACAGGTATACATTGCACTCGATGGCGATGGACTGCGTGCGATGGAACTCAGAGACAGCTTCGAACAGGCAACCCAGATCCGGTTTACCAACTTCCGGAAAAATGTCGCCATCGAGGCGGACGCGTTTGTATTCACCCCGCCAGCGGGGGTCGATGTGGTCGGAGAAGCCGGTGTTGCCGCGGAGCCCGACAATGTTGCTGCGGAGCCCGACACAGCAACCGACGAGCTGCCCGTGGCAGAAACACTGGAGCTGGGCACGACAGAATCGGGCGGGGTTGAAACGCCGGCTGCCCCGGTTGCTGCAGAGGACGTATTGCAAACCAATGATGAAGCCCTGCTGGCAGAAACATCTGATGACGTGTCGAGTGTGAATGATGAGCAGGATGAGGAATCTGCCAGCGAGAGTGAAGTGACCTTCGAAGTCATTGAAACTACCGAGGTACCGGCAGAATAACTGGTTGATGTCCGAGCAATTCACATTGCTGGGTTCTGATGCGCCAATGGCGCCGCTCGCCGATCGCATGCGTCCCGCCACGCTTGATGAATTTTTCGGACAATCACATCTGCTGGGCAGGGACAGCACGCTGCGCCGTGCCATCGACAGACAACAGCTGCACTCAATGGTGTTCTGGGGTCCTCCCGGCACCGGTAAAACCACGCTGGCGCGTATGCTTGCCACCACGTGTGATGCTGCGTTTATCAGCTTGTCAGCAGTATTGTCCGGCGTGAAAGATATTCGCGAGGCGGTCGCCAGCGCACGACAGAATCATCAGTCCAGCGGCAACCGGACGGTGCTGTTTGTTGACGAGGTACATCGGTTCAATAAGGCGCAGCAGGATGCCTTCCTGCCGCATATTGAAGACGGCACCTTCTATTTCGTCGGTGCAACCACGGAAAACCCTTCATTCGCCCTGAACAATGCACTGTTATCGCGGGTTCGGGTCTACGTGCTCAAACAACTGCAGACAGACGATATAGTCAGTATTCTCAGGCGCGCGATGAGCGATCAGGTGCGCGGGTTGGGCGCGATGCAGGTGCAGGCAGGTGATGATGTGATCAGCGCACTCGCGGCAGCCGCCGACGGTGATGGAAGACGCAGCCTGGTGTTACTCGAACTCGCTGCAGATCTCAGCACTGAGCAGGCGGACGGCAGCCGTGTAATAACCGATGATCATGTAAAGGAAGTGGCGCGTGATTCGCTGCGCTACTTTGATCGGGGTGGTGATCTCTTTTATGAACAAATTTCTGCCCTGCACAAGTCGGTCAGAGGCAGTGATCCCGATGCGGCCCTTTACTGGTTTTGTCGCATGCTCGATGGAGGCTGTGATCCGAACTACATTGCTCGTCGGGTGGTGCGAATGGCCACTGAGGACATTGGCAATGCTGATCCCAGAGCGCTGCAGTTGGCTCTGGATGCCTGGAACGTCTATGAACGGCTCGGCAGTCCCGAAGGTGAACTTGCGATTGCTCAGACGGTGCTTTATCTCGCCAGCACAGCGAAGAGTAATGCTTCTTATGCGGCCTTCAAAGCTGCCACTGATTTCGTCAGCTCAAGCGGCAACCTGGAAGTGCCTGATCATTTGCGAAATGCACCTACCGGCTTCATGAAAGAGCTGGGCTATGGCAGGGACTATCGATATGATCCGGATGAAGCGCAGGGGCTGGCTGTCGGTCAAACCTATTTCCCGGATGGCATTAATCCACCGGAATTCTACCGGCCGGTTGACAGGGGCCTGGAAAAGCAAATAGCCGAAAAGCTCGATGCACTACGCAAGCAACGTACAAAATAAGTGCGTTTGCTCGATGGTGCAGCGCACAACTGGTGAATATTAATGAAGCCGAATGAACTGAAACAAAAGTGGGCAAGTGGCGAACCGGCGTTTAACGCCTGGCTGTCTATTGCTAATGGTTTTTCTGCAGAAATTATCGCAGCGCAGGGTTTTGACAGCGTCGTCATCGATACGCAACACGGTGCTATCGGTTACACCGACATGTTACAGATGTTGCAGTGCGTAGCCGCGTATAAAGTGACGCCGATGGTGAGAGTGCCGTGGCTCGACCCGGCGGCTATCATGAAAGCAATGGATGCCGGTGCATATGGCATTGTCTGCCCAATGATAAACAACCGTGCACAGGCGAAACAACTGGTTTCCTACATGCGTTACCCGCCGCTTGGTACAAGAAGCTTTGGTCCGACCCGAGCGGTGTATCCTGCGGGTCGGGACTACTTCCAGCATGCGAATGAACAAATACTCTGCATTGCCATGATAGAAACAGCAGAGGCCATGAGTAACCTTGAGGAAATCGTCACCACGCCGGGTATCGACGCCATCTATGTTGGTCCTTCAGATTTATCCATCAGTTTGAGTGACGGGAAATTAGCCCCCGGTATGGACCGGCAGGAACCCGAGATGATCGACGCCATTCGAAAGATCCAGGCCGCCACCCGGTCAGCCGGCATCGCATCCTGTTTGCATTGTGCCAGTCCGGACTATGCAGTTCAGGCAATGGGCTGGGGGTTTAGTTTATGCACGTTGAATAGCGACGCGCGATTCCTGGAGATTGCAGCGGCTGAGAGTCTTAAAAAAGCACAGGATCTTCTGGCAACAAAGTAGCGCGTCAGCGCTGGTGGTGCTTTGTCACACAGCGAAGGGATAAGCGCCGAGCCAGTAATGAATGAAAGCGATTGCAAAAAAAGCAGCAACTGAGAGTGCCGCGTGAACCCATGGCGATGAGATCGGTGCAGTATTCCTGTCGACGAGCGATACAGTGCGTTTAGCTGCAATGACCTGAATCACAGCCCATGCGAGCAGACCACCGAAAAGTACCACCGACGCCAAGTCACCGTTGACCAGCAGGTGGGCTGCTGCCCAGACTTTAAATCCTGTGAGTTGCGGGTTCTTCAGACTGCCGAAAATAAACGCGGTACCGGGCTTTGTCGCTGTGGTGAAGTACATATAGAGTGCCAGCAGCATGAGCAGATTATTTATGCTCCACAGCCATAGTGGCGGCGACCAGAGAAGCAATTGATCTGCGCTGCGATAACCTGTGATCATCAATATCACCGAAATCACGATGACGACAGCCATAATGCCTTTGGCGCCGTTGCCAAACCGATCCTGCAGCGACTGCCTTATCTGTGGTGCGAGGCTTCTCAGCAAGTGCGCCAGCGTCCAGATGATCAGGCCGGCAATAATCAGAAACATGGATCCTCCGTATTCGGGCCGCCAGTGTCAGGCACCCGGATCAAGGCTGCAGAAAAAGCTAATGGTGCATTTTGTCAAATTGTACCGGCGAGCACACAGGGAACTCAATGCGAGGGTGGTTTGCGACCAATAGCCGCGACTTGCACAGGCACAGGGGGTTCAATCACCACGCTGGATGATATTAGACCCACCCTGACGATGCGGGGAGGCAAGGTAGTGACTGCCCTTGAATGCTTACAGCAATACTTACTGCTTGTCATTCAATCAGGTGAGTGCGCGCACCGGCGGAGGTTCTGCCGCGCAGTTTTCCAACATCCTGTTAGACAGCGACTACTTTAGTGGCACAGGGGCCTTTCTGTCCTTCGCCAACCTCAAACTCAACAGCCTGGCCATCGTCCAGTTTGGCGAAGCCACCATCGGTCTGGATTTCAGAGTAGTGGACGAACAAATCTCTGCCACCATCTTCAGGAGTAATAAAACCGTAGCCTTTGTCGGCGTTAAACCACTTTACCGTACCTTTACTCATTACTGTAACCCTGTCATTTTTCCTGTTGCTTACTGTTGCTGAATGTAAACTTCGACTCAACACTAGCAGATATAACACATTGGATTCGAACCGCATTCGCGCCAGTTCGAGTGCAATACGTCGGCAAGTTAGAGTGGGTTTGGTATAAACGATTGATAAGTAAAAGGAATAAGCAACACTTTCCGTAAGGCTACGGCGTTACCTGAAAGTCATTTAAAACCTGTGGTATGCAGTGGTAATTGCTTATTCAGCGATATAACTCAAGCTTATAAAAGCTGGCTGAGTTATTCAGTTTCAGCTTCGAATTTCACGTGACCGGTCCCTTTATGGGCCATCGGATTTTTTCGCGCTGCTTCCGGCCAAAGTACATCCCAGTCCCGATCAATCTGAAACGTGATGATCATGCGCGGCTCAGCAGACGATGAGTTGGCAGGAACGGGCTTCTCTATTTCAGCATAGTGCGATGCGATCTCTTCATCATTCGCCTCGCGAATATCCAGTATTTTGCCGCCTTTATAGGCGCGGTCGGATTTTGATCGGTGGAGCGACAGACAGGGCATCTGTTGCTCTTCATCGGTTAATTGCCATAAGCCTGACTCGCAGACACCCTTTTTATCGATCAGCTTCAAACCATGCTTATAAAGTAAAAAGAGCGTATTGGCGCTGCTCATTGGGAGTTCCCTTTGTCATGTATACAGTGTGATCAGCCTGGGATCGGGAGCTGTATAGCGGCGGAGTGGTCGCTCGAGGCGACGATTCGTATGTCGGCCGAATAAGTATAGTGTAGTTTTTAATCTATACAGCATTCGCCGGTTTTTTGTGGCTGCCTCTTTTCATGCTCCCGGGCTTGCGGTGGCGGTTCAAATCTACGGTAATGGCCAATATCGGGGATAGTCTACATCATGCGGGTGTTTCCATTCCCAGCGCAATACCCTGACCGACCCCGATACACATCGCGCAAGCTGCGCGCTTGCGTTTTTGTATCTGTAACTCGGTGGCTGCAGTCAGCGCCAGGCGGGCACCGGACATACCCAGCGGATGTCCGAGCGCGATCGCACCACCGTTTGGATTAATGAAGTCCGCGTCATCCGGCAAGCCCAGCTCGCGAATCACCGCCAGTGCCTGTGCGGCAAATGCTTCATTGAGTTCCAGCACATCCAGGTCTTTTATCGAAAGGCCCTGGCGCTGAAGTAGTTTGTGCAGCGCCGGAGCCGGACCAATGCCCATATAGCGCGGCTCGACGCCGGTGCTGACCATACCGGTAATTCTGGCTTTTGCGTTTAAACCATATTTCTCAACAGCTTGTTCGGAGGCGATGATGATGGCCGCGGCACCATCGTTCACACCGGAAGCATTGCCTGCAGTCACACTGCCCGGTGACCTGAATGGCGTGCCCAGTGATGCGAGTTTTTCAATGGTTGTTTCGCGCGGGTGTTCATCCAGTGCAACGGTGACCGGCTCTTTTCTGGGGTGTGTGATCGTGACCGGATCTATTTCGCAGGTAAAGCGTCCGCGTTTGATTGCATCCGCTGCACGCTGCTGTGATCGAAGCGCGAACAGATCCTGATCCTGTCTGGCAATGTCGTACCGGGTGGCGACGTTCTCTGCGGTTTCCGGCATCGAATCGATCCCGTATTCTTTTTCAATGGACTTGTTAACGAAACGCCAGCCGATGGTGGTGTCATAGAGTGCTGCATTTCTGGAGAAGGCGGCTTCTGCTTTCGGCATGACAAAAGGCGCGCGGCTCATGCTCTCTACGCCGCCTGCGATAATGACATCGGCTTCACCTGCGTTAATGGCGCGGGCTGCGGTACCCACCGCGTCGAGGCCTGAGCCACACAGCCGATTGATTGTCATGGCTGGCACCGTGACGGGCAAGCCCGCCAGCAATACCGACATACGGGCAACGTTGCGATTATCTTCCCCCGCCTGATTGGCGCAGCCGATAAACACATCATCAATACATTCAGCGTCGAGGTTAGCGACTTGCCGGATCAGTGATCGAATCACATCGGCAAGCAGATTGTCAGGTCTGACACTCGCCAAAGCACCTCCGAAGCGTCCGATCGGTGTTCTTAGCCCGTCACACAGGAAGGCATGTTGCATTGTGAATAACTCCGCCGATTACGGTAAAAAATAGGTTGTCGTGTACCGCACTATTGACTGTCGATATCGAAGACTGATCCGTCGAGGCTTCGCGAGTTTCCTCTAAAAACAGCAATCGTTTCCTGACGCTGGTTGCGTACGATTGCATCGTAAACACCGGATCGTTTGCCGCGATGAATTTCAGTGGCCGTGGCAGTGAGTGTGTCTCCGAGCTTGCCAGGTGCTGTAAATGAAATGGTATTGTGCTGGGCCACG
This sequence comes from uncultured Granulosicoccaceae bacterium, assembly GCA_964583825.1. GTDB lineage: Bacteria > Pseudomonadota > Gammaproteobacteria > Granulosicoccales > Granulosicoccaceae. The sequence goes on from CAZOXM010000058.1 coordinate 21,217, forward strand.
GTGATTCGGTTATAACTATTGCAGGCAAAAGCAAATGCGCTGTCGGCGAGGGTAAAAATAAATCCGCCGTGGCAGATGTTGTGACCGTTTGTATGCTGTTCGGACACCTGCATGGACAGCACAGCGCTGCCCGGAGTCACCTGTTCGATCTTTATGCCGAGGTGCTTGCTGGCCGTGTCTTTTGCCCACATGGCTTCTGCGCTGAGGCGGGCGATTTCGTCAGGGTGTAGTGCCATCGCACAGTCTCTGTTTAATTGATTAAAAATATTAACGAAATCTGTGTGTGATTTCGATATCGGCTGCAGGTAGTCTTCCCGCCGGACCAGTGGCTTCCTGTGTCAGCCACTGATCGGCCAGTCGCGACAATGCAAGGTAATGCTCGGCGATACGCTGGTGTGTCTGATGTTGAATGGTCGGACAGAATGATTGATCTGGTTGTCCGGGTCGCAGACGAACTCTGCGCCATTCGTGAATTAACAGAGTGCGCAGTGCCAGTGCCTGCGCACTATCGTTGATCTTGTGCGGGACAATCGTGCCGGCCCGTCTGTGCAGCTGGTGATACTTAATCGACAGAGACGCCGGCAGCATGAGGGTGGCTACCCAGTCGGGCAGCGCCGCTGATGACACCGTCGCGAGAATATTGTGTTCGTTCGCAAACGCCTCGGCAGCCGGGTGGGTTACAGGTAACAGGAAGACATTGCCGTGCGGGGACAAGGAGCTGAATTCACTGTGCGACGGTTGTGTTTGTCCCGGTTTGGTGACGATTAAATATAACGGCTGTTCATTGTGTTGATTCTGTGCCGGTGCGGCATAAATGGTGTCTGACGCCTCTGATGACTGCATGGCACCTTTTTCAGTAAGCCGATAAAAACTGTATCGACCGGCCCTGTTGCGTTCCACCCAGCCATCTTTTCCAAGGCGTGACAATGCGGTTCTTACGGTGCCACTGCCAATGCCGCACTGCGCCATTATTGACTGAATGGAGGACGCCGAAACCGCGCCGCCACGTGGTGCGATAGAGTCACCGAAAAACGTAATAATCAGGCTCCACGCTTTTAGCGAGTTATCCTGCTTTAAATCGCAGAGCAGCTGGTGCAGGGGGCTCGTGTCAGATCGCATATTGCATGAATTCATAGTCACACGCGCAGCGGGCAGTCGTCTGGCAAGGCGTGCAGCGCCGCTGACTCACAAACCCGGGAGCATGACGTTTGCAGGCAGCAGCGTCCGATGCTTTGTAATCCGGGTGCCCGGCTGTGCATAGCGACAACCACGCTACAGCGCGTTCATTGTGTGGAGCTGATAGGTGGCAACCTGTTCGTTGTTCTGGTTGTTAATCACCACACGCCAGCGTACCTCGCCATACGTGTCGTTTCTTTTTGTTTTCTGTTGAACTGTCAGGGATACTGTGATGTGATCGCCGGCGACTACCGGTTTTTGAAAAGTTAAATCGGTGAGGCCGGTGTTTGCCAGCACGGGGCCGGGATCCGGGTCGACGAACAAGCCTGCGGCGAAAGACAGCAGAAGGTAGCCGTGGGCCACCCTGCCGGGGAAAAACGGATTCGCTCTGGCGGCGGCCTCGTCCATGTGTGCGTAAAAAGTGTCGCCGGTGAAGTGTGCGAAGTGTTCTATGTCGTCCAGCGTAATTTCACGGTCTGCAGTGTGGAGTGTTTCGCCAATTGCGAGGTCGTTGAATCGCTTGCGAAACGGATGCTCGTCACTGCTTTGCAGTGTGGCACCGGGCAGGTGTCTGGTGATGATGTGTTGTAACAGATCCGGCGGACCCTGCAATGCGGTTCGTTGCATATAGTGCTTTACCGCTCTAATACCACCTAATTCTTCACCGCCACCTGCACGGCCCGGGCCGCCGTGGGTCATGTGAGGCAGCGGCGCACCGTGGCCGGTGGCCTCGCTGCGTGACTGGTGGTTGTTGAAATACAGGCGCCCGTGCCAGTGCGCCGATGCGAGCACGGTTTGTCTGGCCATGTTGGCATCGTTGGTTACGACGGATGCAACCAGGCTGCCGCCGCCGCGATTGAGCAGGGCAAAGGCATGTTCCGGATTGCGATACGGCATTACCGTGGCGACCGGGCCGAATGCCTCAAGCGTATGGATATCGGCTGACTGATCGGGGTCGTCGCACCAGTAAAGCTGTGGTGCCATAAAAGCACCGGACGCCCACAGATCGGAATCGGTACTGACTTCACCGGATACCAGCTGCGCCTGCGAACTGATACGTCGGGCTGTGTGCAGGACATCATCGCGCTGCGCTGTGGACACCAGCGCACCCATATCCGTACTGTCGTGAGAGGGGTCGCCGATAGTAAGTGCATTCAGACGACTGGTGATGGCATCCAGTGTGGCCTCTTTAGCGGTCGCCGGTATTATTATGCGACGGATGGCGGTGCACTTCTGGCCTGCTTTAACTGTCATCTCCGTGACCACCTCGTCGATAAAGGTATCGAAGTCAACAGAGCCCGGAGTAATGTCGCGGCCCAGCAGCGTGGCGTTCAGGCTGTCCTGTTCCGCAGTAAACGGGATGGATTGATCCAGCAGGTGGCGGTTGTTTCGAAGTTGACTGGCAGTGGCAGCAGAGCCGGTGAAACTGACAACGTCCTGTGCGGTCAGCTGATCCAGAAGGCCGTGGGTTTGGCCGGCGATCATCTGGATCGCGCCGGCCGGGAGTATATTGCTGTCGATGATCAGTCGGACACAGGCTTCGGTGATGTAGCTTGTTACCGTTGCGGGTTTTACGATGGCCGGCATACCGGCTAACAGTGTGGGTGCAAGCTTTTCCAGCATGCCCCACACAGGGAAGTTGAAGGCGTTGATATGTACCGCGACGCCATGCTTACTGGTGTAGATATGCTGACCGGTAAACGTGCCGTGTCGCGACAGTGCTTCAGCGGAACCGTCTGGGCAAATAGTATCGTCGGGTAGCTCCCGTCTGCCTTTCGAGGCGTAGACAAAAAGCGTCGCGATACCACCTTCAATGTCGATTTTTGAATCGGCTCTGGTTGCCCCGCTGTGGAACGCCAGTTCAGTCAGTGCGTCCGTGTGCTCAGATAAGTGCATGGCCAATTGTTTTATCCGGCGGGCCCGATCATGAAAGCTGAGTGACCTCAGCGCCGGGCCGCCTGTATTTTTCGCGTAAGACAATACAGACTGAACATCGAGTGAATGATGGCCTGCCCGTGCAATCTCTTTTCCGGTGACTGCAGAATGAATACTTCGCGCCGTGTCATCCGGTGCCTGCCAGCTGCCGGCCAGATAACTTGAGACAATTTGCTCGGGTATTGTGCTTTCTATATGCATGGTCGGTTGTCCGGCTGGCATGTTACTGAGCTTACAGCGTGCGGCAAATATAGTTGCACTGCAGATTCACCGATAGGCATCGGCCAAGACCCAGCTGTTCGGGCTCTGTTCACTGACGCGCTGCAGCACATCGCGCCAGTGCCCGGTGTCATATAAAGCTGCATAGTGCATCGGTCCCCCGGTCCAGCGTGGAAAGCCGTAACCATGAATTTTGACGAGGTCGATATCAGCCGCACTTGCGGCAATGCCTTCGTCCAGAATGCGTTGTCCTTCATTGGCGAGCACGGCAAGTAGCCGCTGTTGAATTTCGTCGTCATTAAACGACTGTCGACTGATGCCGTGTTGTTCCGAGTATCGGTTAATCTTTTCGTTCACCACAGGATCCGTTAGTGGCTCGCGGCTGCCCTCTTCGTAGCGATACCAGCCGGCACCGGTGCGCTGCCCGAATCGCTTTTCTTCACACAGCTGATCTGCAATAGAAACATAGCGTTCGTCGGGGTGACGTGTGGCAGCCTGTCGCTGGCGGTTGAGGTATCCGATCTGCAGTCCGGTGAGATCCTGCAATTCATAGGGTCCCATCGGCATACCGAAGGTTCTCATGGCGCGATCGATCTGCTCCGGGTAGGCGCCGTCGGCCAGCAGGTAGTCGGCCTGGCGCCGGTAGGCGGCAAGCATCCGGTTGCCGATGAAGCCATCGCAAACACCTGCCAGTACCGCTATTTTTTTTAATCGCTTACCCAAAGCAAGGCCGGTGGCCAGTACCTCGGCACTGGTGTGCGGTGTTTGTACTACCTCGAGTAGTTTCATGATATGAGCGGGAGAAAAGAAATGCAGTCCCAGTATTCTCGCAGGATTTTCAACGTGGCTTGAGAGTTCGACGGGATCAAGGTACGAAGTATTCGTTGCCAGTATGGTGTCGCTGCCAAGCTGTGCGGCAAGGCTGGTAAAAACAGTTCGCTTTACGTCTCTGTCTTCAAACACGGCTTCTATCGCGATATCTATATTGTTCAGTTGCTTGTAATCATCGCAGCATTGAAATTGCGACAGGCACTTCCCGTAATCCGCCTCGGTGATCTTGTTTCTTTTTAGTGCGCCCTGCAGCAGACGCTCAACGTTAGCGATGCCGGTGTCGGGGTTTGTTTCGATCATCCTGACATGCAGCCCTGCAGTTAAACAGGCTGCAGCGATACCTGACCCCATCAGTCCGCCACCGACGATAGCAATGTTGTTCAATGTGCGGGGTGTCACCCCCTTCAATGCGGCAGGCTTGGCAGCGGCACGCTCTGCGAAAAACACATGTCGCAGTGCGATTGACTGGCTGCTGTCTCGCAGCGCCAGGTGGCGAGATCGCTCTTTTGGCTGAGCCGTTTCAAACGGCATATCCACAGCCCATTCGATCGCCTCGAGATTGTACAGCGGTGCCTCGGCACCGCGGGCGGATCGGGTGATGGCATTTCTTTGGCGTTTAAAAAAATCGTTGTCGACCGGTGATACCGGTCGCCGGCTCACCGGTGTTGCGGTCGAGCTTGCAGAAGGAGTGGTGAAAAAGTGGTGGGCGCTGTCGATCAATGGCTCATCGACAATCGCATCCAGGCCGCCTGCTTCCAGTAGTTCGCTGGCGTTTAACTGTCGCGCGTTGCAACACATTTCAATGGCCAGCGCAGCCCCAACCAGTCTCGGGAGTCGCTGTGTGCCTCCCGCACCGGGGATCAGGCCGAGGTTTACCTCCGGCAGACCGAAGCGCGTGGTGGCACTGGCGATTCGAAAATCGCAGGCCATCGCGAGTTCGAATCCGCCACCGAGTACGGTGCCGTGCATGGCGGCGAGCCAGCAGATCGGGCTGTCTTCAAAGCGCTGATATACGTCAGGCAGATGGGGTTCCTGTGGTGGTCTGGCAAACTCGGTGATGTCGCCTCCGGCCACAAAGGTTCGGCCCTCGCAGACAATAATGCCGTGGCTCACGTTGTCTTTTTCAGCTTTGGTGAGCGCTTCCAGCAATCCCACACGCACCGCTCTTGACGTGGCGTTGATCGGCGGATTGTCGATACCTATTACAGCGGTATCGCCCTGTTTTGAGTAGGTAATCGGGTTCATCTTCATTCCGCGGCAACTACAGCTGCCTCCGTGTATGCCGCTATATGTTACAGAATTTGCTTTGCGAATCAATTTCTGTAACATATCGATTATCCAGGCAACAGCCACCGAAGTGGCAGGTGAGCGCTACGTATGTACTCGCAGGGTCTATTGGGTGCAAACACTGAAACCGCAGAAACAGACGAATTTCTCGCGGCCTTCCAGGCCAGGATCGACGCGGAAGAGAAAATCGAACCGAACGATCCCATGCCGGCTGCCTATCGCAAGACGTTAATTCGGATGATCAGTCAGCACGCACACTCTGAGATTGTGGGCATGCTGCCAGAGGGGAACTGGATCACGCGTGCACCTTCACTGAGGCGCAAGGTAGCGTTGCTCGCGAAAGTGCAGGACGAGGGCGGACATGGTCTCTATTTATACTCCGCGGCTGAAACGCTCGGCGTGTCGCGCGAGCAACTGACCGAAGAGTTGTTGTCCGGTAGAGCCAAGTATTCATCGATTTTTAATTATCCGACCCCGACCTGGGCGGATATTGGCGCCATCGGCTGGCTCGTCGATGGCGCCGCGATCATGAACCAGGTGCCGTTGTGTCGATGCTCTTATGGGCCGTATGCGCGCGCAATGATCCGCGTGTGTAAAGAAGAGAGCTTTCATCAGCGACAGGGCTATGAGCTGATGCGCAGTCTTGCGCAGGGCAGCGATGAGCAGCGGGCAATGGCGCAGGATGCACTTAATCGGTGGTGGTGGCCCTCGTTAATGATGTTCGGTCCATCCGATTCGGACAGTCAGCATTCTGACCAGTCGATGAAATGGAAGATCAAGCGTTTTACCAACGATGAGTTACGGCAGAAGTTTGTCGATGCGACGGTGCCCCAGGCGCAGTTAATCGGACTGACGATGCCCGACGATCAACTGGTTTGGAATGCCGCAAAGCATGATGGCAACGGCGGTTACGATTTCGGTGAGATTGACTGGGATGAGTTCTGGCAGGTGGTGCAGGGTCACGGCATGATGAACCGCGACCGTATTGCCGCGCGCAGAAAAGCGTGGGACGAAGGCGCCTGGGTACGGGAAGCTGCGATTGCACACGCGCGCAAACAACAGGCGCGTCGGGAGGCCGCATGACACAGGAAAGTATGATGCCGTTGTGGGAGGTGTTTATCAGGCCACGCAATGGACTGCACCACAAGCATGTGGGCAGCCTTCATGCGGCAGATAGTGAACTGGCCGTGCAGGCAGCAAGAGACGTTTACACCCGTAGAGAAGAGGGCAACTCGATCTGGGTTGTCAGGGCGGAAGATATAATTGCGTCTGATCCGTCGCGCGCTGGCGAGAATTTTGACCCCGCCGCAGACAAGGTCTACAGGCACCCCAGTTTCTACGATATCCCCGACGAAGTGGGGCATATGTAGTGACTGCTCACGCTGCGGATACATCGCTGGTCCCGGTGCTTATTCAAATCGCGGATGACCACTTAATTCTCGGCCATCGATTATCCGAATGGTGCGGCCATGCACCCATGCTCGAAGAAGATCTGTCCATGCCGAATATGGCGCTCGATCTAATCGGCCTGGCGCGTCAGCTCTATACCTATGCCGCAGCATTGGAGGGGAAACAGCGAAGTGAGGATGATCTCGCTTACCTGCGCAGTGATCGCGAATATCGCAACTGTCTTCTGGTGGAGCGTGACAATGTTGATTTTGCGCACACCATGTTGCGGCAGTTTTACTTCGCCAGTTTTATGAAGCCGTTCTGGCACAGTGTTTTGAACAGCACGAACGATACGCTTGCATCGATTGCCGCCAAGGCAGAGAAAGAGGTCGCGTATCACGTACGCCACAGTGGCGAGTGGGTCATCCGCCTGGGCGATGGAACAGAGGAAAGCGCACGTCGCATGCGCGGGGCTGTGGAGGCGCTGCACCCCTATACCGGAGAGATGTTTGTTGTAGATGGCCACCGCACACAGCTGGTAGCCGACGGTGTCCTGCCCGAGATTGAACCAGTCAGAGCGGCGTGGCAGAACACGATAGATCAGGTATTTAATGAGGCCGGGCTGGTCGTGCCGGAGGTTGAATACCCTTTGCTTGGCGGACGCGACGGCAGGCACACCGAGGCATTTGGTTATCTGTTGGCGGAGCTGCAATACATGCAACGCGCTTACCCTGGTGCGCAGTGGTAACGCCCGTGTCCGTGAAGCACACTGAAGCAGGCGACGAAGCCTTGTTGCAACAGGCGCTGGCAATCGCACAATCTGTGGTGGATCCTGAGTTGCCGTTTTTAACCATTGAAGATCTCGGTATTCTGCGTAGCGTGGCGCTGCATGAGGGGCGGGTGGTTGCACGCGTATCGCCGACTTATACGGGGTGTCCGGCGGTTTCAGTCATTGAGCAGTCTGTGTTGAATGCACTGACCGACGCTGGTATCGATGCCACGGTCGAAAGGGTGATCAGCCCGCCGTGGTCGACGGATATGATTACCGAGACGGGGCGGCAGAAACTACTCGACAACGGTATCTCACCCCCGGAATCGGTCGATGGCAGAGAATCGGATGTGTTCTTTACACGCAGAGTGGTGAATTGTCCGCGCTGTGGCAGCGATCATACTGAAATGGTGTCAGAGTTCGGGTCGACACCGTGCAAATCGCAGTACCGTTGCAGGGATTGTCGAGAGCCGTTTGATCACTTCAAGTGTCACTGACTGCCCGGGGTCTACATGAACAACGCACACCCGTAGCCGGAACGAGTCTATATCAACATGCCTGCCGCGACAGCGAAACCCGAGTTTAACAGCCTTAAAGTAGCCGCAGTACGCCCGCTTACCGCGGATTCGGTGGCTGTCAGCTTTGCGGTGCCGGATGGTCTGCAGTCAAACTATTCTTTTGTGCCCGGCCAGTATCTGACCCTGCGTGCCACTCTCGGCGATGATGAGGTAAGGCGCTCATACTCAATTTGCTCGGCAGTTGGCGAACCGCTGGAGGTGGGCATTAAACACTTGCCGGGTGGATTGTTCTCTACCTATGCCCAATCACTGCAGGCGGGGGACGTGATCGATGTTATGACCCCGCAGGGAAACTTTACTGCGCTACCCGGCGGACAGCATCACTACCTGTTAATTGCTGCGGGCTCCGGGGTAACTCCCTGTTTGTCTATTGCTAAAACCGTGCTGGCGCAGGAGCCGGACAGTCGTATTACTTTCCTTTACGGCAATCGCAATACCGCATCGATCATGTTCCGGCAGGATCTGTCGGATTTAAAAGATCTGCATACAGAAAGGCTGATGCTGATCAACTTTTTGTCGCAGGAACAGCAGGAATCCGAATGGCTGAATGGTCGCATCGATGAGGAAAAAATTGCCTATCTCATTGCGAGCCGTCTGATCGATGTTGCCCGTTATGATACCGCCTATGTGTGCGGCCCGCTGGATATGGTGCAAAGCGTACAGCGGGCCCTCGGCGATGATCTGCCTGTTAAGACTGAACTGTTCACGACCGGATCCCACCAGCCCGCACGAGCGGCGTTGCCGGATGCAGCGCACGGTGACGATTCAGTGACCGTGCGCGTGACAATCGAAGGCACGGTTCATCGGGTGGCAGTCAATGCAAAGCAGGAAACTGTGCTGTCCGCCGCCCAGCGTGCCGGTCTCGACCTGCCTTTTTCCTGTGCCGGTGGTATGTGTTGTACCTGTCGCTGCAAAGTGCTTTCCGGTAAGACATCAATGGATATGAACTTTTCTCTGGCCGACTGGGAAGTGGCGGCTGGTTTTACCCTGGCTTGTCAGACCCGGCCGTTGGATGGTGACGTGACTTTGGATTTTGATGAGATCTAG
>CAZOXM010000059.1:0-9049 GCA_964583825.1 uncultured Granulosicoccaceae bacterium
CTAGTTTGTGAATAGTTGAGGCTAGCGAATTCCCTATGAGGTTGCATGCCCGCCCAGCTCGTGCGGGCACGCCTGTTTTAGGGCATATTACGCGCAGTCTTTTGACGGCGTAAAAGGGTCAGTAAAGATGCCAGCAGTAATGTGGGTAGCAGCGGATCTGCCGGTCCGGGAGTCCCGCTGATTACACAGCCTGAGCGGTTGTGTTCCGGATCAATAATATCCGGTACGGTATCGGCGTCGCTGTCCGGCAGTGCCGCTCCCAGTGCGGGTATGCCGTTGTCCGAAATTCCATCGAAATCAATATCAGTGAAGTCGTCGATTCGGCCATCTTCGTCCGCGTCAATCAGGCCGATTTCTGCAATGTCGAACAGTCCGTCACCGTCGCTGTCAAGCTCAAGGTGGTTTGCTATACCGTCGTTGTCACTGTCCAATGGCAGCAGCGCCGTTTGACCGTAAGAGTCATCAATTCCGTTGGCATCGGAATCGGTCGGTGTCACTCTAACAATATGATTGCTGAAGTCGGAAGTGGCCTCCACATAGTCCGACAGGCCGTCCTGATCGGAATCGACGTCCAAATAGTCGGGTATTCCATCCTCATCTGTATCAATGGTCACCGCAGTTGGTGTCAGTGCTGAGTCGTCTGTCATCCCGTCCTGATTAACATCGGCGTATCCCAGTTCCAGCACGTCAGGAATGGTGTCGTTGTCACTGTCGAGATCGATATAGTTTGGAAGCCCGTCGCCGTCGGAGTCTGTGATGCCGTCGATTTCGTTGATGAGACCATCGCCATCCTCATCCATTTCAGTCAGACTGGTACCAAGCACCACTTCCTGGGTATCACTGACGCCATCAGCATCTGTGTCGGTATTGAGCGGGTTGCTTTGATATTCTGATACCTCGACACCATCCGAAAGGAAATCCCCGTCGGTATCTTCATTCAGCGGGTTGGTTAGATGCAGCTGGATTTCCTCCTGATCCGACAATCCGTCGTTGTCGGTATCAGCATCGCTCACGCTGGTGCCGTAGACCTGGTATTCATCCATGTCCGACAAGCCGTCTGCATCACTGTCTGTACTCAGCGGGTCGGAATTCAATTCGTTGATCTCGATGCCGTCGCTGATGGAGTCGCTATCGCTGTCGTCGTTGTTGGGGTCGGTTGTATAGACCAGCGCTTCGTCACCGTCACTGACGCCATCTGCGTCGGTGTCCGGGTTGATCGGATCGGTGTTGTAGTCGCTCAGTTCTTCGCCATCGAGCAGTCCGTCTGCATCTGTATCTGCATTGGTCGGATCAAGCCCGTCGTCAAACTCTGTTTTGTCCTCGATCCCGTCATCGTCGGTATCCTTCGACAATGCGCTGGTCTCGAGAATAAAGATTTCCTGATAATCGTTTAATCCGTCGCCATCGGTGTCTGCATTTTCAGGATCGGTGAAGTGAATGTTGACTTCGTCATAGTCCGGCAGCAGATCGGCGTCGGTATCTACCGGTGGCGGTGTTCTCGCCAGTGTTTCGGTGGAGGCCTGCGACAGGTCGATCATTTCATGGCTGGTGGTTTCTCCTCTCGCCCCCCGGATATCACTGCCGGTGAAAACATGAAGCGTTGAGCCAACCATGGCAGCGCCGCCGGCGTGTCGCGGGGTCAGCATGTTATCCAGCGCTGCCCATCTTTCGGTGCCGGGAGTGAAGACCTCTACCTCGGTGTGTGCGGGCCGCATCGAAGCGGACTCGCCTCCAATCACATACACTTTGTTGTTGTAAGGGACTGCCATCGTTCCACCTCTGGGTGTTGGCAGTTGGTCTGCATCGGAAGACCAGGTTTCGGAGTTGAAATCAAATATATCCGTGTTCGCAATGGTATGTTCGAAGCTGCGATTAGACTGTCTTCCACCGACGGCGATTAGCTTGTCGCCAACTACTGCCGCCTGAAAGTGGTCTCGGGGCGTCGGCGCATCGGGCAGTACACGCCAGCTGCCATCGGCCGGATTGAATTCATCAAACCATCCGACTGCACCACCACTGTGGCCCCTGGTGTTTCCACCGATGATATAGATCCTGCCGTTACGCACAAAAGCGCCAGCCGCACCACGCAGACGTTCTGCGGGCATCACACCGTCGGTTGTCCAGGAGTTATCTGCAGGATCAAAGACATAGATGTCCGGCAGGGTGGGTTCGTTCGGATAGCAGCAGGTGAACGCGCCGATGATATATATTTTGTCGTTGTACACCACGGGCTGAAAATGATGCATCTCCAGCGGCGCCTGCGTTACCACATCCAGGGGGGCCTGGGCGACAGCTTCCCAGACATTGTTATCTGTATCGTACCTTTCAACTGCACGTTCACCGCGACCACCGAAAACATACAGAAAACCGTTGTATTCTACTGCACCGATTTCATGTCTTGCGGTCACGGTGGAGCCGTCGCTGGTCGTGACTGCAGACCAGAATTGTGCATGGGAAACACTGGTTGAAGCCGCCCACAGCAACACTGTGGCGAACAGCAGGCGGATACCGGTTTGATATTTTTTCATCAGCATTAAGAACGATCGGTATACCGGAAAGATAGTCTTGCCACAGATAAAAGTAACAACAGTAAAGACAGACCAGGATTGATACTTCCGCCGCCTGATGTGCTCACCGTACTGGCGTTGTTGTCAGTGTTGGGGTCGTTTGCCTGAGCCAGATTGGCTGTTATGGTCTGATCTTCTGACTCCAGCGGAAATTCTGCGATTCTCGAGGAGCCCGGGCTGACATAGTCGAACTCGCAGCTCAGCTGGCCGTTCTCATTGGTGCATCGATCGAAGCCCAAACCATCGCCCAGCGCCAGTGTTTCTTCGCCCTCGATAGACACTTGAATAGCAGTTGCCGTTTCTACAGAATCCGGGTTAATCACTTCTACCCGGTAGATCCCATTGGATGCTGTAGAAGTGATTGCAAGGTCGATCTCAGTCGGGACATAAAAAGCCGTCTCCGGACCAAAACCTTCGGGTTGCAATGCATCGCTTTTGCTTAGTACGACTTTATCCAGTTCCACGCCATCAGTGGCTGCTGCGATCATCACGCGGTGCACACCCGGCGAACTGATCGTAAGGCCTGCAGCAGAGTCAGTGACGCACGCTTCGTTGTCTGCTGTATGGTTAGTCCAGGCCCATTCCCCTGTGGGGTTGCATACCGTGACTTTACTCGCATCGGTATTCCACTCTCCGTTCACCCCAACATGTATGGCGGCATCCTGATCATTGTTGGATCTGATTCTTGCGTGGACGTTATAGCGTCCTCCCTCGTTGAAAAACACATCGAAACTCAGATAAGGGCTTTGGTCGCCGGTCGGGAAGTTTGACACGCCGATCAGTGGTGAGTCGGAATTAACTGTGCGAGTATCCGGTAGTAATTCCACGTATGCCGAACCACTGGCAGTTCCCGGAGCGGTGGAATCATAGTCTGGAAAGCTGCTGTCGAAGTCCGGAGTGGTGTCTTCACCGGTTGTTTCTGCCGGCGGTAATTCAGGGGAGTAGACAAACCACGCACTGGTGTAGGCGCCCTCGGCGAGGGGGCCAATGTTTGACTGGCTGCTGAAATCTTCCGCCTCAAACGCAGTGGAGCCATCAGCCGATGCATAAGTAAGTTGACTGGTGATGCGAAGTGGAATCGTGACCGTGTTGTCTGTTGTGTCGTCGTCACCGGCGACGTTCAATGTCGCGACCAGCGTGTCGAAACCCGCTTCAGAACCCGAAACTGCAACCGGAATACTGGTTGACGCGCCCGGGTTAATGTCACCGAGTACGCATGATTCAGTGCTACAGGCAACCGCTTCGCCCGACACCTCGAGTCCGGTACTGGTAAAGCTGAAGCTGGCATCTGAAATGGTTTCAGTGCCGGTATTTTTCACGATCAGCAGGTGTGTTGAAGGCTGATTGGAACCCATTGTGTTGGTTCCGCGAATGACGGACACCGCCGCCGCATATGGCGGGATCGCAGGTGCCGCATCGACTTCTGTCGACGCAGCGTTATTGCCCATTTTTTTGTCATCTACATCGGCGGTCACCTGGGCATCCACTCGATGCATGCCTTCAGTGTTGGCACTCGCGCTAAATGACAAAGTGATTGCACTGTCGGCGACTATTTCGTTGATTTCGCATTCAACCTCGCCGTTGTCATGCTGACAAAAATCACTGCTCAGGAAGGTGATGCTGTCCGGGAGCGACACTTCAACCTCAACCGAAGGGGCATCGTTGTCCTGGTCTTTGTTGGTGACTTCTATCTGATAGATAAATTCGTTACCCACCCGTACTGAGCTGTTGGCAACATCGATGTCTATGTCCAGATCGACTTCATCAAGCGAAGGGGCAGGGGGGGCGACATAGTTGCCGTCAACCGTTTCTGTGAGCGGCAAATCATATGTGCCGATCTCATCGCCGGAGTCATTATCGGTACAACGGATTTTGTGGCCGAACCCATGGGGTTCACAGCCGACTTTGCCATCTGCGGGTTCTTTCAGGAGAATAAACTGATCGATCTCGAAACCATCTTCCCGTGCGTAGAAAAAGATCTCGTTAACACCCGCCTGGGTGATATCCAGGTAGATCGTCTTTTCAACGCCACAGTGATTTTCGGGCACTCGTTGAGCACTGGACCAGGTCCATTTGCGTTTGCCACCGCAGAGCTGGATGCGCTTACCCGATTCCGGGTCATTGTTGTTCAGTCCGACGTGAATACCATTGTCTTCCGTGCCGGTGGAGTACGCCTTGGTGTAGACCAGATAACGTCCGGGCTCGGGAATGTCGAGCCGGTAAGTGATACTGGGTCCGCCAGTGGAGTCGCCCCAGTAGTTTTCGCCTCTGTTCAGCGTATCGTCGTGGGTTACCCTGGTGTCCGGTAACAGTTCAAGGTAGCCACTGCCACTGGCTGTGGAGTAATGCGGCGGATCCGGATCGTCAGCAACGTCTGGTGAGATATCCTGTGTTGTCAGATACCATCGCGCGCTTTTTTCGCTGTAGTTTTCCGCTTCAACGCGGATCGCGACATAGTCCGCACTCAATGCCGAGGCGATGGCCGGTTCATCGGTGGCAGAGTCCGAGTTACACCCCGGCAGAAGCGCTGCTGAAAAGAGAGCCAGTGCAGTGATGTTTTTATGATTGAATTGTCTGTTACTCAATGTCCTAATGCCTTTCGTTTGCCGGGCGCACATCGGCGTGTCTACCGATAGATTACTAACGGAAAATCGGTGAAAAGCTTTAGATGAGGCGACAACCATTTGTCGCGGGACTGGATTGAGCGGCTAATTAACGTCTACGAGGTTGTACCGGGAAAGGCAACATCGCCCGGGGGCGAGCCCGGACATTAATTGCTATGCATGGCAACTGGCGCTTATGCCGCTTCCGCGTGGTCAAAACAGTAGTCGTAAAGACCGTTGTGCTTTAACCATGTGTGGTAGTCGGCATTAAATTCGGTAACGATGTCACGAACCGTTGCGTGAGTAGTTTCCCGGCAAGTGATGGTGGAGGTGTTGTCTTCATCGCCATGGACATGCAGGATAAACTGGCCGCTCTGGCGATTGGCAATATGCGGAGAGATATTGCTCACACCGAGGCCGATGTCCAGCGTTTTAGGCAGGTGGTTTATATCGATCCCAAGACTTGCCATGGTCAGGGCGAATGCGACCTGATCAAGGTTTCGGACGTTCGGTCCGAGCAACTCGGTGCGTTCTCCCAATGCGTCGATAAAGTACTTCCACTGCGATGTGACCTGCGCAAGCTTGTCGGCGGGAATAATAATCATTCCACCGTTATGGTTGTTCACGTAGTTGCGTTGATCGCGCTTCTCGTCACGGGGGTCTGGCTTATCCAGAAAGAATCTGGGCTTCGGCAATTCGAAACAACTCAAAATATTTTCAAATACCGTGAAGGTAGGTCTTGGGACAAACTTACAGGCCCGAATGCTATCGTTGGCCCAGCCATCATCGAAGTCCAGATAAACTTTATCCGTATCGTTTAAGATGATGTGTGTTGAATCACCGAAGTCAACATCGCAGAGCTGCAGCCACTTGTTGGCCGGGCGGCTCTCAGTAGTAAAGATCTTTCTCGCAAAAAGGTTCCGGATGTTCAGGTTGTCGCGTAACAACGCGACATAGTGCTCGTCAATATCCTCATTGTAGGTGATGAAAATCTGATCTTCCGAGCGCCCGCTTCGCAGAAGCGAGTAGATTATTCGCAGTGCCTGTTTTTTGAATTTCGGTGCTTCATCAACGAAGAATGAGAACGCAATTTTTTTCTGTACGTTTTCCATTGCGTTTATCCGGTGCTGCAGCTTGCGGTAGAGAATTGTGATATCAGGGGTTCGAGCCTGTTGTCGGTTTCTATCAGCTGGTTGGAAATACTATCGAGCTTTTCCTGACTCAGAGACGGCACCGATCCGGTCGGTCGGTCCAGTTCGAACAGTGTATCTTCGCTGAAATACTTGCTTGCGATGCGTTTGTTGGATTCACGACAAGCTTCTATACACTGTTCTGCCAGTTCACTGGTGACTGTGACAGGCGGAGATTCCTTGAGCAGGCTGAGCTTTGCCAGTGCACTTTGCAGTATTTTTTCCGAATGGGCCGATGCGTCATTCGTCGCCGAACGGTTGTATAGCACTTTGTAAGCGAGCAACTCGCTGGTGAGGCTCGGGTTGGAATCGAACACCGGTCGGTTCAGGACCTGACCAATAACGTCCTGATCGGTAATGTTCAGGGTGTTGATAAAGAAATCCGCGACAATGTCTTTGTGTGCAAGCAATTGTCTGTCAAATCGACGAACAATTAAGTTGCCGTTGCAGATCTTCTCCCAGCTGGTCAGGAACTTCTCGTAGTCCGGAGTGAAGATGGTGTCGAAAAAAGTGGACATATCCTCCGCGTAGCTGGTGGCCCATACCTTCTGAGCATAAGCTGACGCGAGGTAGTCGATCTGGTTGCGGATGTACACTGATACGACGATATCTTTCTCGCCAAAGCTACCGGAAAAACACTGTGCAATAAGATCCGGTCGTGCGTTTTGCAGGCTCTCTGAACTGATTAGTATATTCTGGTCAGTGCCTGCAACCTCTGCCTGCATGGCCGTCGCGACATCTCTGTTGAGTGCTTCGGTTACCTGCTCGGGCGTTCTGGTGAAGTTGTTGCGAAAGTTATTGCCGAACTCATGGTGGGCAATTCTTGCTCGCGTGCTGCCTGGGTAAAGGAAGTTGTACTTCGACAGCAGGGAAGTATTGGATGCCAGAAACTGTTGTATTGATGAGGTGCCGGTTTTATGGCGCCCTATGTGGAGAACTAATTTCCGATCCCGTTGCATCCTGAGCCATCTGTGTGGATTATAAAAGCATCAGGTCGAAGCAATTTGACTGCCACTTTTAATGTGGCGAGTGAAGTTCGTAGTTGCTGGCTGCGGGCTTTGTGTGACTGCCATTGCAAACCTTGGCTGTGTACGATGATCGCTGAAACGCCTTCACTGTTCCTTATTCCGGCGATGGATCCGCTCATGACGTCTGGCAGGATGTGGAAACCTTTTGCACCAGGACTGAGGGCGTTAAATTCGCCTTAAAATGCACACTTATCACCGATAAGTTTGCGCGTTTGCGGAAGAATTTAACGTCTCAGGCCGGCGCAAAAAAGTTTTCAAGTACCCAGCCACCCGTAATTGTCAGGTCTGCAGGCTACCTGATTTTGCAGCGGTTACCCGCTTCCGTACCGTAGCCATCACCATCGTAGTCAACGATGTCTGCGCTACAGTCCGGGTAGGGCTGCAGTGTTTTCGGGGTAGGGAACTGATCCGGAAAAATACAGGACGCGTTGTTTTCCCAGCCATACCCATCGCCATCTCCATCGCTTGAGATATCGTTGCAGACTGGAAACGCGATACCGGCGACCACGGTCGCTGTTGCCTGTGGTCCGGTTTGTTGTGCAACGACGCAGCTTGCGCTGTTTTCCCATCCATAGCCATCCGCATCAGTATCGGTCGCGGCGGAAGAGCAGGTCGGAAAAGTGAAAATGACAACGCTTTGCACCGGAGGTACGAGCGCGGTACCCAATGCACAGCTCTGATCATTTTCCCATCCGTAGCCGTCATTGTCCGAGTCGGTGACAGCGTTCGAGCACGCCGGCAGGGAAAGCAGCACGACTGCGCCAGAGTCATCTCCTCCTGCAACACAGGTGCGATTGTTTTCCCAGCCGTAGCCGTCACCATCGCTATCGGAATCGTCAGCGCTGCACGGCGGAAAGCTGACCATATTAACCGGTGCCGGCCCTTTGGTGGCGGATGCCGCCGTATTCGATAACACGCAGGATTGTTCGTTTTCCCAGCCGTAGCCATCACCATTGTCATCCAGCACAGTGGCTGAGCAAATCGGGAAAGCGTCTGTATGTGGAATCTGACAGCGTTGATTGCCTTCAACGGCGAAGCCGTCGCCATCGCTGTCTGCCGTGTCAATACTGCAGAACGGGATGACTGTCGCTGTTGCTACTTCCCGGCTGTTGGTCATGCAGGACTGATTGTTTTCCCATCCATAGCCGTCTCCGTCTTCGTCGACCGCCGGGCTGGAACAAACCGGCATTGTCGGCGAAGTGATGTCAACCGTTGTGGGTTTGTCTCCATTGACCATGCAACTGGCGTAGTTTTCCCAGCCGTAGCCGTCACCGTCCGAATCCAGGATGTGGTCGGAACACGCGGGGAAAAGTGCGGCAACCGGCCCGGCGGGGGAACTGTCATCTGAGGAGACTGTTCTGATTATGCATGATTGATTATTTTCCCAACCATAGCCGTCGCCGTTGTCATCGCTTATGCCGGCTGAGCAAACGGGGAGTTCGTTCGAAGTTGAGGTGTGGCTGTCGTCGGTGGCAACGCTGGCATCGATGATACACGACTGATTGTTTTCCCATGCGTAGCCGTCCCCGTCCGAGTCAATAATACCAGCGGTACAGGTTGGGAAGTCAGTCTGTTCGGTGTCGCTGTCGTCAGCCTGTTCGGTGTTGCTGTCGTCAGCCTGTTCGGTGTTGCTGTCGTCAGCCTGTTCGGTGTTGCTGTCG
>CAZOXM010000059.1:9149-29946 GCA_964583825.1 uncultured Granulosicoccaceae bacterium
GCCTGTTCGGTGTTGCTGTCGTCGGGCTGTTCGACGTCATCTTCCTGTTCGGGTCCGTCGGATCCACCGTCGGCATCCGGATCTTCCTTTCCTGATGCGTAGAGCAGGTCCAGGTTCCAGGTTGCACCGGTATGCTGACAACCCGCACCAGTGTAGTCCCGGGTTCCCCTTGGCACGCCGGGACATACCTCCTCGTCAGAGGCGTTATTTGCCGGAGAAAAGCCACAGTGTACCGTGTTGAAGTACACACGGTTTTTGTTGGATCCGGTGCCAAAGGTATCGGCAATGTCTGCACATATTTCCACAACTGATTTGATGCCAGCGGGGGTTTCAACGGAAATTGAACGCAGCCCGTGATCAAAGTTGGTGTCGCAGTAGCATTGTCCGCCAACCGAGTAAGAGTCACTCCATGGCTGAGGTTTGTCGAACAGTGTGAAGCTGGTATCCGGGGCCGGGTCTTCCGGTGGATCATCCTGTATTGCGCTGAAGAACACATCCGCAAAGTCATCCGGATCTGCTATTCGGTTTTTACCGATATCCAGTATGTAAAGCAGTTCGACTGTGTCCGAGAAGTCGAGTTTTTGCCTGGGATTCAGGTAGTCGAACGCCGCATCCCAGGCCGATGCATAAAGACTCTGTCTCGCCCTGGTGACGAACCGATTGCTGCTCTGTTTTAGATCAGCAGTATCGTTGTCATGATTGCCGTCGTCTATCTTGATGTAGTTGGTGTTGTCCTTGACATACTTAAGATCGCCCGAGTCGGTATTACGCTCATTGATACTGCTGTGCTGCACAATCGTAATCCGGCGATCCGTGCTGATCGAGGAGCGCTGGCGGATATTTCTGACGACATCGGCAGAGAAGTCTGACTGTCCGCCTTCGGCAACGTACACATCGCCGCCGGACTCCAGGGTTTCAAGCCATCGATCAGCGGTAGTCGAAACCGCATTGCTGCGGTTTGCGTGAGCGTTGATCCAGTCGTTGCCCCAGGCTGCCTGCATGACCGCTTCGGCTGCCGGCACATAGCCGTCTTCGTTTGCCTTGCCATAGGTGCCGCTAATCACCCACGGCTGGATACCAAGCTGGCGTGTGACCGCCAGCGCGGCGACGGTGGCGTGGCCATCGTCCCGGTCTGGCGCATGGTCATAGTGCAGCGAGATTAAGTCAGTGGATTGTTGGTATTGCGCGATCGCAGTATGCGACAGGGTGAGTATCGATAACGCGACAAGAGTTCGGAAGAGCATAAGAGACCAGCCAGGGAGTGTAGTCGCCTGGTACGAATACCGGCGAACGGTTCACAATCCGCCGGTATTCTGTCAAACAGCGAACAGGTCTCGTGTGATGTGCGTCACAAAAATATTTCTATTATTATTTTGTATGATTCGTGAACGCGCTGGAGATCACTTCGGATTTCAGCGTGGTGGCGTCGTAGATTGTCTTGAACTGATCCACCTCCGGCAGATCGGTATCCTTAAACAGAAATTCAAGGTGACCGAAGGCCAGTGGCTGATAAACCAGCTCAGCCAGCACGTAGTATTCACCGGCCGGTAGTTTGACCGAGTATTCGAACAGGTCCAGGCCCGCATTGAAGTTGCCATCCTGCGCGGCTTTGCCGACCACTGCAACGTCGTTATCCACCAGCGTTTTATCAAAGCCTTTCGGGGTCAGGCGGTTGTCTTTGTGGTAGCGGATGCCCTCTACGAGGGAATGGGTCACATCACCGGCTGAGTTGGCCATAATCGCTTCATAGACAAGCACCTGGCTCTCATCGGAAATAGAATTGTAGTGCGGCTCGTACAGGTTGTAGTTGCGATCCCCGTCGACACCGACGATGCTGCCGTCCGCGTTCATTTTGCCGGACTCGAACACCACCGCACCGTTGGCATCGGTGATTACAAAATGCACGTACACTCGTCGTGAGGGATACCCGCTGGGTAATTTATGTCCGGTATGGTTGGTGATTTTGAGCGTGGTGATCATCGACTCCCCTTCGTTCCGGACTCCGACGATTTCGAGGTCGGCCGAGGTCTTCAGGAATTCCCTGTTTCGCTCGATCGCTGCCGGAAATCCTTCGGCGGTAATGCCGAGTTCCGATTTAAAGTTCTCGAACATGTCGAGCATCACCGTATTTGCACCGAGAAACGTGTGCTGCGAAAAGTTCTGCCGTCGGATATCGGTGCCGGAAGAGGCGAGTGTGACCGTGGTGTTGATCTCCGGCATGTGGCAGTCCTGACACGATGCGGCACTGGCGCCGCCGTCGCGGTAGTCACTGTTCAGCCACTCTGTGTAGGTCTGCTGTTCCTGGAACTGGTTTTCAATGGTATTCGGAATGATGTCGCCGTTTTCGTCGAGCTTGGGTGTTTTCAGATCATGGCAAACGGCGCACATGGCCGAATCACTCATGTGTGCGCCATACTTGGGCGAAAAATCCGAGTTTGCGATCATGTAGGCACCGACCGGATCGGTGTACGGGCCGTACGCTGGCCGGTTCTCCTTTTCTTCCTCCGAAAAGGTGGCGACACTGAAGTTACCGGAGTTGCTCTGCTCGGTACCCAGGATGCCGGTGTCCTCAATTTGATGGCACAACGTGCAGCTGACACCGTCCATTGCGTGGTCGTAGTAGGGGTTGGTTGATTTGAAACCCTCACTGATAAAGTTAAACGCGACCTGATCTTTCCTCGCTGCTTCATTGGCCATTGGCGCGTGACAGCGGGTGCAGGTGTCGTCGACTTTCTCCTGCAGTTTGGGGTGATTCTTCAGGGTGGCCGCGGCCTTTGCGCGCCAGTACGGGTCTCTGGCAGAGTTTGCCATCGTGCTGGTTTCCCAGGCATCCTCCAGCGAAACATCATTGCCTTCATCGTCTATCAGGTCGTTGTGACAGACACCACAGGCACCGCTGCCGGAGAAATGGTCAGCCTCGAAAGTCGGATCCGAAAGAGAGTAGGCCGGCAGGCTGCCGAAACCTGTTGACGGTTCGGGGGTTTCCACCGGCAGCACGGTGCCGAGGTTCTGGTTATCGCCGTCGTCGGACCCGGTGTCCTCTGCGATACAACCCATCAGTAGGAAACCCAGCGCTATTGAAGCAACCGTTTGTACCGTTCGTGTCCGTGCCTTTGGACCGGGGTGCTGGCCAGTTCCCGGGTCGATCATCTTGCCGAATACCATGCGTTCCACTCTCTGCGGGCGGTTTATTCACAAAACGCATCAATCGGCCGCGCGGGGCTAAACTGAAGAAATCCGGGTGTCTGGTGTTCCGAGTTTGTGGAGCCCGCGTAACTCAGTAATCTTCAGGCTCGAATACATGGATCTTGTTCTGCGCATAATCCGCCACCCAGATGGTGCCTGGAAAGACGTCCGCATCGCCCTGAGTAGTGACGTCAAGTGGTGTACCGAGATTCTTGAAAATCTGGTCCAGTCCGGTCATTTTGTTGCCCGCATCGTTCAGTTGCACCCGGTAGACACTCTTTTTGAAGCTTGCCGCCAGCAGGTCTCCCTTCATGGAGCCTCCAAAATTGCTGGCAGTGTATTCTGCGATACCGTTAGTTGAATTGTTGAACACGTGCAGTGCGCCATCTTTATTGCCGGGCGCTTTGAAATCACACTCGATCGGATTCTCGCCACCTTCAATCGGGGACTGAGGGTTGGAGTTGTTGAATTTGTTGGCTTTGTTGCCGCGGGTAGGGTTCGGGTGGCCGCCGTAATAGCCTTTCTTTGTGATGTAGTGCAGTCCGTCGCCGTGTGTTGTACCGCCATCCTTGTAGTTGTCGAGACAGTTACCGGTCACCTCTCCACCCCAGCCGGAGTTCGGACCGTTATCAACGGTGTACATCTTACCTGCTTCGGTCAGCACGATATCGTAGGCATTTCTGAACCCCGGCGCGTAGACATCAACCGGCCCGTTGTTTTCGAGTATTGCCATATTCTTGCCGTTGTTACCGCCGAACGGATCGTTCTTATCGTTGCTGCCGGCTCTGTCTTCGTCATCCAGTGTGGGAAGATCGTAGGTGCCGTTACCAATGGCCTGCAGATCAATTTCCACAATCGCCGCACTCAGTGCATATTCCGGCAGACCGGCAAAGTTATTCGACGGCAGACCCATGTTGGTATGACCTCCCATCGAGATATAGAGAGTCTTGCCATCCTTGCTCAGCTGCATGCCGTTACCGACATGATTCTCTTCCGAACGTGGCAGGCCTCTGACAATATCCTTCTTGCTCCAGTTGTTACCGTTTTTTGTCAGCTTCGAAATAACGACCGAGTTGGTGTCTAGGCCGAGGTCGTTACCCGACGGTCCGGCTCCCATTCTCGGATCCGATGATGCGACATACAAAACCGGTGTCCCCGCCGTGCCGGCGGCCAGTATGCCGGTGACAAGCCGTCCCTTTACGCCATTGTTTACGTCACCGTCATCGTCATGGTTGGTGATCTTTTCGATCAGGTTTATCTCATTTGTTTTGGTTGCTGTGTAGTTGTTTTTGCCGTTGCGCGTCACTTCATATTCGTAGATTTCGCCGTCTCTGCCCGACACGTACAGGTTTCCGTTGGGGCCGAACTGGAGTGATGTCGGGTTGGTTGGCGAAGCACTCTTTAGGGTGGTGTACAGAAATTCCGGGTCAACAGAAGGGCCGTTGTTATCCGGTGCTTCCGGTGCAGTCACTTTGCCAGTCAGATCGATCTTTGCCGTGGCGTTTGAACCGTCGTGCTCAATACTGATTTGAGCGCTCTTGTCTCCGACGATGGAAGAGTTCAGCGTTATCTCAATCTTTTCCGAGTCGCCGGGGTTAATCGTCAGGACATTGCTAAAGCTGGTTGTAAATGAATTTGCAGCATCGCCCGACACAATAACGTTGTACACATTAACCGCAGGGTAGTTATTGGCACTTTCGTTCGACAGTGTGAGTTCGATCTTTTTGCTGGTGTCCGCTTCCACATTGCCGAATTCAATTTCTTTGGTAGATATTTTTAGCTCACTGGCCGGAACAGCGATCGCCTCGCCCGTCAGCAGCACGATATGTGGAGAGTTTCCGCCGCTGTGTTCGATGCGGAGAAACGCTTTTTTTTGTCCAAGCGTGGCAGGTTGGAAAGTGACCGTAAAATTGACACTCTGGCCATTGTCGAGTGTGGTGTAGCCGCCGTAGTTGTCGACAAAGTCATAAGAGTCTTCGCCACTTATTTCGACGGAGTAGATTTCGGCGGCGCCTTCGTCCGTTTCACCTGAGTAGGTAATCGATAGATCCTTTGATCCCTGAGCGCCTATCTGAACCTCACCGACATCGATAATCACCGGGCTGACTACCAGCTCGGTGTCAGAAGGTACTGAACCGATCCCGCTCAGCGGTATTTTGATGGTGTCAGCAGCCGCATGACCGAAGACACAGGCACTTGAACACAGGACAATGAAGTACAGAAATGCATGGACTCGATCAATCATGGATAAATCCGTGGTAAGCCAACAAGAGGTCGATATTTTTTGATAAGTGAGGCTGTAAGCAAAAAACAGGCTAAACGCGCTTCGCAGTCGAATAATTCGTTGGCGAAGCTGGTATGACCTTTGCGATCATCGCGCTCTCGCGCAGAAACGGAACCCTCGGAACTCTTAATGTCTATCAATTCGACACAGGCTTTAGACGCACTCACTCCCTGGCAGCAGAAGAGAATCCTGATAACCGGCGGTGCCGGATTTCTGGGTTCGCACTTGTGCGACCGGCTGTTGTCCGAAGGGCATGAAGTGATTTGTGTTGATAACTTCTACTCCAGCACAAAACAGAACATCATGCATTTACTCGACAATCCCAGGTTCGAGCTGTTGCGTCATGATGTGACCTTTCCGTTGTACCTGGAAGTGGACGAAATTTATAACATGGCTTGCCCGGCATCGCCGATTCACTATCAGCACGACCCGGTACAGACGACTAAAACCAGTGTTCACGGAGCGATCAATATGCTTGGCCTCGCCAAGCGTACGGGCGCAAAAATACTACAGGCATCGACCAGTGAGGTTTACGGCGACCCGATCGTGCATCCGCAGGTGGAGAGTTACTGGGGTAACGTGAATCCGATCGGACCGCGCTCCTGCTACGATGAAGGTAAGCGATGTGCCGAGACGCTGTTTTTCGACTACCACCGACAACACAACGTAAAGACCAAAGTGGTTCGTATATTCAACACTTACGGTCCCAGGATGCATCCTAATGATGGACGAGTGGTGTCTAACTTTATCGTCCAGGCGCTGCTGAACAAGCCGATTACCCTGTTCGGTGAGGGTATACAGACCCGTTCTTTCTGCTTTGTTGACGACCTGATTGAGGTAATCATCAGAACAATGAACAGTGATGACGACTTCATCGGCCCGGTCAATATTGGAAACCCGACCGAGTTTACGATGATCGAACTGGCTGAGCTGGTGAAAGAGAAGGCCGGCTCCAGTTCCGAGCTGGTGCACAAGCCGCTACCGGAAAATGATCCTGCTCAACGCAAGCCGGACATTACGCTGGCAAAGGAAAAGCTGGGCTGGGAACCGAAAATACCACTGGATCAGGGCATTGAGAAAACAATGAACTACTTCAGAAAAATACTCGGCGAATCTCTCAAAGCGGCGGCATAGCGGTCGTTGCATCTGTCATTCAAAGAGGCGGAGTTACCGCCTCTTTTCTCTGCATCGCACCTGTGTGTCTATTCACCATCAGTCGAAAATAAGGCGTCACATCTCTTTGGCGAACACCATTAATATGCTCGCCAGCAGCGAAAGATCGGGCTGATCGAATCGCTCGGCAGTCAGTGTCAATTTATCCGCCAGATCCTGTGCAGTCGGTTCACCGTCAAGTGTGGAAAGCTCGCGCTGTATTTCCCCGACGACTGTCTTAACCTTTGTGCTTGCTGTGTGCGTGTCGGGTCCGGATGCACGCCTTTGTTCGATGAGCTCAAGTACAGAAACAAATTTGTCCAGCTGTGCCGATGCCTCGCTCACGTCTGATTGAAAAGACGACTTTGGTGCAAAGGGCGACATAGCGCAGCCCGATGCGACACCCAGTGTGGCGAGCAGGCAAACGGTCGTAACCCGACGAAGTGCACGTGCAGCAGACTGAACCATCAATTTTTATCTCCGAAGATCTGTTGTAATAGTAGGGGCGTGCTGCGGGCCGCGAAATGGCTTAACTGTAAAACACTGTCATCTGCTGTGAGGGAAATTCCGCGCAACCAGAACGGCTCACTAAAACTGGTGGCTGACGCTCAGGTTCAGGGCGGGTGGCTGCAAATAGGTAAGCACCCGTTTTGCCAGTGAGTTGCTGTCGAATAGCGTGGGCAGGCTGATGCCCACGCCCGCATAAAGGTGACGCTCCGGGCCATGTTCGGACGGCTTGTCAAAGGAACGGAAACCTCTGGTGTAGTAGCCTGTTTGAAATTCAAGCCAGCGCAAAGGGGTTTGTTTTAATGCCGGTATCGCATCTGCCCGCACGGCGATCAGGTGTTTCATACCGGAGTAATCCGATGCGATGTCACCGTCCAGTTCAAAACCCGCCGAGGGCCAGTACTCCATACGAATATCCACCACGCGATCCCACTGCGGGTGGCTTGCCAGAAACCATGAAGCCAGCACACCTGCCGCGTCGGCAATGAAATCTTCAGTAGAGAAACCGTATTTTGAAGACGTGGCATCACCGACTTCGAGCAGTGTCATGGTGGCCAGTGCAGTGAGTGCTGCGGTTCGTGCAGGGCGGTGAACATTGTTTTTCTTAAAGTCGAGGTACAGCAGGTCTGCCAGAACATAAGACATAAAGAAGTGCCCGGTTTTGTCTGCACCACCGGCGTGGGTGTCACGACCGAACCAGCCCTCGCGTTTTAGCCTGGGCTTGTGTTGAAACCAGTCCCACTGCGCAATACCCCAGACGGTCATCGCGGCGGAGGCGACGCTGAAGTCCAGCAGCACAGTATCTTTATTGCTGCCGTTAAAGTCGGCGTGTGCATTTGAGCACCCGAGTACTACTAGTAAAAGAATCGCACTGCAGTGGTATTTCATCAGAGACACGAATAGCCTGGGAACAGCACAGTGCCTCACCTTCCGTGCCGGTCAATTGACTGCAAACGTGAACAACTGACACACCGTGCACGTGGGTGGCACGGGCAACATCATCGGTGAATTGGCAGCTGCCGGAAGCGCCAGCAGCGCGTCCAGATGTGTTGCTGCCAGTGGGCCGCTTTGATAGGTAAGGTCACTGACTTTACGGTGATGGCTGTCAGTTCAAGGCAAAAACTGCAGTCGTATTGAAATACCTCAAAGTTTTTTAACGCAGTAATGGCGGCTGTCGCGAACCAACTGGTTACCTTGTTTATCATGTGGCCTACTAACGTGGCAACAGCCTCGCGCCCTGTGGAACCGGATCATCAAAGTGCTTGAGAGATGTCATCATGGCTTCCCTGGTCAGGTGCGAGATAAGTTCGGGAAACAAAAAAGGCTCCGGTGCTGCTTCCCATAAAAAGAACCCATAGGACCCCGGGATGGGGTTGATTTCGTTAA
The DNA here is from genome assembly GCA_964583825.1 of uncultured Granulosicoccaceae bacterium. GTDB lineage: Bacteria > Pseudomonadota > Gammaproteobacteria > Granulosicoccales > Granulosicoccaceae. The sequence continues at coordinate 17,665 of CAZOXM010000059.1, forward strand.
ACCAGATCTCGCCGGTTTCGCTGTTGGACAGGAAATCAATGCGTGGTGCACCTCTGCTGCCCAGTACTCTGAAGGAATCTCTGGCATAGCGCCTGATGGTTTCCAGCAGTGCTGCCGGCAAGGCCGGATTGATGTCGCGCGTGAGTGACAACATGCCCTGTGATGGCAGAAAGTCTCCTTTCGCGCCAGCGGGTTTTCCGTCTTCACTGGCGAGGTACTTTTCACGGAAGTCGAGCAGGTCGGTGGTACTTTTCGGTGTTTCGATGGCTGAAAATCTGGTCGTGCCGCCGTCATTGCGCAGCGCGATATTATACTCGACCAGATGTTCGACCCGCGGCTCTGCCAGTGCGACGGAGTCGAGCGCCAGTACATGATCAATCGCACCTTCCAGTTCGATGCGGTCATTGGCGACACCGACACCAATACTCGACCCCAGATGACACGGCTTAACGATGACGGGGTAGCCCAGCTCGCTTTCTATGCGGTCAATTGCATCACTGCGATCAGCACTCGCGCCGGACACCGCGACGTGCGGCAGCACATTAACTCCTTCTGTCTGGACCAGTGCTTTGGTGGCGTCCTTGCGCATTGCAATAGCCGAGTTGATAGCGGAAAACCCGGTCACCGGGATGCCAATGGTTTCAAAGTATCCCTGTATGCGACCGTCTTCCCCGTACGGTCCGTGAAAGACCGGCATCACGCAGTCGACCCGACCCTCGGTACCGTCATTTAGTCGATAGACCGGCCCCGCTTCACTCCAGTGAAATGACACGGCAGTCAGGCCCGCCGGCTTTGGCCGGAAACGGCTGATGTCGCGCAGTTGCGGACCGGTGAGGAATCGATTCTCGAAATCGACGTAAACCGGAAGTATCGTGATGTGCCGGCTGTCAACGGCGTCCATCAACTGCGATGCAGTAACAACGCTGACATCGTGTTCCTGACTCGGGCCGCCGAAAATCACAGCCAGAGTTATTTTGTTAGGTAAATTATCAGCCCGCAAGGTGGTGTCCGGAAGTAGGTCTATGGCGCCGCGCAGTCGGTACGGTAGCAGGTCGACGTAAACACTTTAAGCGGTATTGGTTACCAGACTGTTGCGAATGGTGGTAATCGCAGTGTCGCAAGTCCAATTAGCTCATGAGCCGTGTATCATGTCGCCACGTTAGCCGCAGGTACCCGGTGCTTCAAACCCGGGTCTGCAATACAGGCACCGGGTTGCGACAGCAGGTAACCAGCGCCGCCGTGTACCGGTTTGGATGGTTGCTGTGCAAGCATGGTTGCCCCGGCTTTCGTCTCACAGTATCCGGCTGATCAGTGGCGCTATGAATCACATAACCATCGGTAACCACTCGACAATCTGTGTTGTCTTTGCTCACGGCTGGGCAAGAACACATCGTGACTTCATACAGGTCGCAGAGTCCCTCGGTACGGTGGTGCGCTCAGTGCTGATCGATCTGCCGGGTTTTGGCGATACGCCGCGTCCCGACGCGACCTGGGGTTCCGAAGAATATGCCGATCACTGCGCGGCCTTTGTGCGCACGCTGAATGCGTCCGCTGTCGTGTGGGTCGGCCATTCGTTCGGCGGCCGGGTCGGTATGCAGCTCGCGGTGCGTCATCCGGATTTACTGCAGGGGCTGATACTGGTTGCCGGGGCGGGGATTCCAACAGCTAAGTCCCGGGTGGGCTCACTGCGGCGTCGGGTCCGGCAGATGCAGTTCAAGCTTGCCAAGCGTCGGGCCGGCAGTGACGCTGAAATTGATGCGCTGGAACGCACTTTCGGCAGCGCCGACTACGTCGCCAGCAAGGAGATCGGTCTGCGGGATATTTTCGTCAAAGTCGTCAGTGAAGATCAAAGCGACGACGTCACCCGGATTGCGATTCCAACCACGCTGATTTACGGCGAGCGCGATACGGAAACGCCGGTCGAACTCGGTGCGCGTCTGCAGCAGCTGATCCCGCAGTCCGAGCTGATCCGGTGCCCCGAATTTGGACACATCGATATTTTAAACCGCGGACGGCATCAAATAGCGCTGTCGGTAAAAGAAATGATCCGGGAGGTATCTGTTTAGATGGTGTGGCTGGTCGCAGTGTTTTTCGGGCTGTCTATGTCGATCCTGCTCAGTGTGCGCTGCAATACACAGTTGGTGTACTTTCAGCAGGAAGAGTACGACGACAATCGCTTTATCAACGCATGGCGCGACGTCAGGCTGTATGACGTTATCGCATCGCTGGCAACAGTCGCGCTGCTGCTGGTGGGCTGGTTGTCGGGTTATTCCACCTTCGCGCTGTTGATTGTCGCCTGTGTCTACCTCGCGATTGCCTGGCGTGAGACCCGCTATGCCTACAAAAAGCCGCTGGTTAACACAGACCGGGTGCGGCGTATTCGGGCGGTGTGTCTGGCAGGCGTGGTACTGCTCGCCCTGGCTGCGGTGTTCGTGCCCTGGATCGCGCTGCTGGCGTTGCAGATCGTGCCGTTCAGTCTTATCGGTGCAAACAAATTGCTGCAGCCGGCGCAGCAGCGGGTCAACGAAGGTTTTATTGACGAGGCGCGGCTGCGACTTGAAGCCTCTGACGCCGTGGTGATCGGGGTGACCGGTTCATTCGGCAAGACTACCGTCAAACATATGCTGGCTGACATGCTCGACGTTGGCGGCCCGGTGTTTTTCAGTCGTGGCAGTGTGAACACTGTGCTTGGGCTGACGCGTCACATCCGCCAGCGTCTGCAACCGGCGCACCGCTATTTCGTCGCCGAGATGGGGGCTTATCAAATCGGCTCGATTGACCGGCTGTGTGAATTTGTCAAACCGACCTATGGCATTGTGACGGCGGTCGGTGAGGCGCATGCGGAACGTTTCGGGGGCATTGAAAACACCGCAAAGGCCAAGTCGGAACTGGCACGCTGGATATGTCAGCACGGGGTAAAGCTCATTACCACCGAGGCCGTCATCGGGCTTGAACCGTTTGCTGATCTGCGGCGTCAACATCCGCAAAAATTCGTTGTCGTGGGTCACGCGGCAACCTGCGATGTCCGGGTCGGTCACAGTGAGCTGGTCGGTGGCAAGTGGCAAATCACACTTGAGTTTCCACAGTCACGGCAATTCTCATATGCGCTCCCCCTGCTCGGTGATCACAATATTTTAAACTCGGCGCTGGCGGTGGCCCTGATGGAATCCATCGACTCCGGCTTGCTGTCGAAGCTGCCGACCAGAATGGCCGAGCTCGAACAGGTCCCTCATCGTCTGGAATTTAAAGAAATCTCGGGTGAACCATTGATTCTCGACGACGCCTACAACTCCAACGAGCGCGGGTTCGGCAACGCGGTGGAGGTATTAAACAAACTCGCCGCTGAGCGTGGCGGGCGGGCGGTGCTGGTGACGCCTGGTATCGCAGAACTCGGTGAAGAACACGATGAAATTCATCAGCGGCTCGGTACCCACAGTGCCGCCCTGTGCGATGTGATCGTTGCGGTTAATCCGGCACGCATCAGCACCTTTGTGTCGGCGGTCGAAGGCACGCAGGTGCAACTTTTGCGCGCATCGTCGCTGAACGAGGCGCGTGAGATACTTGGCGAACTGAACCTGGGCAGTGCCGACGTAATTCTCTACGAAAATGACCTGCCGGATCTGCTTGAGGAAAAGCGTTTTCTATAAATAACCTGCGGGGCGCAATCGCGGCGGACTGCCGTGAAAGTCTTGCCGAAGTGCTGCGCTCGGGTGCAGCGTACCCATTGCCGGCACCATGGATACGCCCCACTCGCCGGAAGGTGCTTGCAACACCCGCCAGGCAGCACGCCGCCTCGTCCCGGTGACATTGAAGTCCTGTCGATCGGCCGGTTCGGAGATGCCGGGGGCCTTGAGGTGTCGCCGTTTACAGTCTGGCGGGGGTGTTGCGCCGGTCACCGCGCGTGGCTGTTGTGGTCGTTAGCACCTCGTGAGGAAATGTTTTCCCACATCGCCAGATTCTTGACTAGACTTAAGCAGGGGTAGCAACACGGTCAGCAGCGGTGTGCGCGGCCGGGCGGGTTTCAGCGCTCATTCATTGCGCATCAAAAACAATAACGAAAATGATCGCAGGCTTTTTCAAATTCAACGCATGGCCGATCCGTACATTCGGCGGCAGCTGCCTGCTCGCCCTGGCGGTGTGCACGTCGTCTGCACAAACCGGTGGTGAATCGGGCGTTAAAACGCTGAACATTGTGCTCACCGGCGTGGATCAGGATCTGCGGCGCAACATTGAAGGCTTCACCGAAATATTCGCCTTCAATGAAAACCAGGTGCCGTCGATTGCACGCCTGCGCTATTTGCACAATCGCGCAGAGTCCCAGATCGAAGCTGCACTGCGCCCGTTTGGCTACTACCGACCGGTGGTTGAGAGCGAACTGTTCGAAACCGGCTCCCGATGGCAGGCAGTGTATCGGGTCGAACCACGCGATCGGGTGGCTATTGTCAGCGAGCCGGTGATTGAACTTGAAAACGTGGTGGTTGACTGTAACGACTTCCGATACAGGCGCCGCGATCGCAAAAGTCTGTTGCCGGAAGTGGTTGTTGAAGATGACGACTTCAACCGCGATAAAGATCTGGTGGTTGATTTTTGTGAGGCCCGCGCCGCCGCCAATCTGGTGAAGGGGCGGTCGCTCGATCAGCAGGCATACGACAAACTGAAGCAGGTAATCCAAACCTCTGCCGCCAGATACGGCTACTTTGATGCCGAGTTTACGCAACAGGAAATTCGCATCGATCTTGAAGCCTACACGGCTGAGATCGCACTGGTAATGAATCCGGGTACGCGCTACCGAATTGGGGAAGCCGTGATTACCCAGGACATCGACTGGATAAACGATAATCTGCTCGAGCGCTATGTTGAACTGGAGGATCAGGACTATTTTAATGCCGGAGAGCTGCAGGCACTGCAAAGTGACTTAACCAATTCTGATTACTACAAGCGCGTGGAGGTCAGGGCATCAGCGCAGGATGCGGTCGACGAGGTAGTGCCGGTCAGGGTAGATCTTACCCATATCAAGCCACGTGAATATGTGGTGGGGCTTGGTTATGGAACCGATACCGGTGCGCGGTTCCGCCTCGGTGTTGACGGGCGGCGGGTCAACAGTCGGGGGCATCACTACACCGCAGAGGGCAGGGTGTCTGAAATCGGCTACGCCCTGGTGGCAGGCTATAAAATCCCGACAGGTGATCCGCGCTCAGACAGCTACGGCATACGACTGGGTATCGAACGTGAGGATACCGATGCGCAAAACTTTCGCGGCTTTACGCTGGGTGCTAACTATCAGTTTCGCGATGGCCTGTGGTTTAAGACTTACGCGATCGACTACAACGTCAACGAGTTTTTTGTCGAAGATGAAACAACGATCACCCGCCTGTTAATGCCCAGTCTCGAGTGGACGAGAACCTTTCCGGTGGAGCTGGAAAAGCGTATTAACACAGTCAATGGTGCCTGGGTGCGCTTGTCATTGCGCGGTGCAGCTGAGTCGCTGCTGTCAGACACCAGCTTCATACAACCGCAGCTTTCCACCAAGCTGATTAAAACGTTTTCAAATCAAAACCGTTTTATTGCGCGTGCCAGCGTCGGGACCACCTGGGTGAAGGACTTTGATTTGCTGCCCACGCAGTTGCGCTATTACGCCGGTGGCGATACTTCTGTCAGAGGCTACAACTACCAGGCGATTTCACCACTCGATGCCGACAACAAGGTGATCGGTGCCCGCCATCTGATTGAAGCCAGCGCAGAGTACGAGGTGCCGGTACGAGAGAACTTCAGTGTGGCCGCTTTTGCAGATGTGGGTGATGCATTTGATAACCAGCCGGAGTTCAGAGCCGGACTGGGTGTCGGCTTGCGCTGGCAGTCGCCGATTGGACCGGTGCGGGTTGATGTCGCCAGAAGTCTGGATGATCCGGGTGAGGGCAATGTACGTCTGCACCTGTCACTCGGGCCGGACCTGTAGCGCTGCATACCATGAGTAAGCCTACGATAGTCTGCACCAACTGTTGTGTTTTTCGACCAGCCGCGGAGCGTGTTTCATGGGGGTAGTAAAACGCGTCGGACTGCTGTTGCTGCTGATGTTGCTGATGCTCCTCGCAGTAGTGGCGTACTTCATGATGACGCACGGTGGGTTGGTTCGCATAACTTCGCTGGGTCAGAGTTATCTGAACGGTGAACTGACATTTGCAGACAGCTCCGGTGCATTGGTCGGGCCGGCAAGCGTGTCGCAGCTTGCTTACGCTGATGAAAGCGGACTGTCCGTTGATGTGGATAACATCCGGTTTGACTGGCATCCTCGCAGGTTGCTACGTCGAACGCTGCAGGTCGATGAGCTGGTGATGGACGGCATTGTCGTGCGACTACCGCCACCGTCGACCGAAAAGAAGCCGGATCAGCCTTTTGCTCTTCGCGACTTTGCGTTGCCATTGAAGGCCGACGTGCAAAACATCCTCATCACGGATTTACAGGTGTTTCCCCATGGTGCTGCCGAACCGTTTGTGCTCGATGAAATACGGCTCGATGCTACCGGCCGGCAAAGTGAGCTTAAACTGGTGGAGCTTGCTGTTAATGGTCCGACCTTTACGTTTGATATGGATGGCACGCTTGAAACACAGGGTGACTGGCCCGTCGAACTGAATCCGCGATGGACGTTCAAACACAGCACGGCAGGGACCATCACCGGCAGCGGTTCCCTGACCGGTGATACCGAAGCGCTCACCGTGAAGCATAACGTCAGCGGTGCGGGTACGCTCGATATTGATGCGGTCATCAGCGATGTCATGGGTGATATTTCGTGGCAGGGCGAGCTGCTCGCGAACATCGACAACCTCGGCACGGTAGCCGCGGGTGCCGAATCCGTACCGTTGAACATCGAGGCGCAAACCACCGGCTCACTCGCCGCTTATAGCGCTGACGGGGTGGTTAAATCGGGCCATCCATCGGTAGGTGATACCCGCACACAGTTCAGTGTGCGGGGTGACACGTCCGCACTGACGATCACTGAATCTGTCACCACCATCGCAGATGCCTCCGTGCGCTTGTCCGTCGACGGAAGCACACAGTTCGACAACCTGCAAAGTGACTTAAACATCAGCTGGACAGATCTGCAGTGGCCGCTCCGTGCAACTGACGGGCCTGCGGTAGTCATCACTCCAACCGGTCGCATCGAACTGACAGGCACACCGGATGATCTGCTGGCCACCGGGGTCGCCGCGTTGTCATCGCCGCAGGCCGGTAAGCTCGACCTCAACTTTAACACCGCTGTGACCCCCGAACTGTTGACGATCAATGCACTTCGTATTGCGCCGGCTGAGTCGGACAATGCCGCTTTAAACGTCACCGGCAATGTGAACCTGAAATCTCAGGTGGCCGCCATAGACGGCACCATGAATGAACTCACCTGGCCGCCGGGAGCAGACCCCGACGCCGCAATGATCCAGGTTGCCAGTGGGACGTTTAGTCTGCAGGGACCTTTTGACGACTACCGGCTCGAACTGGAGGCGGCGCTGAATGGCAAAGACATACCCGCCGGCGAGTGGCGCGTCGCGGGGAACGGAAATCAAGGCGGACTCGCGCCGCTGACAATTACCGGCAGCACCCTGGGGGGCAACATTAGTGGTGCGGGGGAGGTGGTATGGCAACCGGCACCGGCATGGCAGTTCAGTCTTGACGGCAATGGCATCGATCCGTCACGCCAGTGGCCGGGTGCGCAGGGGGATATCAATCTGCAACTCACCACTGAAGGGCAGGTGACCGACAACGGTCTCGCGGCTGAGAATCGACTGGTCGGGCTCAGTGGCAGTTATCGTCAACAACCGTTGAGCGGTGGCGGGGTGGTACTGATCGAAGGGCAGAACATCACCATCGACGACCTCTCGGTGCAAGCGGGAGAGGCCATACTCAAGGCGAACGGATCAGTAAGCGATAAGCTCGATATTGAATGGGATGTGGATCTGCCGAATCTTAAAAAACTGGTGCCCGACGTGGCCGGTACGGTGAAACTATCAGGCAAGGTAAGCGGGCCGCGCGATGCGCCGGCATCCAATTTTTCGTTGACCGGCCGTGAGCTTGTTGCCGGTGGTGTTTCGGTCGGTACACTCAGTGGCAGCGGTGATGTCGACATCAGTGGTGCACAGCGTTCATCAGTGAAATTATCGTTAACCGATGTGGTCTCCGGCGGGCAGGTGTTCGACGCCATCAGTGTGGATGGCAGTGGTACGCCTGCGCAACACAACGCAACCCTGAACATAGAAAGTGAGCTGGTTCAAGCGGATATGACGCTCGACGGTGCGGTTGAGGCCGGTATGTGGAAGGGCAGCATAGATGCACTTGATATTAACAACCCGGACGCGGGTCAATGGGCGCTGAAAGCGCCGGTGGTGATTGAAGCCGGCGCATCGCGCGTGGTTGCGGAGTCGCTGTGTTTGCAGAGCGACCCGGCGACCGTCTGTGTCGATGGCAACTGGGATGCGGCCAACGGGGTGCAGGCTCAGGTCGATGTGGATGCTCTGGATACCGGCCGTTTTAAGTCGTTTATGCCACCCGAGCTGATGGTTGATGCACTGGTCAGCGGTGAGGCCGAGTTGACGGCCGCACCGGGCAGTACGCCGGTCGTGGTTGCGGACATCACTATTCCGGGTGGCACCATGGATTACCTGGATGGCGGTGAGCCAAAGTCCACCACGCTCGGGGCCAGTCGTATTCAGCTCGACCTGCGTGACGACAATCTTAAATCCAAAGTGGATCTCGATTTCGGTGAACAGATCGGCACCGTCAACGCCGACACACAGATCGGTGCATTGTCCGGTGCGAGAAACCTGGCCGGTGCAGTAAAGACTGACCTGAAAGATATTTCCCCGTTCAGCGCATTTGCACCTGGTCTCGATTCCTTTGATGGTGCGCTCAACACGAACATGAAGCTCGCCGGTACGATTGATCAGCCGCGGGTGGCTGGCAACTCGGAACTGGATGCACTGGTGCTGGAAGTCCCCTCGGTAGCAATGAAGCTGATCGATGGAAAAATAATCGCCAAAAGTGATGGCAAAGGGGGCTTGCTGTTAAGCGGTACGGCCCAGTCCGGCGACGGTGTGATTGAGCTCGACGGTACCTATGACCCTGCCGGCCGAAAACTCAACGCTACTATTAAAGGTGAGAATTTTCGCGTGGCCAATGCCCAGCGCCAGCGCGCTGAAGTCAGTCCGGACATCAATATAAAAATGGACGGAGACGATATCAAAGTCAGTGGTCTGTTGCATATTCCTTCGGCGTTTGTTGATACGGGCGGATCGTCAGGTCTGATAAAAGAATCACCGGATGTGGTGATCGTCAATGACGAGTCGGCAGATAAAGACGCGGCAGAAAGACGCATTACTGTCGATGTACGCGTCACACTGGGCGACGATATCCGGGTAAAAGCCGGTCAGTTCAGTGGTGCGCTGGCGGGTGAGCTGGCGGTGGAGCAGGCACCGGATGGTGTGCCAACCGGTGTCGGGGCGATTGAAGTAGTCAGCGGTGACTTTGTGGTTTATGGTCAAACACTTACCATGGAGCGCGGTCGCATATTATTCGGTGGTGGTCCGGTGACCAACCCGGCGCTTGAGTTTGAAGTAGCGCGTGAGGTGCCTCCCCCCTATGATGTAAAGGCCGGTGCGCTGATCACAGGCACGGCGCAGGCGCCGATCCTGCAGCTGCAGTCCGAGCCTGCGCAAACCGATGCCAACACACTTTCCTACATCCTGCTTGGCAGGCCGGTCGATAACGCGGGTGTGAGTTACACACTGGGCAAATACTTAACGCCTGATATCTATGTCAGTTACGAGCGGGATCTTTTCACTCAGGCACAAACTTTCAGTGTGCGCTACCGCATCAATGATCGGCTGACCCTGCTGGCATCATCTACCGAAGATGTCTCCGGTTCCGACCTGGTGTATACCTTCGAACGTTAGTTGGCTGTGCCGGTTCAGTAAACCAGTGCCGTCGTTTTACCTCTGAATACGTAGTATAAAAACGCGGTGTAGCCGATGATCATCGGAACAACCAGCATTGTGCCGACAAAAATAATCCACAGTGAATCGGGGTGACTTGCCGCTTCCCATGCGGTCAGTTCATTGGGTATCACATAGGGGTAGAAGCTGTAGGCGAGCCCGATAAATGCCAGTACAAAAACACCTGCCGTACAGGTCATCGGCTGATAGATGCGATGACCCGGCTGCAGTTTCAGTTGCTGCAGTGAACGGTGAATTCGCCACAGCAGCCAGCCGGTCAGCGCCGGCAGCGGTATCAGCCAGAGTAATTGTGGGTAGGAAAACCACTTATCGAATATGCGGGCATTCACCAGCGGGTTCACTATAGACACAGCGACAAGTCCGAAACACAGGGCGGGCAGGCTGCGCTGAGCCCAGGTAATGGCTTTGTGCTGCAAAACACCCTCTGTTTTGACAATTAGCCAGCAGGCACCGATCAGTGCATAGGCGGCCATGACACACAGCCCGCTCACAATCCCGAAGATCTGTGCGCCGACCGAGTTGTCCAGCCCGACAATGTAGCGCCCAAGCATGTAGCCCTGTGCGAAGGCCGTGACCAGGGAACCGGCGATAAACAGGTTGTCCCACGTCTTTTTCAGGTGTGCCTTGGCCTTGGCCCTGAAGTCAAAGGCCACGCCGCGCAGGATTAGTCCCACCAGCATAATGGTGACCGGAAGGTAAAGCCCGCTTAACACGATGCCGTGTGCCTCCGGGAACGCGACCAGCAGCAGACCCACGCTCAGTACCAGCCAGGTTTCATTGGCATCCCAGAACGGACCGATCGAGGCAATCATGACATCGCGTTCTTTTTCTTCGGCATAGGACATCAGCATGCCGACACCGAGGTCATAGCCATCCATGATGGCGTAGATCAAAATGGCAAAGCCCATCGCGCCGAGAAACGCGAGCGGCAACCAGTAAGCAGGGTCGTGCAGGTTCATGATGCAGTCGCTCCTTCGGGCAGGCCGGCCGGGGTGGGGTTGCCGCTGGTGGGTTTGCGCGCGAGATGAAACACGGTAGAGATGTAGGCAATGATCAACGCGGCATACAGCGCGAGATACACTGCCAGGGTCAGCGTGAGGTTTGAGGCGGGTACCGGTGAAACGGCATCGGCGGTCTTCAGCAGTCCCTGCACCAGCCACGGCTGCCGACCGATTTCAGTGACATACCAGCCGGCAAGCGTCGCCACCCAGCCGGAGAAAGTCATGCCGACCAGTGCCATCTTCACCCCCTTTGTCATCTCTTTCCTGCGCACCAGCTGCCACATCGCTACCCAGCTGGTCAGCAGCATCAGCACACCGATACCGACCATGATGCGAAAGCCGTAAAACACAGGCGCGACTTTCGGATGTTCACCTTCAAACTCGTTTAAACCCTTGATCTCACCATTGAGATCGTGTGTGAGAATCAGACTCGCGAGTTTCGGAATGCCTATTTCAAAGTGGTTTTCGCGCTGTTCTTCATCCGGCACGGCAAACAGCAGCAGTGGTGCGCCACGTTCTGTTTCCCACACCCCTTCCATCGCGGCCACCTTGGCGGGCTGGTGTTCGAGTGTATTCAGTCCATGCAGATCGCCGACGAAAATTTGTACAGGAATCAGGCAGGCCGCAGTCATCACCGCCGTGCGCAGCGCGACTTTTACCGAACGGCAGTTGTCTTTGCGCAGCAGTCGATAGGCTGAAATACCGGCGATCAAAAATGATGTCGTCAGTGCTGATGCGAGCATCATGTGCATCAGTCGGTACGGCATGGACGGGTTGAAAATAATCGCAGACCAGTCCGCTGCGATGAGCTGCCCGTCTTCGAAAGCGTGGCCGGTCGGGGTGTGCATCCAGGAGTTCAGTACCAGAATCCAGAAGGCGGATAACGTGGTGCCAATGGCAACCAGGGCGGTGGCGAGTAGGTGAATACGGGGTGAGACGCGATCGGTACCGAACAGCATAATGCCGAGGAAAGTCGCCTCCAGAAAGAATGCAGTCAGCACCTCATAAGCCAGCAGTGGCCCTGCGATATTGCCCACTGTTTCCATGTAGCCGGGCCAGTTGGTGCCAAACTGAAACGACATGGTAATGCCGCTGACGACACCCAGCGCAAAGCTGAGTGCGAAGATCTTGACCCAGAACCGGTAGGCCGAAAGCCACGCGGCCTCTCCGGTGCGCAGGTGCTGCAGCCGGAAATAAAGCAGAAACCACCCCAGCGCGATGGTGATGGTCGGGAAAAGAATATGAAACGAAATGTTGGCCGCGAATTGAATTCTGGCCAGAAT
>CAZOXM010000060.1:0-29661 GCA_964583825.1 uncultured Granulosicoccaceae bacterium
AGCAGGCCGCCGATAATCTGTTTTGGATTAAAAGAGCCGGAAGCTGCTGCCGCACCAGCTGCAGCGGCATCACTGCCACGCCCCATGAGTCCACCGATTGCACCACCTCCCAGCAAACCGCTGATGACGCCGATCAGTGGGCTGCCACCACCCAGGCTGCCATTAGTCAGCATACCCAGAAGCTGCCCGCCACCGAAACCGCCGCCGCCGCCGATCAGTGCTGAAATAATTGTGCCTAGCATATTTATATCCCCAGTGAGTTATGCCTGCTTTTCAGGCGAAATACCCGTCGCTCCAAGCAACGATGTGCCATCAATTATAACCAACAGTTGTTAGCAGGTCGTTGATTTAAGATGAAATATTGTGACAATTTGGATGACATGGCAACAGATGCCATCATAGCGTAAATTCGGTCAGCCTGCGTGCTATCTCAGGCATGTTTTCTTCTGCTACGTTGGCAAACGCCACTCGAAGGAACCGACCCTGGTCCGGGCCGAACATGTCGCCGGGCAGGCACAGCAGATTCGCTTCATCGGCAAGAAATCTGGCGACTTCGGCAGAGGTCGCCGAATAGGGATGCTGCAGGTACGCGAAATAGGCGCCGATCGCTGCTATCTGATAATTATGATTGGTTTGTTCCAGGGCCTGCCGAAACGCATCCGCTCTTTGGTACATAAGACGGCGTTTTTCTTCCTTCCAGGCTGCGGCATGATTCAGTCCGAACAGGGCCGCCTGTTGCGACAGTTGCGGTGCGCAAATGGCAAGGCAATCGATTACCTTGGTCACTTCGTGCAGCAGGGGCTCCGACCCGACCAGTGCCCCAACCCGATAGCCTGCCAAAGCGTAGGATTTTGAAAAGCTGTAGAGCTGAATGGCGTGATTGCACCAGTCCGGTGCATCAAAAACACTGTGTGCGGGTTGCTGGTTTTGCAGGCGAAAGTCGCAGTAAGTTTCATCAACGATGAGTGTGATGCCGGTGTCTATCGCAAGTTGGTGGAACTGATTGATCAGTTCTGCAGGGTATACCTGTCCGGTTGGATTGTTCGGGCTGATCAGCACCATTGCTTTTGTGTTGCTATTGATCAGCTTTCTGGCAAGCGCCGGATCGGGCAATAACTGATTACCGGCATCGCATGGCAGGGGTATGGTCTCTACCCCCATTATGTCCAGCGTCATTTTGTGATTAAAGTACCAGGGAAGCGGCAGCAGTACGTTGTCATCTGCGTTGCAGAGTGCGGCAATAGCCACATAGAACGCCTGATTACAACCACTGGTAATGGCCACCTGTTTTGCCGCTACATTCGGGTGTAGCGCAGATGCGTAAGCCTGCCGTAATTCAGGCAAACCCAGTGCATGGCCGTATTTACTAACGCTGGCGTTTGACAGCATCTCGCCCATGTGTGCAAGCACATCAGGCGAGGTGTTGTAGCCGGGGACTGCCTGTGAAACATCGATCAGCGGGCGATGCGCAGGGAATTCTCTGCCTGCAACCCAGTTGGCTGCCTCGGTAACCGGCGGAAATTCCGTGTCGCGAACATGTAGGTTGAGGTGCATAGTGGTCCCAGAGTAACTACTGTGACCTTGTAAATGCTGGCGCTCTAAAACGCAAGTACACCATCGGGTGCTTTGTGCGGTGACTTGCTACGCCTCAGGTTGGCGGATAGCAGCACCAGCGCACTGTAGAACACAACGACCTGCAGGGATTCAACAGCGGTAACGAGTAGATCCGGCGTTGTCGCCACTGTTGTTTGCAGTTCTCCCGTCAGCCAGAGTCCGCACCACGAGAGAAATATTAGCAAAAGCGACGCTGCCGTTGCTCGTGGGCTCAGCTTCTCGGTGGCAACACACCAGGCAAGAAAAATCAGTACGATAAAGTCATAGTTGTGATGATAAAACAGCGCATAGGAAACAAGCGCCAGCAACGACATCAGGGCCAGTGGCTGGATATCTCTCATCCTCGATACGACGTAAGCAGTGCTGAGAAAAGCGGTGGATATTGCGGCCATGGCGATCGGGGTCGGTAGGTGCAGGGTGATCGCTAGCGCAGACATGTTGGCGAATCCGGTGCCACTCCCCATTAAAACGACGGCCACCGAACTAAAGAAAAACTCGTGAGGTAACAGGTTCATCTGATGTGCAGCAGCCAGTGTCAGAGCCGCATGAATAGCAGCTGCAATTGCCACCGGGCGCCAGTTTTTCTGGTTGATGAACAAAAGTGTGAGCGGGAATGTCAGTGAATACTTGGCCCATGCCACCGCCAGTAGCGCGCCTGCGAGTCCCTGATTCACCTTGCCGGCCCGCCTTGAAAAATCGTATGCCCAAACGAAGGCGGCCAGGCTCAACAGGTTCATCTGGCCAGCTCCGAGGCTGGCCCGAAGTGGGGTGGAACACAGAAATCCGGTGAGCACAATCGCAAGCACCACCGGACGTCTGATTGGAAACTGTCGTTGCAGACCGCCCAGCAGCAGCACGATCAGCATCAGGTTGATAGCCAGCCACGCGACTTTGGCGGATTGCCAGTCGAGCATGCCCAGCGGGGCGAGCATCATGTACACCGAGGCGGGGTAACTCGGGGACTGGTTAAGAAAATGCGGTGGTGTCAGTGCATGGCCGTCGTGTTTCCACTGTAAAAAGTGCTCATACGGGTTTACGCCCGCCAGTAAATCGCGTGCGGGTGTCCACTGGAGATCGTGACTGCCGGTCGGTGAAAGCGCATTGGTAGATCCGATGCTGATAAAAGCCAGCGAAGCCAAAGACAGCAGAATTACAGCGAGCCACGCCAGATAGCGGCTGGCGTACTGGTTCGCCAATAGCGTTCTCAATCTAATGCCGTGGCGCGGCACGAGACGTTCCACAG
Source organism: uncultured Granulosicoccaceae bacterium (assembly GCA_964583825.1). GTDB lineage: Bacteria > Pseudomonadota > Gammaproteobacteria > Granulosicoccales > Granulosicoccaceae. Next base: position 2,858 of record CAZOXM010000060.1, read on the forward strand.
TGAGAATACACTCTGTCAGGAATATGAATTTCGAGAAGATTCTCTGCACGATGCTGCTCTAGCGGTTGAAGCGTACTGCCTGCGCCTTCGGCAATATATCAGCGAACCGGCGAAGATGAGCGAGGTTATTGTTTACAGTGTCGTAAATTTGCAACTCTGAATGCTTTGTCATGGCTAATGTTGTGTTGTCCCTTGTGATGATTATTGCAAATGTCATGACAAAAAAACAGTCGCGGGCATTTCGTTAACGTTTATTTACAAGGATATACTGTTAACGTATTGTTTAGCATTATTTTTTCTTGGTTTTTCATGATGATCAGGCAGCGGCGGGGATCGCCCGGGTGCTGCGCCCTGAACAAGCTGTTTGTTTGATTGCTACCACATCTCCAGCGGACAGCGTCATCGTGAGCTTGTGCCGGGGCGGGTGTTTTTTCAAATTATTGTGCTTCGCTGATATTTTACTCGATTCGCTCGCATTCTGCCTGCGTCCGGCGATCCATGCGACTGCACATCTCCCGGATCCGTTTCGTTCGGTAAGGTACTCGGATGCAATGCGATCTTTTCCCGGCGGCTGGCCTGGCTTCCCTGTCTATTGCGAGTGCGCCTGCCGGGCAGCGAGCAGCTAGCAGGATGTTGAAAAACTATTGCGCTAGGAGCCTGCGCGGTAGAAGTCCGCGTAGCGAGAGCGTGTCCGGTTGTGTCTGAATAGGTTTATTTTTAGTTTGGTGAAGCATTTTGTTCATACGCGACGAAAATAAAAGCGTATTCAGGCGCAATCCGGTGCGCTCGCAGTAGCGGAGGTTCTGCCGCGCAGGCTCCTAGGTCTGAGGGCGTTAAATCCCCCTCAAAATGCTCATTTATAACCCATAAACTGCGCTTTTTCGGGGAAATTTGCCGACGCAGACCGTCGCTCATCACGTTATTCAACACCCTGCTAGTTGTTTAAATCGATGACGGTCCCGTTCACGGCCCGTGCCTGCTCGCTGAGGAGGTATAGGTACGCAGGAACATTAATCGCAGCTGATGGCAGGGTGGCCGGGTCTTCCCCCGGAAAGGCAGAAGATCTCAGCGATGAACGCATTTTCGCCGGCACAACGATATTACAAGTAACCCTGGGGTTGCCGGACGGATCCTTGTCGGCGTCAAGTTCGTCAGATAAGGCGCTCATGGTTGCTCTGATTGCCGCTTTCGTGGCGGCGTAGCAAGTCCAGTAAGCTTTGCTTTTCCGGTCGGCGGTAAAGATTATGCTCGCGGGTGTGGAGTCTTTCATTAACGTCAGCAGCCTTGACGTCAGGAATACCGGCCCGTGAACATTTGTGGAGAATGTTTTTTGCCACTGCGCCGGATCTGCGTTCGCCAGCGGTGCGAGCTGTCCCAGTTCGGCAGCGCAATGGATTAGGCCATTGAGTCCACGGTACTCGGTTTGGACTATATCGACCAGCGCTTCGTAGTCATCTATCGTGGCGCCGGCCAGGTCCAGCGGATAAAGCCCGGCTTCGATACCGGATTTATCCAGTATCTGATCATAGAGTGCATTGAGCGCACGCTCGTTTTTGTCCAGCAGCACCAGATCACTGCCTGCGGCGGCGGCCTCATTCGCAATTGCACTGCCCAAGGCACCCGCAGCGCCGGTAATTAGGATCGTCTGCTTTCTCAGCGCGTCCCTCGATGGTTTGTAGCGCTTTGCGTTTTCGATGTCGGGGTTTTTTTGCACGATGTTCGCTACCTATAATCTGACAGATTACTGCGCTCGGTCTGTGGGCTTTGGGCCCGCCTGGCTATTGCTTTATTTTTTCCAAGCGCGCAAGTGCTGCGTGCCGACTGGTATTCAGTTCGACGATCGGTTTCGGGTAGGTCTCGCCAAGGACGATGCCGGCCTCCCGGAGTTCACCTTCGTCAGCCGTCCAGGGGCAGTGTATTCTTTTATTACTGAGCCCGGTAATTTCCGGCACCCAGTGGCGGACATAGTCCGCCTCCTTGTCAAAGCGTTCCCCCTGTCGTACCGGGTTAAAAACGCGAAAGTACGGCGCTGCATCTGCCCCGCTGCCAGCAACCCACTGCCATCCCATTGTGTTGCTGGCAAGGTCAGCATCGACCAGCGTGTCCCAGAACCAGCGTGCGCCTTCGAGCCAGTGGTAGCCGAGATTTTTGATCAGGAAGGACCCGACGACCATTCTCACCCGGTTGTGCATCCATCCGGTCTGCCACAGTTGCCGCATGCCGGCATCAACCAGGGGAACGCCTGTGTTGCCTTGTTGCCATGCCCTGAACGTTTTTTGGTCTACCTTAATCCAGGGGAATTTCTCAAACCTCTTATCCAGCGGGTTATCCGTTGTTTCCGGGAAATGGAATAGCAAGTGGCAGGCAAATTCACGCCAACCGATCTCCCGCAAAAAAGCTTCAGTGTTGTCGTCATCCCTGATCTTTTCGTTCAGTAGTGCCTTTCTGATTGCTGCGTTAATTGTTCTCGGGCTGATCTCACCGAACGCAAGGTGCGGTGATAATCGCGACGTACCGTCGACTGCTGGCAGGTCACGCGCGTTTTGATAATCCGTCAGTTGGTGTTGTATTAAGGACTTCAGTTGCTTTTCAGCGCCCGCTTCACCCGGTTGCCAGTATTCAGGGAAGTTGTCGGCCCAGTCGAGTTTGGGCAACAGATTGAGCTGTGCCAGTCGCACCGAGCCGGTAATTTTTTTTCTAAAAGATCTGATGGTCCTAACGCGGTTAACCAGCTCGATGCTCTCTACCTTTAATGAGGCGCGCCAGTAAGCGGTGAATACTTTATACGGATGCTTGTCGTTTCTTTGAACCTGCCAGGGTTCATGGCACAGGTTGCCGGGGAATGACTCCACCCTGACCCCGCGAGCAGACAGCTGTTTCTTGATTTTTTTGTCAAGATCAATCAGCGCTGGCTCATAACGCCTGTTCCAAACTACGGTGTCTGCACCGGATTCTTCAATCACACGGGACAATTCGGTATCCGGATTTCCCTCCAGCAGTTCCACCTTGCCTCCGCATTCCCTGACCGATTCGGTGAATGCTTCAATAGAGTGGTGTAACCACCAGTCGGACGCTGCACCTGGATTCCATGCCTGCTTCTTTCTGTTGACGATGACAACAAGAATGAGCGGCTGCTTCTGTTGTGATGCCCATGCGAGTGCCGGGTTGTCAGACAAACGGAAGTCTCTTCTTATCCAGACAACAATCGGTATGTTTTTATCGGCCACTGGCAGTCTTCGTGATCAAGTCTACAGATTGTACGTGGCCGATGAGCACCTGTCATCAAAACGTGAATGTAACCGGGTTGGCAAAATAACCGTCGTTCGTCTGTTGTCCCACAATTACCGATTATCTATTGCTGCATGCGATTCATTGGGTACGTGGGTTGCAGGCCTGTGGATGACTGATTTTCGTCTGCCACCTCAATCCATGTTGGTACTTCAATGAAGAAACTGATCAAGTTTGTATCGTTTGCGCTCGCGGTCACGCTCCATCCGGCTCTGCAGGCAAATGCGCCGGTCACCGGAGTCATGGAAGCTTACATCGTAGAGAAAAATGAAGGTAAGGAAGTATTGCGCTCTGCGGAGAACGTAGAACCGGATCAGCTGGTGGAGTATCACCTGACCTATGTGAACCAGGGTGCCAGTGGTGTTAACGGGCTGACTGTCACAGGCCCGGTGCCTGAAGGTACGTCCTACGTTACTGACACTGCAGCTGCCGATGTTGCGGCACAAGTCACCGTTAGCATAGATGGTGGCGTTACGTTTGAAGAAGAGCCCGTAGTACGTGAAGTCGTGAAAGAGAACGGCGAAGTGGCAGAGCAGATTATCCCGGTTGATCAATATACCCATATCCAGTGGAAAGCACTGGATGAGCTTTCCGGCGAGGGCGGTAAGCAGTTGTACCGTTATCGCGTGCGTATCAAATAGTCGAAGTAAAAAAATAACAGAACAGCTTCGGCGCAGTGACTATTCAATGCCTGGTGAGAACTGGCAAATCGCAAAAAACGAGACATGAAAATGACTAGCAAACTAACAGCAAGGCGGAGGCAGCTGTTACCAGCGTCAGTACTGGCGCTGGTGATGGCTGCATCGCATCAGGGAGCCCTCGCGGCTACCGCAGCAGGCACGCAAATAAAAAACCTGGCAACTGTTACTTACGAAGATGCGGCTGGTAACGTCTATTCGGCACAGTCGAATGAAGCAGTGGTAACGGTTGCACAGGTTTATTCCGCCAGCATCGGACATGACCTGGCGGTTGATGGAGCGCCGGGTCAGCCGGTTTATCTGCCGTTTGTGCTCGAGAATACAGGTAATGGAACGGATACTTTTGAACTATCTGTCGCGGATGGAATTACCGGCGGTGATTTGATCGACGCCGATTCGATTAAGATATATGAAGACATCAATGGCGATGGACAGGCCAGCTCCGGCGAGCCGGAGATCAGTTCCATATCGCTCACGGCCGGCGCGCCGGGCAATATAAAAAGCGTGGTCGTGGAGGTGCTGGTGCCATCTACTGCACAGTCAGGGGACACTCTGGGTGTTACGCTGACCGCAGAGGCTCAGGAAGGTAGTGGTACCGCTGTTGCCAACAGTGTCACTGATACCACATCAGGCAAGGGTCTTGATGGCCTTGACGGTACCAATGAATCAATGATTACCGTTACCGGCAACGCGGTGATCGTTGCAACGAAAAGTGCAGTTCACGATACGGCAGCTTCGCAAATTACCTATACGCTGACTGTTCGTAATAACGGCAATGCGCCTGCTCAGGATGTCGTGATCAATGATGCCTTTCCTGAAAATACGACTTTCCAAACCGGTAGCGCCACGGTAGCCGGCCTGCTGGTGTCCAACGGCGATACGCTGCCCGCGGAGGTGACTCTGGATGAAGTAGCTGATGCCGTTGACTACAACGGCGACGGGGATATGCTCGATACCGGGTTGTCGGGTCTTAGCGCGACGGATGTTGTGCTTGCCGGTTCTGAGATCTCAGTGACTTACGTCGTCAACTATAATCCTAATGCTGTCGCCGGCGGTACAGTAATCGCCAATACTGCGTTTGTGTTTCCGGATGTCGATGGCGACGGCACCACCGATTCGCCGGTAGCCACCAACATGGTTTACAACACGATCGCCAATATCTACGGTGTCACCGTTGTCGATACCGGTGATGACACCGGCGGTGATCAGATTAACGATGGTCAGGACGACGATGCCGAAAACGGCGTTCAGCTGGTGGATCAGATTGCCGCCGGTGCGACGGTCAGCTTTAAAAATAAAATCACTAATACCGGTAACACGGCCGACATTATTGAGCTTGCTCTGACTGATAACCCGGTGCTCCCGTTTCCTTCAGGGACTGTATTTACTTTCTGGGACGACACTGGTCTGGTGCAGTTGACTGACAGCAACGGTTTGCTTGGCGTCGATGCCGGTCTGATAAATCCCGGTCAGGAAGTGACCATCACAGTGAAGGCGACGTTGCCTGCTTCTGTCAGCGGTGCTGCAGGGTACGAGGCTTTTCTGGTCGCGAGTTCCGCGGGTGACCCGGGTGAAAACGCGACAGTGACCGAGCGTTTATTGACAATCGTAACCCCCACGGTGGACATACACAACGCCAGTGGCGGTACCCTTAACAATGACGAAAACCCGCTCGGTGCTCCGGATTACTCAGCGGTGAATACGCATGTCGCCGATACTGGAGATACTGTAGAGATACCACTTTGGATTGACAACGACGGTGAAGGTGCGAGTTCTTTTCAACTCGGTGCAGGCGCCAGTTACGACGATACAACCAACACGCTTGGCACGCTGCCGGCGGGCTGGATTGTCGAGTATTTCCTGACTGATGCGGGCGGTGCACCGACTGGCAGTGCGATCACCAGCACGCCTGTCATTCCGGGTGGGTCTACTGACTTCCCGATCGTGGCGGTGGTGACGATACCGTCTGACCAGACTCAGGCGCTATTTGATTTCTCCAGCGATAACGATGCTGATACCACCACCGAAACCGTAGACGGTAACAGTGACGGCGACGGAGACTATCCGATTTTCTTCGAAGTGACTTCATCTGCGACCGGTGCGACTGACGTGACGATGGATGTGGTCGATGTGAATGTGGTTTATGCCGTCACGCTGACACCTTCAGGCAGTGATCAAATCGAAGCGGGTGGTACCTCAGTCTATCTGCATACGCTCGCGAACAACGGTAACGGCGATGCTTCGCTCGAGCTGACCGCCAACAACAGTCAGGCCGGCTTTACCAATACAGTGACCATTGACACCGATGGTGATGGCGTGCCCGACACAGAAGTCGGCAACCTCACGCCGGGCAATATCTCTGTACAACAACCGGACGGCACAACCGAGGTTATCGCAGTGACAAACAACGGCGCAAACCCGGTTGTTACCTTGCCGCCTGGTGTTGTACTCCCAATGACTGCCACCGTGTTCGCACCGACTTCTGCAGCAGAAGGGCAGGTTGATACGCTGACGATTGCTGCAACCAATTCAACGTCGGGCGTTTCTGCCACTGCGCAGGATCAGTCTCAGGTGGTTGCCGGGCAGGTCCGCATCACCAAGACGGTTGCTGTGGATACAGACTGCAATAACGTCGCGGATACCGCCTTCGCCGAAACCCAGCCGGCACTGGTGGAGCCGGGACAGTGTGTAATCTGGCAGGTGGTGGCAGAGAATCAGGGCACTGCCGATGCACTGCGTGTGGTTGTCAGTGACTCTGTGCCCTCATTTACATCCTTTGTCGCGGGCAGTCTTCAATACTGCGTTAACACTGCCTGCACACCAGCTACTGTTTCAGACGCAACCGGCGATGATGCCGGCGAGTACACGGCCGGCAACGTGAGCTTCTATATCGGCGCCGGTGCTGATCCTTCTACTGCCACAGGTGGTACGCTGGTATCGGGTGATCAGGCGACCGTCACATTTGCTGTGGAAGTTGAATAGCGACATTGCAGACACAGACAGTCGATGCCCTCTGGCATCGACTGTCTGATCGCAGAGCAAGTGCTCATGAGCAATGCAACCCCTCAATGCAAATTCTCAATGCCACAATACGGATATGTCGCCAGGCACCCTCGCTGTTATTCTGGTTGATCGTTGCATTATTTGCGACAGATCGCGCTGAGGCGATAACTGAACCAGGTACCGTTATTACGAATCAGGCTGCGCTCACTTATGTTGACGCAGACACTGGCAAGCGCATTGAACTGGTCAGTAACCTGTCGACGATCACTGTTTCTCCGTACTTTAATTTTTCGATACATTCCCGACACGATGTGTTTGTTGTGGCCGGTCAGCAAACTCACTTATCGCACCAGATAAGTAACGATGGAAATGTGGCGGACAGGTACAACCTGGATGTTTCGGCCGACACTGGCGTTGAGGCGTACCGCGTAGTCCGCGACGCCAATAAAAACGGTCTTGCTGATCTGGATGAGACCACACCGGTCGAGTCGCTGCGTTTGAACCCGGGTGAAAAGGTTGATCTGGTCATTGTTGTCAGTGTTTCCCGCGAGGCGCAGCCGGGTGACGTTTATGGTGTGGGTGTCACAGCGACCAGTGTCGACGGTAGTCAGGTCACGGCTCAAAATACAATCAACATCGAAGTAGGGCTCGCCCTGAGCTTGCTAAAGTCGGTGAGCATCGGATGTCACACGGCATTGTTTCCCGGTGATGCCCTGAACCACGAAATAGATATTCTGAACTCCGGCTCCAGTGCAGTCACCGGGGTGCGCCTGCTGCTGAATGCCGAGCGAGTGGACGGCGTTGTGGTAGAGCAGCCACTGGTGCAAGGCTTGCGCTTCTCGAATATTGAATACGATGATTCAGACGCCTCGGGGCAGGCCGTGGTTCGGCTGCAAGGTGTCGCGGAGAATTCGTGGGTTTCTGTCGATGAATGGGATGGTGTCTCTGCAATCGACAGTGCAGGTGTGTTGTACACGCGCGGCAAACTGCCACCTCAGTCGCGCGACTTTTTCAGGGTCGCTACCGTTGTCGATCAGCCTGACAGGGAACTGGCTGTCGTGAGTACAGCCGCTGTGGCTGATACCAACGGCGATCGCATACCGGACTACGAAAGCAACCGGACCTGTCACCAGTTTTCAGTGCCGTCCGGCGCAAATGCCGCGATAGCTGAACTTGATTTTGTTGAACCGGCGCCGGCGGTGCGCAATCGTGGTGCAGTGGCGGACTTTTATACGAACAGTGACTTTATCGCTGCTTCGCAGTACACGCTGGACGCGAATGGCACGCCCGGGTACCTGACTGATCGGGAGGGTGTCTACCTGGAGTTATCGCTGTCACCCGACCTGCTTGCTTCGAGCAGCATAAAGTATGACCGCAACAACCAGCGATTTATCGAAGTGAGACTCGAGTCCACACTGACCGATGACCATGTGTTCGTGCTGTTGCTGGAGACTGGTACAGCGGGTTTATTTCGCAGTATTGCGCCGGTTCGACTTAGTGATCGTGATCGGGCCAATGGCAGTTATTGTCCTGCGGGTGCCGATGCCGGCACGGTTTTAAAACCGGACTTTACCGAAAGCTACGTGGGGTGTGTGCTCGGCAGTAGCAGCGCCGACGAACTGCAGGCGACTTATCTGGACACCGGGCTTGGCTTCGCGATCGCGGAGGCGTCTCTGGTCAACCCGCAGGCCCTGGTGTTCAACGCGCAGACGGGTTTGCCTGTGGCAGACGCAGTCGTCAGGTTTCGGTTTGCAGCGACAGACGCACTGGTTATTGATCGAATCACCGGGTTGCCTTACGAGGTCACCACAGGTGCACGGGGTCTCTACACCATGCCCCGGCTTGAACCCTTTAATGAATACTACATTGACGTGGAGACACCGGCAGCCCATGTGTTCCCGTCCACCGTGGCGGCTCGGACGCTGCCGGCATTCAATGTGGTGCCGTCGTCTTATGGCAGAAATGGTTTTCTCGATACGGGCAGCGGCAGTTTTTTTGTTGAGCCGGGCGGGGTGCCGGACCCGATCGACGTACCAGTCGATTCGAATGTTAGCGATATGCTGTTGATGGTTGAAAAAAACGTGTCGACCAGTGAAGTTGAAATCGGTGGCGTTGTGAACTACTCAGTGGTCGTCAAGAACACGGATGCGCGCGTGTTGTCATCGGTTGTGTTGCGCGACAAACCACCCTACGGTTACCGCTATGTTCCGTTGTCGACCACGTTGAACGGCGAAGTACTCGCTGACCCTCAGACACTTGAGTCAGGCGAGTTGCAGTTTGATCTCGGAACCTTCGAACCGGCGCAGGTTGGCAGTATTACCTATGCGCTGCGGGTATCAGCCGCGGCGGTGGACAGCGACGGAATTAACGAAGCGATGGCGGTCGCTGTTAACGAAGACAACGCGCAAATCATTTCGCCGGTGTCGCGCGTACAAACCAGAGTAAACCGATTCGGTGTGTTGTCAGATCGTGCAGCACTGTTTGGAAAAGTCTATGTCGATCAAAACTGCAACGCAGTGCAGGATGCAGCAGAATGGCCCGTTGGTGGAGTCAGACTCTACCTGCAGGACGGCACCTATACCCTGTCCGATGCCGATGGTTCGTACAGCTTGTACGGTTTGGCGCCAGGGTCGCATGTGGTTAAGGTTGACAGTCACACACTGCCGGCTGGCTTGAAGTTAAAACCGCTGGATTCCCTGCAGGCGGCTGATCCTGACAGTCGCTTTGTTGAACTGGTACCGGGGGATTTTCATCGGGTCGATTTTGCCGCGGTTTGTCCCGACCCGACAGACGAGCGATTGCTTTCCGAAATAAAGGCGCGCAATGCCATGTTGAATGACAACTGGTTACTGCAGGAAGCCGAACGCTTTCGCGCCGATGAGGAACTCCCCGGGGTGAGCCCCGAGCAACGGGTGAGATCAATTGATGGTGATCTCTCTAACGGTCGCATGCACGGACCCATTGCCGAAGAGGACGGGACTGTGACCGCGTCCGTGTCGCCTGAGGTTATTAAGAAAATTGTTGCTTCGCAAAACCCGGTCGCAACACCACTGCCCGATCCGAAAAAACTTGTATCCGAAATTACCAGCGCTCAGGCAAAAGCGGGCACCTGGGTGTGGCCGCAGGATGAAATCAGTACGCGCGGACGGTTTATGGCGGTGGTTCGCGACGGTATAGAGCCAACACTCTATGTGAACGGCAGTGCCGTTGCTGCAAGTCATATCGGTGAGAGACTGGCTAATCGCCGGGAAAAGGCACAGATAGTTGCGTGGTATGGTGTGGAACTCAACGACGGAGAGAATGAGTTGCAGGTCAGGGGCGTCGGGCCCTTCGGCAATGAGCGAGTGCTCGCCTCCGGCTCCTTCAAGAAACCATCCTCCGGTGCAAGCATTCGTTTACACACCGATGATCCCACCATCCAGGCTGATGGCGGACGCTCAACCATTCCGGTAAAGATTGCGATTCTCGATAAGTCGGGTTACCCGGCGCTGGGTGTCTACTTTGTGACACTCGAAAGTAGTGACGGCGGTTTTGTAGAGCAGGATATTCAGGATTCCGAACCCGGTGTGCAGGTGCGTGTCAGCAATGGCGAACGTATTGTCCACTTTGTCAGTTCTTCAACGACCGGTGCGGTTCGCTTGATTGCCGGTACCGGTGAATTTAAAGATGAAATTGAGATCCAGCAGGTATCAGAATCGCGACCGCTGGTGGCGGTTGGTTTGCTCGAGGCGGGGGTTGGTTTTCATGACAATAACTTTGGCGACTTCGCCCCGAGTCGACCGCTAAATTCACCTGACAGTGGTGTCCGGCTCGACTCCCGTGCCGCACTGTTTGCCAAAGGTCGTGTAAAAGACCGGTTCAATCTGACATTGTCTTACGACTCCGGGAAAGATAGCGACTCACAACTGATGCGGGATATCAATCCTGCCGCACATTATCCGATCCATGGCGATGCTTCCATTCGTGGCTACGATGCGCAGAGTCGCAGCAAACTCTATGTAAAGCTGGAGGAAGGTAAGAACAGTATCATGTGGGGAGATTTCCTGACGGACTCAGGTACCGACCATGAAGATCTGGCACGGACCCGACGCACCCTAACCGGATTTAACAGTGTTGTAGACAGCGACTACGGCCGTTTTCGGTTCTTTGCTTCGCGACAGGAAGATACCTTTCAGACAGAGGAGTTTCCCGGTAACGGCAGTGCCATGCTTTATCGGCTTGAGACCTATCCAATTGTGCCGAACAGTGAGGTGGTCGAACTGGTCACCCGCTCGCGGGATAACCCGGGTATTGTCATTGCCCGCAGCCGATTGAGTCGTTTCGGCGACTACACCATAGATCCGGTGCTTGGGTTTATCAGCTTCTCTTCGGTGATACCAACTATTGATGATCAGCAGAACCCGGTGTCCGTTCAGGTGAGTTATGACCTGGAGTCGAACGGCAGCAACTACTGGGTTACCGGGCTGCGCTTTGATCGTGGCATTGGCGATAATATCCAGTTGGGATTCAGTCACACCAGCGATACAAACAGTCAGCTGGGCGTTGATCGAAGTGGCGCGTACGTCACCTTTCAACCGGGTGATAACACCGAGGTAAAGGTGAGTCTGGCTGGCAGTACATCAGCCGGTGGTGACCGAGGCCAGGCCAGTCGTGTGACCGTAGATCATCAGTGGGCAAAGGGTGCTGAAACCTCGTTTACCTACGCGCGCGCAGATCAGAATTTCAATAACAATGGAGCTTCTATTGCTTCCGGTCGTGTTGAGGCAAGGCTCAACCATAAGCAATCTATATCGCAGCGAACTACTGCGTCCATTGACGTGCTGCACAGTGAATCCCTGGCCAGCACAGATAGCAGAACCAGTTTTGGCGGACAAATTGAAAGCCGCCTGAGAAACTGGCTGGTGCGTGCCGGGCTCCGCCAGGTTACGCAGGAAGACCTGTCTGGTTCCGATGACTATGTGACTGCAATACTTGGTGCTAACCGTCAGTTCACACTCGGCGACAGGTCCGGACGGTTCAACGCTGAGCTTGAACAGGATACCGGCAGGGCGAGTCGTCGTCGCCTGTCTGTCGGTGGAAAACTACAAGTGCACGAGCATGCACATGTTTACACAAACTATGAGCTTTCCAACAGTCTGTTGGCGTTGGCAGCGGCGAGCAATAACCAGAAAACCGAAGTACTGACACTGGGTGTCGAGTCCGATCTATTGCCTCAAACCCGCATCTATTCGGAGTACCGGATGCGCGGTGCATTCGACAGCCGGGATTATGAAACAGCCAGCGGTATTCGCGGTGACTATGAAATCAAACCGGAAGTAAGGATTTCACCCAGCATCGAACTTATTCAGGGTGATGAGCAGAGCGATTCCCTTGCTGCGTCGGTTGCCGTTACTGATCTGAGCAATGCCAACAGTCGGCGGTTGCTTCGCGTGGAAACCAGACATACCGAATTTAGCGATTATGTGGGTGTCAGGGCGAGTTATGCAGCGCGTGTCAACGAAGACTGGACCAGCGTGGTGACCGAAAATTTCAGTCGTCAGCACAATACGTCTGGCGAGGATACCCTTCGTCATTCGCTGGTGGCCGGGTTCTCGCGACGCCCCAAGTTAAATAATCGACACCATATGCTGCTGATGTACAACTGGAAGGAAGAGAAGGGGGTTTCTCCCGGGTTGCGTCGCAGTGTACATCTGCTCTCTACCCATCAGAATCTGCAACTCGATAATCGATCGGTGCTGTCCGGCCGGCTGGGTGGTAAGCATCAGAAGATACGTCTGGGTGAGCAGCTGTCTTCTGACTTCACTGTACTCGCCGATGTTCGATTAAATTTTGATTTCAACAGGCGTGTCAACGTCGATGTGCACGGCGGCGTGCTCGCAACGGATAATCTGTCTGAAGTCAGGTATTCAGCGGGTGCAGGTATCTACTACGTATTCAACAAGAACGCGCGAGTTGGAGTGGGATATAACTTCGGTGGTTTCGCAGATGATGATCTGGATGCTGAATCGTATCACGCGCACGGACTCAGGTTTGGCTTTCAGTACAAATTTGATGAGGATTCACTGAAATGGCTGGAATAGGAAACGTCATTCATGCGGTGGTAAAGCGGCGCTGCTTCGGGTCGGTCATGGCCTGCTGCGTTGTCCTGTCCGGTTGCGCAAGCAATGAGCAGCTTTTTGCCGAGTATGATCGGGATTTTTGCGTTGCTGCCGGTGTGGTTGAACCGGTGGTAGTAGAGAAAATTATCGAAAAAGAAGTGCTGCGGGACAGGGTGGTAGTAAAGGAAGTGCCTGCAGTAGCAGTGCGATTGTCGTGGGACCCCGCAGTCTACTTTGACAGCAATTGCACCAAACTTAGCGAAGCGTCTACCGAGACGCTTTTAAATAACGCCGGCTTTTTAAAAAAATTCCCTCTTTATAATGTTTCGATTCGGGGATTTACCGACCAGCACGCTACTGCAGACTATAACGAGCGGTTGTCTGGAAAGCGCACACGCAAGGTGTTCGAGTTCCTGCAGCAGCAGGGAATATCAACGGAGAGACTGGTCGTGCATGCGCATGGAGAATCCATCGCGCTGTCGACTGATGCTTCGCCTGTCGCAGACGAAATCAGCAGGCGCGTGGAGATGATACTGCTCGATCAGCACGGCAGACCGGCAGTGACCTATCAGCGATTTACCGCAGGTGTGGACCAGTAGCATGGATGTCATGTTCCACGCGGGCGCCGCAATAGCACACAGGCGTTGCAGGATGCGGGCGGTTGTCACTGTGCTGTTACTGATTGCCTGCACCGGTTTGCTGCATGCCGCCACCCCGGCGGGAACGATAATAAAAAACCAGGCGAGCGCGTCATATCGCGACGCCGGTGGTGTTGTGCGTTATACGACATCGAACATCGTTGAAACGCTGATTCAACAGGTTGCCGCCATACAACTTACTCAGGATCAAAGTCGGCCCGTCGTTGCTGGCAGGCAGATTTATCTGCCTCACACCCTCACCAACGCAGGGAACGGTGCCGACACATTTAACCTGCAGGTGCAGAATACTGCGTCAGACGATTTTGATCTGACCGGGCTTACGCTGTATGAAGATGCCGATCAGAATGGACAGCCGGATGTCTTTGTTCCGCTGACTGTAACACCGTCGCTTGCTATGCACGAGAGCTTCAGCTTTGTGGTGGCGGCGCAGGTTCCTGCCGGTACTCCGGCCAACAATACCGCTGAACTACGTGTTGAGGCCGGCAGCGAATTTAACAATGTGATCACCGCTGCCAACACTGACGCCGTGGTTGTCTCTGATGGTGCTGTTATCGAGGTGACGAAGCGGATCGCTGCGACTGCTGGTAATTCTCCGGACGGTCCATTCACGGTGACTCTTAGCTATCGAAATATCGGTAATGCGGAAGCTGTGGATCTGACGCTGATTGATGCCCTGCCTGCAGGAATGGAGTATATTGCCAGTACCGCAAAGTGGAGTGTCACGGGTGATCTGATCCACTCCGACGGTAACTCTGCCCACGGCGATGGCAGTGACCCCTTCCTTACTTATTGTGCCTACAGTGCTACCTGCAGTGGATTTGCAGAGGCGGATGCTGATGTTGATAGCGATTCTACCAATCAGGTAACGGCGATTGTTTCAACGGTTGCCCCCGGGGAGTCGGGTCAGCTGACATTCGATGTGCAGATCGCGGACGGCTTAAGTGCCTCTGCGATATTTAATACCGCTGAATTCGAATATACCACCAACGCTGTTGTGAGTCCGAGACAAACCAGTAATACGGTTGGGTTTAATGTGTTGCACCAACCAGCGGTGGTGCTGAACGGGTCCGCCTCGGATGCCACCAATGGTGTTGATGAGCCATTGCTTGTCCTGTCGATCGCACAAGGCACCGCCGTACAATTTACCGACATCGTATGGAACACCGGCAACGATACGGATACCTTCGATATCACGTTTGATCGTGCCGCATCGACCTTTCCCGAGGGCAGTTTGTTCCGCCTGCTGCAACCGGATGGAATGACTCCATTGCTCGACAGCAACGGCAACGGGATTCCGGATACCGGTCCCGTGCCAGCCTCTGCCAGCTATGCCGTTGTACTTCAGGTCATACCGCCGGCGAATGTCAGTGGTGACAACGCCGCCAATGGTTATGAAATTTCCCTGCAGGCGACATCTATGGCGGATGTCAGTGTTGTCGATTCGATGCTCAATCGGCTGACAACGATTACAACGTCTGCCGTCGATATCACTAATGTGGCCGCGCTGCCTGACAGCGATGCCACTGGCGTTGGCGCCGGTCCTGAGGTCGACCCGGTGACTGTCTTTAATGTCGCGCCGGGTGCAACGGTGCCGATTGTTCTTTTTGTCAACAATACGGGTGCGAGTACGGTCAGTCTCGACCTTGCCGCGAGCACTGAGGCGGACTTTTCTGTGCTGACGCTGCCCGACGGGTGGCTGATCGAATATCGGCTCGACGGTGACGACGCGTCAGTAATCAATACCGGCCCGATCGAAGCGGGTGCACATCAATTAGTTAAGGCACTGGTGACTCTGCCCGCAGATGCTCCGCCGGGAGAGCTAAGCCTGTATTTCAGAGCAATGTCGGAGCTAACCGGTGCTGTGGATATCAAGCATGAACAGATCGCGGTGTCAGAGTTGCAGCAGGTATTACTTGAACTGGATCAAAGTGGACAGACTAATGCCGGTGGCGCTTATCTGTACCATCATACCCTGAGCAACGGCGGTAACGCGGTGGTAAACGATATCAGCCTGAATGTCTCTGACAATGTCAGTGGCTGGAATTCGATTGTGTACGAGGACACTAACAACAACGGTACACTGGATTCATCGGACCCTGCGGTCAGTGCCGTCGGCGCACTTAATCCCGGTGATACCCGAACGATTTTTGTCAAGGTTTTTGCACCGTCGGGTGCCGCGGTACTCACCAGTAATCGAACCACGCTGACAGCGAGTTGGGCTGGTGGTGCGAGCAGCACACACAACGTCGACACCACCACAGTGGTTGAGATAGAAATCAGTATTGTTAAAGAACAGGCGCCGGACTTTGGTTGTACCGGCAGCCCCGACAGCGCATATGGCGTAGGTGGGTTTGCCGTCGAACCGGGCAATAACTGCGTGAGCTATCGCTTAACGGCAACCAATGCCGGGCAGGCCACGGCCTTTAACGTCGAAATCGCAGATGCGACGCCGGCATTCACAGAGTACTTCGGTACTGCGCTTTGCTCGCACGATAGCTGCACCGTGCAGGAACCGCAGGCGGGCGGGCAGGGGAACGTGGTTGCCACCATACCTGCGCTGGATGCCGGTGATGTGGTGATGCTTAATTTCAGCGTGCGGGTGGAATAGACATGAGACGCCACGAAACCCTGTCTATACCCTCGCTGTTGTTTCTGGTGTTGACGCTGTGGTGGCCCGGTCAGGCGATACGGGCCGAGGGTACCTGGCAAATGGGGCTCTTTGAGGGCACTACGCACCTCCAGTATCTGTACGAGACCAATACTGCCGCGGGTTACAATGATTTTAACGTGGACATACTTGCACCCGGCGAGGTGATCAATGTTCACACATGCGGACTGTCGAATACCAATAACATTCGGGTGCAAATACTCGATTCCAGCGGTGCCACGGTCTACGACAATACCGCAGTCGGTACAATATGCGGCAGTGACCTCAATACGACGTTTGATCCGGCGGTGACCAACCCGCACCAGTACGTTGCAACCGCCACTGATACTTACACAGTGCGCATGTTTAATCAGAACGGGCTCTATTTGTCGCGCTACGATGTAACAGTGACTAATTCGCTCAGTGATCTCATTGACCCGCGAGATAATGGCGGCAGGGTCTGGTCGCTATACTGGCGATTTAACGCCGCCACGTATGCACTGGCCAACTCCACCAGTGCCAATCTTTACGTCGTTGCCGACGGCGGGTTTGTGGATACCTATTTTGTGTGGCGCCTCGACCTGAATAACTTTGCCGGCTTCGTCTATTCACTGACTGCTAACGACCTCGGGGTCGACAGCCCGAACGCGGTGGGCGATGTGGTCGCAGGCATCAGTGTGCCGACTTCAAACAACAGCGTTCAGCCGAAGTATCCGATTTATCTTGCCTATCCTGAAAAGAACTATCCGCGTCCGGTGGGTGGTGTCAATGTATCCGGCCTCGGGTTTATCGACAGCGATGGTGAAGACTCCGGTATTTCACCGGGGACCACCAGTACCATTCAGGACAGCGGTACCTTTACCTTCTCCACGGACCTGACGACTTCGGGCGTGTACGAAATTGTTATAGATAACAGTAGTCCCAGTGGTGGCGGGCCGGATGGCATCTACGGACAGGGGGACATTTATCTTCGCGGCAATGCGCTGCCCGGGCTGAATTCGATTGTCTGGACCGGTGAGGACAACAATGGAAACGTAGTGCCCAATGGGGCCTACACCGCAAAACTCAGTGTCCGAACCGGGGAATTTCACTTTACGGCGCAGGATGTTGAAACCAGCGGCGGCCCGGGAGAGCCGGGTATAAAGATCTATCGTGCCGAAGGCAGCGGGCTTGATCTGCCCACCACAGTTTACTGGGATGATGCGACCGTTCTAAACAGTACCGCAGCTGATGCGTTCAATCAGAATGGAATTTTTGATGGTGATCATAACTGGGGGAATTTTAATTCGGGTGGCATCGGCAACAACACGTACATCGATACCTATGCGTTTGGACGAGTGGAAGAGCCGAATCCCGTCGGGCTTGCGATTACGGAAAACGATATTCCTCTACCAATAGTGACCAAACGCTTTTCGCCGGCCACGATTACTACTGGCGGTACCAGTACGCTGCAGATAGAAATTGAGTATAACGGTGTGCTTGCCCTGAGTGGCATTGGCTTGCAGGACAATATGCCGGAAGGTATGACTCTGGCGTCCGGTCCGGGCAGCTTCAGTATATCGGGTGCCGGCTGCAGTGGGTTCACGTTTAGCACCGGTACGGTATCCGGTGGAAACGTTATTGAGCTGGTTGATGGAAACATCGCCTCCAACAGTACTTGTCTCATTGAAGCTCAGGTCACTGCAGATCTGCCGGGAGATCTCGTTAATACGACTTCGGGTTTGTCCAGTAACGAGTTGGCCACCAGTGTAGTCAGTAATGGCGCATCGCTGTTTGTTGAAGCACCTTTGGGAGGCGCCGCGTTTGCCTGTGATGCGGCAATATATGAATCGGAGACAACCGGCAGCAGTACCAGGCTTTATCAAGTTGACCGCGGTGTCGATCCCTATGTGCGCACGGAGTTTAACAATCCGCTCTATGCGGCAACATCTGATTACACCTATACGGCACTTGCCCAAAGCCCGGCTGACAATTATCTGTATGCGATTGTCGACAGCAGCAACAACGGGGCGGGTGTGCCACGAGTCGGGTCGATTCTGCGAATTGATCAAAACGGCACGATTGCAAATCTCGGCGTCCCGGAGCGTGGCCCCAACACGATGGACATGCCGGTTGTCTCTGATCGGTTTACAGGCGGCACCATTGGTGAGAATGGCAGGTATGTTGTTGTCACTGACCTGTCTTCCTCATCGGGAACCGGTGCTTCTATACCTTTGGTGGAGCGCGGCTTGATACTGGAGATCGACTTGTCGACCAGTCCGCCTCAGGTGCTGTATAACCGACGGCACGGACGTGATATTGGTGATCTGGTTGCGCATCCGGATGGAAGTTTCTACTCGTATAATCCCGTCGAGGGTCTGATCACCATCGATCCGGCCAGCGGTTCGGTTGGCATTGTCGGCGGGAACCTGTCAGACGAAGTGAGCGGCTTAAGTGCTGACGCCTGGGGGGATGTATTTGCCCACACGGAAACAGGGAATCTGTACTCGGTCGATGTTGCAACGGGGGGCGCCATACTAATCAGTGTGCTGGCCGGTGCGCCAAGTACCGACAGCGCGTCCTGTCCGTTCGGGCTCGCAATGTCAAAAACGGTCGATGCAGTTGACGTGGCCCCGGGCGATCAGGTTACTTACACCTATCGCATCGTGAACCAAAGCAACACATCCGTTACCTTTGACTTTACCGACGCGCTTGCCGACAGTCGGCAATTTGTCGATGGTTCTCTGGTTAATCCCGCCGGTGGTACTGCCAATGACTTTGGCGACACCAGCGAGCTTACGATTACCGCGGCATCCGTTGCACCGAACAGCAGTGCTGATCTACAGGTGTCCGTATTCTATCCACCCGATTACCCGTCGGGTGCAGCGAACAATCAGGCGCTGCTTGAGCCGGCTGCTGCAGTGCCCGATGTGTTGTCGGACTATCCGCTGACCATTACCCAGCCCGATGCGACTCCAGTTAACGTATTGCCTAACCCGTCACTCGGGGTGGCAAAAAAAGCGATAGTCAACGGACTGGATGTCACGTATGAGTTTTTGCTGCAAAACATGGGCAACACCGAGGCGAGTAACATTGGCTTCAGTGACAACCTCGATGCGGTCTTCGGCAGCGGCAACTATGTATTCACCCTGCCGCCGGAGTGGGTGGTCGATCCCGGTACGTTAACGCTCAACACCAGGTATGACGGCAGTGCCGACGATGTGGTGCTGGACGCTGGCAATGGTTCGTCGCTGGCGGTCGGACAAAGTGCAGTCATTCGCTTCGCGGTACGTCTGCTCACCGTCGCTGACACAGGCGCCGGTATCGGCAACTTCAGCAATCAGGTGAGCGTGACTTTCGAGGACCTGGACAACAATGTGCTCACCGAATTATCCGTCGACGGCGATAGCCCCGATCCGGACGGCAACGGCTTCCCCGATGAACAGGGGCCGACAGTCATCAGCATGTCACAGATTATTCAGGTAAGCGGTCGGGTATTTCTCGACAACAGTGCATCCCCTGCGCTGGCGCATAATGGCGTGTTCGATAGTGACGAAGTGGCAGTTGCCGGTGCGACTGTGATAGCGCGAAATGGTGCGACGGTGGCCGCAAGTGCTACGGTGCAAAGTGACGGCACCTATCAGCTGATTTTACCTGCGCTCTATGGCAATACGCCGATAGAGATTGTGCTGACCGACTTTCCAGGCTACTACGCGATCTCCGAGTACTACGCGCAGGACCCGGGCAACACGGGCCCGGTGACTGACGCCTCGGTACCGATGGTGCCGCAGTTATCCTTCCAGGGAGCTTATCAGGTCGACTTCGGGCTCGTTGCCAGACCGGTCTGGGAATCGGATAGTGTTGCCGAGAACACAGCGGGGGCGACGGTTTTGCATCAGCACCGGTATCGACCGTTTACTTCCGGCCAATTGTCCATAAGCACCAGCAGTGAGATAACCACCCCGGTAAATACATCGTGGCAAACAACCCTGTACCAGGACAACAATTGCAATGCCGCGATCGATTCGGGCGAGCTGCTGCTGCCAGCGTCACTCAATGTTGATAAGAACGATGTGCTCTGTGTGATCAGCAAAGTAATTATTCCTGCTGATGTCAGTCAGGGGGACAGCTACACGGTCGAGCTGTCGGCTGCACTTACGTACGCCGACGACAGCGCCATCGGTCATGCGCTGAGCGATTCGCGAGCGTTGTCGAGTCTGACCCGGGTCATTGCCGATGGTGGTGGCAGACTGACGCTGGACAAAACGGTACAAAATCTGAGTGCCGGCGGCAGCGAAACCACCTCGAATGTGGCCGACGCCGGCGACACCCTGCGCTACCGAATACAGTTTGCCAACACTGGTACCGGGCCCATCACCGAGGTGTTGATCTCTGATAACACGCCGGCATTCACCATCTTGGCAGCGCCGGTGCAGTGCCCGGCTGTCCTGCCGGTCAGCGTGGTATCGTGTCAGGTGTTGCAGCCCGCCGCTGTGGAAAATACTTCCGGTTATTCCGGGGTGGTGCAATGGCAGTTTACCGGCACGTTGCTGGCCGGCGGGCGCGGCGATGTCAGCTACGATATCGAGGTCGAATAACCGACTATTTTACTCAGAATTACAGCGGCCTGCCGGCTCCCAGGGCGGCCGGCACTGTCGGCGTTCCGATCACCTTGGTGTATACTGACGCACTCGCATGGCGTTTTTTTTACAGGACATCGATTGAGCAAGCTTCTCGACAGATCGCCGCTGAGCCCCACCGCAGACCTCAAGCGCGCCGGGCTCAAAGTGACGTTGCCGCGGTTGAAAATTCTGGAGATCCTCGAGAATACCGAACAGCATCACCTGAGCGCTGAAGATGTCTACCGTGCACTGCTGGCGGATGACACTGAAATAGGGCTGGCAACAGTTTATCGGGTGTTAACCCAGTTCGAAGCAGCCGGTCTGGTGACACGGCATCGGTTCGATGGCGGTCAGGCTTTGTTTGAGCTTGATACCGGCGATAGTCACGATCACATCATCTGCATAAAAAGCGGTGTGGTTGCCGAGTTCAAGGACGAGCAGCTTGAAGGCCGACTACGGGAAATTGCCGATGAACTTGGCTATGAACTGACGGATCACAGCATTGTGTTGTACGGCGTTCACCGGGAGTCCGACAAGTAAAACATGCGTGGCGGATATCCCTTGCGGAATACCCCATGCGGATACCCTTGGCGGACATCAGATAATTCTGTTTTTCCCCGCGCGTTTGGCCTCGTACAATTTGGCATCGGCGCGAGCAAGCCACTGTTGCCAGGTCTCATCATCTTTTAGTGTACTCACACCGATACTGGCCGTGGTCGGGCGCTTTGTGGCGAAGTCTGCGGCTTCAATACCGGCTCTGATCCGTTCCGCCACGCGGGTCGCACCGGTCTGCGCCGCTCCTTCCAGCACGCAAAGTAATTCCTCCCCGCCGAGTCTGAAACAGCTGTCGGAGACGCGGGTCGTTTTTTTCAAAATATCAGCGACCCCCGCGAGTACCCGGTCACCGGCGGCGTGACCGTCGTTATCGTTCACCGCTTTGAAGTCATCCAGATCAAGCAATAGAAGCGTCATCGGGGTGCCTTGACACTGAAACCGGGTGATCGCGTCGTTTAGCGTGGCGTTCAGCAGTGTTCGATTGAGCAGCCCGGTCAGCGGGTCCGTCGTGGCTTTGGATTCAAGCACCCGGTGGTATCGGGTGAATGAAGAGCTGCTGATTGAGCAAAACAGGCTCACCGCCAGCAGCGTGATGGTGACGCGACTGGCGAGGGCGGCGTCGAGCACGGACCACAGCGGCGGCAGCAGGATCAGCAGCGTCAGGAAATTGAGTACCTGCGCACGTCGAACGCTCAGCATGCAGTAGTAGGCAATTAGCGCGGGATAAATCCAATAAGTGGCAGCTACCCCCTGGCTTTGCAAAGCCAGGTACAAAAAAGTTGTCAGGCCTGGTGCGAGCCCGAAGGTGATCAGACTGGGTCGACTGTGTCCGCGATGTGCTTCCCAGCTGTTGATTGCAGCCACAACCGCCACAACCAGCGCGACGATACCGATTAGATGATGACCCTGTATGATATTGGCAAACGAAAATGGTGCCAGTAACACCAGGCCGGTCAGCATGATCAGAAACGTGGTGTGTGCTCGAAACGTGGACTCGCTCTCGTCATGCGAGTGAGATAGTTGCATATGCTTTCCCTGTTATTACACTGCTTACCGTGCGCAGCTTCTGTCAGAGGATGTGTCGCTATTGATTCTGGTATAGCTCATCTCGACCGGCAGATCGCACTTACCCGTGGAATCACTAATCAATTGCCCGCGTTATTCTGACGGCCTGTTTTTCCGAGCGTGTCGTTGCGATTTTTATGAAGGTAACAACCATGCATTGCCTATTGTTCGTATGGCACGGGATGCCCCGCTCTGGAAAAATAGTCCTGCCGGAATAGCCGCGCTCAATAAATCAGAGGTTCCCCAGTGCGAACGACCGCACAGCAGAAAAGCTGAATCTCGATTGTTTGGCGGTCCGGCAGTAACTTGAGAGAGCTGGCACGTTTATAACGTGCGGTAGTTCGAGAAAGCATCAAATACTGTGGAATCGATCGGGGCGACCACAAAATTAAAATGTGATCGCGGTTAGAAATTGGTCGGATATCTTAATTCCGATAACGTGAACTGTGCCTTGTTTACTTCTACATTACCGGGGAAGCGAGTGGTGAGTGCCAGAATTTTAGTGACCGGCGCCAGCAGCTATCTGGCGCGCTCGCTGGTCCCGATAGTGAGCAAAAAATCGCGTGTGTATGGCATCGCCCGGCGTGGCAAAGTCGTGCAGCCGGCGAGTGCAGTCAATTTTGATCTGACCTGCGTCGATCGCATTGGCAGCCTCATGGATAAGGTGCGCCCGGATGCCATTATTCATACAGCGGCAGTGAATCCCGGAGGGGATGACGCGAGCATGGATGCGATTAATCATCGTGCGTCTGCTGCACTGGCTGATGCTGCTTCTGTCAGAGACATCCGCTTCGTTATGGTATCAACCGATTGTGTGCACAGCGGACAAGACGCACCGTATGCCGACCACGCAGTGGCTGATCCGATCAGTCCTTATGGTCGCACCAAGGCGGCAGGAGAGCAGGCGGTGTTGGCCTGTAACCGGCAGGCGGCTGTTGTGCGCACCTCGTTAATCTATAGCCTGAATACCATGGACAGAGGCACCGCGGGATTTTGCGAACGGTTGCAGCGCGGGCAGCATCTGGATTTGTTTGATGATGTATTTCGGCAACCGGTCTGGGCCGACAGCTTATCTCACGCATTATGTGAGCTTGCGCTGCACCATACTGATATATCTGGAACACTGAATGTTGTTGGTGCCCAGCGCATGAGTCGCGCTGAGTTTGGTGTCGCGATGCTGGAATACTGGGGCGTTGATATCGCTTCAAAGGTTGCGCTCTGTTCCGGCGCTGCCCATCGTGGCGTGGCCATGGATCTGACCAGTACCTGTGAGTGTGCAGATGCGCTCAATCTTGCCCGGCCCGGGGTAAGTGAAGTGCTGCGGATGCGTCACCGGTAATGGGCTACGAACATCTGTTTTCTGATGACTACCGCGTGGCTCGTGAGCGATTTACTCAGTCCGCTATTCATGCCGGAGGTGTACACCGGCGTTATGCACTTGAGAACGGATCTGTTGTTTGCAGGAGCGATATGCGGTTGTCCGTCGACACCGCCAGCTTTGGTGAAGGGTCATCAGTTATCGTTGTCTCTTCAGGGTTGCACGGTGTTGAAGGCTACTTCGGATCGGCCGTACAGCTGGCCCTGATGCGACAATGGCACGATGGCAATTGGCCTTGCAGGCTGTTGCTGATACACGGCTTGAATCCCTGGGGCTTTCACCATTTGCGACGGGTGGATGAGAATAACGTCGATCTCAATCGCAACTACCCGACAGGTGATACCACCGGGGCGCCGGCTGACTATCATCGACTGAATGGACTGTTAAATCCAGACTCCGTGGCAGGCCGCACTGATTTCTTTCGAGCGAAAGCGCTGCTGAATATCGCAAGGTACGGTATGCCGGCACTGAAAACAGCGATCGCATCAGGCCAGTATGCTTACCCTGACGGTTTATTTTTCGGCGGACTGAAAACGGCACGCGCCACGCGCCTGATGATGGAAAACCTGCGGCGTTGGATTGGTGCTTCCCGCCGCATAGTACACTTCGATATTCACACAGGTCTCGGTCGCCATGGCGAATGCAAACTCCTTGTCCCTGCCGGCGACAGTGGTCGAATCACAAGCTGGTGCCGGACAACCTATGATGAAAAGATGATCGAGGTGCACGGAAATCATGCCGCCGACGTTTATCCGGTGAACGGTATGCTGGGCGACTGGCTGCTTTCAGAGTACAGCGATGTGCCGTACTATTTTCTTGGGGCGGAGGTTGGAACTTATTCACCGTTGTCGGTACTGCAGACACTGCGTGAGGAAAATCGTCAGCATCATCACGGCGACCCGACAAAGAGTGACTATGCCAAAGCGAAATCCGCACTGTTTGAACACTTTTGTCCGCAGAGTGTGCGGTGGCGTCGACAGGCAGTTGCCAACACACTTCAGGTAATCGAAAATGCGGTAGTCAATTGGCCTGAACACTTATGTTAACAGTAGCAGCACAATAGCATGACCCTGATGGGTTGCATCGACTGTTTCCGGAGAAGTCATACAAGTCGGTTATGTAGGGTGAAGTGCTTGTATTGTTTGCCACAATGGTGCGCTGTGTTCAGTGGACGGAGGCAAAAAATCGATGCAGACGCGCGTAGCAATCAAACGGTCAGAGCATTCGCTCAGGAGAATCCCTGATGCAGATCGGGCTGTGGCAGAGCAAACGTTTTATATGCGCCGCCCCTCATGTTGACGCGTTCCACCGTGTCGCTGCGCGGCTTCGGTTATAACCGTTCAAGTAAGTATGCAGTGGCAGCTGCAGTGCTTTGGGTATGCTCGTCAGTTAGCCTGGTGGCGTCCACTGCAGCCGCACAGTCGGGCGTCTGTACCGTAGTGGCGACGTCCCTGTCTGAAGCGAGGACGCTGTATGCCCGGCTTTGCGATTTGCCGAGGCGCGATTGCGATTCGATTGACGGGCGGTGGTACTGCTCCAGTGCAAACATCTCATCATCAGTGGTACCGGCCAATGCGATGAACGGACAATCGACAGCAACTGAAAATCAGAGTGCATCTGACAATGCACCCAACAATTCGAATCCAGGTAGTGGCAACACGGGCAGTAGCTCCAATGGCGGTGGTAAGACCGATACAGCGAACAACACGAGCGCTCCGAATGGGGAGTCATCCGCAAGCGGACCCTGCATTGACAGCGATGGAGACGGCTGGGGCTGGAATGGTGCTTCGTGCCGGGTAGCTGGGCAATCTGCCACCAGTCCTTCGGGAGGCACGGGCACGCCGGTACCCAGTGTCACCGATGGCACCTGTATAGACGGTGATGGCGATGGCTGGGGCTGGAATGGCACCAGTTCCTGTCGCCCAACCGGTGCTGCAAACAATCCGACGGGCGGTCGCACTGGCTCCGGCAATGTGAACGATGGCGAAGGCGTGTGCATCGATAGCGACGGTGATGGATGGGGCTGGACCGGTACGCGTTCCTGCCGCGTGACAGAGGTGCCCGTTGGGCCGGCGGATTCCCCGGTAAGGGTTTCGGGTTTGCGACCCGCTGACATCACTGATCTGGTGTTGCTAACGGGGCAATCCAATGCGCTCGGTGCCAACACTGCTTACGATACAATTCTTGACGCACCCAATGACCGGGTGTTTGCATTCACCAGTCAGGGGTGGCGCGTCGCCGATTTGCATCAGATATGGGATCGAGGGTGGCATCCACGTAATCATCCGGCCACGGATCCGTCCAACAATCTGTTGTTGCACTTCGGTAAAAGGCTGGTCGCCTTAGACCGCAGCCGGGTGGTCGGGTTTATCCTCGCGTCGGAACCGGGCGCTGCGATTTCACATTGGGACTACGGCGGGGATTTCTATCGCGAACTGGAAGCCAGGGTGCTGGATGCCATCAATCAACTGCCGCAAAAGTCGGCACTGGATGGTTTGCTGTGGCACCAGGGAGAAACCGATGCCAATGACACACCGTACTACTCGCAAAAGCTGACAGCGCTGATCGCCGGCTTCAGATCTGAAAACTGGTTCTCTGCCGGTAAACCGTTCATCTGTGGTGAGATAGCGGCGAGGGGTGGAGTGAACAATCGATTGAAGCGGTTGAACTCGGACGGTGATCCCTACACCGGGTGTGTCAGTGCTGCGGGCTTGTCCACGCGGGCCGATGGTTCTCACTTTGATGCAGAAGGATTGCGCGAACTCGGAGTGCGCTATGCCGATCGCTTCTACGATATGACGCGCTAGTGGGG
>CAZOXM010000061.1:0-4579 GCA_964583825.1 uncultured Granulosicoccaceae bacterium
TTTAAAAGTAGGGCCCACCGCAGGTGTGTCGCTCAGCCCGCCGCAGGCGAAAGAAAGCCCCCCCCCGCAGGCGAAAGAACACCAAAAGTTATAAATAAAACAAACCAAAATCCCCCGGGTTATTAACCCGACAAGCATCATCCAGTCAGTCACTATTCCGGCATTGCTCATGCACAAGAGCTGATAACGGAACAACCCAACCAGGATGGTTAACGATGACCGGCAGCAACCAGCCGCACCTGCAGCACAACGTGAGCACCCGCACCACCAGTGCCAAAGCACTGCGCATCAATCTCGATGAACGAAAGTACGGCACAATCGCGGAGATCGGTGCCGGACAGGAGGTCGCGCGACAGTTCTTTCTCGCCGGTGCAGCCGCCGGCACGGTAGCGAAGACGATTTCCGCCTACGACATGCAGTTTTCCGACGCCATCTATGGCATACAGGCCGGCGGGCGATACGTTAGCGAGGCGCGGGTGATGGCGATGCTGGAAAAGGAATTCAGACTCGTGGTTGACCGGGTTTCGGAATTTCGTTCGAAGTCTTCCCGCTTCTTTTCCTATGCGGCAACTGTCGCCGCCAAAAGTTATAACCGCGACAACGAGTGCCATGCGTGGTGCGGTGTACGAACACAAACCTACCCGGGGGCACCACCTTCCGACATTATTATCCATGTACGGATGCTGGATAAAACCGTGGAGCAGCAACAGGAGGCACTGGGTATTCTGGGTGTGAACCTGATATATGCCGCTTACTACTTTTTTGAAAATCCGCAAAAGATAATCGACTCTCTGACGGATAACCTGGTAGAGGACCAACTGGAAATAGACCGGATAGAATTCACCGGCCCCTACTTTGAAGAGGTGGACAATGTAGCGATTAATCTGCACCTGATACGCAGCGGCAAGACGCGCGCGGTGATGATTCAACCCGACGGCAGCGTCGTGGTGCCGGCCACTATGCTCTACAAGCAGAATGTATTGACGATCAGGGGGTCGTTCAGGCCGGTAACCAAGCTCAATGTCGACATGATTGAACAGGGGGCGCTTTCTTTCCTCAATCTGGCCGGAGTGGGGAAAGACAATACGGTTGTACTGACAGAGATCTCACTAAACAGTCCCAACGGACGTGACCTCGGCGCCAGTGAGAGTGACCTGGTTGCGAGAGTCAGGCTGCTTAACTCACTGGGTTACAGTGTGATGTTATCAAACTACACCCGCTATTTTTCACTGCGTGCCTACTTTCGACAGTACACCAATCTACAAATCGGTATTGTGCTCGGCATGATAAACATCAAACAGATTTTTGACGAGAAGATGTACGAGGGTGTCGAGGGCGGTATTCTGGAAGGCTTCGGCAAATTGTTTCCGGATAATACCCGTTTGTTTGTTTACCCGGAGCTCGACCAGAACGGAGAGGTTACCGACTTCACCAACATTATGGTGCCGGAACACCTGAGCTATTTGTATCGCTACCTGCTGGAAAACGAGTTCTTGTTCGGTATCGACTGCAGCGACCCGGCATTGCTGAACATCTATTCCAGAAAAGTACTGGAGAAAATTGAAAACAACGATTCAGAGTGGGAAGCGAGCCTGCCCGCCGACACCATCGCGCAAATTAAACAACACCGGTTATTCGGCTATAAGCCCCCCAAGACTCGAGCGCGAAAGCCGCCCCCGGACGACGCGCCGGAAGCACCGCTACAAGCAGTAGGATAAAGCTTACAGCGACATGCTACGGTGCGCGGTCGGTCATGGACGGCTGTATACGCACCGGGCTGCCGCATCAATCGCAAAATGCTGCAGGCACCCTGCCGGGCTGATTATCCGCATAAGGCTTTTTGACTTATGCCACCCCAGTTTGCTCGCGGGTGGCCAGAAACTCAATGTCCGGCCAGCGCTCTGTGGTCATCTGCAAATTAACCCGCGTTGGCGCCAGATAAACCAGTTCTTCCGCATGATCTATCGACAGATTGGCGGCAGCTTTGGTTTTAAACTCGCGCAGCATCTTTTCATCGTCGAGCTTTATCCAGCGCGCCTGCTGCACGTTCACGGTTTCGAACTGACAATCGACCTTGTATTCATCTTTCAGTCGCTGCGCCACCACATCGAACTGCAGCACTCCGACCGCACCGAGAATCAGGTCGTTATTGCTCAACGGTTTGAACAACTGGGTAGCGCCCTCCTCGCAAAGTTGCCCCAGCCCTTTTTGTAGTTGCTTCATTTTCAGCGGGTCTTTTAACACCGCGCGTCTGAACAACTCGGGGGCAAAGTTCGGGATACCGGTAAACATCAGATCCTCGCGGATGGTAAACGTATCACCGATGCGAATGCTGCCATGGTTGTGCAGGCCGATGATATCGCCGCTAAACGCTTCTTCCAGACTGCCCCGATCACTCGCAAAGAAAGTAAGCGCATCAGAGAACTTGATTTCCTTGCCTATGCGTACATGACGGGCTTTCATACCTTTTTCATATTTGCCCGAGCAAATCCGTAAAAAAGCAATCCGATCGCGATGCTGCGGATCCATATTCGCCTGAATCTTGAAAACGAAGCCGGTGAATTTTTCTTCGGTTGGCTCTACCGTGCGTGACTGCGTTTCGCGTGGTTGAGGTGCGGGGGCGTATTCAACAAAGTCATCGAGCAGTTCCGCCACGCCAAAGTTATTGATAGCGGAACCAAAGTATACCGGTGTCAGTTCACCAGCCAGGTATTCCTCGAGTACAAACGGATTGCTTGCTCCCTGAACCAGCTCCAGTTCATCACGCAGTTCGGCAGCCATCGCCTCGCCGATGATCTCATCGAGCTTGGGGTTATCCAGTCCCTGCACCACTTCACCTTCCTGTACCTTGCCGCCATGCGTGGCCGAGAAAAAGTGCACGGTGTTATTGCGCAGGTGATACACCCCTTTCAAACGCTTACCCATACCAATGGGCCAGGTGACAGGTGCACAGCGAATGCCGAGCATCTGTTCCACTTCGTCCATCAGGTCAATCGGGTCACGACCCTCGCGGTCAAGTTTATTGATGAAGGTCATCACCGGTGTAGTTCGCAGGCGACAGACCTCCATGAGCTTTTCGGTGCGAGGCTCCACCCCCTTGGCCACATCGATTACCATCAGCGCGGAATCGACCGCAGTCAGAGTACGGTAGGTATCTTCAGAAAAGTCTTCGTGACCCGGTGTATCGAGCAGGTTGACGATGCGCTCCTTGTAGGGAAACTGCATCACGGACGATGTTACCGAGATACCCCGTTCCTGCTCCATCGCCATCCAGTCTGATGTCGCGTGACGCGCAGCCTTGCGCCCCTTCACCGTACCGGCAAGGTTGATCGCGCCACCGAACAGCAGCAGTTTCTCGGTGAGCGTTGTTTTACCGGCATCCGGGTGCGATATGATCGCAAACGTTCTGCGCTGATTGATTTCTTCGATAAGTCTGGCGTCGGCCATGTCGGTGTACTGTCTTTTTTAGTCAGGTCGTGAGGTCTCTGGCCATCAGCAGAGCATCTTCGCGGCGATTGGTAGCGCCAGCGACATTATAGTAATTTTCGCGCCTGCCGGTTTCTACAAATCGCAGTTTCTGATAAAGCGCGATGGCAGCCTTGTTCGATACCCGCACTTCCAGAAACATGGTCTGCGCACCCTGCGCGATGGCGTTGGCAATCGCCTGCTGCATCAGCGTCTCGGCGATTCCGCCGCGCCGCTGATCCGGATCGATGCACAAATTCAGGATATGCGACTCTCCAACAGCCACACTGAATACGACGAAACCGTGTAGCTGTTCCCCGTGCTGCGCCACCAGCGTCAGGTAACCCACTTCCAGACAGTCGGAGAAAATTTTCTCGGTCCAGGGCAACTGATAACTGCTGCGCTCAATACGCATGACTTCCGCCAGATCGAGCGGCGTCATCGACCGCAGCTGATACTCGATGTCGCCTTTATGTTCGTTTGACATGCAATATATACGAATAAGCGTCCGCTTTGTCGGCCGACCGCATGGTTACTCTGTGCTGCAACCTTAAGCGGGCCGCGCGTCCAGTTGCGCCCTGGCACGCTTTAAGTCTTCCCACGCCGGCCGCTTTAACTCCGCCTGACGATTGAGATCGCCCGGGTGATGGCTGACTACCACCCCCGCGCTACACCAGTCAGGGTAATGAATCTGCGCCCGGTAGGAATCGAGACTGCCGGGGGTATCGCCACAACCGGCCATGATCAGCAGCAATTTCGGTTGTGCCTGCGCAATCAGATTCGGCAGGCTGACCACACCGCTGCCGGACAGAGAGACTATTCCCTGCGACGCCGGATCAAGGTCAATGGCTACGAGCATCTTGTGCAGCAGACCGAGTTCTGTTTGCGAGAGATCCGGGGGCTCAACCACTACCAGTAACTGACCGCTCGCGGACTGCAGCGGTTCGACGCTGCAACTGGCAATCTGCTCGAGGTAGGCTGCTACCGGCGTGTCGCAGGCCGCTGGAATGGCAACGGAACCGGCACTTTCCGGAACCATATGACTGGCATGACTGAGAGGGGCACTGTCTGTCGTTCCGTCCGCCGCTGCATCCGCCGCTCTCTCCGCCGCTCT
>CAZOXM010000061.1:4679-29455 GCA_964583825.1 uncultured Granulosicoccaceae bacterium
TCCGCCGCTCTCTCCGCCGCTCTGGGCACCCACGCCGTAATCCCCATGGCTTTGAGGTACTGCCGGGCGCGCTGTGCATCCATCAGGGTTGTTTCTTCCGGCGTTGCAGGTAACGCCATCCTTCGAAGGCCGGCCCGGAAAAAGCGTAAATCAGGAATCCCGCAAACAGCACCTTGGGCGGGTCGAGGGAGGTAAAGACAAAAATAAACACCAGGCCGAGCAGCACGAAAAATGGTATGCGACGATTGGCACCGATCTCTTTAAAGCTGTAGTAACGGAAGTTGCTGACCATCAGCAGCGCCGCCGTGACGGTAACGACCAGCGCCAGACTCGACACCTGGCTGCCGGTGAATCCGGTATCGTGAAAGACCCAGACCGTGCAAACCATCAACGCGGCAGCAGCGGGGCTCGCCAGACCAATAAAGAACTTCTTGTCCACGGACCCGATCTGTACGTTAAAACGCGCCAGTCGCAAGGCTGCACAGGCGGCAAACAGAAACGCCACCACCCAGCCGACCTGGCCGAAACCCTGACGTTCAATGTTGTGCAGCGACCATTCGTACATGACCAGTGCAGGTGCAACACCGAAGGAGACCATGTCTGACATACTGTCGTATTCAGCGCCAAACTCACTGGAGGTGTTGGTCATACGGGCGATACGCCCGTCGAGTCCATCGAGCACCATCGCCACCAGCACGGCGACGGCAGCATCATCAAAGTGATTGCTAATTGCCGCGATTACCGCATAAAACCCTGCAAAGAGTGCTGCGGTGGTGAACAGGTTGGGCAGCAAATAAATACTCTTGCGTTTCTTCCCGTTGGGCGGGTCCGGCTGAGCGCTGTTTTCGATCATGCCTTGTTTCGACTACGTATCATGAGTGGTGCCTGTAGTGTATTCGGGCTGCAGCTGACGGCCACACGACGCGCCCGGCCATGCCAGTGTTTTGAGTCATACAAACGCTTCTATGACTCGCTACACCAGTCAGTACGGCGGATGTTAGCACTTTCCAATTGCGGTACTGCGGTCAAACCGTATCCATTCCGCGCGTTTTAACGATGCGCTCCGACACGTCAGCAGGCGTCAAGGTGTACCCCGACACCCCAAAAGACCAGCAGGGTGTTGAAAAACGTGATGAGCGACGGTCTGAGTAGGCCCATGATCACTGTAAAATGGCTGCCGAAAAAGCGCAGTTTATGGGTTATAAATGAGCATTTTGAGGCAGAATTTAACACCCTCAGACCTAGCGCAATAGTTTTTCAACATCCTGCTAGGCGCTACACCTTCAACCCGCGCTCCCCTCTGGCAATGCCGGTAACACCTGATCTGACGACTTCCAGAATTGACTCTTCGCCAACGCTTTTCACAAACGCATCAAGCTTGTCGCTGTCACCGATGAGTTCAATTATGTAGGTCGATTCTGTGACATCAATGACCTTGCCGCGAAAAATATCGGTCAGGCGTTTTATCTCTTCGCGCTGTGCGCCGGTGGCCCTGACCTTGATCAGCATCATTTCACGCTCGACGTGCGCCGCCTCGGTCAAGTCAACCAGTCGCACCACATCGATCAGTTTATTTAGCTGCTTGGTGATTTGCTCGATCGTGCGATCATCACCGATTGTCACGATAGTGGCCCGCGACAGCGTCGGGTCGTGGGTCGGCGCCACAGTCAGTGACTCGATATTGTAGCCACGCATGCTAAACAGACCTGCCACACGCGACAGTGCGCCCGATTCATTTTCGAGCAACAGCGCGATGATGTGCCGGTTTTCTCTTTTCATCAGGCAAGCTCCCCGGCTTTCGGATGCAGACGCATTTCCTGATGCCCCTTACCGGCTTCAATCATCGGGTAGACGTTTTCAGTATCGTCAGTGAGAAAATCGAGGAACACGAGCTTGTCTTTCATCGCAAAGGCTTCACGCAATGCGCCGTCAACATCACCGGGGCTTTCGACCTTCATACCGATATGACCGTATGACTCCGCGAGTTTAACGAAGTCCGGCAATGCATCGACGTAGGAACTGGAGTAGCGACCTTCGTACTGAAACTCCTGCCACTGACGCACCATACCAAGGTAGCGATTGTTCAGGTTGATGATTTTGACCGGCAGGTGGTACTGACTCGCAGTGGATAATTCCTGCAGGCACATTTGAATACTCGCCTCACCGGTCACACAGGCGACGTCGGCATCCGGGTAGGCCATTTTTACCCCCAGCGCCGCGGGCAAACCGAAGCCCATCGTGCCAAGGCCACCCGAGTTAATCCAGCGACGCGAACTATTAAAACCATAATACTGCGCCGCCCACATCTGATGCTGTCCGACATCAGAGGTGACATACGCCTCACCACCGGTGACCTCCCATAATTTCTGAATCACCGACTGCGGTTTGATCACACTGTTGCTCTGCTCGTAGGCCAGGCTCTTCATTTCCTGCCACGCGCCAATCTGTTTCCACCACGCGTTGATGTCTTCCGGATTCGCCCTGCGACTGTCCTCGCCGAGCAGTTCGAGCATACGCGTGAGTACTTTCTTCACATCGCCCACGATCGGCACATCCACCGTCACATTCTTGGAAATAGAAGCGGGGTCGATGTCGACGTGAATGATTTTGGCATTCGGGCAGAAGTGCGCAACCTCGCCGGTCACCCGGTCATCGAAACGCGCACCGACCGCGAGCAGCACATCGCAGTTGTGCATCGCGAGGTTTGCCTCGTAAGTGCCGTGCATGCCGAGCATACCGATAAACTGTTTATCGCCGGACGGATACGCCCCCAGCCCCATCAGCGTCTGGGTAATCGGGTAACCGAGTTCCCGCGTCAGCCGGATGAGTTCGTCTTCCGCACCGCTCATTATTACGCCGCCACCGGTGTAGATCATCGGACGCTTTGCCTGCGCCAGAAGCTCAACCGCCTTTCTGACCTGCCCGCTGTGGCCACCGCTCACGGGGGCATAAGAGCGCATCGAAACTTCTGCCGGATATTCATAAGGAATTTTGATGTGCGGGGCGGTGAAGTCCTTGGGCACATCCACCACCACCGGACCGGGGCGTCCGGTCGTCGCCACATAGAACGCCTTGCGCATGACCGATGCGATGTCGTCCACGCTCTTCACCATAAAGTTGTGTTTGACGCAGGGCCGGGTGCAACCGATTGCATCCACTTCCTGGAATGCATCGGTGCCGATAAATTTCGAGGTCACCTGCCCGGTGATGACGACCAGCGGAATCGAGTCGAGGTGAGCAGTGGCAATACCGGTGACGGCATTGGTCGCTCCAGGCCCCGATGTCACCAGTACCACACCCGGCTTGCCGGTGGCGCGGGCATAGCCATCGGCCATGTGTGTCGCCCCCTGTTCGTGCCGCACCAGAATGTGTTTTACATCCTGCTGTCGGAAAATCGCATCGTAAATGTGCAGGACCGCGCCACCCGGGTACCCGAACACATATTCAACCCCCTCGTCTTTGAGGGACTGGATAATTATCTCGCCTCCGGATAATTCCACTTTGTTCACCTGTTCTTCAGTTAATTTAACTTTAAATAGTGTCACGCACCCTCACAGGTACGTGATTTTCTCTCTGGGGGATTATCAATACGACCAGAAGCAATAAGTCGATTTGTACGCTGTACAGATCACCTGGTCTCTCGGCACATGCCCCTGGTTGCAGGGCAGTCGCAGAGTGTTTCGCTTGGAATTGACGAAGGTTCCGGCGCCAAATACGCACCGTTGCTTAATATGACATTTACCAACTGCAGCGTCTAGTCCGTCACTGCACAATATCGTTGACCGTGAGCGGACTTCGAACAGGTTCACAGCATGATCTGGTAATCGAGCGGCTCTACTAAGGTCGTGCATTATCAGGTACGCTTTTTCATCGCATCGCCGCTAGCTTAATACTCAGGCGTGCTACAGGACGGGGCTACTAATTGAAGTCGACCAAAAAACGCTCGCTCACCACGGCCAT
Organism: uncultured Granulosicoccaceae bacterium; assembly: GCA_964583825.1. Classification (GTDB taxonomy): domain Bacteria; phylum Pseudomonadota; class Gammaproteobacteria; order Granulosicoccales; family Granulosicoccaceae. The sequence goes on from CAZOXM010000061.1 coordinate 8,640, forward strand.
CACCTGCGCCCTGCTGGGTATCGCGATCAGCGCGGGCCCCACAGCGAGCAGCTATGAGCGGCTGAATCTGCCACAGATGGGTGAACCTGCCGATCTGGTGATGTCGCCGAGCGATGAAAAGCACATCGGGCGCGACTACATGCGCAAGATCCGCCAGTACCTCGATCTGGTGACCGATACCGAAATCAACCGCTATGTGCAGTCAATCGGTGAGCGGCTGGTCTCCACCCGTGCGGATCTGGACGCCGAAGATTTCACGTTTTTTATTGTCCGCAACCCGGAAATAAATGCCTTCGCGCTGCCCGGTGGCTATATCGGGATCAACAGCGGCCTGATCATGGCAGCCAGCAACGAAGCGGAGCTTGCCAGCGTCATCGCGCACGAAACCGCCCACATTACCCAGCGCCATATTGCGCGGTTGTACGCCTCACAGGGGAATACCGGCTACAAGACTGCCGCCGCTATTCTGGCTGCGATTCTGCTGAGCCAGCAATCGGCACAAGCCGGACAGGCAGCGTTGATTACCGGTCTCGCCGCCAGCAGACAGTCGGCGATTAACTACACCAGAACACACGAGTATGAAGCCGATCGCATCGGCATTCAGTTGCTGGCAGATGCCGGCTACAACCCCAGAGGCATGGTGGACTTTTTCGAAGTGCTGCGCCGCCGGGTCGCTTTGAATACGTCGGAACAACTCGAGTTCCTGCGTACCCACCCGCTCACTAACAACAGAATCTCAGAGGCTAAAAACAATTCGGCCCGACTGGCGAATCCGGTGGGCCTGCAGGATACGGCAGATTTCCAGTTGCACCAGATGAAGCTGCGCGTCATGCATTCGAACAACCCGCAAACCCTGCTGCGTTCGCTAAAGAGCGGGCATATCGGTAAAAGCGAGTCGGCCCGGCTGTACGGCCGAATCCTGCTGCTGTTGCAGTCCGGCGCATCGGCTGAAGCACTGCCACTGGCGGCGACGCTGGTCGACCTGCAGCCTCAAAATCTCACAGTGCGACTGCTGGATGCCGAGGTAGCACAGGCAAACGGGCAGACAGCGCGGGCCGAACGACTGTACAGTTCCATCATCGATATCTACCCGGATTATCACGGCGCGGTGGAAGCCTATGTGGATTTATTGCTGCGGCAACGGCGCAGCAGCCTGGCCGGGCGCATCATTCAAACTTACCTCCGGGAAACGCGGGATCCCTCACCGCTTATCTACAAACGATACGCCAATGTACTGCGACAGCAGGGCCGCACTGTCGCCTCATTTGAGGCGATGGCGGATCATTTTTTTCTGCTTGATCAGGACGGCGACGCCGTCGGCCAGTTACGCCTGGCATTGCAGGCAGCGCGCGAGGGGTCTAACGAGGCGTCGCGCATCAGTGCCAGACTGGAACGCTCGCGCTTTCGCTAAAGTCGAATTTAGCCGCCTTTTTGAGTAAGCAAAAAAAACGCAGGGTAAACCTGCGTTTTTTATGGTTGCGACAACCGCTTTAATTACAACTGCGGACCCGCTGCAACCAGCGCTCTGCCCGCTTCGGTGTCGGTAAACTTTTCAAAGTTCTCAATGAACCGGGCAGCCAGACTTTCTGCCTTGCTTTCCCACTCAGAGGCGTCCGCATAGGTTTGTCGCGGATCGAGAATACCCTCGGCAACACCGGTCAGTGACTGCGGCACTGCCAGATTAAACACCGGGATCGTCCGGGTTGGCGCTGCATCGAGTTCGCCATTGAGGATGGCATCGATAATTGCCCGCGTATCCTTGATTGAAATGCGTTCACCGGTACCGTTCCATCCGGTATTCACCAGATAGGCCGTCGCACCGGAAGCTTCCATTCGCTTCACCAGTTCCTCACCGTAGCGGGTGGGATGCAATGTGAGAAACGCGGCACCGAAGCAGGATGAAAAAGTGGGCGTGGGCTCGTTAATACCGCGCTCGGTGCCGGCAAGCTTGGCGGTGAAGCCTGAAAGGAAATGATACTTGGTCTGTTCGGGTGTCAGCCTCGACACCGGAGGCAAAACACCAAAGGCATCGGCAGAAAGGAATATGACTTTGTTGGCGTGGCCGGCTTTTGATACCGGTTTGACGATATGCTCGATATGCTCGATGGGGTAAGAGACGCGCGCGTTCTCGGTTTTTGATCCGTCGTCAAAATCAATTGATCCGTCATCGCGCACCACCACATTTTCAAGCAGTGCATTGCGCCTGATCGCCCGGTAGATATCGGGCTCGGCCTCTTCGCTCAGGCGAATCGTTTTCGCATAGCAGCCGCCTTCGTAGTTAAACACACCATCGTCGTCCCAGCCGTGCTCATCGTCACCCAGCAGCAAGCGCTTAGGATCGGCCGACAGCGTTGTCTTGCCAGTGCCGGACAATCCGAAAAATACAGCAACATCGCCCGCTTCACCGACATTGGCGGAGCAGTGCATAGAGGCAATGCCCCGACGCGGCAGCAGATAGTTCATCAGTGCGAACATACCTTTTTTCATTTCGCCGCCGTACCAGGTGCCACCGATCAGCTGCATCTTCTGCGTCAGGTTGAATGCAATGAAGTTCTCCGAATTCAATCCGTGTTCGCGCCATTTCGGATTGGTCGCCTTGGCGCCGTTCATCACAACAAAATCCGGCACGTAGGAGTCGAGCTCTTCGCTGGTTGGACGAATAAACATGTTGGTGACAAAATGCGCCTGCCATGCGACTTCGCAGATAAAGCGCACTGCAAGCCTTGTATCCGGGTTGGCGCCGCAGAACGTATCGACAACGAACAAGCGCTTGCCGGAGAGCTGCCGGGTGACCACATTGTGCAGATCCTGCCAGACGGCCGGCTCGATCGCCTTGTTATCGTTTTTACCCTGATCAGACCACCACAGCGTATCGCGGGTCAGGTCGTCACGGACGATGTATTTGTCTTTCGGTGAACGCCCGGTGAATTCTCCGGTGTCGACCGCTACCGCGCCAAGGTCAGTTTGAACAGCCCGCTCAAACCCTTGCAGATCATCACGGGTTTCTTCGGCAAACAGCGTGTCAAAGGACGGATTATGAATAACTTCAGATACCCGGTGGATCCCGTACGCAGACAAATCTATACGGTCACCGTAGTCAAGTGCGGTGCTTGTGGACATTTAGCTCTCCTGCAAGATTACTAAAATCGATTTTTGGTTGATTGTGCACATTAACGGGTTTCAATTTGCAACACAACTGCGACAATCCTGCCGGGAAGTGCAAACACAAAACTCAAAACGCTTCTACTCGCATCGACCTGCCAGCCGGTTCCTGTACTGGTATTCGTGTGGTTTGAGAGTATTGGCTCGTTATTCAGCCGAGGCGCGGAAAAGCGGAAACTCCCGGGCCCGGGTCAGACTCTGTATACTGGCGTCACAGAAAACTGGAGTTCTTTTTGATGAGTCTTCGTCTTGCAGTGGCTGCCCTGACTGCCGGATGTTTTGCAACCGGTTGCGCATTTTTTGACGAGCCGATGAGCGACAGCGGCGTCCTAATTCCTTCGAGCGAACCGGCAGTGGAAAGCACGGTAGCCACTCCCGCTTCCGACCCGCTCCAGACAACGACCGATAGCGCCGCAACCGACAACAGGCGCACCACATCTCAGGCCGCTGCCTCTGCGAGCTATCTGGTAGTTGCGCCTATCGACCGATTTCCTCGCGATGCGCAAAACATCGCCGTAGTGCACCTGACTCAGAGGGCGACACGACGCGACGTGTCGCTTTGCAAGGCACTCATGGATAACATTCCAACCGTCGACGTGGGTGAATTGCCGCCGAACCCGCTGACAGTCGTTGTGTGGCCGGTACCGAATGACAATGCCGGCGCAAATTGTATTGAAATGATCTCCGACTACGATCCCATAGAGATCACACCTGAAGCCGCTCAGCGGATCACGGATGATTCAACCGGCCCCTACCTGCTGACGAGAAATCTGCCCAGCGGTAAGCGAATGATTTTCGACATATCGTTTATGCCCAACAGCGCGATGTCAGCAACGATAAACCAGTGGCTTTCCTTGCTCGGCAGCAGTCCGGCCGACTGGCCGGAGTATCGACGGGCACGCTAACAGGGTGTTGAAAATCGTTATGAGCGACGGTCTGAGAAGGCAAATTCTCCCGAAAAAGCGCAGTTTATGGGTTATAAGTGAGCATTTTGAGGGGGAATTTAACGCCCTCAGACCTAGCGCAATAGTTTTTCAACACCCTGCTAAAATTTTCTCTGCAGGTGGTTACGCTGCCAGTTGCCATTCGCCGGTGCCGCTGTTCTCCCGGCCCGGTTGTGACAAGCGCTGCACTCTCACCTGCCAGAGTATGGCCTTTTCTGATGCAACGCTGAATGCTGTGGCCGCGTTGATGTAGACCTCCTGCAACATCGACAGATCTGTTTGATCAAAGGTCGGGATCTGTTCACCGGCGATCAACAGACTGCTGCACACTCTATCGAGTCGACTCTCAAGGTGCTGCCGACTTTTGACAGCGTTTTGCAGCGCTGCACGTGCAACGGCCAATGGCTCGTCGGCATGCAGGTTCTCTATGGCGGGCTCGGGTACAGCGGGATGGCCGGCAGCATCAACGAACGTCGCTTGCCGTACCGGCAACTCAATCACGTTGGCACTTTGATCTAGTGGCGCTGGCCCGCACACTGCACCGCCCTCTCGGACGGACTTTGACATCAGGGTTCCTGTATATTGCGGTCGTCCGCCAGTGGCACCGGCGACGACTATACCGATGGCATTGTGACGGCACAAACGGCCGTTTCTTGACAGCAGGGGCACCCGGATATTCTCACTTTATTGCTAATTGTGATCGCTGCCGCACTGGTCGTTTTGTACCTGAGCGGACCGAGGGTTGTACTGGACACCACCGTACACCCGCAGACAACTGATCTCCCGGACGATCTGGATCAACATCTGCGAGCGGCAGAATCCCGCTATAGCGATATTACCCCCGGCGCTGAAAAGACGGTTGTATGGGCAGACCCGCAACGCAGGCAGCGAACCCCCGTGGCGTTTGTCTATCTGCACGGTTTTTCGGCCACCAGACAGGAGTCAGTCCCTGTACCGGGCGATATAGCCGCCCACTTCAACAGCAACATCTACTACGCAAGGCTGGCGGGCAACGGTCGCAGTGACGACGCACTTGCACAGGGGTCAGTTAATAAATGGGTTAACGATGTTGCCGAAGCGCTGGCAGTGGCAGAACGTTTGGGAGAAAAAACCGTGATTATCGGCTGCTCTACCGGTGCCAGCCTGGCCTGGTGGGCGGCGCACCAGCCCTTGTTATCGGAACGAGTCAGTGCGATGGTTTTTTTGTCACCGAACTTCGGTGTAGCCGACCCGCGTGCCAGTGTGTTACTGATGCCCTGGGGTGCCTGGCTGGCCAGGCTTGTTGTCGGGCAGTACCGGGAGAGTGAGCCCATCAGCGAGGCGCATGCAGCGTACTGGACCAATCGGTACCCGATCTCGGCACTGTTACCGATGATGGGCATGGTCAAACTGGCCATGCGCTACCCGGCGCAGCACTGCAAGGTGCCCGTACATGTGACTTACTCAACCAACGACGATACCGTCAGCGTTGAAAAGATCAAAGAGTTTTGTGCGCTGCTGCCGGCCAATTGCGAAACGCTTGAAATAACCCAACCGGCTGGTGCAAGCCAGCACGTTATCGTCGGTGATATTCTCGCACCTGAAAATAACCGCACCGTGACAGCAGCGGTTATTAGTTTTTTGACCACTGCACTGACCGAGCACTCATAACACATGCCGCGTAGCAGATTGCAGCAAGATTCTGCGCGGCAGACACATCGGCTGCTATGACCGGATGCGCTCAACGACCATTATGATTGACCGCAGATCGATGCCCGGCAGATGATCTCCATATTCGCTCCAGCGAATACGAACTTTCCGCCCCTTTCCCAGCCTGTCTATTTCCTCGAGGTAAGCCGGGTTTTCAAGCGTGTGATCATTCATCGAAAAACCGAACAGACCACCAACCTGCAGTAGTTCGAGCGCCGTGGTGATCAGCTCAGGACCAGCATGCCCGGGTGCCATTACCCCAATCGCCGTGATCGTGTAATAAGGCATTTCCACGAAATGAAACGGATCATTCAAATCTGACAGATACAACTGCCTGTAGATAGTTTTGGATTCGGCAAGCGCCAGCATGGGGGCTGAAAAATCACATCCAACCAAGTGACCGAAGCCAACCTGTTGCAGGCTCTCACCCGAGACGCCGGAACCACAACCGATATCCAGCAATGGCTGATCGGTTTGCGCATGACAGGCTATCAGCGCTTCGGCGGTTCGTGCCGGTGAGACGTAGCCATTTATCGTGATCTCTTCGTCGTAAGAGTCTGCCCATTCGCTATACAACGTTTTAGTCTGCTCGGCGTCGGAAAGCTCGTACGCAGAATCCAGAAACTGTTTTTTGGTCATGGTGGCCTCTTATGTCAGATGCTGCCTGACTTCGGGGAACTCGACCCATTTTACCCGGTCCGGACGGTGGCGTCGCAGGCAAGCGGATACCTCGACAACGCAACAGGAAGCAGTCATGCATCAGAGAATCACAGCGTCTCTATCCGGAAACTGCATGCACACGTCACACAGGTTAAGCACTTGAGTTTACCTGCGACATTGGTGGTGAATGGGGCATTGATCACAATCGAGTTTCGCGCAAAAACCATTTACGCTGAACTGCGTCTGACATTACCCAACAGCCCTGACCGACTTCACAGACCGCTCCAAAGTAATCACAGGCTGTGACGATAACTTTTCAAACACGCTTAAATGCCCTTGTATCGTCGGCTTCAGAAACCCATAGATAGCAAAGGCTGTGATCGAACCACCGACTCAGCGATGGCGCTACCATGACCACAAAAATATTCAGTGTTGCCACTTTTATTTTGGTGGCGTGGCTGACTGTCACACTCGTCACTACGTCAAAGCAGCTCACTGCAACCGAGCAGCTGCTATCGTCAAAAATTGATACCAGTCATCAGCGGCTTACCGATCGAATCAACACACTGGAACAGTTGTACAACGTCGCTCAACAAACAGTACCTGCGCCGACACCTGCACAGATACCGGCGCCACCACAAGACACCGCAGAGCTCGACGCCCTGCGAGCTGAGACAGACCAACTCAGAGCACAGTTGAATAACAAAACGAATCTGCAGGACCTGAAAACGGCCTATCGACAGGTAATAGAAACGGAATTCGAAAAGCAAGTCGACGCCACAGCCGCAGCTGAAAAACTACTGTCGACAAAGGAAGCGATCTGGAAGGCGAGCACGCTGCACGAAAGCGAAAAATCCAATCTGCAGGGTTTAATGGCACCGATAGACATATTGGCCGCACAGTGGAAAAGGGGCGATACGCAAAGCACGGTAAAACCCGTTTTTGATGTGCTGCAGCAAACCCTTTCCTCTCTCGACGCCTACTAGATTACCAGTGGCGCACGCTTTAGCGACACGTGCGGATGACTCTCCTCTCTTATTCATTCACAAGCCTCTCATCAGGCAACATCGGCCAGGAGCATTGCAGTGACCAAAGACAACGCACAGCAGTGTCACGATAATAACGATTCCGTGGCGGATGCCAGCAGACGCAAGCAACGCCCGATATCGACATTACGTCACTGGTTCAGGGGTCGCATCGGGGAAACCGTGGTGGCCGTCGTCGCCGGCGGGGCGCTTTCATGGTTTGTAATTAACAGTGCCAGCGATGGTGATGTGCCGATCGTCGGTGCAGCGCTGCCTGCCCTTGAAGCCACCGCGATGAGCTCCCCTGCAGACTCACAACTTTGTACTGACACTGATGGTTCAGGTGCCGGCTCTCTCAGCTGTCTGATGCAAAAGGAAGAAAACATGTGCGCGATAGGCAGCGAGGCATTGAGCGGGGCTGACATTGACATCGCCCGAACAGCATGGAAGTACTTTGAAAATAACTATAACCCGGAAACCGGACTGGTCAATGCGGTAAATAACTACCCGTCCACGACGATGTGGGATACCGGCTCCGCACTGGCAGCCTTCATTGCCGCAAAAGACTTCAATATTATTACGCAAAAAGAGTTCGATGATGCGATGATGGCGCTGCTGGAATCACTGGCCACTATCGAGCTGTTCGATGGCGCCGCACCCAACAAGGTGTATCACACCAAAACCCGCAAAATGGTGGACTATGCGAACAAGGAACAACCACTGGGTATTGGTGTTTCTGTGCTCGATCTGGCGCGACTGATCTCATGGCTCAACACGCTTCAGTGTATGCATCCGAAATATCACTCCGCGGTGAACAGTGTATTGTCACGCTGGGACTACCATCGCTTGATCAGCGATAATCAAATGTACGGACTCGCGAGAGACAAATCCGACGAGAGCGTTATACATCAGTGGCAGGAAGGTCGACTCGGCTACGAACAGTACGCGGGTAAGATATTTGATCGGGTGGGTTTTAACGTCGATATCTCTAAAGACTATAACAATCAGTACCGCAGCAATACCTTTATCCTGGGTGTGGAAATCGCCTACGACAGTCGCGACCCGCGCGAATACCACGCCAACAACTACGTGGTGACTGAATCATACGCGATGGATGCGATGGAACTGGGCATCGACGATCAGAATCGGGAATTGATCAACAACATTTTCGAGGTGCAAAAGCGACGCTGGGAGCAAACTGGTATCGTCACCGCCATTTCCGAAGACAACATCGACAGAAAACCTTACTTTCTGTACAACACCATCTACAACGCCGGCCTCAAGTTCAACACGACCAACAGCTCCGGTGACGACTATGATCACCTGAAGTCCACTTCCACCAAGGCGGCTATCGCCATGGCACTGTTGTTTCCCGACGAACCTTACAGCCGGGTGCTGATGCGCAGCATCGGCAGCGTATATGATCCGGACGGTGGATGGTACTCGGGGATATACGAGTCCGGCGCGGGCTACAACGATGTCACCACAGCCAACACCAACGGTGTGATCATGGGTGGTTTGCTGTACAAAAAATACGGTTCATTATTTAACCATTGCGACAGCTGCGCCCAACCGCTTCAAATCGAGTCGGATCTGCTGGCCAGCCATCAGAAAGCACGCGACAACATTTCCCGTGAATCACCGGTTGAGCGTCTATCCGATTGTGATCTGTGCATCGGCGCTCGATCAGTGTCACTCGGTACTGAGTAAGCACCCCCGGTTCGACGGGTTAGAGCCGCCATGCCGACCTATTGCTACCGACCAACAATGTGTCGCAGCATATCCAGGCACCCGTTCTGATGAACAGCAGTGCAACTCGACACAGTGAAAAGCCCGCCGCACCCGCCAACCTGTATCTCGCGGGAACGGCTGCTTTTCCGATTCTGTTCGCCACACTACTCACCATCGTGATCAAATCTGTGGTCGCGTTCGACACGGTCGGCGCGGTAACCAGGCACGCAGAAATTCACGAACCTCGCAACAATCAGCCGATTGGCCGTCACTACCGTGTCTCGGGCAGCATCAGGCAAGTGCCCGAGTCAGCAAAGCTCTTTGTTATCGAACGGGACAGCAATGGTATATACCCCAAAGTGTCTATCCCTGCCGGGAGCAGGCACTGGGAATACGACCTTTATACCGGTCTGCCGACCGGCATGGACTTCCGCGTCATCGTGGTGGCTATAGATCAACGCGACCATGACCGATTCATTCGATGGCTTAAAAACGGTGAATCCACCGGACGCTACCCACCGCTAAATTCTGTTCAGTCAATAACGGAACTCAGCGCAGTGACGGTTAGCGTGAACACAGCGACCAACCATGAATAGTCCGGCGCGTATGGTCTGGCTGGATGGTGCGCGACTGGCAGCAGCGTTCTGTATTATCGCCCTGCATTCATCATCCGACAGTAACGGGCAGGCCTTCGCCGATGCGCTGCCCGGGGAGCGCGTCTTTCCAGTCATGCTGCGCACCGTCTCGGAAATTGCCAGCACCGAGTATTTTATTCTTGTATCGCTGTTTTTGCTCGTGGTGAGGATGTCACGTCGCGAACTGTCCTACCTGGACAACATCAAACAACAGGCACGGCGGCTGCTGGTGCCCTTCGTTGTATGGACGGTGTTTTATGCTTTTTTTCGACTGTATAAAGCACACCATTTCGGTTACGCAGAAAACCTGTGGGCTGAAATATCTCAATGGCAGAGCTGGGTGTTCTATCTCACGCTGGGCTGGTCAAACTACCACATGCATTTCCTGCCAACACTGTTTGTATTGATTTTGTGCTACCCGGTTTATCGACTGGCCATTGTGGCGCCGGTGATCGGTCTAGTGATTGTGCCGCTCATATATTTAAACGGTGTGTTCGGTGAGTTCATCTGGCTCACCTTTGACAATATTATGGTAATCGAGAGTTGGATGCGCGTCGCCAAACTACTCACCTACACCGGTTACGGATTTGTTGCCTACGCGCTCTATGGAATCTGGCTTCGAGGGCTGGATAAAACTACCACGCGCAGTCTCCTCGGGTTCGCCCTGCTCGCACTGTTGATCGGCTTTATGATCAAGCTGGTTCACGCCGCACACGTCATCAATACCGGTCATTTCGGCACCCGCACCGGCGCGGCTTATATGGGCCACTTTATCTATCCGTGTTTTGTGGTGCTTGCTTTCATGAGCGCCCACCACTTCCGGTGGCCTGCCAAACTCTCACAGTGGTCGAAATATGCATTTGGCATGTACCTGCTGCACCCGGCCTTTTTATATTTACTGGAGGTCGCAATACAGGGCTACGACCTGACACCAGCGACCACGGTGCTGGCACGGTTCGGTTTTGCGGCGACGATGTCGTTGTGTATGTCGGTCGCGATCAGCCGGGTACCATGGCTCGCGTGGACGATTGGCCTCGGTCCTATTCCGTGGGTGGAACGCACACTGCCAGACAAGAAAAGCAATATGCCCGGCACGACGGCAACAACCTGAAACCACACTGTCTGGCCTGCCTATCTGGCCTGCCGCGCCAGCATGCGAATTATTTTCGCGGGTAACTCGCGCGGAACAGTTTCGTTGGCAATCACTGCAAAAGGATACCAGCTCGATTCGTTCACCCGGACATACCCGGCCAGCGACCTTACCGCAGTCAGTGTCCCGGTTTTGGCCAACACCCCTTGCGTGATTTCCGGCAGCAAGTGACGCCACGGCTCAAAGCGATGCAACACCTCGACCAGTTGCGTCGCACTTAGACGATTGCGCGGAGACAGTCCGGCACCGTCATACAAACTGAACGACTGCCAGCCGAACTCACGGGTAAGTGCGCGTTGAAGGTAGTTTTCTGCCAGGTCGAATCCGGCCGGTGCGCCGGTCTGCTGCGCCACCAGTGACAACAGCAGGTGATTGGCAATAAAGTTAGTTGAGTATTTCAGCATCCCCTGAACCACCTCACCCAGCGTGCGCGTGTTTCGATGGCGGTATAGCACTGCCAGCTCAGGCACACGTCCGCGGACAACTTCACTGCCCGTTGTGATACCAGCGGTACGCAGGTGATGCGCCAGCTGCTCTGCGAAGTAACGCTGCGCGCGCTTAGAGCCCCCGCCAATGTTCACCCTCTTGCGTTCGCCTTCAGCCAGCGCTTCACCGATTTCACGAGCAACGGGCGTCATCGGTGTCTGCGGCTCAGCCGACTGTACCTGTCCACCACTTTTTTCGACGTGCACAGTATTAAAGTTTGCCGCCAGTGCAGTAGGAACAGCATCGTACGGATTGTCGGTTGTGGTCGCACCCGGCACAACGAGGTTCTCTTTAAACGTCGAGACATCGAGCCCGATCGACGCCACCCCGGACAAACCCTCTCGCGCCAGAGACTGTGCAATTAACGCCAGTTCCTCAGACACCAGAAACGGATCGCCACCGGCACGCACCCAGAGGCGCGAGGCAGATCGATCAAAGAAAAACTCGGTGCTGAAGCGGTGTTGTTCGCCCCAGTGGCGCAGGCACAAATAAGCAGTAAGCAGTTTTACCGTGGAGGCGGGAATAAAAGGCTCATCGGCACGGAAAGCCCGCAGCGGATGTCCGTTCTCTGCTGCCAGCAGGTAACCGGCCCGCTCCAGCTGGTGATAATGCGCGAGTTCACCCGCCTGCGGAAATGACGCAGGGTAAAGCCACAACAGCACAAGGAACAGCTGGCAGCCCCGGACGATAACGGATCGATGCGCCTGTAGTTTCATATGTAGTTTCATATAATGTACGTTGCCATCTTGAGCGGGCTGTTTCCAGACTGTGATTATGTCATTAATAACGTGCAGGTTTAACGCGCAGGTTACTTACCTGCCAAACAATTGATTGACACAGTCGGTATTCGGTTTACTCTGACACCAAACGCGATGGATAATTGTACACACAGGTATGGGCCGCACAGATTCTGACAGTATGCTGCAGACGATCGATCAGGCACGCGATGATCTGATTGAACTGACCCAGGCACTGGTCCGGATTCCAACACTGAATCCGCCGGGAGAGAACTATCGTGAAATCTGTGAGTTCATCAATAACAGACTGACGCAATCCGGTTTTCACACCGAGTTTGTACGCGCGGTCGACACCCCCGGCGACAGTGATCAGTACCCGCGCTGGAATCTCGTGGCGCGCCACGAGGGACACCACCAGGGCGACTGCGTACACTTTAACTCTCACACCGATGTCGTAGAAGTCGGCAGTCACTGGACAATGGATCCGTTCGCGGCTGAACTTGTCGATGGACGTATATTCGGCCGCGGCACCTGCGACATGAAAGGCGGATTGGCAGCTTCCATCATCGCCGTGGAGGCGTTCATTCGCGCTTATCCGAAGTATCGCGGCAGCATTGAAATTTCCGCCACCGCCGATGAAGAATCCGGCGGCTTCGGCGGTGTTGCGTACCTTGCCGAGCACGGTTACTTTTCCCCTGAGCGGGTGCAGCACGTGATCATTCCCGAACCACTCAACAAGGACCGTGTGTGTCTGGGTCATCGCGGCGTCTGGTGGGCTGAAATAGAAACCTTCGGTCGCATCGCACACGGTTCAATGCCATTTCTCGGTGACTGCGCCGTCCGACATATGGGTGCAGTCATTAACGAAATGGAAAGCACTTTGTTTCCGGCACTGCAACTAAAGCATACATCGATGCCGGTCGTGCCGGAGGGGGCGCGGCAATCCACGTTAAACATTAACTCACTGCATGGCGGGCAGGCAGAACGACCCGACGACTTTACCGGACTGCCTTCCGCCTGTGTGCCCGACAGTTGCCGGATGATTATCGACCGTCGATTTTTAATGGAAGAGTCACTTGCAGAGGTCAAGACGGAAATACACGAACTGCTACACCGCGTACAATCCGGCCGCCGCGATTTTAATTACAGACTGACCGATCTGTTTGAGGTACAACCCACCATGACAGATCGCAGCGCGCCCGTTTCACAGGCAGTGAGCGAAGCAATAAAAACAATATTGCATAAAGGTCCGGACTATGTGGTTTCACCCGGCACCTATGATCAAAAACACATTGATCGCATTGGCCGCATGCACAACTGTATTGCCTACGGGCCCGGCATTCTCGACCTGGCACACCAGCCGGACGAATATATCAATGTGGACGACATGGTGGACTCCGCAAAAGTGATGGCGCTGACACTGCATCAGCTACTGGCCGCCAGTTGACTCTCTCCACCGAGTGCCGGCCGGCAACCACCGCCCCGCACCGATCTGTTTTATACACCCGGTGTGTCAGTCAACCCTGCGTCGATACTGCTGCATGACATCGCTTTTTGTTAAACTGCGGCAGCGCTGCAACGAATTTACCCTTTAATGACCGTAAGACAATATTTTTCGATACTTGCTATCGCGATTCCCGTATTCATTATTGCGCTGTCAGTATTGTGGACACCCGCACTCTGGTTACTGCTACTGGTTTTGCCCGTCATTGGCCTCGGGCTCCACGATATGTTCCAGAAGCGCCATACCATTCTGCGACTGTACCCGGTCATCGGACACTTTCGCTACATGCTCGAATCCGTCAGGCCGGAAATACAGCAGTACTTTGTGGAATCCGAAATAGACGGCACACCGGTGCCGCGAGAATTTCGCTCACTGATCTATCAACGAGCCAAAGGTGATCGCGACAGCCGCCCGTTCGGTACCATTTTCGACGTTAACCGCGCCGGCTACGAGTGGGTTAACCACTCATTGTGTCCACACCACGCAACGGATTTACATCCGCGCATCCGGTTCGGCGGCAGTGAGTGCAGGCAACCGTATGAAGCCTCTCCGTTAAACATCTCCGCAATGAGCTACGGCTCACTCAGCAAGAACGCGATCAGAGCACTTAACCGGGGCGCAAAAATAGGCAACTTTGCACACAATACCGGCGAGGGAAGCCTGAGCCCGTATCACCTGGAAGCAGGCGGTGACATCATCTGGCAGATCGGCACCGGCTACTTTGGCTGCCGCAGCAGCGACGGTTCCTTCGATCCGGCGCTCTACCGCGAGAACTCGCAGCGCGATATCGTCAAGATGATCGAACTTAAACTGTCCCAGGGCGCTAAACCCGGGCACGGCGGTATACTGCCAGCCGCGAAGCTCACCGCGGAGATTGCAGAAATACGCAATGTGCCGATGGGTAAAGATGTTATTTCACCCGCAGCACATACTGCCTTCTCCACCCCTGTCGGTTTGCTGGAATTCATCGCAGAGCTGCGTGAGCTCAGTGGCGGCAAGCCGGTGGGATTCAAACTTTGCATCGGTCGGCGACATGAGTTTCTTTCCATTTGCAAAGCAATGATCGAAACCGGCATCAGGCCCGATTTCATCACGGTGGACGGCGGTGAAGGCGGCACGGGTGCCGCACCCGTGGAGATGACCAACTCGGTCGGTACGCCGATACGCGACGCGCTGATCTTCGTCAACCGGGCACTGATTGGCACCGGCCTGCGCGACGATCTACGTATCATCGCTGCGGGTAAAATGTTTTCTGCGTTCCACATGTTAAGAGCACTGGCGCTCGGTGCAGATACTGTCAACTCCGCCCGTGCGTTTATGCTGGCGCTGGGGTGCATTCAGTCACGAGCCTGCAACACCGATCACTGCCCGACCGGTATCGCCACCCAGAACGAATCTCGCAACAACGGCCTGGTGGTCACCGACAAGGCGCAGCGCGTGGCGCACTACCACGCGGAAACTGTTGCTAATCTGGTTGAACTGGTTGCCGCCGCAGGACTGGACAGTCTGGAGGCACTCGGACCGGAGCATATCAATCGCCGCGTACAGGGCACTGATGTCAAAACCTACGCCGAGCTGTACCCGCTGATTGAGCCGGACAGTATAAAGAACGGCGCGACACTGCCCGACCACTGGGAGAGAGACTGGAAGCTCGCCAGTTCAAACCAATGGTAAGCCGACTGTCGCGTACAGTCGTGCTTAACGCGCTTCGAGTTGCGCGCGCGCCTGCTTTGCCATCGATACCAGTACACCGCGCACCTGCTCGGGTCGCTTTATTTCGATGGTTAGCGGTATGGTCAGCGTTTCCTGCCTGGAACCGATATGACACTCAAGCGTCATGGCTTTTTCGGAAAGCCCGCTGAGTATTACCGAATTGACCGAAGCGAGGTTACCATAGGCCATGGCATAGTCCCGCAGGCTCTGTGCATGATCGGTATTCATGTGTTCAATAACGCTCTCTACAAACGCCTCAGGCAGTACCATACAATTAACCAGCTGTTGTAGTTTAACCGACTGTATTTTAACCCGGGCATCACCTCAATGAACTACTGGCTTTTTAAATCTGAACCCGACGCCTTCAGCATTGATGATCTGGCCGCATTGAAGGGCAGGAAAGATCACTGGGATGGTATTCGCAACTACCAGGCGCGAAATCTGATGCGGGATCAAATGAAGCGCGGGGATCTGGGGTTTTTCTATCATTCCAGCTGCAAGGTACCCGCCATTGTCGGCACGGTTGAAATCGTACGCGAAGCCTACCCGGACCATACGGCGTTCGAACCGGATCAGAAGTACTACGATGCGAAGTCCGACCCGGCCAACCCGCGATGGGTGATGGTAGACGTCAGACTAAAGCAAAAATTCACCAGCCCGGTCACACTGGCAGCACTCAGGCAAATACCCGCGCTCAATGACATGGCGCTGCTGAAAAAAGGCAACCGCCTTTCTATACAGCCGGTGACCGCAAAAGAATGGAAAACAATTCTAAACGCCGCAGGCGTCTGAACCGGGTTAGCGGTAGCTCAACAGGGGTCGATGCGGCCTTGCGCATCAATCAGCGACGGTAATTTTCTTGAATGTGTAGATCGGGTCATCAATCATGCGTTCCCCAGCTGACGTCTCCAGATACAGATTGGCTTCTTCCGCCACCACCGCACCCGCATCGGTTTGCTCAACGTTCAACAACTCGAACCGGATCTGTTTCGGGTCTTCGAAGATCATGCCGGAGAATTTCTTTGTCACCAAAGCGGTGAAGACGGGTGCTTTCAGCCCGAAGCGGGCAATCGCAATTTCCTTTACCAGCGCAATCATGCCGTGGGTACCGAAGTTGCCGGGTACCACCGGGTCACCCTTGAAATGATATCCCAGTGGCCACAGCGCCGGGGTGATGGACTGCGTTGCGTGTACCCGGGTTAATTTATCACCGTCCTTTGTGACATCAATTGAGGACTCATCATAAACCGGGATGCGCAGTTGCGATTCGCTGCCAGACGGGGCACTCACCCCGCCAGTCCCGCCGTGCTGCTGGCGGAGCGCCTGAATATCCGCCGGATTGAGAATACCGACGATCACATTTTTAGTATCCAGCGCAACCTCGCCATCGTCTGTCAGAATTCGTCCGTTAAACACCGCTGTGCCACCGCTGCCGGCGACCTTGTTTTCCATCCATTTGCGTTTCTCAAGCACGTAGCGCAAGGTTTTACCACCTGCATAGTTCAGTGACTGATGCAGCTTGCAACTGCCCGATGACAAGGCGCGACCGATGCCATCAGCCTTGCGGCATCCCCAGAAACCAACCAGTTGATCGAGCTGGTCCTGAAACAGCATTTCGAGAGATTCATCGGGGTGGAACGCCCAGGAAGATGAGTCTTCGGGAAAGGTGAAGCTGGCCTCGATGGCTTCTTCATCAATCCGCTCAATCCGGTCGATACAAAGAATGGGACGCCGAGGCAGCTTGGCGAGGAACTCATTGCCCAGGCGCCCTTCTGCGTGCAGGTCGAGCAGGCGCCCGTTGAAGCAGTTGAGAGATTTCCAGTCAACCTGACACAGGGCTTCATCGCTCATCGCGTCGAGCTGGTCGAGACTGTGGTGCATCGTATTGTCACTGGTCATGCGCTGGGGCAACTCTGGGTAGTTCGGCGAATAATATGATAACGCGGGTGTTGTTTAGTGGGGCGTTCGGAGAGTTCGATGACAGACTTTTCACCGCCACAGTCGTCAGAGCAAGGCAGAAAAACGCAGGCATAGCAGAGCCCGCGTCGAGTTTTTCTAACGCCGCCATGGCGGCTGTAGTGAAGATAAAGTGTTATCGAACTTTCCGAACGCTGCGCCAGTATACCGCAAGCGCGTGTTAAACCTGCAATAAGCGCAATGACGAAGGTGATTTAATCACCCCCTCTGCGCTGTCCCTGTGCTCTGTTGCTGAGCGCTTTGCAAATGTTTCCATACTCTGGCCGGCGTGTAGGGCATATCGAGATCTCCGCAGCCGAGACTTCTGAGTGCCGATGCCATCGCATTGGCGATCGCCGGCAGCGAACCGGAGCAGCCGGACTCGCCCACACCTTTTGACCCCAGTTCGTTAAGCCCGGTTGGCACGGCATAGGTATCTGTTTCGATCTCGGGCAGCACCCCGGCTCTGGGCAGCGCGTAGTCCATAAAGCTGCCAGTCAGCAGCTGGCCGTTTTCATCGTATTGCATCGCCTCGCAAAACGCCTGACCTGCCCCCTGCACCACGCCGCCATGCACCTGTCCGGCCACCAGCACCGGTGAGATAACATTGCCGAGATCGTCAACAGCGTGATAGCTGACCAGCCCGGTTTCACCGGTATCGAGGTCTATTTCTATCTCTGCAATATGACAGCCGTTGGGATAGTTTGCACCGGTAACGGTCTCCGCGGTCACGTTGAACGGGTGATTCTCGCCATGCTGTTGCGCCAGACTCTGCGCAAGATCAGACAGAGTGATTCCGTTGGAAGTGGAGCGACCGGTAAAGCGGCCTTCAGCAAAACTGATTTCATCTGCACTGGCTTTAAGCGCACCGGCAGCAAGCGGGGTGGCGATACGGATCACTTCATCGACCAAATTTTTAAACGCCGAACCTGTGCCGTACAGCGAGCGCGACCCCCCGGTGCCGTTACCGATCAGTCGATCACTCTGACTGCCGGGACGATAGCGGATCTGCTGTGGATCGATACCGAGCCCATCGCCAACAATCCTCGCAAAGGCGGTTTCATGCCCCTGCCCCGATGGGCCTGACATCGCATGCAATATTAACGTGCCGTCGGCATTGAACTGACATGACACCTGATCCTTAGGTGCACCACCTGCGCCTGATTTCTCCAGGTAATAGCCAATGCCGATACCGCGGACCTTACCGTCCTGCCTGGCTTTTTCCCGTCGCTCACCAAAGTTTGCATAGTCAGATAATGCAAGCGCCTTTTGCAACACTGCATGAAAATCACCGCAGTCGTAGACGGTTCCATTCGCCGTGGTATAGGGGAATGCATCTTTTGCTATAAAATTTTGTCGGCGAAATTCAACCGCATCGAGGCTGTGCTGTGCTGCGACATGGTCAATGAGCCGCTCCACAGCAAAGGCGATATCGGGTCGCCCGGCACCTCGATAGGCAGACACCGGTGCGGTATTGGTAAATACGAGTTGCGACTGCATGTACAGCGCGGGCACACGGTAAGCGCCGCCCATGGTAACGCTGAGGTTATTGGTACCGATAAACCCGCCGAAGTAACAGTTGTAGGCACCGAGATCGACGGTGTCGTTATACCGCATCGCGGTGATGTGATTGTTTTCATCCAGCGCAATCTCAGCCTCGAGCACCAGCGCACGACCGTGCCACTCGGCAGTGAATAATTCAGACCGACTCGCCACCCATTTGACTGGTCTGCCAAGCGTGCGCGATGCAAGTATGGCGAGCGCATGCTCGGACCCGGCATTGCCGCGCAACCCGAAAGACCCGCCAACATCCTCAGATACGATCTCAAGTGTGTCCTGCGGCAAACCCGTGATAGTCGACAACGCTGCGCGCATACCGAGCACCCCCTGAGTCGGAGTATGCACACGGGTTTTCCCGCTCGCGTGATCGTAGTGCGCGAGAATCGCTTTGGGCTCGAGCGGTGCGCCGTAGAGTCGCTGACTGCGCAGGGTCACCGCAGCGGTTTTAGCGGCCGTCTGAAAAGCGGCCTCTACTGCCTCGCGATCACCACTTTCAAAGTGCAGAGACCGGTTGCTTTCCACCGAATGATGCAGCTGCACCGCACCCGAATCAGTCGCATGCCGAGCATCAGCTACCGCGGGCAGTTCGCGGTAGTCCACATCAATCAGTTCACAGGCATCCTGCGCACGCAGGGCGGTGTCGGCAATGACCACCGCTACGGCCTGCCCGACGTAGCGGACCCGGTCGATAGCGAGCACCGGCATCGTCCCCTTTTTGATCGATGTGCCATCGATGCCTTTGATCTCAGGCCCGGACGGAACAGCGTTATAGCGTGCCGCAGTGACGTCCGCCGCCGTGAGCACCAGCAATACCCCTTCAGCCTGCCGCGCCTGTTCGGTTTTCACCTTTAGCACGTGCGCATGAGCATAAGGGGATCGCAGCACCGCCATGTGGCACTGGCCTTCGTAGTTCCAGTCCGCGCTGAATTTGCCGGCCCCGGTGATCAGGCGCTGATCTTCATGGCGCAGGAGCGTCATCGGGCACCGCCTCCGCTGGCCGTATTTTTATCTCGCGCTACACGCAGTGCGGTTGACGCGGCCAGTACCGCGCGCTCGATATTGACATACCCGGTACAACGACAAAGGTTGCCGGCAAGACCCTCTCTTATTTCCTCTTTTGTAGGGATGGGTGACTGCGCCAGTATTTCGATAGTCGCCATGATCATGCCCGGTGTACAAAAGCCGCACTGCAGTCCATGACATTCAGAGAAGGCCTGCTGCACCGGGTGCAAAACGCCATCTGCACTTAAACCTTCGATCGTATCGATTTCCGCACCACGCGCCTGTACTGCCAGCGTTGAGCAGGATTTCACTGTCGAACCGTTCATACGCACCGTACAGCAGCCACACTGGCTGGTGTCACAACCGACATGCGTACCGGTTAAGCCGAGCTGATCGCGCAGGACATCCACCAGCAGCGCACGCGTTTCCACCTCGACCGAGACCTGCCGGCCGTTGACCTGAAAATTCACTGTTTCCATCAATGGGTCCCGGGTTAACTGTGTACGCGGCTCGCTGGCCGCGGTGAAATCAATAGTGACCAGCTCGTATCGTAACGAAAATGACCACCGCCCGATACTGACAACAGCGCCGCTGTCAGCGCGACGATAATCGATTTCAGGCGTTTTCAGTGACTACGCGGCACCGGCACCCGGCGTCAGTCCTGCCCCTTCATTGCCGATTCCCCCTGTTTGTCTCGAGTGGCTCGCGTTTTGTTATCGCCCGAACTGACCGACCACACCATTGTCGGGTCAAGCTGTGAAGTCCGGTTACCCGCCAACGAGTCTAGTATGACGGTGATCACTGTGCGGTAATTCACACCACCGGTTTAGTTCAGTTATTGTCGGCCGCAAACCGCTGATAA
>CAZOXM010000062.1:0-29293 GCA_964583825.1 uncultured Granulosicoccaceae bacterium
CCAAAGCCAAAAAAGGCCGCAAGTACATGAGCGAAAAATACCTCGGTATTCAGGCGGAGGCCAAGGCCCAGCAGTCAGACCACGCTGCGGCTATCGCCAAACTGGAGAAAGATCAGGCGAGAACATCTCTCGCACTTGAACGAGCATTGCGAGGCAAAGCTTACGTGCGCGGAAAACTCGATGAAAGCGAAAAGGCGCTCGCTCGCGATTCGCTCGCGCTTGAACGTGCGCTCAGAGGCAAAGCCTATCTGCGAGGTAAACTCGACGACACCGAAAAAACACTCGCTCGCGATTCACTCGCGCTTGAACGCGCACTCAGAGGCAAAGCCTACCTGCGAGGCAAGCTCGACGACACCGAAAAAACACTCGCTCGCGATTCACTTGCGCTTGAACGCGCACTCAGAGGCAAAGCCTACCTGCGAGGCAAGCTCGACGACACCGAAAAAAACCTGGCCCGCGATTCACTCGCACTCGAGCGAGCGCTCAGAGGCAGGGCCTTTCTCAGTGGCAAGCTTAACGATGCTAAAAAGACACTCGCAAGTGACTTTGAAAAGAATAATGATACCAGCTGGGCGGAAAACCTCAGCGCAGAGCTCACAGAAAGCTTCGGGGTACAAAGCGATACCGAGGTTGTCGCTCAGGAAGACAACAGCGTAGCCATCAAAGTCGGCAACACAGGACTTTTCCGACCGGGCAGCACCGTGCTGAGTGACGGCGGGCAGGCGCTGTTGAATGAAATCGGTCGAGAACTCGTGTCACGCGACAACGCGCACATTCGAGTCATTGGTCACACAGATAACATTCCCACCGGCAGCACCAGCCGCTTCCCCAGCAATGAAGCGCTGTCGCTGGCTCGCGCGACGTCCGCGCTCTCGTATTTGAGCAGTGTGGGGGTACCGGCAGAACGACTTGCGGCTTCCGGTGTCGCCGATGCGTATCCGATCGCTTCGAATGATACCGAAGCCGGACGTCTGGCCAACCGACGGGTCGAAATTGTACTGACGCCGGCCCAGTAATCAGGGTGTTTTACGGGGCGGGGGTGTCGCCCCCCGCCTGCGCATCCTGCAGACCGCGGCTTAACCGTCTCTAACGGCGGTATAGCCGAACAGGTCATAATGTGACTGCAGACAGGTGTGGGTACCGTAGAGTGCAGGCTCGCCGCTTCGGACGATTACCACCGGCATATCTCTGACAAATTCGCTGAACCGGCCCTTTTTAAACAACCACGCCGAGAATTCAGAGTCGGTGAAGAAGTCGCCCAGTCTCGGCACAATGCCGCCGGCGATGTATATTCCGCCGGTGGCTCCCAGCGTGACCGCGAGGTTGCCCGCCACAATACCAAGCCACTTACAAAACAGCTGCATGGTTTCAATACTTGCGGCGCAGGTGCCCTGAATTGCAGCCTCGCTGATTAGCGATGGTTGATCAAACGGTGCATTGATCCGGTCGATCGCACAGATTGACTGGTACACATCGACGGTGCCGATGCCCGAAAGATAACGCTCCGCAGAAACGTGTCCGTATTTCTTTTCGAGCACGGTGAGGATCGACAGCTCACGATCGTTCTGCGCGCCGATCGTTACATGTCCGCCCTGGCTCTGCAACGGCAGCCAGTATTCTCCTGTGTACACCAGACCCGAGACACCAAGCCCGGTACCGGGACCGATCACTGCCTTCGGGCCATAGCGCTCGCCATGCCCGATATTGATCGTGTCAAGGCAATCTGCAGGCAGCGATACAATACCCACCGCCGCCGCAGTAAAGTCGTTCACAATGCGTGCGCGCTGCAGTGAGAACCTTTCAACCAACCCGGACACAGATACTTTCAAGTCACTGTTGGTCAGTTCCATCTGATCCTGGTACTCGTGAGTACTGGCAAAGGAAAACGACGCCTGCGCGATGGCGGGGGCATTTATCTGATTCAGATATTCAGTCACAGCATCACCCAGATCAGTGTAATCACCAACGGGTATTACTCGAAAGGTTTCCGCCTGATAGACGCCATCTTCAAACAACACGAAACGTGCGTTCGTTCCGCCAATATCACCGGTGAGTATGGGTCGCATGGGTATTTAGCTACTTCAGCAGGAAACGCAGTTTGCGCAAACAGATTTTGCAAGATGGCGAACCAGCTGCGCGCAGGATGACAACCGACACTGGGTAATTACACGCAAAGCAGCCTTGACTATAGTCACTGTTTTTTCCTGAAATCGTTTAGCCATCTATGTGTGGACTTGCCGGTTTGTGGGGCAATTTTGCCTACAGTCGCGGGCGCGTATAGAAATTGACGCGCATTGGCTGGGTCAGCGTATAGGTACCGCGATCATTTTTTTGCTGCTCGAAACGATTGACCACCGCCTCGCTGCGCAGTGCACCATCTGCGTAACTATTGTAACTCAATCCACCATAGTGTTCGGCAAACTCATGGAAGTCGCGATAACTGCTGTCTACGTCATAGTAGACCTCACGCATCGATTGAAAACGTGGTTCAGCCAGATCAACGAGCGCGCGGTAGGCTGCAAGACGGACCCCGGTCTCATCATGAAACGGCTCCATTACAAACTGGGCCGATCCATTGGCGACAGGTTCCACGACATAAAGAAATCCGTCGCCTCGCAGAATTCGCAACAACTCGTCAAAAACCAGCGAATAGTGGGATTGCGGTATATGGTGGAGCGAATTGGCGAAAACCACACCATCAACGGAGCCAGCCTCCACTGGAATTTTCGCTGCACCGGCTTGTGCAAAACCGACGTTGGCAACGGTTGCGGCTTTGCTGTTTTTTTCAGATTGTACCGGATCCGGTTCAATACCGAGCACCCGGGCGCCTCTTTCCGCCAGCGCAAAACTCAACTTACCGTCACCGCAACCGGCGTCTACCACGAAGCGATTGCGAACATCAACGAGCCCATCGAGAACATCCAGGTCACTCTGGTATCCCCAGTCTTCAGCCATCAACCAATCTCCAACTCTTTGGTGGCCAATTGTAACAGGCAATTCAAAACCGGGATGCACGCCAATTCCGAAAGATCACTGCCTGCCCTGACAGCTTATCCAACAACACGATCACAGGCAGCCCAAACGCCTGCTTGCCAGTGTTCCTGCAAGGCAATACGATGCAGTCATCCTGACTGATGACGGAACCGCACATGAGCTTATCTGAGCTGGCCGCACGACTGGCTGAGTCACGTCGCGAGCACACGCAGCTGGCCCCTGACTTCCTTGAGAGTCTCAACAGCGAGGCGGAGGCTTACGAGGTGCAGTCACTACTGGAAGCGAGCTACGGCGCAACCAGAATCGGCTACAAGGTCGGGGCCACCAACGAAACCTCTCAAAAAATGTTCGACTGCGACGGGCCGTTTTATGGCCCCGTATTCGACACGGATTGCCACGTTTCAGGCGCAACCATTGATGTGCGGGACGGGCTGCTCGGAGGTGAAGCGGAGTTTGCCTTCGTGATCGATCGCGACGTGCCGACCGAAACGCCGATCGATGCAAAGCGCATCTCCGACTTTATCCGTGCCAGCCACGTGGCCGTTGAGCTTGTCGGCCGAAGGACGCAGGGGGAAGGCTTGCCATCCTTATTCGGTGCCATCGCCGATTTCGGTGGCAATGCCGATTTCATCCGCGGACCCGCAATTGAAAACTGGCACGCGATTGACCTTGCCTCAGTCGAGGTCACCGCAACGGTTGACGGTGCAGAAACCAACGCCGGCAGCGGTGCTGCGGTACTGGGGCATCCGTTGAATTCCGTCGCCTGGCTGCATGAGAAACTCCGCACCCGCGGTGGCGGACTCAAAGCCGGTGAATGGATCACCACCGGCACCTGCCTCGGGGTCATCGCACCGGTACCCGGCTCTGACGTACACATCAGATTCAACGGTTGCGGTGAAGTCAGCTATCGCCTGAGTCGTTAACACCCGTCTGCCGCAGGAATACCGACGAGCCACTATCCATGCACGAACCGAGTCAATCGCAGATTACGCTGCGCGCTGCACGCGAACACTATCAAAAAATATTTGCGCCATGGATTCAGGATCTGGAAATCAGCATCGATCAAATCGATCAGGGCAAAGTCGTGATGACCATGCCTTACCACGATCGATTGTGTCGGGAGGGAGGCATTGTCTGCGGTCAGTCACTGATGGCATTGGTCGATACTTGCATGGTGTACGTGTGCTTTATCAGCTACGGGAAGTTTATCAACTGCGCCACGGTGCATCAGAATACCAGCTTTCTGCGCCCTGCGATCAACAGCAATATCACCGCCGTAGGGCAGGTAGTTAAATCGGGAAAATCGCTCATCTTTGGTGAAGTATTACTAACCGATGATAAGCAACGGTCCCATCTGTAACGCCACCCTCACCTATGCCGTGATCCCCTAACAGGATGTTGAAAAACTATTGCGCTATTGGGGCGTGCGGAAAGTTCGGTGACAAACTTTTCACAGCCACAGGGATCCGACACATCCGCGGGAATCTACACTTTCGCACTGCTTCGCTGTGATACTTCAGCGTGCCAGCGCTGCAGATTCTCCTGTGTTGAGGTTGGCGTCTGCTTGATCCATCGAGCAAATTCAACGCTGACAAAAGCAGTGATATCCGCAAGCGTAAAGTTATCTCCCGCGAGGTAAGTTCGATCGGCGAGCAGTTCGTCAAGCCAGGCGAAGAAGAGTCCGGTTCGATGCGCTCCACGCTCCACCAGCGCGGGTATTTGGGCATATTCGTGCCTGCCGGTGAGCGCATGATTGGCGAAAGATTTTGCCCGATTCCTGAAAGCCTCGCCGATGGCCATAAACCCGTCCTGCTCAATGCGCCAGTCGAGATCCATAATCAGTGCACGTGCATTGACAGATGAGCCCATCAGGGCAGGTTCCGGGAAAACACCTTCCAGATAATGCACGATCGCTGTGCTGGAGGTCAGCACCTCGCCACTGTCGAGTTCCAGTACAGGTACCGTTCTGAATGGGTTAAGGCTTGCAAAGTGCGCCTTGTGTTGTTCACCGTTGGCAAGATCGACCTCCACCACCGGGATGTCGATGTTTTTTTCCGCAATAAACATTCGAACGCGGCGTGGACTGGGTGCTGTGGAACAATCATAAAACTTCATCGTTGCAACTCTTGCCGTCAATCAGTGTCCATTAGACCTTAACGCATCCTGTCAGCAAAATCAGCGGTCTGTGGTTCCCTGGTTCGCTGCTACAATACTTCGGTGTTTTAAAGATTATTACTATTCTCAATTCGGGGTAAGCATGAAAAAACTGGTGAGTATCGCGATTGCCGCACCACTGGCAGCAGGTATGGTGTATCTACAGCCGGCAATGGCACAAATCGATCTCGGCGATGACGATACAAAAAAAAGTTACAGCCTCGGCCTGATGATCGGTGACCGTATAACTCCCCGCTATGGTGAGTTGAATTACGAGGCGCTTGTCGAAGGTATCCGGGCTCAACACGAAGGTGCCGAGGCACAGATGTCTCTCGATGAAGCACAGGCCGCGCTGCAGGACTACGAACAAAAAGCACGGCTGGAGCAAGCCACTGCGGCCGCTGAAAACGGTGAAAACTACCAAAAGGAAAATGGGCAGCGCGATGAAGTCACCACCACTGACTCCGGGTTACAGTACGAAGTACTGACGGAAGGGTCGGGAGATAAGCCCACTGCCACCGATCGCGTATCAGTCCACTACGTGGGCACCCTGATTAACGGCAAAGAGTTTGACAGCTCAGTCGCCCGCGGTGAGCCGGCAGAGTTTGGACTCAACGGCGTCATACCTGGCTGGACTGAGGGGTTACAGCTAATGAACGTCGGCAGCAAGTACCGCTTTGTCATACCGCCCGATCTGGCCTACGGTGAACGCGGCGCAGGCGCGGATATCGGCCCGGGAGAAACCCTCATATTCGAAGTCGAAATGCTGGAAATAAAATAAATACCTGATCGGTCAGGCCCGCCCCGATGGTGGCGGGCATCCCACTGATTAATCACGCTGCACTGCAACTGATGCCCCCCACTTCGTTAAGCGCGGTTGAGCTAATACCGACGTGTCGTAAATAATCAAATCTTGCCATCCAATGCGTGCTATCAATGCGTCATCACATGAGTCGCAGACGCAGATGGCTGAACCTAAACGACGATCCCGCCGCGGTGCACGCGCTGCGAAGAAAGCTGAACGGGCCGCACCGCTGAGCGCCGAGGAACGAGCGGTTAACCCCGGTATGCATGGCGGGCGGTTCAATCCGCTCAGCACCGCAGATATCGAACAAGTCAACGATGCGGTGATGGACGTACTGGCCAACGTTGGGCTCTCCCAGGCCATTCCCAGCTGTGTCGATGCGGTCGTCAGCGCAGGCGGCGAATATCGCGATGATCGTTTGTTCTTTCCCCGCTCAATGGTCGAAGATACGATCGCCAACTGCGCACGAAATTTTGTACTGCACGGGCAGAGCGCTGCGCATGATATGGAAATTTCAGGCTCGAAAGCTTACTTCGGTACCGCAGGCGCCGCCGTGCACATTGTCGACGTGCAAAACCGGGCCTACCGCGATTCGACCCTGCAGGATCTCTACGACATTGCCAGAATCGTCGACCGGATGGACCACATCCACTATTTTCAGCGTTCGATAGTCGCGCGAGATATGATCGAGCCGTCGGATCTCGATCTAAACACCCTGTACGCATCGATCAGCGGCACATCCAAACATGTCGGCTCGAGCTGGGTACTGCCCGAGCACGTCAATGATTCACTGAATCTTTTGCATCAGGTAGCAGGCTCAGAAAAGGCCTGGCGTCAACGCCCGTTTGTGTCCATGTCGTGCTGTTTTGTGGTACCACCACTGCGCTTCGCCGAAGATGCCTGTGCCTGTCTTGAAGCCGCCGTGCGCGGGGGTATGCCGGTGCTGTTATTGAGCGCGGGTCAGGCCGGCGCTACCAGCCCCGCAGCAATAGCAGGCTCTGTCGTTCAGGCAGTCGCAGAGGTACTCGCCGGTCTGGTGTACGTCAACGCCATTCAACCGAAGCATCCGGCAATATTCGGCACCTGGCCGTTTGTGTCTGATCTGCGCACCGGCGCGATGAGCGGTGGTAGCGGAGAACAGGCAATATTGATGGCCGCCTGCGGACAGATGGGGCGCTACTATGACCTGCCGACCGGTGTCGCTGCAGGCATGGCTGATGCGAAGTTGCCTGATACGCAGGCAGGATACGAAAAGGGCTACACGGTCACTCTTGCCGCACATTCCGGTGCCAACATGATTTACGAATCTGCAGGTATGCACGGCAGCCTGCTTGGCGCTTGTATGGAAAGCTACGTGATAGACAACGACATGCTGGGCGCTATTAATCGGACAGTCCGTGGCATCGACATCAATGAAGAAACACTCTCAGTGCAAGCCATGAAAGATGTGTGTATCGACGGGCCCCTGCACTATCTCGGACATCAGCAGACCATGCAGCTGATGCAGAGCGAATACCTTTATCCCGAGTTGGGTGATCGAAACAGTCCGAAGGAATGGTACGAAAAGGATCGTCCCGATCTGCTGAAAGAAGCGAGCAAGCAAGTAGAGGAAATTCTCGGTAACTATTTCCCCGCCCACATTGATGACGCAACAGATGCCAGCCTGCGCGAGAAATTCAATATCCTGCTGCCAAGGCAGTCGATGCAGCTGAGCGCCTAGTGGGGCGATGATTGCCAAATAAAAAAGACGCCTCGGTGGGCGTCTTTTTGTTTACCGTCGTTCGAAAACGCTGGCAGTTGCACCGATACTTATCAGCGCAAATACCCAGCAGGGTGTTGAAAAACGTGATGAGCGACAGTCTGAGTAGGCCCATGATCACTGTAATAATGGCTGCCGAAAAAGCGCAGTTTATGGGTTATAAATGATCATTTTGAGGCAGAAACTAATGCCCTCAGACCTAGTATCGCAATAGTTTTTCAACATCCTGTTAACCGTTAGCAGCACGTTTGCCCTGTGACACGGCGCCCAGATCAAGCTCAAGCAAATAGTTTCTGAAGTCCTCGCCCACCTCTTCATGTGCAAGTGCATACTCGACCTGCGCCTGCAGATAGCCGAGTTTGCTGCCGCAATCAAAGCGCTTTCCAATAAAGTTGTAGGCGAGCACTCGCTGGTTGCCGAGTAACCGTGCAATGGCATCTGTCAGCTGAATTTCGTTGCCGGCGCCCCGTTCCTGGGTTTCCAGCAACTCGAAAAGCTTTGGCGTCAAAATGTAGCGACCGACCACGGCAAGGTTTGAAGGTGCGTCAGCCTGTGCCGGTTTTTCCACCATTCCGCGGACTTCATACATTCGACTGTCTGTCTCACGCGCATCAACAACGCCATAGGCATGCACTTCTTCCATCGGTACTTCCTGCACACCAAGCACCGAACAGTGTTGGTAGTCGTACACGTCAACCATCTGACTAAGTACCGGCTTTGTATCCGAACTGATCAGATCATCCGCCAGGATGACTGCGAATGGCTCGTCACCGACCACAGGTTTGGCACACAACACTGCGTGCCCGAGACCCAGCGCTTCGGACTGACGAATGAAGACGCACTTGGCTTCCGGAGGAAGAATCTCGCGTACGATCCGCAGCATTTTCTCTTTGTTGCGCTCTTCGAGTTCCCGCTCAAGTTCGTAGGCGGTGTCAAAGTGATCTTCAATAGAACGCTTGTTTCGTCCGGTGACAAAAATGAGCGTATCAATGCCTGCAGCAACAGCCTCTTCGGCAGCGTACTGAATGAGTGGCTTGTCCACGACCGGCAGCATCTCTTTCGGGTTCGCTTTTGTTGCCGGCAGAAACCTGGTGCCCATCCCGGCGACAGGAAAAACAGCTTTTCTAATTGGTTTCATAATTGTTCCGTGATAACCAGACCACTGAGGCCCCTGCTAGCCGATAATTTACACACGCTTCGTGCCAGCGACCAGCCACAGCATCTAATGTTTGCAGCGATGATTCTGAACTTTACCGCAGCCGTTCACAGTTGATAACCGTGCTCGCCTCGAATTTGCATTTTATGTATCTTTTGACACAGTGTGTTACGTCGTCTGTTCGAGCGACAAGACGCATGTGCCATTGTTCCGCGTCGACCGAAACGTCAGCGTTTTCCTACTTCAGCGGCCGCACGTTTACCTCCGTGGCAGGATCGTGCCAACTGCGCCTGCCCCGGATTGAACACAGCAATTCGTACGGGATGGTGCCAACACGATCAGCCACCTCATCGACACGCAGACTCTCGTGTCCCCAAAGCGTCACTGGATAATCGAGCGGAGGTGACACCGAAAGCGCTGTGATATCCACGCTCATCGAATCCATCGAAACGCGACCGACAATAGGTACACGACGATTACCCAGCACGACACAGGTGCCGGGACTGACCGTTCGGGGATAACCATCACCATAGCCTGCACCGACAATGGCAATCTTCGTGTCGGACTTACATTCATACGTTCCGCCGTAACCGATTCGATCACCTCGTTTCAGTTCGCGCACTGCAATGACCGGCGCAGTTACTCGCATCGCGGGTTGCAGACCATGGTCATGCTCGCCCGATGACGTCGACTGGTACACCATCGGGTCAGCCCCGTAAAGCATTAAACCCGGTCGCACCCACTGAAAGTCACAGTCTCTACGGGTAAGAATTGCTGCCGAATTCGAGGCGGATCTGTCAACCCCGTGATACCGAGTCTTTTTAAATACTCGCAGCTGTCGATCGGTGGCCATCGCAGCCGTGCTATCCGCACTGGCAAAATGCGTAAGCAGACCCACGATCGACACGTTGCTCTGCGCCATTTCACGACAACTGCGCATCAGTTCGTCCGGTTTAAAGCCGAGACGTCCCATGCCCGTGTCCACCTTCACCCAGCACTGAAGCGTCCGGGCCGCAGCCCTCTCCGTCTTCAGCATCGCAATTTGTTCGTGGTGGTGCATCACCGGCCACAGGCCGGCACGGCGACACTCCCGCAACTGTTCAATCGAGTGAAAGCCCTGCAACACGAGTATCGGTTTGCCCGCACCACTGCCCCGTAGCGCCAGACCTTCGCTGACATTGGCGACGGCAAAGCCGTCGGTCTTTTCCAATGCAGGCAAAATGCGCAACGCACCGTGACCGTAGGCATCGGCTTTAATGACACTGAATATTTTAACCCCGGAGGCGAGGTCTCTGACTCGTTTGAGATTGTGGCGAATTGCGGCAAGGTCGATGCTGATTTTGACTTGCCGGTTTTCCCTGTCACTCATCTAGATCCTGAATGCTGCCGAAATGGCCCGACTCGCCGTAATGCTCCGGTGCATAATTGTCGAAACGGGTCCATTGTCCGTTAAATGTCAGCCGAACGCTCCCGGTGGGACCATTGCGCTGCTTGCGGATAAGTATTTCCGCGGTGCCCTTATCCGGCGAATCCGGGTTATACACCTCATCGCGATAAACGAAAGCAATCACATCCGCATCCTGCTCGATCGCACCGGATTCGCGCAAATCAGACATAATTGGACGCCTGTCCGGCCGGGTTTCCAGACTGCGGTTGAGCTGTGACAGCGCAATCACCGGCACCGTCAATTCCTTGGCCAGCGCTTTCAGCGCACGGGAGATTTCCGAAATTTCTGTGGCCCGGTTTTCCGATCGACTACCGGTTTGCATCAGCTGCAGGTAATCGATGACCACCAGGCCCAACCCGTTCTGCTCCCGTGCCAGTCGCCGACAGCGCGCCCTGACTTCAGTGGGAGACATTGCCGGCGTCTCGTCGATATAAATCCGGCTGTGTTGATGGAGAATATTAGTGGCCGAGGTAATTCGAGCCCAATCAGCGTCGTTGAGTTGGCCGCTTCGCACACGGTTCAGCTCGATTTTGCTGAGCGATGAAATCATCCGCATACACAACTGCTCGCCGGGCATTTCCATGCTGAACATCGCCACCGGTAGTTTCTGACTGAGGGCGACGTTCTCTACAATGTTCATCGCAAAGGAAGTCTTACCCATTGAGGGACGACCGGCAATGATGATCAGATCGGATTTCTGCAAACCGGAGGTCAGCTTGTCCAGATCCTTGTAACCCGTCGACACACCGGTTAATGCGCTCGGATTAGCACCAAGCTCCTCAAGCTTCTCCTTGGTGACCTGCATGATATCGCCGACTTTCGTCAAACCCGCGGTGGCGCGACTGGTTTGATCGGCAATCGCAAACATTTGCGACTCGGCACTGTCGAGAATTTCCGCAACGCCCAGCCCTTCGGGGCGAAAAGCCAGGTCGGCGACCGAATTGCAGGTTGAAATCAACTGTCGCAGCACGGATCGTTCGCGGACGATCTGGGCGTACGCCACAATGTTCGTGGCGCTAGGGGTTTGCTCGGCAAGCTCTACCAGATACGGCAGCCCCCCGGTTTCGGCAAGATCACCGGTGGACTCGAGCCGTTCAGAGACGGTCACCGCATCGCGCGGCGCATTGGCATCTGCCAGTTCCTCCACAGCGCGGAAAAACAGGCGGTGGTCATGGCGGTAAAAATCGCCCTCCGACACCACATCGGCGATTTTGTCCCACGACTCGGGGTTCAGAATAAGCGCGCCTATGACCGAGCGTTCCGCTTCTATGGAATGCGGCGGAAGACGAATATCGGTGGCGTCGTGTTCTACAGGATAAGGGGTAGCCAAGGCGAAATTTCAGCGCTGATCGGGCGACCATTCTACCGACTTTTGGTCACGACGCACGAGGGAAACTACTTTACGGACACGACCCGCAAGCGCTTTGCAGGCCGGTATTTTGTCCTGTCGCGTCGGGTACCGTCTACTCTTCTTCGCCTTCGACGATCACTTTAACCGCAACATCTATCTCGGCATGTATGTGCACTACAATGTCGTGTTCACCCGTCGTGCGAAGCGGCCCGTCGGGCAGTCGCAATTCACGCTTTTCGATAGCCAGACCCGCATCGGTGAACGCAGCTGCTATCTCATCAGCACCAACGCTGCCGAACAGCTTGCCTTCGTTGCCGGATCGAGCCAGCACAGTCGCAGATGCGCCCTCCAGCGACGCCGCTCGCTGCTTTGCGGCCTGCAGCAGGGAAGCTTGTTGCGACTCATATTCAGCACGTTTGGCTTCAAATTCCTCGATATTGGACTTAGTCGCCATCTGCGCTTTGCCGTTTGGCAGCAGAAAGTTGCGGGCAAAACCGGGCTTCACATCAACCAAATCGCCCAGATTTCCCACATTACTGATTTTTTCCAGCAAGATAACCTGCATGTTCTTTACCCTCTATTGTTGTCACTGTCGGCGGGCTTTACACCCACCCGCTTTCTATAATCAATCCACGCATCTGTTACACCGCAAACAGCCAGCGCAATAATCGACTCCGGCACCATGAACAGGATCAGCACATAGGCGACCACCAGCCAGACTACACCGAGTCCGCGCTGCCTGACCGCACCGTGCAGCACCGCAATCCCCTGTAGCGCAAATACAGCACACATCAGAAATGCGAGCGCCACCAACAGCTCAAAGCGCGTGAACACCGCCGCCATCACGACCACGAGTGCGGCACCACTGGCAATACGACCGAACCGAAGTTCGTGAAACTCTTTCTGCATCCCACCAGGATTAAACAGGTGAGCCTGCCAGGATCTGGCGAGCAGCAGGCTGAGTGCCGCCAGAAAAAACCACATCGCACCGTACAGGCCGGTGATATAACGGCTGGCTGATGTGAGCAGCTGATCGCGTACTTCCGGATCCATCTCCTGCAGCTGACCGGGCAGCACCTGGGGATTTTCCAATACCCCGGCGAACAAACGACGCCAGCTGCCCGCAATATCAGGTATCGCCGCATACACGGCGACCAGCACAGTCGCCACCAGCGCGGCGCCCGCCAGTATGGCCAGATCAAGCCTGATTGTATCGCGCAGTACCCAGGCCATCACAATCACCGGCAGCCAGGAGGAGACGATTACCGCAGCCGGTGCCAGCACCGGCAGCGATGTCATCAGCGCGATCGTCGTCGAGAACAGCAACGAAATACCGACTGTGACCCCGCCGGCGCGCGCGCCCAAACGCATCCAGATAAGCGCAATAATGGCACTGCTGACAACCACCAGCGGCGCTATGATCGTGGACAGCACCAACGCGCTGGACGCCACAATGGCCCCCTGCACCGGACCGCGAACAGCATAGCCTGCGAGCCCGAGAAACATCAGCTGGACAGGTGTTGTGTATGAATCACAAAGCGCTCCGTCGCCCACCACGGCGATACAGGTCGTGCCACCACAACACAGCCGACCGTTCGCCCGGTATTGCCCGTGGTCACAGGCTCAGCTGAATAGCACTCGCCCGCAGTTCCACCCGGTAGAGCTGTGGCACACATGGTTGCCTTCGTCGCCTGATTTCACCAACCGTTATCGGTGATCCAGGCTAGTGGTGATCGCTGTAAGGCAGTAAGGCGAGATATCGCGCGCGCTTGACCGCAGTGGCCAACTGCCGCTGATAACGTGCACTGGTACCAGTAATTCGGCTGGGTACAATCTTGCCGGTTTCTGTCACGTAGGCCTTGAGCAGTTCGAGATCTTTGTAATCGATGTGCTCTATGTTCTCTGCGGTAAAGCGGCAGTATTTCTTTCTTCGGAAAAATCGCGCCATCTTTATTCTCCGTTAGCCGGGCTGCTTTCGCCCGCAGTTTCAGTGCTTTCGACCGCTTCGGTCGCTGCAGTTTCAGTCGCTGCCCCTTCCACTACCGAGGGCTCGCCCTGATTCACGTTATACGCCGGGCGGTCCTCGCTGTCGTCGCGGCGTGGGCGGTCATCGCTGCGCTTTTCATCTTCTTCACGCTTGAGCAGCGGAGATTCAGCAGTGACAGCAGCTTTGCGCTTGATCACCATGTGACGGATCACAGCGTCGTTGAAGCGGAACGCACTGGTGAGTTCTTCGAGGGTTTGGTGCTCGCACTCGATATTCAGCAGTATGTAGTGCGCCTTGTAGACTTTATTGATGGGATACGCGAGTTGACGACGCCCCCAGTCTTCCTCACGGTGAACAGTGCCGCTGTCGTTTTCGATAATGCCGCGATAGCGTTCTATCATCGCAGGCACCTGCTCGCTCTGGTCAGGGTGGACCAGAAACACAATTTCGTAGTGTCTCAATGTGGACTCCTGTGGGTGATGCCCGCGCTTCAATCGCGCTGGACAAGGAGGGTACCTCTCTATGGAACCGAACATTATAACACATAAATTGTGTCGACAGGGAAGCTGGTGCGCTATTCTTTTATGCTGCGCTGTCTGACCACCTCATATAAAACCACTCCGGTGGCGACTGACACATTGAGGCTCGACACCAGCCCGGCCATCGGTATGCGGATCAGCTCGTCGCACGCCTCCCGGCTCAGGCGCCTGAGCCCCTTCCCCTCGGCACCCATGACAAGCGCAAGAGGCACCGCATAATCGACCGCATGAAAGCATTTGGCATCGGACTCACCGGCCGCACCATAAACCCACAGCCCGAGCGACTTCAATTCTCCAAGGCTTCTCGCAAGATTGGTAACCCGGCAAACCGGCACACTTTCTACCGCACCGCTCGCGACTTTCCGCACGACCGGGGTAATACCAACACTGCCTTTTTTCGGCACCACCACACAATCGACTCCCGCAGCGTCAGCGGATCGAAGAATTGCACCTAAATTGTGAGGATCGGTCACCTGGTCCAGCACCAGCACCAGCGGCGGTCGCTGCAGCGCACCGAGCCGGTCGAGCATTTCAGGTTCAGACACCGAAGTGGCCGGACGGCAGTAAGCCACAACGCCCTGATGCTGCCACTGGTCGAATCTTTGTCGAAATTCCACTGCAGACAGAGACTCGCAGGTGGTACCGCTGTCATTGGCAAGCTGTCTGACCGCCTGCAGTCTCACATCACCGCGATTATCTGAAAAATAGATTGTCTCCACTGCCGCCGGTTGCTTGTTGAGCAAGGCAGTCACTGCATGAATACCGAAGACAGGATCGAGTTTCATGGGTGGCCGGTCTTCTTGTTACGCGACTTTTTTTTCGTACGGCCCGCACCCGCGCTATTCTTCTGCTGACGAGACTTAGACTTCTTCTTTTTTTTCGCACGCTCGGCGGTTGCTTTGCTCGTCGACTTCTTGCCTTTTTTCTTTTTTGCCTTCTTCGCTTTCTTCTCGTTCTTTCTTTTCTTTAACTTCTTTCCTTTTTCTCCCGATGATGACCTGTCGCCAAGGCCCTCCGGTGGCTGGCCGTCGAGCAGAAAATCGATCTTCCGCTCGTCGACATTCACTGCAGCAACATTGACCGATACCACCTGCCCCAGCGCAAACTGAAGACCGCCGGCACGTCCCTGCAGGCGATGATTGATCGGGTCGAACTCGTAGTAATCTTTCGGCAACGCCGTGATGTGCACCAGCCCTTCCACATGAATCTGATGCAATTCGATAAACAGACCAAATGACGTCACCGAACTGATCACCCCCGTGTGGGTCGTTCCGATCTGATCCTGCATATACTCACACTTGAGCCAGGCCACAACGTCGCGCACCGCCGACTCGGCCCGCCGCTCGGTCATCGAACAATGATCACCGATTTCAGCGACACGCGCCGCTTCAAATGCAAAGTCGTCCCCGCTGCGGGTTCGCAGCACATGATTTATCGCCCGATGCACCATCAAATCCGGGTAGCGGCGGATCGGTGAAGTAAAGTGCGCATAGTATTCCAGGGCCAGACCAAAGTGACCGCTGTTGCGGGTGGTATACAGCGCCTGATTCATGGATCGCAACAACACAGTTTGGATGACACTGAGATCGGGCCGCGGACCGGCCTGTAGCAGAGTTTGTGCATAGTCCGCTGCCGCCGGTTTGTCTCCGCCTGCCAGCGACAAACCGCGCTGCTGCAAAAACTTGCGCAAATCAGCCAGCTTGTCCGCTGCCGGGCCTTCGTGCACCCGATAGAGGCCTGGCACACGGTGTCTGGCCAGGTATCTGGCGGCACTGATGTTCGCGGCAATCATGCATTCTTCGATCATCATGTGAGCATCATTGCGTTCGACCGGCACCAGTTTTTTAATCTTGGACTGATCGTCAAATTCGATACGGGTTTCCGTGCTCTCAAAATCGATTGCACCGCGCGCCGCCCTGGCATCACGCATACACTTGTACAACTCATGCAGCGTGCGCAATGGTTTGCTCAGCCGTGCAATTTTACCCGACGGTGTTCTCTGACCTGAAAAGAACTTTCCAACTTCGGTGTACGTCAACCGTGCGTGCGAGCGCATCGTGGCCTGATAGAACCTCGCCCGCTTGATTTCCCCTTCGTGCGTAATCGCCATATCGCAAACCATACATAAGCGATTGACGTCCGGGTTAAGCGAACACAAGCCATTGGACAGGGACTCTGGCAGCATCGGTATCACTCGCTGCGGAAAGTAGACGGACGTGCCCCGATTCAGTGCCTCCCGATCCAGCGCAGAGTCGGGCACTACGTAGTGAGAGACATCCGCAATAGCAACAAGCAGGCGCCAGCCGTAAGGCTTGGTCTCTGCAAAGACGGCATCGTCAAAATCACGCGCATCCTCACCATCGATTGTGACCAGTGGCAGCGACCGGATGTCACGCCGATCTGCCATTGCAGCGGGATCGACTTCGGTGCCAAAGGCACTGCTCTCCACCTCCACCTGTGGTGGCCACTCGGCGGGTATGTCGCGCGAGCGTATCGCCACATCGATTTCCATACCGGGTGCCATATGATCACCGAGCACTTCGATGACAGCCCCGATCGGCGGACGACGATTGGTCGGTTGCTCGACCAGATCAACCAGCACGATTTGCCCATCTTTGGCCTTGCTCGTATCACTGATCAGAATCTCGTGATTCAGCCGCTTGTTGTCCGGATGAAGCACCGCCACACCGCGCTTGATCTCCAGCCGGCCAACCACGGTCTTGTTGGCACGCTCGACCACCTCAACAATCGCGCCTTCAGAGCGGCCGCGATTATCCTTACCAGTGATATGGACAACGACACGATCACTGTCCAGCACCCGACGCATTTGCCTGGCACTGAGAAAAATGTCGACATCGCCGTGCTCAGGTATGAGAAAGCCATAGCCATCAGGGTGCGCTGACACGCGCCCCCGAACCAATTGTTGCTCATCAACCGGCAGATAATCCCCACGGCGATTGCGCACGATTTGTCCATCCCGCGCCATTGCACCGAGCCTTTTGCCGAGTGCTTCGTATTTTTCATCTCGTGCGTACATCTTCAGTGCCTTCGCCACCTGCTCGTGAGAAAGTGGTCGCCCGGCGGACTGCAGTACCTCAGCCAGTCGCTCGCGACTGGCTATTTCAAACTGATATTGTTTCTTTTCTTTGCTAATTTTCTTTTTCGCTCCGCGCGGCTTGCTGCGTTTCACAGGTTCGGTGTTCACAGGGCAGACCGCGTGCATGATTTTCGGTTGATTCACCGATCGTGCATGTTACTGGTCGGTGAATGATTAGTCGCTTCGTCAAGGTTTTCACGGCATGACAGCCGGCTGACGGCCGCCAGATGCGCCGCAATTGGAAAAAGCGATGCTTGAATCGGAATCGTCAATTGACATCGCCGATGCAGACTTCTATAGTTTCGCGCTCGTAGTGGCGACCTCGTGCCGAGGTGGCGGAATTGGTAGACGCGCTAGCTTCAGGTGCTAGTGGGGGTAACCCCGTGGAGGTTCAAGTCCTCTTCTCGGCACCACATCTCTGATCATATAATTACTTCCACTGCCGGATACTATCACCGGCAACTCATTTGGTCACGAAAACGGGTTATCAAGCACGATAGTTTCCCTGCGATCGGGCCCGGTAGAAACGATGGCGACTGGCGTCCCTGTGAGCTCGGCGAGCCGCTCAAGATAGAGACGGGCATTCTCCGGCAGTTCATCCCACGAGAGCACACCCTCGGTCGCGCCGTCCCATCCGGGCATGGTTTCATACACTGGCACACAGGCGGCGAGTTGCGCGGCGCCGGAAGGCAGTGCCTCAATGCGATCGCCATACAGTTCATAGGACACCGCGATTTTCAGTTCCTCCAGTCCATCCAGCACATCCAGTTTAGTGATGCACAGCCCGCTGATGCTGTTGAGCTGACAGGCGCGTTTTACTGCCACCGCATCAAACCAGCCGCAGCGCCGCGGACGACCGGTCGTCGCACCAAACTCATGGCCACGCTTTGCGAGGTGTTCTCCGTCGGTATCATCGAGTTCAGTTGGAAAGGGCCCCGCTCCCACCCGCGTGGTGTAGGCTTTGGTAATGCCCAATACGTAGTCGATATCCCGCGGCCCGATGCCACAGCCACTGGCTGCTGCACCGGCAGTGGTATTTGACGACGTAACGAACGGATAGGTGCCATGATCGACATCGAGTAGCGTTCCCTGCGCTCCTTCAAGCAACAGCTTGCTGCCGCGTTGCTGCTCGGTGGCAAGATAATCCGCTGCGTTGATCACCATTGAACCAATGCGATCGGCAAATGCGAGGCAGTCTTCGAACACCTGACGCGGGTCGATTGGCGCTTCCTTGTGCAGCCCTTCGAGCACAAAGTTGTGCAGTGACAGCGCCGATTCAATTTTATATTGCAACAACTCCCGATCAAACAGGTCACTGACCCGCACAGCACGCCTTGCGACTTTGTCTTCATAGGCAGGCCCGATACCACGCCCGGTGGTACCGATCGCATTTTTATTGGCCGCCTTTTCGCGCGCCTGATCAAGCTTGACGTGGTAAGGCAGGATCAACGTACAGGCATCACTGATTTTAATCCGGTCGCTGACATTGCGCCCGCCCTGTTCAAGCGTATCGATTTCCTGCAGCAGCGCCTCCGGTGACAGCACTACGCCGTTGCCGATCACACATACCACCCCCTCGTGCATGATGCCCGACGGGATCAGGTGCAGTACCGTTTTACGCCCATCAATTACCAGAGTATGACCGGCGTTGTGACCACCCTGATATCGAATCACGGCGGATGCATCCGCACCGAGCCAGTCGACAATTTTTCCTTTGCCTTCGTCACCCCACTGGGTACCCAGAACAACTACATTGTTACTCACTTGATTTTCTCCAGCAGCCAGCTGCCATCTCTTTCAATCAGATGCCGATCACAGTGCTCAACACCCTGATCGGATTTGCCACTAAACGTAGTAATTACGGTTTCCCCGGATTCTCTGAGTGATCGAACCTGCTGTCGCAGGCGCGCACTACTGTCATCACTGCTGCCGGCAAATGGCGCGCTGATGGCAGACCCAGTTTCAGCTTCCGGGTTGCTGACCAGAGACATCAGGGTCTTTAAATCAGTGCTGTAACCGGTGGCGGCGCGAGCGCTGCCGAAGACTTCACCGATACCGTCGTAGCGACCACCACGCGCGATTTCTCCGCCGCGCTGCGGCACGTAGGCGGCGAACACAACACCATTGTGATACTCGTAGCCACGGACCTCTGCCAGGTCGTAGTGAACCGCTACCGCCGGCGCCAGGTCGTCGAGCAAGCCGCCGATCACGCGCAACGATTGCAACGCGTTCGCCATGCTATCACCATAGCTGCTGAGTAATGCATCCGCCCGCGTCAGGACCGATTCACCACCGTTGAGTGAGCACAGTGCGCAAAGTATGCGACGATCGCTCTCGCCAATGCCCAGCGCCTTCGCCTTTTGTTCAAGGTCGGATTCCGCCTTGCGTTGCAGTAAATCGAACACAACACGCTGATCAATAGCGGACAGCTGCAGATGTTCGGACAGACTGCGAAAAATATCGGCATGGCCAAGGTCTATGTGGATCCCGGTAATACCGACACCGTCGAGCGTTGCGAGCATCAGCCGGATTACTTCGACATCGCTTTCGATGCCACTGTGCCCAAACAATTCTGCACCGAGTTGCAACGGGCTTCTGTTGCCGTTCACACCATCGGCATACGCTCTGATCACGGTACCCATATAAAACAATCGGGATATCCCCCTGCCACCCAGGGTATGGGCATCAATGCGTGCAACCTGGGGCGTCATGTCAGCACGCACGCCGATCATCCTGCCACTGACGGGGTCGGCAACTTTCAGCGTTTGCCGATCAAAGTCCTGTCCGGTACTGCTTAACAAAGATTCAAGATATTCAACAAAGGGTGGATGAACCGGCGAGTAGCCCCAGCTCAGATGCAGGTCGTAGATGCGTCTGCGCAGCGACTCGAGTGCGAGCGCATGCGCAGGCAGCATTTCGTCCATGCCGTCCGGCAGCTGCCAGTGCGTGTCTCGATAGTTTTTCACAGGATGTTTGTCGGAGGAAGACGCCTCGGGCTCGCGACTGCGTCGACCGGGCCCCGGCACAATGGGTTAACAAGCAGGGATTTCAAAAGTCAAAAGCCCGTGCTTAAAATGAAATTCTACCGAAAAAGCGCAGGTGATGGACCATAAATGCGCATTTTGAGGGGAATTTAACCCTACAGGCCGGGCATATGGTCATTATCCGGCATCGGCTAGTGCACGATCTGCAATAGTACTGCTCCGATGACCATCAGTACCAGACCGGTGATGCGGATCGTGCGCGACGGCATTGAGGCGAGCTGGCTAACAGCTCGTTTGTATGCATTCGGGCTGATCGCCGGCAATAGCCCTTCGATCACAATGACAAGCGCAATGGCGGTGAGAATCTGCCCGGCCATTACGTGACCGGGTCGGTGTCATAGGTTGTCCGCATCACTGCACTCTCACCATAACGCTCTGCTGTATAGCCGAAGTGATGAGCGATCAGCTACCGTCAAGACCATTGAAGTATTTAAAAAACTGGGAGTCGG
Source organism: uncultured Granulosicoccaceae bacterium (assembly GCA_964583825.1). Lineage (GTDB taxonomy): Bacteria > Pseudomonadota > Gammaproteobacteria > Granulosicoccales > Granulosicoccaceae. The sequence continues at coordinate 20,783 of CAZOXM010000062.1, forward strand.
GCTCTATTAGCAACACATCGTTCTTGCCGGTAAAGGTGGATTTATAGGCGTTCAGACTCCGGTACATCGAATAGAACTCCGGATCTTTTCCATAAGCCTGTGCATAGATGTCTGCAGCCTCAGCGTCTGCCGCACCGCGGATTCGCTGCGACTCTTCGTAGGCATCCGCCAGTATTACAGCCCGCTGGCGTTCCGCATCAGCGACGATCCCTTTGGCCCGTTCCTGCCCCTTTGAACGCACATCTCGGGCGACAGTTGCACGCTCCTGCTCCATACGTCGATATACCGAGTCACTGACGTCCTCCGGGAGCTCAACTTTTTTCACTCGCACATCGACGATTTCAACCCCCAGCGGTCGCGCCTGCTCATTGGTTGCAACGGTCACTTCCTGCATCACCGCAAGGCGTTCACCGGCAATAACGTCCTGCATGGTACGCTTGCCGATTGCATCCTTTACCCCTTTGTTAATAAATTGGGACAGCAACCTTTCCGCCCGGAGGTTATCTCCACCAGTTGCTTTGAAAAACTCCTGTGGACTCTCGATGCGCCACTTCACATACGAGGACACGATTACGTTTTTCTTTTCACTGGTCAGTACGCGCTCTGGCACCGAGTCAATATTCATGATTCGGTTGTCGAACTTGTGCACGGTGTTCACGAACGGCCACTTCCAGTGCAGACCGGGATCATACCGCTTGTCATTGATTTCCCCGAGAAACAGTTTGATCGCACGCTCTCTTTCATCGACGACGAAGAAAGGTGCGACAGTGCTGTTTACAGAGATGATGAACGCAAGTAGTGCAAGTACTATCAAGCCAAATCTAAGCATTAGCGCGCCTCTCGTGATCTTGACCGATTGTCCGGAATGGTACGGGGAATTGTTAAACTACTGCCTGAATCCGGATTATTAAAATCCGGTCTGACGCTGTTGGGTTGTTGCGTAGCAGTGTCATTGCCCGAACCGGCACCTGACCGCATTAGCTGGTCAATCGGCAGATACATCAGGTTATTGCCACCATCGCTGTCTACCATGACCTTACTACTGCTCGACAGCACGGACTCCAGCGATTCGATATACAGACGCGTCTTGGTCACATCCGGCGCTTTGCGATACTCCTCAAGCAGCGCTTCAAAGCGGGCAGCTTCACCCCGAGAGGCGCTGACCGTTTGCGCGGCATAGGCCCGGGCTTCTTCCAGCGCAATGACTGCGTCTCCTCGTGCCTGTGGCAACAGACCGTTTTTGTAGGCCTCAGACTCGTTAATAAAACGCTCCTGATCTTCCCGCGCCTTGATCGCATCCGAGAACGCGGCCTGTACAGCTTCAGGGGGCTGTGCTCTTTGCAGGTTGACCGCGGTGACCTGAATACCAATGTTGTATCCGTCCAGAGTTTCCTGAATCTTTTCAATGGTATCCGTCTGAATAATGCCACGACCCTCTGTGATAACAGAATCCATCAGGGTCTGACCCACCGTTTCTCGCAGGGCACTCTCTGCCGCCTGACGCAAGGTGCTGTCAGGCTCGACAACGCTGAACAGGTACTTGGCCGCATCGTTGATGTTGTACTGCACCGACATATCCACCTCTACGATGTTTTCATCGCGGGTGAGGATCTCCTGCGACTGCAGCTCGATCGAACGATTCTGGTCGACATTCACCCGCTCATGGGATTGAATCGGCCAGGGGATACGCCAGTGCGGCCCGGGCAGCGTGGTTTTCACATACTGACCGAATTGCTGAACCACGCCTCGTTCCGCGGGCTGAATAATGTAGATACCGCTGAGTATCCACAGGATCGCCCCGATCGCTAACAGCGCAAGTATGCCGATGGAGCCGAGTTTGCCCGGGAATCCCAACCCTCCGCCGGAGCTACCGCCACTCCCGCCACCGCGCTTGCCACCGAACAGCCCTTCAAGCTTTTTCTGAAGATTGCGAAAAACTTCATCGAGGTCCGGTGGACCACTGTCGTTTTTTCTATTGCCCCAAGGGTCGTTGTTGTTGCCCCCAGGTTCATTCCAAGCCATGCCGACTCCACAAAGTTAAAATGCGCCCCGAACCAATATTCAGGGATTTTTGATCGAAGCACTACCGCACACGCCAGCAAGCCGTTGCGACAGAGGCCACTTAACTCAGCCAAACCGCCAAGTTTAGGTGCTGTAACAGGGTCTATCAACAAGTAACTGCTATTGCACTTTCCGATGCGACGTGAGGATATGGCGTCAATGCGGGGAATTTACAAGCTCCGCCGTGATGCCGGTTCGTTTGATAAATCGCTGCCAGTCCTGCTCAGCGATTTCTACCTGCAAGATATATTCACCTGTGTCTCCGATGCGCTCATGCCGGACCGCATCATGATCGTAGAGCATGGCCCGCTCGCGCGCGTTTTCAGGCTGCAAAGTCAGCCAGCCCCGCCGTCGCCTGGGCCGCACAAACTCGGCCACCACCGAGAGCAGCCGCTCGATACCTTCTCCGGTCTGCGCGGACACTGAGACACAAACCTCGCCCAGCATCGCGTCGAGCAGTTCTTCCCGCTCGGTCGCACTCAGGGCGTCGATCTTGTTAAAGACCAGAATTTGCGGCACGTCGGCACCGATTTGAGTGAGCACCTCTTCAACTTGCTCGCGGCGCTCCTGTCGCGCTGGGTCGGCGGCATCGATCACATGCAACAGAACCGTTGCCTCACGCGTTTCCTGTAAAGTCGATTTAAACGAATCAATCAGCTCGTGCGGCAGATTGCTGATGAATCCGACAGTATCGACAATCAGCGCCTGCTCACCGGCGCCGAGCTCCAGCCGCCTTATCGTCGGATCGAGCGTCGCAAAAAGCTGATCAGCCGAATAAACCCCGGAGTCGGTCAGGCGATTGAAGAGGGTGGATTTGCCCGCGTTGGTGTAGCCCACCAGCGATACTGTCGGCAGTTCATTTTTCTTCCGATTACGCCTGCCCTGCTCGCGCCGGGAGTCGACTTTGTCGATCTGCCGCGAGATTTGTTTGATGCGAGCACCGATCAGTCGGCGGTCGGTCTCGAGCTGTGTTTCACCCGGCCCACGCAAGCCGATCCCACCCTTTTGCCTTTCCAGGTGAGTCCAGCCGCGAACCAGGCGGGTAGACAGATGGGCCAGCTGCGCCAGTTCCACCTGCAACTTGCCTTCAAAAGACTGGGCACGCTGGGCAAAGATATCGAGAATCAGGCCGGACCGATCCAGCACCCGACACTTCACCAGCGCCTCCAGGTTGCGTTCCTGACTCGGAGACAACGAGTGATCCACGATGACCAGTTCGGCTTTTACCCGGGCGACCTCGGTGGCAATTTCCTCAGCCTTGCCTGTACCGAAAAAATACCTTGCATGAGGCTTTACTACTTTCGCGTGGGTTTCGCCGACGATATTCGCACCGGTCGACAACACCAGCTCGGCAAACTCACCGGCGTGCTTGGGTTCACCGGGTAATTCTACGTTGACAATGACACAGTCATTACCTACCTGCGGACGATCAAACAACGTGTCGGTTACTCAGATACACGAAACGGGATCAGCCACGCCGGAACGGGCAATACACCAGAGCGGGTGCCGCCGGGCTGAAATGCGGCAGGGTGAAAATTCTATAGGTGACAGCGTTATTGCTGGCTGGATGCAGAGTCCTGCTCCTCAAGGTTCGGTGGCGTAATTTTTACCGCCCGGGCCGGTACGATAGTAGAGATGGCGTGCTTGTAAACCATTTGACTTACCGTGTTCTTCAGCAATACCACAAACTGATCGAAGGATTCGATCTGGCCCTGTAGTTTAATGCCGTTAACAAGGTATATGGAAACGGGCACCCGCTCTTTTCTAAGCGTGTTCAAGAAGGGTTCTTGTAAAGACTGCCCTTTAGCCATCTGTCTGGATCCTGGTTTTATCCGCCGTGCACGTGCGTGGTGCAGGCATATTATTGTTGATACCGGGTAACCGTCTCACAGTCATCGCACCGCCGTAATCGACCGCGCAGGTGGTTCCCCGACCATAGTGAGCCAGATTGAATTGTTACCTAACGTTAACACCAAGTCAATTTTATAACTGTTCCAACAGGTTACATCATTACTGTCACATATTGTTAACAAATCTTCACAGCATACGCCACAAACAATCATCCCCTGTACCCGTGTTTTTAGCACAAATCCGGCGCGATACAAGTTGCGCGATTGCTGCACCCGATAAGTCTGAGCGACAATACCGGCCAACACTACGATCACCCTGGAGTCCGGATGTCGACTTATGCCCCTATTCACCAAGCTTCGATCGCTGACAAGCGCGAATTCTGGCTTGATCTGGCGAAATCTATCCACTGGTACCAGGCACCGGAAACAGCGCTCGATGACAGCGAACCGCCGTTCTACCGCTGGTATCCCGATGGCCTGACCAATGCCTGCTACAACGCGCTGGACCTGCATGTCGAAGCCGGGCGCGGAAATCAGCCAGCGCTGATTTACGACAGCCCTGTCACCGACACACAGGCGTCGATCAGCTATGCCGAACTGCGTGACGAAGTCGCACAGCTGGCCGGCATGCTCATCGCCCGAGGCGTGGGCAAAGGTGACCGGGTTATCGTCTACATGCCAATGATTCCGCAAGCGGCCATGGCAATGCTGGCCTGCGCGAGAATCGGTGCAATACATTCGGTGGTCTTCGGCGGGTTTGCCGCCAATGAGCTCGCCGTGCGGATCGACGATTGTCAGCCCAAAGTTATTCTCGCTGCGTCCTGCGGCATTGAGCCCGGGCGCACGGTGGAATACAAACCACTGCTGGACAAAGCGATCGAACTATCCAAACACAAACCGGATGCCTGCGTGCTGTTGCAGCGGCCTCAGGCACCCGCCTCCATGATCGAGGGCCGCGACTTCGACTGGGAAGCCAGCTGTTCGAGCGCCACGCCGGCCGACTGCGTACCGGTGGAGTCCAACCATCCGCTCTACATCCTCTATACCTCCGGCACCACCGGCATGCCCAAGGGGGTGGTGCGCGATACCGCCGGCGGTATCGTCTCGCTGAAGTGGACAATGAAAAATATCTACGGTGTTTCACCGGGCGATGTTTTCTGGGCCGCCTCGGACGTCGGCTGGGTGGTCGGTCACAGCTATATCGTCTACGCCCCTCTTTTTCATGGCAACACCACTGTACTGTACGAAGGCAAGCCGGTGGGCACACCTGACCCGGGCGCGTTTTGGCGGGTAATCAGCGAGCACAAGGTTACAGCGCTGTTCACGGCCCCGACCGCCTTCCGCGCTATCAAAAAAGAAGATCCGAACGCCGATTACCTGAGAAAGTACGATCTGTCTCAGTTTGAAACTCTGTTTCTGGCCGGCGAACGCTGTGATCCGGATACACTGGCCTGGGCGCAACAACATCTCGGCGTGCCGGTCATCGACCACTGGTGGCAGACTGAAACCGGCTCGTCGATCTGCGCCAACTATGCCGGTATCGAGCTACTACCGATCAAGCCTGGCTCACCCACCAAACCTGCACCGGGCTATAACCTGAAAGTACTCGACAGCGAAGGAAACGAATGCAAACCCGGTGACATTGGCGCACTGGTCGCTGCGTCTCCGTTACCTCCGGGCACGTTCACCACGTTGTGGAATGCACCGGAGCGTTACACCTCCGCCTACTTCTCAACCTTCCCCGGCTATTATGAAACCGGTGACGCCGGTTATATTGACGAAGATGGTTACGTATTTGTGATGGCGAGAACGGACGACGTGATAAACGTGGCGGGCCATCGCCTGTCGACCGGTGCCATGGAGGAAGTATTGGCTTCACACCCCGAAGTGGCCGAGTGCGCGGTGATGGGTGCGGCCGATGATCTCAAGGGACAATTGCCGGTTGGCCTGCTGGTACTGAACGCAAACACTGAAAAGGCAGAAGCAGACATTTGTCGCGAAGTCATTCAGCAGGTACGCGATGAAATCGGGCCGGTAGCCGCATTTAAAAGTGCCGTGGTGGTTAAGCGACTGCCAAAGACCCGTTCCGGTAAAATACTGCGCGCAACCATGCGCGCTATCGCAGATGGTACCGAATGGAAAATGCCGGCCACTATCGATGATCCGGTTATTCTCGATGAAATCACCGAAGCCCTAAGCAGCATCGGCTACCCAAAACGCTAAGGGCGGTAAGTTATGTTAGGCAGACTCAATCATGTGGCCATCGCCGTTTCCGATCTCGAAGCGGCAACGGCAACTTACCGCGACACACTCGGTGCGTCCGTCAGCGACGCCTTGCCTTTGCCAGAGCATGGCGTGACTACAGTGTTTATCGAGTTACCCAATACCAAAATCGAACTGCTGGAACCACTGGGCGACAATAGCCCCATCGCCCGCTTTCTTGAAAGTCATCCGGACGGCGGCATCCACCACGTGTGCTACGAAGTGGACAACATTGAGCAGGCGGCAGAAAAACTGGCTGCAGACGGGGCGAGGATTCTCGGTGAACCGAAGATCGGGGCGCACGGCAAACCAGTCATTTTCCTTCACCCGAAGGACTTCTGCGGCACCCTGGTAGAACTCGAACAGGTATAGCGCAATTGTCCACACCACAAAGAGGTCACGGTTTGGTGCGCACTTTGTGAGTTACAAATAGCCGGCACCGGTCACCGCGTTTGCAGATCGGCAATCCGCTTGAACGGCGAGATCGCCTCCGCCGATACACACAGGTCCAGCAGCGCACCGGTTTCTGATGCGCTCGCACGGCCAAACGCATCGGCAAATGCCTCGGTGCGTTCCACACGCTCTGCATGTAAGCCGTAAGCTCGCGCCAGCATCGTAAAGTCCGGATTGAACATTGATGTACCAAAAACACGATCCGGATAGTGGGTTTCCTGGTGTGCCCTGATCGTGCCATACACACCATTGTTTACCACCAGTATGATCGGGCGCGCATCGTATTGCGCGGCCGTAGCGAGTTCCTGACAATTCATTTGAAAGTCTCCGTCACCGGCAAAACACAGTACCGTGCGTTGTGGATACTGAAGCTTTGCTGCAATGGCCGCCGGAAGCCCGTATCCCATCGCACCCGACTGGGGCGCCAGTAACCGCGCGCTGCGCCCGTACTGTAGAAACTTGCCGGACCACGCAGCAAAATTGCCTGCGCCGTTTGTCACAATGACATCTTCCGGCAGGTTTTTTCGCAGATACGCACAAACCTGTTTCATGTCGACCGGCGACTGCTGATCGGGCACCGTTTCGAAGTAGCCGAGAAACTCCTCGCGCCATTGACTGCACCAGCCTTTCCATACGCCGTCGACTGGCGCAAGCGACTGGGCAAACTGATTCGGGCCGCACTGTATTCCGAGTTGCGGACGATAGATTTTGCCTATTTCATCGCACGACGCATGCACATGCAGGAGACTGGCGGACGGCTCCGGCACTTCCAGCAGGGTATAACCATCGGTGGAAATTTCCCCGAAACGCACGTTGATCGCCAGAATTAAATCCGCCGTCGACAACATTTTTTTCATGTAGGGCAACATGCCGACACCGGTTTCGCCGCAATACACACGGGAGTGGTTATCAAACTGATCGTTATAGCGAAACGTACTAACCACCGGGATATCTGACTGTTCTGCAAACTGCTGCAGTGCTGCCATGCCTTCGACAGTCCAGTTACAACCGCCGTAGAGAATCACGGGACGGCGGGCTGCAGCCAACTGTCTATATACCGCTTCAAGTGTTGTTTCATCGACCGCCGGCTGCGCCAGCGGAAACCCGGCGCTTGCAGGCTCAACGGAAGACAGTGACCGCAACATATCTTCCGGTAACGCCACTACCACCGGACCCGGCCGGCCGGACAGCGCTGTTTTCCAGGCACGCGCGACCAGTTCGGGTATTCTGTCGGCTTGATCAATCTGCGTTACCCACTTCGCAATCGACCCGTACATGGCGCGATAGTCGACTTCCTGAAACGCTTCGCGCTCCAGCATAGAAGTGCCCACCTGCCCGATAAAAAGCAACATCGGTGCGCTGTCCTGTGCCGCTGTGTGCACTCCGATCGACGCGTTGCTGGCGCCGGGACCACGAGTCACAAAACAGATACCGGGCGTACCCGTCAGCTTGCCATAGGCCGCCGCCATAAATGCGGCACCCCCTTCATTGCGACAGATAACAAACCGATGCCGGTCCTGCACGTCATGCAATGCATCGAGCACTGCAAGATAGCTTTCACCCGGCACACCAAACGATTGTTTTGCACCAAGGTTCAGCAGCGATTCGGTCAGTAACTGTCCGCCGCTTCTGGTCATAGACATAAGTATCGCCCGACAGGATTAATATGAAAGCCTGACTTGAATAACAGCGTTTGTAAACAGGGCCACTTCAAACTGTCTGTTTCAGACCGGTCCCTGCACAGCAGACCTGCTATGTCTGCATTTTTCAGCCTTAACAGTGACGACTGTGGCTGTGAAAAGTTTGTCACCCTGATTATCAAGCGATCCACTAGATCTCATCAAAATCCAAAGTCACGTCACCATCCAACGGCCGGGTCTGACAA
>CAZOXM010000063.1:0-12697 GCA_964583825.1 uncultured Granulosicoccaceae bacterium
AAAGACTGAACACAGCTTGCATGCCTGTTAAGTAAACGAAGCCTGCGATAATTAGCATTGCGCACCATATGCTGCCAATGATCAAGGCAGTTTTAGACTGCCATGGCGCTCGATCTTCTACCTCGACTGCTAAGGATTGAACCACCAATACCAGGTTAATACCTGCCAATACATACAATACAAATATTGTAGGTAGTGCGATTAATCGATTTTCACCAAGAAATTGGATCTCCTCATTGGGAGTAAGAATTTTCCCAGGATCAAGTACTGACATATATATGGCGAAACCAAGGATATAAATGAATGCCATTGATAGCGTTGATATCGCCCCCGCCGTTCTTAGACTGTTCATGGAGCTATTCCTTTAATAACGTTTTTAAAAACCGTGAGTGTGTTTATTCCCTTTTGAAAACTGACGTCATTTGCAGGCAAACGGCGTCCGGTATACCTAGTTAGTCAATAGTAAAATATTCTAAATAGCCCTATTTGGCATTAGAATGACCATCAGGGACACTTTCTTTACCTTCAGGCTCAATATCTTTCATGGACCATTGACTCAATTTGCTGATTTAAATCAATCATCTGAATTTCACGTTTGGTATAACTAACGGGAATGCTTAGTTTTGAGGGAACAAAATGGCATTGGAAACAGTAGCTGCCGGAATAGTCGCCGGGTTGATAAAGTATTCAGTCAGTCGAGGCGCCAGCGAAAAACAGATTTTTTCCGACTCGGGTCTGTCTCATGCTCAGCTGAGTGACCAGGACGCCCGTATTCCCATGGGTCTATACAAGGCACTGGTGCACAGCGCTATCGAGCAATTAGAAGATGCCGCACTGCCTCTTCGTTTCAGTGTATCTACTGATTTGAGAGACTTCTCTATTGTAGGTTTGATTGTACACGCGTCTGCATCAGTGGACGATGCGTTTAAACAGCTGGCACGCTATTCGAAGCTGATGGTTGAAGTTGCCGTCATGGAATCGGGGGCGCGTTTTACGTTTGAGTCAGATGAGGAGGGCATGTGGCTCGTGGATAATCGCCCAAACCCTAACGAATTTCCCGCACTCACCGAGTTTAGTTTTGGCAGGGTGATCGGTGAGTTTGCTCGCGAGTTTCCGCAACAGCCTTTCGCATTGGAAATGCAGGTAACGCATCCTGAGCCGGCACACGCCAGGGATTATGAGAAAATTCTCTCTGTACCTGTACGGTTCAACCAAACACGAAATGCTATACGCATGAACCCAGCATGGTTGAAGGTGGAGTTTGCAGCCAACAATGAGTACGCGTTTGGCATATTCATTGAACATGCTGACGCGTTGTTAAAATCACTGGAAAACCATCAAAGCTTGCAGGGGAAGATTGAAGCTTATATCTTGCCACGTCTTCATCTCGGCGATGTAACTGTTGACAAGGTGGCGAACGCTTTTGCAATGAGTCGTAAAACACTGCATCGACGACTCAAAGAGGAAGGTGTTACCTTTCTATCCATTCACGATGATTTAAAACACCGTATGGCCATTGAGTATCTAACTGCCAGAAAGGTTTCGGTTAATCAAGTTGCCTATCTGGTTGGGTTCTCTGAGCCCTCATCCTTCGTTCGAGCGTTTCGTCGCTGGAGAAGCATGACTCCCAGTGAATTTCTAACCCAAAACACGGTTGCTTCGGTTAACGCGTAACTGATTCAGCTGGCTCTTGAGCCTTCGCTGCGACTATCTCTTCTTTCATTTGCAATTTCAAGCTGCATTCGAAATCACTCGGCTAATAACTGATGAGACGCAGGGACAACGATTTGGGACGCAGGATCATGGTTCGAAGCGCTGGCGCAGGCTAGCATATGTGCCTTGTCCGTCAGTTCCGGCAGACCAAACCAGGAGACATGCCATGAAAAATAACACTCGCAAACACACTATCGACGTGGTTAGTGTGGCCGCCTTAATCACGACGCTGATCTCGACTGCTGCTGTCGCCGATGATCTGAGTCCTGACCCCAAAGCAAACCTGAATCGACTGCAGATAGGTCTCGGTGTCGGCGGGCAGTTCTCCAGCGTCGATCTGACTGACGTTCCACCCGGGTTCGACGACACGAGCGACGACGGTGCTGGTGTAAACTTCGCGATATCGCTTGGCTACCGTCTAAACCAACGGACCACGCTCGTGTCTGCGCTGCACTACGTGCACCAGGAGAATGTAAGCGATGCGATGCGGGGCATCGGGATGCTCGGCGTCGGGGTACGCCATAGTATCGACCAAGAGGTGGATGGCTGGTATGTCGACGGTCTGATCGGTGGCACTTTCGTGACCCAGTCGTTCGATGATGCGGATGAGCTCGACGACGACAACTTTGCCACCGGCAAGGGGCTGCGCTTGGCGGTCGGTCGATCGGTTGGCAAGAACCTGAGGCTCGAAGGTGCTCTACTTGCGCTTGAGGCTGATGGTGGTGCTCTGCCATCTGGGGTCGACATCGAGGCAGCCTCAACACAACTGCAACTGACCTGGGACATTCGATGAGGCGCAGCGTTCGGCGACGATTGCAGGGAACCCTCCTGCCGCTCCGACGCCGAGCGCTGTCCTTTGACACAGATCAGTATTGCCATCCATACAGTCGATCAAGATTTATCCAAGCGCCGTATTTGTAGTCGGCGAAGGGGGGGCGACTGACTGGCGGTATCGGTCGTCAAATATTCGCTGCTCTCCATTTATCAACCAACAATTACCGTTACTCACGATCCTTTCAATTGAAGTTTTTCATGTAACCGGAGAATATATTAATGAAGATGAATTACTTTGTTGTTGGAACAAATAACATGGAAGCAGCAACGAAATTTTATGATTCACTTTTTGAAGGTGTTGGACTTAACAAAGTCGCGCCAGCTGAAAGAATGACTTATTGGCTGGGGGAGGATTTTGCCTTTGCGGTTGCAATACCGTTTGATGGGAATCCGGCAATAAATGGCAATGGGGCGATGATTGGTTTTAGTGTTGGGACACCTGAGGATGTAAAAAAATTTCATAGCAAAGCGATTGAATTGGGGGGCACGTGTGAAGGAGAGCCAAATCAGCGTGGTCCTCGTTTTTCAGCTTATGTTAGGGATTTAGATAAAAATAAAATATGTTTCTCTGATTAAAGCGCTCCATGGGATAGATAGAGACGCCAAAATCGATTTCTTCGTCTGATTCGGTGTTCGGTGTTTGAACCATCATCGTCGCTTAGTAATGCAAGTAAGTGGTGCCTTACAATCCTATCTCGCGGCCATTTCCTATATGCCATGGTCGGTTAGCCTCGAAATTGTTTAAGCAAAATGTTGAAGTTCTTAATTTCGCAATAGATAAACTGGAAGTAAGAGTCGGCAGCCGTCGGGCCCCGGTGGGGAAGGGAGATGTGACGGAGAAGACTGTAACCAGCCTCGGTTCGATGAAGGCTTCAGGCTACTGAGCCGAGCGCGACTGCGCTGACCAGCTGCTGCAAACACTGCAGCAGGGTGAGCTAAAAGTAGCGCTGGCCAGGCTGATTCCCGATCAGTAGTCTAACACCGTCGCAGTCATTTTCTCCTCCTCTGGGATGTCCGTCGACAGTCGCAGCCACCGGGACTTGGAAACGGTGGCACCAACATCTGCGCCGGTGCGTAAGGCACCGGCGCCACCCGCGGAAAGCCTAACAGGAAGTTGAAAAAACTATTACGCTAGGTCTGAGGGCGTTAAATTCCCCCTCAAAATGCTCATTTATAACCCGCGACGCTTGTTCAGGGAAATTTGCGTACTCAGACCGTCGCTTATCACGTTTTTCAACACCCTGCTAACCTACCAGCCCGCCATCGTCCCTCGTGATGGCAATTACTGCCGAGCGCGGTACCGCATCACCGCCTTCCGGCCAGTGGCTGTTACCCCGTTCACCGGGGTGCTGAATGCCGAGGAACATGGTGCGGTAATCCGGGCTCCATGTCAGACCGGTGACTTCGCATTCGTTCGGTCCAACCAAAAAGCGCTGGATTTCACCGGTAGACGGGTCACCGCAAAGCATCTGGTTGTTGCCGTGATTGGCGAAATCCTTCTCGTTGCTGTAGTTGCCATCGGTTTGAATCCACAGCAGGCCGTTGCGGTCAAACTTGATACCATCGGGCGAATTGAACATATTGCCGGGGTTTACGTTGTCGGAACCTGCGTTTAACCCTTCATGTACTGTCGGGTTGCCGGCCAGTACGTATAAGTCCCACGCGAATCCGTTACTGGTATGGTCACCGCCGTTAGGGCGCCAGCGCACGATTTGACCGAACTTGTTGCCCTCACGCGGGTTCGGTCCTCCGACAGGCGTCAGGTCACCGCCGGCATTCGGTTTAATGCCGCGGTTTTTGTTGTTGGTCAGTGCGCAGTACACCTCGGGCGCTCTGGGGTTGGCTGCTACCCATTCCGGCCGGTCCATCGTGGTGGCACCGACGGCGGACGCGGCAATTCGTGCGTGAATGCGAACTTCGGCATCGCTTGCCAGCCCACTGGTCTCGGGGGTCAGTTCCAGCCATTCACCCGCACCGGTGTCATGAAATTTTGCGACATACAGTTTGCCGTCGTCCAGCAGATCATCAGTCGGTGCGCCCGGTGCGTAGACGCCGTTGGATACATAGCGGTAGATAAATTCGCCGCGTTCATCGTCTCCCATATAAACGACAATTCTGCCGTCGTGGTTAACGGCTACCTCTGCATTTTCGTGTTTAAAACGCCCCAGTGCCGTACGCTTGCGCGGTGTTGATGTCGGGTCCAGCGGGTCGATCTCGACCACATAACCGGCGCGGTTTGCTTCATTGGGGTGTTTGACTACGTCGAATCGTTCGTCGACTGTTGCCCAGCCGTAGCCACGGTCTTTGGCAGAGACACCATAGCGTGACAGTTCATAGGATACTTTGTGTGTTTCATCGGTGGGTGCAGCAAAGTAACCGTTGAAGTTCTCCTCGCAGGCGAGGTAAGTGCCCCAGGGAGTCGAGCCGTTACCGCAGTTGTTCCAGGTGCCAAGTGTCTTCGTGCCGGAGGGGTCGGCATCGGTTTTAAGCAGGTCGTGGCCCGCAGCAGGTCCGGTAATTAACATTTCCGTTTGCGGTGTGATGCGACGGTTATACGGGCTGTCTTTTACGATGCGCCACTCGTTGTTTTCCTGTGCGATTTCAACCACCGTTACTCCGTGAGCGGCCAACCCTTTTTTTACATCGTCGTCTGAACTGAACCTGCCTTTTTCGCGGTTGCCCCAGATAATTTTTTTGTTGGTGTATTCGTTGTTGGTGACCAATATAGTTTTGCCCTGATGGGCGTAGACTTCCATGCCATCGACATTGTCGCCAAAGGCAAGCATTTGACTGTCCGCGTTGCCTCGCGTGCCATGATCAAATTCGGCACCGTCGGTCCACAGCGGGTCACCCCATCTGAGCACCACCTGGGATGAGTAGCCTTTGGGCAGCGTTATGTCGTCAAGTGAGTCGGTGGGGATCTTGTCGAACGCAAAGCGGGTGGGGGCTGCCATGGCCGGGTTAGTAAAAAACTGGTTGCCGAGCGTCGCGATACTGCCCAGCGCGATCACCCCTTTGAACAGATCTCGTCTGCTCATTGCGCTTTCTACAACTCGATCAAAATCGGTTTCTTCCGGTCTGGGGTTGATTAGTTCGTCATGCTCATCGAATGAAATATCTTCCTGGTCGGTCATTTTTCTATTCCTCGCGTTGATTCGACGGGTGAGCGATGCGGCAAGTTTGTAACAGCCATGCCGCACACACAGGGCTCGTTTCGCCAGATCCGGATTTGATTCGCTGCCGGCTCTGGCGTCTGCGCTGTTGTCTCGCTGTGGTTACCGTTTTTACACAGCCACGGGTAACGGTACTACAAGTCCAAGGCTGGCTGCGAGGGCTTTGTCGTATCACGGTGCCGTATCAATCCGGTATGTGTGTCACTGGATTGATCGCAGTGCGGGCGGATTGGTTTAAAAAGCCCGCTCTTTCCTTTCACTGCAGACTATTTCCGGTTTTTTCTTTCACTAATTTCGTCCGTTTTGTTTAGTTAAGGGTGCCTGTCAGAATGGTTCAGGCACATGGTATCGAAGGTGACTAATTAACTAGTGACATCGAACTAAATCCTGCTCTGTTGAAAGAAGCGCCAATAAACGCTTCACTTTGTTTTTTGCCAGTGGCAACAGAGGGGCGACAGAGTATTTTGGGCGGCCGCTCATTGACGGTGTTAATCATTTCGTTTGTCGCAATGCAGGCGGCATTGCGGTATGTCCGAAAATGATCGGCGACCCTCGCGCTTCGCATCTATTGGATCCACCCCGATATCGCGCAGCAGGTGAGGTGGCAACGCGGCGAGCTCACGACGTTCCCGTGCGATGTGTACTTTGACGAGCTGACGCTGCAACCAACATCGCAATCCGGTGATGACCGGGCTCTTCCGATGCGGTACTGACGTTCCTTTCGCTGATAATTCAAGAAACATGATTCTTCCATCAATAATTGTGAATTAAATAACTCGTAGATCACGAATATTGACTTTAGCGGAGGTCGGTCGTATAAGGAAAACGATAATTATTGAAGCACTGATTCAATTCGAGTGAAGCGCCATGATGCCGAGAAAAACGCTTGATCTAAACACCCTGCGGAGCTTTGTGACGATTGCCGAAACCGGCAGCATGACACGCGCTGCGGGTCGTCTGCATATGACTCAGTCTGCGATCAGCATGCAGGTAAAGCGGCTGGAGAGCAGTGTGGATGCGGCGTTGCTCGAGCGCTCCCGAAGCGGTATCACTCCGACACCCATCGGCGACCAGCTGCTGCACTATGCGCGTCAGATGCTGCTGTTAAATGATGAAGCCTGGGGCCGACTGACCGGTGAAGCCTATGAGGGAAGGGTGTCGCTGGGTGTGCCTTCGGACATCATCAATCCGGTCATCCCGCTGGTGCTCAGACGCTTTGCCCGCGACTATCCGCGGGTGCAGGTTCAGCTGGCCTCGGCATTGACCAACAAGCTGCTAAAGCAGTTCGACGCGGGAAAGCACGATATCGTGTTGACAACAGAGCTTGCAGCTGGGGCAGGGGGTGAGGTGCTGAGTACGCAGCGTTTAATCTGGACCGGTGCAATTAACGGCAGTGCGTGGCGAATTCGTCCGCTGCCGATCGGATTCTCCAGAGCCTGTGCATTCCGGCACACGGTAATCAGGGAACTGGATGAAGCCGGTATTGAGTGGCGTGATGTGGTGGTAGCAGAAGATGAAATTGCCGGTGTGGCGACCCTGTCTGCCGATTTGTGCGTTGGCGCCGAGCTGGAGTTTGCTGAGCACAATGGTCGTGAAGTGATTGACCATGGTGGTCGGCTACCTGAATTGCCCGAGCACTCGGTCGTTATGTATCGAGCTGAAAATGCACCTGGCAGTCCGGGTGCGATGCTGGGTGAATATCTGGCGGAGGCTTTTGCATCGACCTGATGTTACGTGCGCACGAGGCCGGTGCGCTCTGGCTACGCCGTTAACCGTTCGGTTCTGCGTCGCAGTCGTGTTCGATTTCGCTGCAGCGACTTTGAAGAGATAACGAGCGATTTAGTCTCACGCTTGCGTTGCAGAAACCGCAGCAGGCCGAACAGACTTACGGATATCCACACCACTTGAATAATTGCCGAGGCGAGGTTGAAGTCGTGAACAAGACTGATCAGAACCAGTGTGGCGGCACTGCCGTTTAACAGACAGTACTGCAGGGAGTTTCCATCGAGCTTGTCGAATTGCAGCGCCGAATAGCTGCATACATAGATAAGTACGCCAAGCAAGCCTGCGGCATCAAATAACAGCTCGCGCTCCAGCGCCCAAACAGACAGATCCATCTTTTTCCTGCATTCCCTTGTCTATTAAGTGCAGCGGTTTTGATGGTGCATTTTTTCCAGTCAACCGCCATATGCACCTAAAGATACAGGGATCTTTTGCAAGCGACTGAGAGCTAATGCAACCGATGCACGGGAATATTACCGACTTTGTTCAAACTCCGTCAATTAGGTGACGCATAGGCGTTTTTACACTTCGCTAAGCGCTTGTCGTCATTTCACAATTCCGCGCTTAGGATTCATACAGATATAAATCACTGCGCCGATAAAATATTAAACAGTGTGTCACTGTGATTCCGCGCGCTGCTTTTTCAGGGCAGCCACGACGTTTGAGGGCAGCCACGACTGTCTGACACTGTGTGCACTCAGATCCCTATCCGTTACGCGGCGGGTAGTACTGACGACGATAGCCAACGGAGACGGCGTGAAGAAAAAACTATTACTTTCTCTGGTCATGATATCGACCCAGAGTATCGCTTCCACATCGGCGGTTAACCCGGGTTCCAGTATGACGACCGGGCCTGCGTCGAATGTGTACTCAATCGCTGCGGCTTCCAACAACCCTGCAATGACGTCTCTGCTGGTGGACGATGATGAGCAGTGGCGATTCACATACTTTCCGAGCCTCGGCTTTAGCGCGGAGCTCGGTGATGTTGAAAACTTTTCTGATGATATCGAAGAGTTGATAGACATTCTCGATGATCCTGCACTGATTCAGGATCCGGTCAATGAAGTACTGACTCGATTTAACAATGCACTGGTGACGCTGGGTAGCTCCGGCTATCTGAAAAGTACCCTCGGCGTGGGTGCGCCCCTGCCGGCACTGGTGCATCGTTCGGCGCTGTTGGATTCGTCCTTTGGTATCAGTGCCAGTGTGACGGGGCAGGCGAGCGCGCAGGTGCTCGACGATGAACTGACCTTTGACGAACAGAACGGCACCTTTGCAACGGCAACATCGCTGTACCTGAAAAGCGGTATTCAGAAGTCGCTTACCGTGAGCTACAGCCAGCCGCTGAAAACCACACCGGCACTGCAGTTTGCGAAAAAGGGGAAGCTGTATGGTGGTGTCTCTGCCAGGCTTATCTCCCTTGCGCTGAGTAAACAGGTATCACCACTGACAGAGCTTGATATCAACGATGTATCAGATGCGCTGCGGAACGAATACGATGCCAACCTCAACGAATCGACCAACGTTGCGCTGTCGGCGGGTCTGGTTTGGGAAACCGGTCGCTACCGACTGGGCTTTACGCTTGAGAACATCAATTCACCCGAGTTTGACTATGGTCCGATTGGCGTCGACTGCGCCGACAAACCTGAAAACAGCACCTCGCGCAGCAGTTGTGAGGCGGCCGCTCAGTTTATTCAGGCCGATGGTCGGATTGTTGCTCGCGAGGTTCATCGGATGCATGCCCGAACAAGGATTGACGGACTCGCCTATATAAATCAGAACTGGATGGTCACCGGAGCGCTTGATCTGGCTGCTTACAATGACTTTGTCGGGTTTGATAACCAATGGATGCATCTTGCAACTGCCTATGAGTTTGACAACAAATACATACCGTCCCTGCGTGTCGGGCTGCAAAAAAATCTGGCGGGCGAAAAATTATCCAGTCTGACTTTCGGCACCAGCCTGTTCCGCTTTTTGTCTGTCGATGTCGAATATGGACTCGACAGTACAACAATCGACGGTAACTCAGCACCGCGCCGCTTTGGCATCGCGCTCGGTGTGGAAGAATACTTCTGATCATCCGACAACAAGTCATACACACACTCACTTGTTATTCGATACCCCAGGGAAAAAAAATCATGAAGGTGAACACATCGGCTTTCACAGCTAATAAGCGATGGATCGCAATTGCAATAGCAGCGATTGTAACCGGCGGCTGCGGTGGGACCGGTCAGGACGATGGCACGCCCTCTAATGTAATTCAGGAGTTCGGCGGCTCCGTCATTGATGGTTACCTCGCGCGCGCTTCGGTATTTCTGGATACCAATAACAACGGAACCCGCGATGCGTGGGAGGCGTCGGCTTTTACTGATAACGAAGGATTCTATTCATATAACCCGAGAACGGACACTGACTATTGTGCTGATGATGCGACAGCTCAACAGCAACAGTACTGTCTGACCTCGTCAGTTGTTTATGAAAATGTCGTCGTCAGGGTTGACGGTGGCTACGATGTGCTCACCGGTGAACCCTTCCTCGGTCAGATGACGCGGCGCGTGGAGCTTGCGGGCGGCACTCTGGTAACGGATCAGCTGGTTTCGCCAATTACGTCGCTGATGACGGCGGCCCGAACCGACGAGGAAAAGGCCGCGATGCTCGATGCGCTTGGCCTTACCGCGGAAGATCTTGACCGCGACTATCTTAACGCGGATGGCAATGGTGCCGTCGATGCAGCACTGCTGAACAAGGCACTGACGATACACAAGGCCGTAACGGTATTGTCTGACCGGCTGACCGATACTTACGATCAGATTGGCGAGACCTTTGGTACACCAAACGATGCGAGTGCAGCGGTGTATCAGGCACTGGCGCAGCGGGTTGTCGACAGCAACGATCTGGATGCGGCGCTGCAACCACAGCAACTGTACCAGGTGCTTGATCAGGCCGAACAGGAGTTGCGCGCAGTGTACGAGCGCAAGGAAATCAATCTGCCTGCGGACATGGGCAGTCCGGACCAACCGGGTGATTTTGTACGAATTGCCGATGTGGTGAGTGATATCCCACCGGTGGTCGATGCCTTGATTGATGAAAACGACAACACGCAGACTGAGACCGATGTGACTGGCAAGGCCAGAGCGCTCGAAGCACTGGTGATCAAGGCGGTAAACGAAACCACTGTCGATACAACGATTGAAAATGCCGTCGAGTTTTTTACCGACGACAGTAATGAGCCATTGCTGGGTGCCCTGCTTGAGAGTCTGGGAGGCGACAACGCCGATGTTGACCTGCTTTCTGGTAACGATTTCAGCGGGCCGGACTTTGATTCCGTACTGGAGATCGCTCAGTCGTCATCAGTGCCTGAGTCTGCTGAGCCGATCACACAGGTGGGAGGCTTGCAACTGCGACTGGCGGACCTTGACCTGGGGTCCGGGCCGAACCGTCTCGACGACAATGAAATTGAGTTTTATTTTAATGGCAGCGCGGCGGAAACCGATGGTTCATTCACTGCGTGCGTGAAGCTGGTTAACGATGCCAGCGAAGACGGCACCCTGGGCGAGGGCAGTACCCGCGGTGAGCTCGCCGATGGCTTCTGGAGCAAGCTTGGTGCATCAGCCGATGGGTCTACCTACAGCCTGCTGATGACGCTTAATTTTCTTGGTACTACCTACCAGGGCATAATCAAGATGGCCGGCAGGGAAACAATCGACGGCGTTGAGTACCAGGCTATTCGCTTCGACAATGACGGCAAGCTCGAAACCTGGCACAGTCGGGACGGCTTCACCGCACTGGGAGATGTGCCGGATTCCAGTGCAGCTTGTGAGGTGAAGCTGCCATCACGAGTCGGTATCTAATATACTAGCGGCTGGCGTGATCGGGAAGCGTAAGCCCGTCGTCCTCAAGTTCCTGTTTATTGGCATAGGCGATATAAATACCCGGCGGCTCTCTGGCGTCGGTCATTGCCTCTACTTTTGCGGCGCTGACAGTCACCCGATTGTGGTGCTGTCGCGTCCATGTGAAATGAATCTCCTGTAAGCGCTGTACTTCACCGTGGTGGTCAGGATCTGTGGCCAGATCGGTGAGTTCATTCGGGTCCGTTTCGAGGTCGAATAACAGCGGTCGCATGGTCTCGACGTAGATATATTTATAACGCCCGTCAAATATCATGGTGAGTCTTGCATCGTTTTGATCGACGCCGACGGCTCGACGCGCATCGCGCGTGGCATAGTCGTATTCGGAGACGCAGTAATCCCTGATTTTTGCAGTCTCGTTGTGCAGCAGCGGCGTCAGTGACTGACCTTCTATCATCTGCGGTTTACTTTGACCACCGAAATATTCGATAAACGTCGGTGTCAGGTCGATGCCCTCGACCAGTGCATCGGTCTTGGTGCCGCGGGTCGCATCAGCCGCTTGCCGCGGGTCGTAAATAATGAGTGGGATACGCGCTGAGCAATCGTGGAACAGGTCTTTTTCACCGAGCCAGTGATCACCCATGTTGTCACCGTGATCTGAGCAGAAAACAATCATCGTGTCGCTTAACCTGCCGTTGTCTCGCAAATACTGAAACAAGCGCCCGAGCTGATCGTCGAGTTCCTTGATCAGTCCCATATAAACGGGTGCGACGATATGGCGGATTTCATCGCGCGAGAAACTCTGGCAAATACGCGTGTTGATCCATGCCTGCATCAGTGGATGATCGGTGTCGCGTTCTGCCATAGAGCGGTTGACCGGTGGCAGGTCGTGTCGTCCATACATGTCGTTGTAAGGCGCCGGCGCCAGATACGGCCAGTGTGGTTTTATATAACTCAGATGACACAGCCAGGGTGTATCGCTGTTATGTTGTGATTCGATAAACTCAATGCCACGGGTGGTCAGCCAGGCGGTTTCAGAGTGCTCCTTCGGCACTCGTGCCGGCAGCGGTGCGTTTTCGAGCAGCCAGCCGGAACACAGTTCACCGTTGGGTCCGGTGGCACTGTTGGCCCATTCCTCCCACGGATTGTCACCGTCCATGCCGTGTTCGCGCAGGTACGCATCGTAGTCTTCGGCACAGCGACCGGGGTAAATAGTGGCATTGGTGCCGTCATCTCTGACAAACACATCGAAGCCGCATTCGCTCACCAGTGCACCAATGGTGCTTTGCGGCTCGATACCGAGTCTGCGCATACCATCGACATCGGGTGTCATGTGTGTCTTGCCGA
>CAZOXM010000063.1:12797-27101 GCA_964583825.1 uncultured Granulosicoccaceae bacterium
TCGATACCGAGTCTGCGCATACCATCGACATCGGGTGTCATGTGTGTCTTGCCGACCAGGGTGGCGTTTACACCGAGCTCACGCAGGTGATCACCCAGGGTCGCTTCACCCACACGCAATGGAAACCCGTTCCAGGTGGCACCGTGACTGCGCACGTAGCGACCGGTGTAGAAGCTCATGCGACTGGGCCCGCAGATAGGCGATTGCACATAGGCGCGATCAAAACGCAGACCGCGGGCGGCGAGCCAGTCGAGATTCGGTGTGTCGATATGTTTTGCACCGGCACAGCCAAGATAGTCCCATCGCAGCTGATCGGCCATGATCCACAGGACATTCATACGTTGTTGCCTTTGTTCGTCCACGGTTGACTGAGCATTCCATTTGCCATCATGCGCCGGCGACCTGTCGATTTCTGAGGTAGTGTGAGGTGAGTAACGCCACTGCGACAAGCAGCGCCGGCAAGTGAATGGCAGCGGGTTTAAACATGATCAGCAACGCGACCAGCAGCCTCAATGCGATTTCAATGGCGGTGAGTGGCTTTCTGTCGAATCCCGCCAGCGCGCTTGCCAGCAGGTAGAGCGCAACGATCAGCTTTACCAGTAACCACAGTAGGGCGGCGATATGTACCTGTCCGTCGTAGCCGGGCAGGTATTGTGCTGCCGAGGGCAATGATTTCGGATCAAGTACGGCGGATTCAATTAACAGGAGTTCCGGGTAAATCGCAAACACAAATGGAATAACAAACATGACAATGCCGGAGCGCACTGCGGAAAAAGCCGTGGACATGGGTTCGGCTTTGGTAATGGTAGCCGCAGTGAACGCGGCGATGGCAACCGGTGGTGTGATCGCTGAGGCCACGGCAAAGTAGAAGATAAACATGTGCGCGGTGAAAATAGAAAGGCCCAGTCCTGCCAGTACCGGCCCCATCAGCAACGCCACATTGATATATGCAGGAACCGCCGGCATCCCCATGCCGAGCAGCACGGCCAGTAACATGGTGGTGAACAGCGCCATAAACTGAAACACGCCGGAACCGCCGGCACCGAAATCGAAAGACTTCAGCCAGCCGAGTACATCCAGTGCGATAAAGTCTGAAAGGCCGGTGAAGTTCAGACAGAAATCAATGATCGATACTGCGAGAAACATCAGGTACAGCGTGGAAACCAGTATGCCGGAGCCGGATAACGCATCCAGCAGACGGCGCGGGTTGCGACGCATGTTGCTATCGAGGAAAAGCAAAAAGCACAGAAGAATCACCGCCCACCAGCCGGCGCTGCCTGCATCGCCTGCCGAGTTTTGTACCATTTCCAGAAACCATGACAGTTCGGTCGCAAGGCAATTGCCATTCTCGGTAACCGTCTGCGCACCGAGCAGAGCGCCCAGCCAGCCGCAGCCGATGGCCTCTTTCGGCGTGAGTAACAAAAAGAGAATCAGCAGAATGGGGCCGAATATCATCACCAGGTTGAGTTTGTCTGCGCCTGATAATCGCATGTCCTCTGTAACTTCACCGATCGCTTCAATTCCCTGCTTGCGCGACTGAAAAACCGCGGACAGAAACATACAGAAAAAATACGCCACTGCAGGAATCGCAGCCGCGATGATCACCTCCCGGTACGGCACGGCAGTGAGGGCGGCGAGTACAAAGGCCGCCACCCCCATCACCGGTGGCATAATAGAACCGCCCGATGATGCAGCGGCCTCCATACCGCCGGCGAACACTTTCGAGAAGCCGCGCTTCATCATCATGGGGATGGTTAAAACACCCGTCGACAGCACATTAACAACAGGTCCGCCCGAGATCGTGCCGAACATTGCCGACGAGACAATAGCAGCATGCGCCGGCCCGCCGCGCAATTTGCGCGTCCACAGGAATGCGAGTTTGATCAGTGAACGTCCACCCGCAGAAGCGCCGAACAAACCGCCCAGCACAATGTAGGGAAAGACCGTGTTCAGGATGATGTCCATGAATCGACCGAGCAGGCCGGAAGAATTATTCACCAGCGCATCGTGCAGGCGCGGGCGACCGTCGGATAACAGCCTCGGTTCACCACCGAGTTTGGTCATCAGATATTTGTTGATGTCATCGGGGCCGTGGAAGTACCAAACAAGTACCGTGGCGACGGTATAAGCTGCCACAGCAATGGCGACCAGCACCAACGGCAGGCCCCAGACCTTGACGTTGTAGGCAAGGAAGATCACCACGCTCAGGAACATGATGGCCGCCAGCCATGCACCGGTGGTGTCGATGCACTGCGGATCGTCGACCGTGTCCGGAATCGGCAGGCCGAAGTCTTCTGCGAACGCTCGTTCTTCAGCGAGGCTTTTGGCAATGAGTTCCGCACGCTTGCCGGTGATCTGATCGACCAGACACACGGCTTCGATTTCCACCATATAGGTCAGCGAAATACTCACCGCAGCTAGAACCAGCGCGACATCGAGTGCCAGCCCCAGCTTTCTTTTCAAGGCTGAGGCATCGCCGACGCTCCGCCATACGGAATGTTTTAGCGCGACGATGATCATCATCACCGAGAATGCGAGGGGATAGAAATACTCGTATGGGAACTTTCGGATAACCAGATTTTTAAAACCGAACAACCCGGCCACTGCGTTGTCGACGCCGGGGATGCCGGGCATCGCATTAAGCAGCCCGACGATAACCAGAATAAGCGCGAGCCAGTAGACGATTTTCTCGCCTCGATCCGGTGCACGCTGCTGTGCGTTCGAAAGTTCGGTCATCTGTTTACGATGTGATCAATACGATAGAAGGGGCACTACCCGAGGTGCGGGCGATGTCGACAAGCGGAGGCGTGTGCGCCCCCGATTGCTTTTGTACTGATACCCTGCCAGGCACAGGGGGTCCGGCTGGCACCGCAGCGGGTGCAGCCGGGTGATCTGCGCTGTCAGGGTTTAGCGCAGTCGTCGATGGTGTAGCCTGCCTCTTCCCATGCTGCCACCGCGCCGGCGTGATATTTCAACGGGTTCGGTCCACACATACCGGAGCGCACGACATCCACTTCTCCGTAGCCGGCATAACGTGCAAACGGCGCTTTCGCCTTGAGCTTGTCGAGTGTGTCTATATGCGCTTTGGTGAGCGCTTTGGCCAGCTCGAAAGGCATATCTTTGTTGACGATGTCACCACCGATCGTAGCGAGGCCGCGGAAAGTACCGTCGTCGGTCACCAGGGTCACTCCACCTTCACCGAGTGTGGCCTCCGAGGCTGCCAAAGTGAATGGGGCGCTGCCCGGTGCTTTCAGGTATTTTTGAAAGCCTTCCGAATCCCATTTGTCTTTCGGGACGGACCAGACAGTCATATTGCCGGAGGCCAGTGCCTGAGTGATGCGGCTGTCTGGAAACAGAATGGGCAGTACCACGGCATCGGCGGAACCGTCAGTGATGGTTTTCACTGCCTGTCCCCAGTTAACCTGAACCCCTTTGTAGCCGTCGCCCTCCTTGAGGCCGGCGACCAGTTGGATAATGGACCGCGCATTGGTTAGTGCTGCACCCCGTGGCGGGCCGTTATAAATGGTTCTGCCTTCGAGGTCACTCCAGCCTTTGACGCCCTTTGAATCGTAGGCGTAGAGCGCGAAAATACCCAGTGTCACCGGATAGAGCGCGCGCAGGTTATCCGCCAGCTCAGCGCCTTTCTCTGCACCCAGCTTGGAATAGGGGCCGCGACCTTTGGATAGCAGAAACGGCAGTATATAAGGCGTACCGGCAATATCGGTTTTGCCTTCGGCCACGTTCTGGATCGAATTGGTCAGGGTCTGGCCGTCAGCGACCTGAATGTTTGCGACTCCGGCGTCAGCGGCTGCTTCAGCCAGGTGTGCCATCGACAGGTGAATGGATCCGCCCGGGGAGGCGGTTTCAGCGGTCAGGTTTTCCGCCGCGCCGGCGACGCCACAGAGCAGCGCTGCGATGCTGGCAGTGATGATGGATTTAACAGGTTTCATGGTTTCCTCTGGTGGTTCGGACCGCAGGGCGGTGTATAGCGCCCGGTGTCGCGCTTGTGATGTATTGTCTGCGGGACGGAGTATATCAGTCCAGCTCCGTAGGGGGTGGAACCTGCAGAACACGGGCGAGGGTGCATGCCGGTTGGCGGGGCTGGGCGTGTCACCGCTCGTGCCAGCGCATGTGGGTTTTGACAAAGATAAAGCATTGGATGCAACATGCAGGTGAACGGAATCGGAAGAATGTCGATGAAAAATTACACGCGCATGTTGCCAGCTGCCCTGATCTGCGCCCTGCTGCAGGTGGGGTCATTCGGGGCGGTTGCCGATGAAGATCCCCCGGTCGGCCACGATTCACTGTTTCAGTGGCTCAAAGCGGGCAACTACAAAAGCTGGGTGTCGGAGTCTGAACCACACCCGTCGGCAGGTCCGCATCCGCAGGCGGTGATTGCCTTCCTCAACGAATCACTCAATGCATCTCTGGCAGCCGGAAACGCGTCGCATCCCCGGGGTGCGGCAGCCGTGAAGGAACTGTTCGATGGCAAGGGTGAAATCAGCGGCTGGGCGGTGTCTGTCAAAACCGAGGACGATAGCGATGGCGGTAACGGCTGGTACTGGTACGAAATTCTCGGCACCACAGCGGACTCGCGCGTGGTGGCCGATGGCAATGGCGTACCGTTATGCTTCGGTTGTCATACACCGGGCAAAGACTTCGTGTTGATACCCCATCCACTGAAGTAGGTAATGTGTTTATTTGAAGGCTGGGAGGGGAGCATACTATGTCACGGGCTATGTTATTGAGTGTCGCCATCCTTTGCGGAGGTGGCTGCGAGAGTGCCATTGATTGTTTCGACAATGACGGGCCGGAATTTAAAACCGCGTCCATCAGTGATCCGGTATTAAATCAGGTTTACTCAGAAACGATAACTGTTGCAATTAACAATGAGCCAAGGGACGATAATTTTCTCTACGAGTTCAGACTGCAGGGGCGTCTGCCTGCCGGTGTCACCGGATCTGATACCGGTCGTCGTTACCTGCTCGATGGTACGCCAACCGAGTTGGGTACCTTTCGTTTTACGGTGTATGTATCGGTAGACGACAGCATTGAGCCTTCCCGGAGCGGATTGTGTTTTTACAACGCGTCGCGCACCTATGAGATAACCGTCCAGCCTCTGTAGTTTGTGTACGATACGATGTAGCCACTGACCCGGGCTGCTTCGGCTCAGGGAAGCACGTGACCGGGATTCGATTTCGAATCCTTATCCTGCGTGCCCCTGTTTTTATAGTGCTGTCTGGTATACGCTAAATTCTTCCGACGATTGTCCCGCCTGGCGACAGCCACCGATAGCCCGGGGAGTATCACACATCAGACATCAGATCCCGTTACGCTACATCGATGTGGTTGCTCGTGTAGGTTCTATTCGCAAAGCCGCTGATGAACTTGCCATTACCTCGACAGCCCTCAACCGTCGCATTCTTAGCATGGAGGATGAACTCGGTGTCGCCCTGTTCGAAAGGCTTCCTACCGGTGTGCGCCTGAGTGTTGCGGGCGAACTTTTTATTCACCATGCCAGACGACAGCTCGCAGACATGGAGCGTGTTAAATCCCAACTCGCAGATCTTGCCGGCGAACGGCGCGGGCATGTGTCCATTGTGTGCGGACACGCGATGATGAGCTCTTTCCTGCCGGAAGTCATTGCGGATTACCGCCAGGAGCATCCCGCGGTTACCTTTGACGTGAGAGTCAGTAACCGCACCGAATATGAAGCCGCGTTAAATGAATACACTGCTGATCTCGCGCTGGTATTCGAGCCGGAAACGTTCGCCGATTTTCATTGCGTACTGGAAGTAACGCAGCAAATACATCTGTTGTTCAACCAGAGCCATCCTCTGGCCGGCAGTGAAACAGTGCGCCTTAGTGAATGCCTGGCGTATCCCATGGCCTTGCCTACGCGTGCCAACGGAATACGACATTTGCTGGAGATCGCTGCACGTCGTATGTCCGTTGATTTACCGGTGATACTTGAGTCTGACAGTGAGACCTTGCTACTGGAGTCTATTCTGAGAAGTGATGCAGTGACGGTGCAGATTCCTATCGGTGTTCACAAGAGATCACTGGTGGGTGATGTGGCCAACAGCGTGCTTGACAGTCGGGATGTCGGTGTCGGTCGACTAATGCTGGGGCATCTCAAAGGCCGCCATCTGCCGGTTGCGGCAGCACGTTTCCTGGAACTTTTATCGGCGCGACTCGACGAACACGACGGCTGATAACAGCAATAAGTCATTATTTTTTCGACTTAAATAAAACCGCTGTTGCGAGTCGCTGCGTTTTTTGCAGCACTCCGAGCATAATTAAACAGCATTCAGCAAACATTGCCAGCAGTACACTCGCCGCCACATTCGAAACGGGGCGTGTGAGATGAAACTGAAGAACGCAGTGGTAACGAGTCTGGTCGCAGGCGGGTTGTTCACGGTACAGGCAGCGTCAGCTGAAGATCCGATCAAAGTCGGTGTACTGCATTCGCTGTCAGGCACCATGGCCATCAGTGAAACCACCCTGAAAGACACCATGCTGATGCTGGTTGAACAGCAGAATGCAAAGGGTGGGCTGCTTGGTCGCGAACTGGAAGCAGTGGTGGTTGATCCCGCTTCAGACTGGCCGTTGTTTGCGGAAAAGGCGCGGGAACTTATCGAAGTTGAAAAGGTAGATGCTGTATTTGGCGCGTGGACATCTGTTTCACGGAAGTCGGTGCTTCCTGTCTTCGAAGAACTGAACAGTATCCTGTTTTATCCCGTACAGTATGAGGGCGAAGAATCCTCCAAGAACGTTTTCTACACCGGTGCAGCACCAAACCAGCAGGCCATTCCGGCTGTTGATTACCTGAGAGATGAAATTGGTGTGGAGCGCTGGGTACTGGCGGGCACTGATTACGTCTACCCTCGTACGACCAATAAAATACTGGAAGCCTATCTGAAAGATGCGGGTGTTGCTGAAGATGACATCATGATCAACTACACGCCGTTCGGTCATTCCGACTGGCAGTCAATTGTCTCTTCGATCAAAAAGTTCGGCAGCGAGGGCAAGAAAACAGCGGTTGTCTCTACGATCAACGGCGACGCCAATGTGCCTTTCTACAAGGAACTCGGCAATCAGGATGTTTCAGCTGAAGATATTCCTGTCGTGGCATTTTCAGTGGGTGAAGAGGAACTTTCCGGTATCGATACAGCACCGCTGGTCGGGCATCTTGCCGCATGGAACTACTTCATGAGCGTTGATACCCCTGAAAACGACGAGTTCATAGAAATGTGGCAGAAGTTTATCGGTAGTGATGAGCGTGTATCGAATGACCCGATGGAAGCGCACTACATAGGCTTTAATATGTGGGCGAAAGCGGTAGAGAAAGCGGGCACAACTGATCCTTCAGCCGTGCAGGATGCACTCATCGGTGTAGAAGTACCCAACCTCACCGGTGGTACCTCCGTCATGCTAAAGAATCACCACATCTCCAAACCGGTCTTGATCGGCGAGATACAGGACGACGGTCAATTCGACGTAGTATGGGAAACTGAAGACCTCGTACCGGGTGATGCATGGTCCGACTTCCTGCCTGATTCAAAGGATATTATTTCCGACTGGACAGCACCTGTCTCCTGTGGCAACTACAACACAGTGACCAAGGCATGCTCGGGTCAGAACTACTAGTCTGAATAATATCCGGCTGTCGGGTTTGACGGGTGGGCGCGAAAGCGTCCGCCCTCTTGCGTTTAAACACCATATTTATAGTTGCGACTCATGAAAGTACTCACTGCACTGTGCTGTGCTGTGCTGCTGCTGGCTGTTGTCCCTCATGCAAATGCCAACGAGGCTGGGGCCGATGACAACGCCTTTATTGATACGCTGGCCGAGGCATTGCGTAACCGAAAAACTGTCGGTCAGGCGATTGACGAAATTGCGTCATCGTCGGCGGCGCGGCGCGGTGAGTGGCTGCAGCAGATTCTCGATGGAAAATTGTATGTGCGCAAGTCGGATAACAAGGTTGTCTCAGTAGTCAAGGCACCGGCCGGGTTTGAAATTACCAGCGCCTCCAACGGGGATGCACTGGGTGAAGTCGGTAAGCGCGATGTCAGTAAGATAAAAATAAACAACGCGCTGCGGGGTAAGTTGCGCGAGGCACTCGCTCAGTTGGCGCTCACTAATCCGGATCCGAAAGAGCGGCTTGCTGCAGTAGAACAGATGATGACATCACTGGACGACAGCAAGGCGGCCACCATTAGTCAGTTGGCTGCCAGTGAGTCCGATTCGGAGGTGAAGTCTCTCATGGAACTTGCCGCTTCAATCAACGCGCTGGAGAACGGGACCAAAGAACAGCAGCTTTCGGCGATCAGTGCGCTGGGGGTGAATACAAGACCGATTGTCTCGCAGCGGCTCGCATCACTGTCCCAGTCCGATGATACAGAAGTTGCAAGGGCTGCTACGGAGTCGCTTGAAAAGATTCGTGCCCGGATCGGTTTATTTGAAAAAGTGGAAACACTGTTGTTCGGCTTAAGTCTCGGCTCAGTGCTGGCGATGGCAGCGATCGGCCTCGCGATTACATTCGGTGTAATGGGTGTGATTAATATGGCGCACGGTGAAATGATTATGCTCGGTGCGTATTGCACCTGGTTTCTGCAGCATATGATACCGGGCTTTGTAGAGTACTCATTGATAGTCGCCGTGCCACTCGCATTTGCGGTGACTTTCCTGGTCGGTATGATCATCGAGTTTTTGGTCATTCGTCATCTATACGGGCGTCCGCTTGAAACACTGCTTGCAACCTTTGGCATCAGCCTGTTGCTTCAGCAGACAGTGCGCACGCTGGTGTCCCCGCAAAACGTGCCGGTGTCCAACCCCTCCTGGCTCACCGGCCAGATTCAGATAGATCCTGCCTTGTCGATCGCGGTCAACCGTTTGGTGATTTTTATTTTCTGCCTGCTGGTCTTCGCCGTGCTGATGTGGTTGTTGAAACGCACTTTCTTCGGCCTGAAGGTTCGTGCAGTTTCTCAAAACCGCGAGATGGCCCGCGCTATGGGGGCACAATCGTCGCGCATCGATGCCATGACATTCGGTCTGGGTGCTGGTATTGCCGGTGTTGCCGGCGTGGCCTTAAGTCAGCTGACCAATGTCGGCCCAAATATGGGACAGGCTTATATCGTTGATTCGTTTATGGTGGTCGTATTTGGCGGCGTCGGTAACTTGTGGGGAACGCTGCTGGCAGGCCTGTCACTCGGTGTGGCCAATAAGTTTCTCGAGCCGTGGGTCGGCGCTGTGGTTGCGAAAATCCTGGTGCTGGTGTTTATCATTCTTTTTATTCAACGTTACCCGCGTGGTCTGTTCCCACAGCGTGGCAGAGCGGCGGGGAACTAATGATGCGCTCAGTGCTGCGAGGAGATACCGGCGGTAAAATAATGCTGCTGATACTGGCGGCGGCAGCGGTGGTTTTGCCCATGTGCAATTTGTTATTGCCCGAAGGGCATCCCTGGCATGTGCCTACCTATTATTTAAATCTGTTCGGTAAGTATCTGTGCTATGCGCTGCTCGCCATGTCTGTGGATCTGGTGTGGGGTTACATGGGGTTTCTTTCGCTCGGGCATGGCGCTTTTTTTGGTCTTGGTGGCTATGCAATGGGTATGTATCTGATGCGTCAGATCGGAGATCGCGGTGTGTATGGTAATCCGGAACTGCCGGACTTCATGGTGTTTCTTAACTGGGAAGCTTTGCCATGGTATTGGTGGGGATTTGATTTCTTTCCGTTTGCATTGCTCGCCGTATTTCTCGTACCCGGGCTGTTGGCCTTTATCTTTGGCTGGCTCGCATTCAGAAGTCGCGTGAACGGGGTTTACCTGTCGATTATTTCACAGGCCATGACCTATGCCTTGATGTTGGCGTTCTTCCGTAACGAATTCGGTTTCGGTGGCAATAACGGTCTGACGGACTTTAAAGATATTCTCGGTTTTCCGATTACCGCTCAGGGTACACGCGTTGCGCTGTTCGTGGCATCAGCCGTGGCGGTAGTCGCAGGCTATCTGCTGTGCCGTTCTATTGTGCAGTCACGTGCCGGGCGTGTGGTGGTGGCCATACGCGATGCTGAAGACAGGGCGCGCTTCCTTGGCTACCGCGTCGAATCATATCAATTGCTGGTATTGGTAGTTTCAGCCATGCTGGCCGGGCTGGCCGGTGCGCTTTATGTGCCTCAGGTGGGTATCATCAATCCGGGTGAATTTTCTCCGCTCAATTCAATTGAAATCGTTATCTGGGTGGCAATTGGGGGACGAGCCACCTTGTATGGGGCGGTAATCGGTGCATTGCTGGTGAGTTTTTCCAAGTCCTGGTTTACTGCTGTGCTGCCTGATTACTGGATATTCGCACTCGGTGCACTATTTGTGTTGAGCACTCTATTGCTGCCTGCCGGAATCGCCGGATTGGCCAGACGCAGGGTCACAGCAGCATGAATGTCCGCGACCCCAATATCGATGAAGCCATGCTGCTTTTCATGGAGGACGTGAGTGTCAGCTTTGACGGTTTTAAAGCCATCAACAAACTCAATCTGTATATTGAGGAGGGCGAGCTTCGATGCATCATCGGGCCAAACGGTGCTGGCAAGTCTACGATGATGGATATAGTCACCGGTAAAACGCGGCCCGATTCTGGTACCGTTTTCTTCGGTGGCTCGGTTGATTTGCTGGAGCTGGATGAACCGGAGATAGCGGAGGTTGGTATCGGTCGGAAATTTCAAAAGCCTACGGTGTTTGAAGCGCTGACCGTATTCGAGAACCTGGAAGTCGCGGTCGAGGGGGATCGACACCCTGTATTTAACTGGCGATTCGGGCTGAATCATGAGCAAAGAGAGTGCATTGCCGTTGTCGCTGAGGTTATCGGCCTTGCAGATCAGTTAACAACGCCTGCAAAAATACTTTCGCACGGGCAGAAGCAGTGGTTGGAGATCGGTATGCTGTTGGTACAGCAGCCTAAACTGTTGCTGGTGGACGAGCCGGTAGCGGGAATGACACACCAGGAAATGGATCGGACAGGGGAACTGCTCACGCGCCTTGCCGGTACCCACACCGTAGTGGTTGTGGAGCATGACATGGATTTTGTGCGATCGTTGAACAGTCGCGTCACCGTGTTGCACCAGGGGAGTGTGCTCGCTGAGGGAAGTATGTCTGACATTCAGGCGAATAACGAAGTCAAGCGTGTATATCTGGGTGAGTAGGCCATGCTGGTAGCGAATAACGTTAATCATTTCTACGGCCAGAGCCACTGTCTGCGCGGCGTTAGTCTGGAAGTTGCGGACGCCTCCTGTACCTGCCTGATGGGGCGTAACGGTGTCGGTAAAACTACATTCGCCAAGTGTGTGATCGGACTTGAGAAGCCTCGTGACGGTGAGATGTTTTACGAGGGTCTCGATTTAACGCAGCTGCCGGTTGAAAAGCGTGCGGCGGCGGGTATCGGCTATGTACCGCAAGGCCGGCAGATCTTCCCGCTGCTAACGGTGGAAGAAAACATCCGCACCGGCTTTTTTGCACAAGGACAGAGGCAGCAGAAAATACCAGGTGAGGTTTATGAGCTGTTTCCCGTGCTACTTGAGATGAAACACCGGCGTGGTGGTGACCTTTCAGGTGGACAACAGCAACAGCTGGCTATTGCAAGAGCGCTGGTATTAAATCCGAAAATGCTCATACTGGACGAGCCGGCTGAGGGAATTCAGCCGAACATTGTGCAGGAGATAGCCGATGTTATTCACTTGTTAAGCAGGGAAAGATCAATCAGTGTACTGTTGATTGAGCAAAAGCTACCCTTTATTCGCAAGGTAGCGGACCGGTTCGCCATTATGGACCGTGGAAGTATTGTAGCGAGTGGAGACATGGACGGTTTAAATGATAATCTGGTCGCTGAGTATCTGGTAGCGTGACACTCTACTGGCGCTATCTGCCGGCACTATTGCGAATATCTGATATTTTTTATCACCTTACATCCGGAGGAATAACGGTGAAACGATGTTATTTGAAAACACTGCTTTGCGGTGTCGCGTCGTTCAGCACGGTCGCATCGGCACATCACTCTGATCAGGTCGAGGGCGGTCCGGTCGCACACATCGGTGAGATGCTTGCGGCTGGAGTCGTTTTAGTAGCGTTTGCTTCTCTGCTGTTTTTATTACTAAGGCCTTCCCGGTAACGTTGTGACACTCCGGCATTATTGATATGTGTGCCAACGCTGCATCAATGCGACGAACCTCCGATCAAACACCTGAGGCTATCGGGCCTGATATTGTCGACAGACATAGCTGGAAGGCGCGGTTGGCATTGGATTTCGAAGCGGGCAGGCAAAAGACTGTGTTGCGTCGAAAGCATATTGGCCCGCTTGTGATACAGCGACCTTTCTACCCGGAGGGTGACGTCTGTCACGCCTACATTGTGCATCCTCCCGGCGGGGTTGTCGGCGGGGATCGCCTGCGTCTTGCAGTGCGTTGTTTGAAATCAGCCAGTGGCCTGGTAACCACGCCCGGTGCCAACCGGTTTTATGGCTCTGATGGCAGAACCGCAGTACAGCGGCAGACGCTTGAGATGGACGATGCACGTTTCGAGTGGCTGCCTGCCGAGTCAATCTTTTTCGATAAAGCGGTCGTCTCGCAGCACACCACAATAAAACTCACCAGGCAAAGCCGCTTTATCGGGTGGGACATCAGCTGCTTTGGCAGGTTGGCTGGTGACCATCACTTCCATACCGGACATATTACCAATCGATTCGAAGTGATCAGAGAGGGTATACCGGTATTATTTGATCGTCTGCATGTGGCTGACAGCATCGATTTGTCGCGTTCGTCGGGCATGCGCGGTGCGACGGTGTTTGGCACGATGGTGATTGCCGCGCCAGATTGCATTGACGGTGACATGCTCGATCTGATCAGGGAGCGATTGCCGGAGTCGCCAATGCGTGCTTCTATGTTCGGGGCGACGCAAATCGACGGGTTAATCACAGTCAGGTATCTGGGTGATAACACAGAGCGGGCCCGCGACGGGTTTGTGCAGGTATGGAGTGCGGTGCGCCGTGCTGTGATGTCCGGTCTTGCGCCGACACCTCCGCGTATTTGGGCGACCTGATGAAATACCCGGAACGGTTGAAAACCAGGATTGAAGCCGCAGCTGCCATGGCCGTGTTTGAATCGGTCGCCACGACCCAGCCAGTATGAGGAAAAAACGATGGATTTAACACCTAG
Organism: uncultured Granulosicoccaceae bacterium; assembly: GCA_964583825.1. Taxonomy (GTDB): domain Bacteria; phylum Pseudomonadota; class Gammaproteobacteria; order Granulosicoccales; family Granulosicoccaceae. Next base: position 25,999 of record CAZOXM010000063.1, read on the forward strand.
AGAAAAAGACAAGCTGCTGTTATATACCGCAGCACTAGTCGCGGAGCGGCGACTGGCGAGAGGCGTCAGGCTGAATTATCCCGAAGCAGTTGCCTATATCAGCATGCATATCGTCGAAGGTGCCAGGGACGGACGCACGGTTGCCGAGCTGATGTCGCACGGGCGGACGCTGTTAACCACCGAGCAGGTGATGGAGGAGGTGCCATCCCTGATTCATGATGTACAGGTTGAGGCAACTTTTCCTGACGGTACCAAACTGGTGACGGTACACGAACCGATTCAGGAGCCAACAGATGCGGAGGTGCTCTCATGATTCCCGGTGAAATTATTTGTGCCGACGGAGAGATCGAACTCAATGCCGGTCGCCGAACACTTGAACTCACCGTAGCCAACAGTGGTGATCGACCGATACAGGTGGGCTCTCACTATCACTTCTTTGAAGTCAATCCGGCTCTGCAGTTTGAACGCGATCAGACGCGCGGCTACCGTTTGAACATAGCGGCGGGTACTGCGGTTCGATTCGAGCCCGGTCAGTCGCGCACGGTGGAGCTGGTCGAAGTGGACGGGTTGCGCACCGTCTATGGATTTAATCAGCAGGTGATGGGGAAGTTATGATGCCAATTCAATCTGCAATAAAAGACAATCAGTCACCGGCAGGAGCATCCAATGACCAGGATTGATCGACGCGCTTATGCGGAGATGTATGGACCGACCACCGGGGATCGGGTACGTCTCGGTGATACCTCACTCTTCATCGAGGTGGAGGAAGACCGCACAATTTATGGTGAGGAAGTAAAGTTCGGCGGTGGTAAAGTCATTCGTGACGGCATGGGGCAGAGCCAGCTTGCCTCTGCTGATGTGGTTGATGTAATCATCACTAACGCTACCATTCTGGATCACTGGGGGATTATTAAGGCAGATGTCGGTATCAAGGACGGTCGCATCGCTGCAATCGGTAAAGCAGGTAACCCCGATATACAGCCCGGTGTTGATATACCCATTGGTGCGGGTACTGAAGCCATTGCCGGTGAAGGTATGATACTGACCGCTGGTGGTATCGATGCACATATCCACCTGATCTGTCCACAGCAGGTGGAAGAGGC
>CAZOXM010000063.1:27201-28668 GCA_964583825.1 uncultured Granulosicoccaceae bacterium
GACGACAAAGATGTACAGGTGGCTATTCATACCGACACACTCAATGAATCCGGCTTTGTCGAACACTCTCTGGCGGCGATGAAGGGTCGTACCATCCATACCTATCATACAGAGGGAGCCGGTGGCGGACACGCGCCGGATATTATCAAAGCCTGCGGTCTGGGTAATGTGCTGCCGTCATCAACCAACCCGACTAGACCGTATACGGTGAATACGATTGATGAACACCTCGATATGCTGATGGTCTGTCATCATCTGGACCCGGCAATCGCCGAAGATGTGGCCTTTGCGGAGTCACGCATACGTCGGGAGACCATTGCCGCTGAAGACATTCTGCAGGACCTCGGTGCATTTTCGATGATCGCCTCGGATTCACAGGCGATGGGGCGGGTGGGCGAGGTGATCTGCCGGACCTGGCAGACAGCCCACAAGATGCGGGAGCAGCGTGGTGCACTGGAAGGAGATAGTGCAACCACCGATAACTTTCGCGCCAAAAGATACATCGCAAAATATACCATCAACCCTGCACTGACTCACGGTATCGCAGATGAGGTCGGATCCATCGAGGTTGGCAAAGTTGCCGATCTGGTTTTATGGCGGCCAGCATTTTTCGGTAGTAAGCCGTCACTGATCATCAAGGGTGGCATGATTGTCTATGCGCCGATGGGTGATCCGAATGCCTCGATACCGACACCGCAGCCGGTCCATTATCGGCCGATGTTCGGTGCCATGGCCGGTGCACGTGCACACACCTCGACCACTTTTGTTTCACAGTCTGCGCTTGATCGTGATGTGGCTGGCGAACTTGATTTAAACAGCAGGGTTGCCGCTGTGAGCAATTGCCGTAAGGTCAGCAAGGCGGATATGGTCCACAACGAATATCAGCCGGACATTGAGGTCGACCCGCAGACCTATGTTGTTAAAGCCGATGGAAAAGTATTGACCTGTGAGCCTGCCACCCGGTTGCCACTTGCTCAACTTTATCAACTCTTTTAACGGTGACACCCAATGATCCGGTTTACTGAACGTGCGGACAACACGCTGAGCCCCTCTGCCACAGTCACGCTGCCGATTGAAAAACGCATCAAGTCACGCCTGCGCATTGATCTCGACGACGGCCGTGAAGCGGGCATCGTACTTACACGTGGAGAGGTACTGCAGCACGGAGACAAGCTGCAGGGTACTGACGGTGAGGTGTTGGAGGTAATAGCTGCCAGCGAGACACTTTCAGTGGTGCGCTGTCACGATATGCACCTGTTTGCTCGTGCCTGCTACCACCTCGGCAATCGACATATACCGGTTGAAATTACCGTTGGTTCGGAGGGCGGGCAGGTCAGTTATCTGCACGATCATGTGCTCGATGAAATGATCAAAGGGTTCGGCATTGAGGTGACTGTCGAGCAGTCACCGTTTAATCCGGAGCCCGGTGCCTACGGCGGGGGACATGTACAAGGACACTCGCACTAG
>CAZOXM010000064.1:0-28464 GCA_964583825.1 uncultured Granulosicoccaceae bacterium
CGTAAGCGCCGTTGTTACTGACTCAAGTCGTCTGAGGTCGTTCTTTTCAGGTGTGGGTGGCCCAGACATAAATTCTGCTTACACTTCACTAGAAATGTACATCAAATGTGCATACAATAACAGGCATGCGATATGTCTGGGATCCACAGAAGCGACTTTCAAACCTCAAAAAGCACGATGTAGATTTTGTAGACGCTATAGGCGTCCTGGAGGATGAATTTGCTCTGACTAAATCCACAATCGAGGGCGGGGAGTACCGGTTCAAAACGCTTGGAATTGGATCAAAGCCTGGTGTACTGCTGGTTGTTCATTCTGAAGAAGGTGAAGATGCCATCGCAATCATTAGCGCGCGTCGCGCTGATAAAAACGAAAGACGGCAATACTATGAGGGTTTGATCGATGAGTGAAGATTTTAAGGGTGCAACTCGTGGCGCAGTAGTCCGTGCTGATTTAAACAAGGAGAGAATTACGATTCGTCTCGACAAGGATATTGTTGATCATTTCCGTAACTTGGTAATAGATTCAGGTGGCGGAAATTACCAATCCCTCATTAATAATGCTTTGCGAGAGTATGTTGATGCGGATGAAAAAGATTTAGAGCGTAAATTGCGAAAAATTATTCGAGAGGAATTAAAGAAAGCCGGATAGATTGCCTGTCGTAATATCCTAGCGTGCATTATTCATCGTGGAACTCAAACTGCGTCATTTTAAGTAATTCCGATCAGTATAAACCTGAATACCGAGACGACTTTCTATCATATTGGGATGTTGATGGCGTGAAGGGGGTTTTTTAGTCGCCAGATGTATCACCTTGGCCGATTTTGCTCGGCAATTTCGCAGGAGTTGCCCTGCTGTAGCAGCAAAAGGCAGTCTTGGAACGCACTTCGAAGTCCAGTTAACCGGGAGAGGCGCCCAATTGGATTGCCACTTGTTGCCACTCCCATTTCCAGGGAGCGCTCTCTGGCAGTTTGAGCACTATTCGACGTGTTGAGCTTTCTTCTACGAATGGTGCCGCCTGTACCAGTACCGTATGTCTTACCTGCGTGGTAGCAAGCGATGCCTGCAGATCAGCCGGCGTATAGGTTCGCGAGAGGGTAGGGTCGTCGGCAGGCATCCAGCCATAGTCGCCACGTGCCTGATTCCAGTAGTGCTGATGAGCATCGATGATAGATCATGCGTCCCCCTGTGTGAGCTTTTGATCAGCGCAGGGTATTGTCGTCTCCCAGCACCGACTTGAGCCAATTTACCACGTGGCGTACTTCGGGCCTGTTGCGATCCTCCTGGTGGGTTACCAGCCATTGTTGGTGATCCAGTGCCGCTATTGGATCGGACACTCTGATTAGCGTCGGTTGAGCATCGCCTATGAAGGTTGGCAGGACGACTTTGGCGATGCCGGTCAGTGCCAGATCCATCGCGTTACGCGGGTCTGACACTTCAATACGAACGTCATTAGCTGCCTGCTCACGTACCCATTTCGCGGACGGTGTTGAAGCGGTAACCTGTGCCCATACAGACAAGTCTTCCTGAGTTGCATAGACGGCAAACCGAATGTGCTTCAATGGCTGTCTGACGAGATGTGGATGGTCGGGCTCGGCGTTTCTGATGCCGATGACCGCTTCGCGGTGCGTGATGTCGAGTACCTGATTAGTTGAGATGAACTGGATGTTCAGATCGCCATTTTCCAGCGGGGCGGGCAGGTGGCGGCAAAGGTGGTGTGTCACCCACGTGCCGGCAGAGACTTTCACGCGCGGGGGCGGCAATAGCTGAGCGTCCTGAAGAATCGGTTGTACGCTGTTTTCGATTTGCAATACCTGTTCAAGCATTGTGTTGCCGTGCGGTGTCAGCGTATAACCACGGGCGGAGCGATCAAACAGGTCCGTCCCCAGCTGCCGTTCGAGTGACAGCATTCGACGGCCGAGCGTCGGGGCGCTCTTTTGTGTCTCTGTGGAGGCACCTGCCAGCCCGCGGTGTCGCGCGACTGCGAGAAACAAGCGCAAATCATCCCAGCTCAGATCTGTTTCATTCATGAAAGATGCGTTACATCGTTGGTTGTTGTCGATTCAGGCGTTTGATGTTCGACTGTTCATCGTCACTAAACAAGGAACATTCAGATGCAATTTCTCAATCATGATATCGCACCGCTTGGTCTTGGGTGCTGGCCAGTCGGAGGTGCCATGTATGCCGAAGACGGGACCAGCCTCGGATATTCGAATGTGGACGACAAAGCGTCAGTTGCGGCATTACAGGCGGCAGCAGCCAATGGGATTCGTGTGTTTGATACTGCTGCGGCCTACGGGGCCGGTCACTCAGAGCGGTTGCTTGCAAAGGCGCTGAAACCATACCCGGATGCGGTAATAGTAACAAAAATCGGTATTCCGATTAACGAGCAAACCAAACAGTTGTCATTCGAGGGATTCGGACCCGACGATGTCATACCGGCGATAGAGCAGTGTGCAAAGCGACTACGGCGGGAGGCGATCGATCTTGTTCTGCTGCACCTGAACGAGCTGCCCGTGCCTGAGGCCGAGCAGTTGTTCGATCAAATGGACAACGCAGTGGCGCGCGGCCTGCTGAAGGCTTACGGGTGGAGCAGCGACTTTGCCGACAGTATCCGCGCGGTGGCCGGCCGTGAGCATTTCGTTGCGGTGGAACATGCGATGAATGTGCTAATCGATGCACCGGGCATGCAGGGTGTGGCAGAGTCGCATGGGTTGCATGCGCTGATCCGTTCACCGCTGGCGATGGGTTTTCTCTCTGGCAGATACAATGCGCAGACCCAACCACTTGGTGCGGATGACGTTCGCGGTACGGATCAGGGCTGGCTGCAGTTTTTTAGCGATGGCAGACCGAACCCGTTATTCCTCGAACGCTTTGACGCCATAAAAGAACTGTTGAGCGTGGGTGGTCGCAGTGCGGTGCAGGGAGCGCTCGGCTGGCTATGGGCGAGACACCCGGGGTGTGTGCCGATTCCCGGGGCGCGCACGGTGGAACAGGTTGAGGGGTTAGTGGGGGCGCTGTCCTTCGGTCCGTTACCGGCCACAGTAATGGCGGAGATCGAAGCGCTGATAGATCGCACGGCAGAGGTGGATCGGGAGGACAGGGCGCGCTAACGAGCACCCCGGCCGGATTTGACACGCCCCGAGCTAATGCAGACTGGTGCGGTCGGTTATGCGGGTTCGACCCCACGCTCCGCGCAATTAGGCGCTAAACTAACTGTGTCAGGGGCGAAGGCGTTACCACCGATTTTATGATCGAGTTACAAGCAGTAAGCAAAACCTATTCAACCGGGCGCACCCAGGTGCAGGCGCTGAGGTCGTTAGACCTGACGGTGGATGAGGGAGAGTTTGCGGCGGTGCAGGGGTCGTCCGGTTCCGGTAAGTCGACGCTGCTGAACATTCTGGGGATTCTCGATCGCTTCGACACCGGCAGCTATACGCTGGATGGCACGGCGATGGATAATTTAACCGCGAAACAGGCGGCAAACTATCGCAATCGTTTTATCGGTTTTGTATTTCAGTCGTTCAATCTTATCCAGCATAAAACCGCTGCCGAAAACGTCGCGCTGCCGTTGTACTATCGCGGCATTAACAAGCAGGCGCGGATGCAGGCGGCCCACGATTACCTGGAGCGTGTCGGCGTGGGTGATCGGGCCGACCACTTGCCGAAGGAACTCTCCGGTGGTCAGTCGCAACGGGTGGCGATTGCCCGTGCCATGGTGACCGAACCTGCATTGCTGCTGGCCGATGAGCCTACCGGTGCGCTCGATACCCAGAACACCGCACAGATCATGCAATTGCTTCATGCGCTGAACCGCGATGGCACCACCCTGATTGTGGTGACGCACGAAGATGAAGTAGCCCGTCAGGCAGATCGGGTTATTCAGTTGCAGGACGGTGAAGTCGTCAGTGATGTGCGCAATGATGTTCAGCATGATTGAGTTTCGCGTGTTGCAGGAAGTGACTCAGAGTCTGCGCACGCACAAAGCGCGCACAGCGCTGGCAGTGCTCACTGTGGCCTGGGGTGTATTCATGCTGGTATTACTGCTGGGTGGCGGGCGCGGTTTGCAGAACGGCGTTGAACTGGAATTTCGCGACGATGCGGTCAACAGCGTCCGGGTGTATGGCGGCACCACGACTATTGCACACGAGGGACACCCGCGCGGACGCAGGATTCGCTTTGACAACGCAGCGTTTGATTCACTGAAACGCAATGTCGATGCCCTCGATCGCAGTTCTGGTCGCTACTATCCCGGTGATTTGCCGGTGCGCCACGGCTCTGAACAGGCGGCCTATGATATCCGTGCGGTTCACCCGGAGCATGTCTACCTTGAGAAAACACGCATTGCGGAAGGTCGCTTTATCAATGAGATTGACATACGTGACAAACGCAAGGTCGCGGCGATCGGTGCGATTGTGGCCGAGCGACTGTTTGGTGGGGACAATGCAGTGGGCAGGGACATACTGCTGGGTGAAATCTACTATCGTGTCGTTGGCGTTTTTCGTGACAGCGGGGGCCGGTCAGATGAAGAGCTGATCTACCTGCCAATCAGTACGGCGCAACTCCTGTACGGCGGCGGTGACCGTGTGCATCAGCTGTTATATACCGTCGGCGATGTCAGTTATGAAGAAAGTACCGCCAGTGTCGAGCAGACCCGTCAGCTGCTGGCGGATCGCTATGACTTCTCTGTCGACGATCATCGCGCGGTTCGTATTTACAATAACCTGGATGAATACAAAAAGATCACTGACCTTTTTTTCTGGGTGCGCGTGTTTGTCGCCGTCGTCGGTGTCGGCACCATATTTACCGGTATTCTGGCGGTGAGTAATATCATGATGATCTCGGTGGCTGAGCGCCGTGTCGAAATCGGTATACGCAAGGCGCTGGGGGCGACACCTGCTTCTATCACCCGTCTCGTCGTGATTGAATCCCTGTTGATCACTTCAGTGGCCGGTTATCTCGGATTACTTGCCAGTATTGGATTGCTTGAATTACTGAAGTCCGTAGTACCGGAAAACGAGTATCTCTATCAACCTGATGTGAACACGGCACTGGTGGTGTCGGTGACGCTGCTGATCATTGTTGCCGGTACAGTTTCAGGGTATCTGCCCGCCCGCAAAGCGGCCGCCATATCACCGGTGGAGGCACTGGCAAAGTGAAGCAGGCGGAGCTTTTTCAATGAGGCTTGATACCGATGTGTTGGGTGAAGTACTGCAGTTGTTTCAGCGCAACCGGCTGCGCACACTACTGACCGCTTCCGGTATTTTCTGGGGTATTTTTATACTCATTGTGATGCTTGGTTTCGGCAACGGTATTCAGGATGGTGTCGAGCGTACGATGTCGGGCTATGCCACCAATGCACTGTATATCTGGGGCAATGAAACATCTGTGGCTTATCAGGGGTTGCCACCCGGCAGAAATATCGGGCTTGAAAATGCCGATACGGCAGCACTGCGTGCGCGTGTTTCCAAAATCGGTCATCTCGCACCGCGTGCGCGGCTTGCCCGTTACCGTGGTCGCAACGACGTCACGCACGGGGGCAAAGTCACTGATGCCGAGGTAACCGGTGATGAACCGGAATATCAGTTCGTGCTGCCCATGAATATTCAACAGGGTCGTTTTATCAATCCGCTCGATCTGGCGCAACGGCGCAAGGTGGCGGTGATCGGTGAGCGTATTCACCGTGACCTGTTTGGTGTTGATGTGGATCCGATTGGTCGGGATATCCAGATTTCCGGGGTCAGCTTTACCGTCATCGGGCTTTTCAAACCGGTGCGCTATGGCAACAATCGAGAGCGCATGGAAAGTTTTGTGTTCCTGCCACTCAGCACGTTTCAGCAAGTCTTCAGTTGGGGAGAGTCAATCTCTTTTTATGCGGCGGTACCGGCCGACGGGGTTAACAGTGCGGCTCTTGAAAGCAGTATGACCCGGCTGTTGAAGGATCGGCTGCGTATTGCACCGACGGATAACCGCGCCATCGGCGCCTGGAATTCCGAGCTTGAACATTTACGTATCGAAAATCTGTTTAGCGGTATCCGAATTTTTATCTGGACGGTCGGCGTTGCCACACTGCTGGCGGGGGTGCTGGGCGTGAGCAATATTATGTTGATCGCGATACGCGAGCGACAGCGTGAGTTCGGTATTCGCAAGTCCATTGGAGCGACGCCGTCTTCGGTGATTCGTATGGTGCTGTACGAAACGGCGATTCTGGTCGGTGTGGCGGGTGTCGCGGGATTCTTTTGCGGGTTGCTGGTATTGGCGCTGATTGATTTCTTCACCCGTGGAATTACTTCAAACCCCGAGGCCGATGTACTGTTCAGCTCACCGAGTATTGATATTAATGTGGCATTGGCGGCGTTAGCTGCGTTGCTGTTTGCAGCGTTGCTGGCGGCGTTGATACCCGCCCGACATGCGATGCGCATCGACCCGATTGAAGCGTTGCGATCTGAGTAATAGAGAATAAGTGATGTTAAAAACCCTGTTTAAAGCTGTGCTTTTGTTGTTGTTGATCGCAGCGATAGCCGCGAGCGCCTGGTTTCTGATTAAACGAAATGAGCCCGAGATCGAGCAAATTGTGACCGAGCAAACCAGTACCGGGGATATCGTGCTGACTGCACTGGCAACCGGCACAATACAGCCGCGCAGGGAAGTCACGATCAAGCCGCGGGTTTCGGGTGTCGTGAATGAACTCTTTATGGTGGAAGGGGATATTGTCGAGTCCGGCGCGCTGCTGGCTAAAATCACGGTGGTGCCGGATGCGGTCACACTGAACAGTGCACAGGCGGGCTATGAGACGGCGAAAATCAGTGCCAGCAATGCGCGGGTCGAGCTTGAGCGACGGCGGCAGTTGTTTAAGGATAACCTGATCTCGAAGGATGAATTCGAGCGTTATGCGTTCGACTACGATCTTAAACGGCAGGAGGCAGCCAGTGCGAAGAGCAACCTCGCACTGATTCGGGATGGCAGCAATGATCAGGGCAGTGTGTCGAATGAAATACGGTCGACGGTTCGCGGTACGGTGCTCGATATTCCGGTGAAGGAGGGCGAGTCGGTGACTGAAACCAATAACTTTAATGAAGGCACGACCATCGCCTCTATCGCCGATATGAACGACATGATTTTTATCGGCGTGGTCGACGAATCAGAAGTGGGTCGAATTCTTGAGGGCATGGCGGTTAATCTGACGATCGGTGCTATCGAGGATGTGACATTCCCGGGGCAGCTCGAATTTATTTCCCCGAAAGGAGAACCTTCGGACGGGACAGTCAAGTTTGAGATCCGCGCCGCCATTGATGCAAGCGGGGTGAAAAAGATTCGCGCGGGTTACAGCGCGACGGCGGAAATTGAGCTCGATCGGCGCGACGATGTGGTCACCGTGAATGAACGTGCCCTGGTGTTCGAGGGCGACAGCGCGTACCTGTTGCCGCGTATCTCCGATGGCCGGTTTGAACGCCGCGCAGTCACAACAGGCTTGTCAGATGGAATACATATCGAAGTGATCGAGGGCATTGAAGCCGGGGTGACTGTGCGTCTGCCCTGATGCGCCGGCAGTGCAATGCCAGGTGTTTCTCCACGGTTTGCAATCGTATGCAAACTGTGTTTTGCTTGGTCTGAGGTACGGTGGCTTTTCTACAGTCGGCCGCGCGTCCCGATTGCGCCGTCCCCCGACACTAACAACGCAGGATACCGTTCGACGTTGGTCGTGATGAGACAGTTACCCTGTGGAATACTGGTGAGAATAGCGATGAATGCCCACTCCAACCCGGTCCGTAAAGCAGCGTTGATGCGTCTGGCTGTGCCGCGCGCCGGATGGAATCACAGCAGGGCGGGCTGAGCAGCATGGCAGGCATTAGTTTACGAAACGTCAGCAAGCGCTGGGGCAGTTTTGTCGGCGTACATGAGTTTGATCTGGATATTGCAGACCAGGAATTTCTGGTATTGCTCGGTCCGTCCGGCTGTGGCAAGACCACCACCATGCGCATGATCGCCGGACTGGAACAGGCGACTTCGGGGGAGATCTGGATCGGCGATCGCATGGTCAACAAGCTCGAACCGAAAGATCGCGATGTGGCGATGGTGTTTCAAAGTTACGGCCTCTACCCGAATATGACGGTGTGGGAGAACATTCGCTTTCCGCTGAAGGTGCGAAAGGTGGATACAGCGTCGCATCAGGAGCGCGTGCAGCGGGCCGTGGATATGGTGGAACTCAACGAGTTTACCCATCGCAGGCCGGCCGAACTCTCCGGTGGTCAGCGCCAGCGTGTGGCACTGGCGCGGGCGATTGTACGCGAGCCCACGGTGTTTCTGATGGACGAGCCGCTCTCCAATCTCGATGCCAAGCTGCGGGTATCCACGCGGGCGCAGATTAAAAATCTGCAGGACCGGCTTGCCACCACGACCATCTATGTCACGCATGACCAAATCGAAGCGATGACGCTGGCGGACCGCGTTGTGGTAATGAATGCCGGAGTGGTGCAGCAAGTGGGCACGCCGGTGGATATTTACGACCACCCGGCTAACACCTTTGTCGCAGGGTTTATCGGTTCACCGGCGATGAATCTTATTGACGGGCACCTGAATAACGGTGTTTTCACCGCGGAAAACGTTTCGATCGATGGATTGAACACCAGCTATGCCGGTGAAGTTACCCTGGGGTTTCGTGCTGAGGATGCATCGATCCGTGAGGCCGTCAGCAATCTCAATGCGCCGGTCTACTCCATGGAACTGCTGGGCGAGGCTTCCATGGTGACGATGAAAGTCGGGGAGTCGCTGGTGTCTATCAAGGCTGGCAAGGAGTTTCGCACACAGATAGGTGCACCGGTGTATGCCGGCATTGACGCTGCCATTTGCCATTTGTTTGATCGGCAAACCGGCCATCGCCTGAAACTGTAAAACTATGACGGCCGTGTGTCCGAGCGCACGGGCGGTGGAGATTTTATGATACGACATCTTAAAACTGCGATGAGCGCAGAGGAACGGGCCGAGACGGATTCACAGGTACGCTCGACGGTTGAGGGCATCCTTTCGGAAATCGAAAGTGAAGGCGATGCCGCGGTTCGACGCCTGTCTGAAAAGTTTGATCAGTACTCACCGGAGCAGTTCCGGCTTTCGGAAAGCGAAATAGAAGCGGCCATGAGCAAGGTATCGGCGCGTGAGTTGAGCGATATCAAATTTGCTCAGGCGCAGATACGCAAGTTTGCAGAGGTGCAGCGGTCATCCATGACCGACGTCGAAGTCGAGACAATGCCCGGGGTGGTGCTGGGACATAAAAACATCCCGGTGCAGTCCGTGGGTTGTTATGTGCCGGGTGGCAAGTTTCCGATGGTTGCCTCGGCCCACATGTCGGTGCTGACCGCATCGGTTGCCGGCGTACCGCGCATTGTTGCTGCTGCACCACCGCAGAATGGAGAGCCGCATCCCGCCATTGTCACTGCAATGAAGCTGGGCGGGGCACATGAAATTTACGTGCTCGGTGGTATTCAGGCAGTGGGTGCAATGGCACTTGGTACCGAGACGATCGATCCGTGTCACATGATTGTCGGCCCCGGTAATGCGTTTGTAGCGGAAGCCAAACGGCAGTTGTTTGGCCGGGTGGGTATTGATTTATTTGCCGGCCCCACCGAGACCATGGTGATCGCAGACGAAACAGTCGATGCGGAACTTTGTGCGACCGACCTGCTTGGGCAGGCCGAGCACGGATATAATTCACCGGCGGTGTTACTCACTAATTCAGAGCAGCTTGCCAGGGATACGATGGCCGAAATTGATCGGCTGCTAAAGATACTGCCGACCGCCGAGACGGCCGCAGTCAGCTGGCGCGACTACGGTGAAGTGATTGTGTGCGATACCTACGACGAGATGCTGCAGGTCGCTGATGATATTGCCTCAGAGCACGTGCAGGTCATGACCGACCGCGACGACTGGTTTCTGGAGAACATGACCTGTTATGGCGCATTGTTTCTTGGCGCCCGCACCAATGTCGCGAATGGCGATAAAGTCATCGGTACCAATCACACGCTGCCGACAAAAAAGGCCGGTCGTTATACCGGCGGTCTGTGGGTTGGTAAGTTTTTAAAGACTCACAGCTACCAGAAGATTCTGAATGATGAAGCGGCGGCGATGATGGGGGAGTACGGGTCGAGGCTTTGTATGCTGGAAGGCTTTGTCGGTCATGCGGAACAGTGCAACGTGCGCGTGCGACGCTATGGCGGGCGCAACGTGGAGTATGGTACTGGTGTTGAGCCCGCTGCCTGATTCCGGGCACGGCGGATAACGGAGAGATCAGTATGAAACTACCTGTGACCCCGTCACTGCAACTCGACGGCAAACGCGCACTTGTTACCGGTGCGTCGAGCGGTATCGGGTTTGGCTGTGCCGCGGCGCTGGCGGCAGCGGGTGCGCATGTAGTGCTGGCGGCGCGCACGAAGTCGTCACTGGATGAGGCAGTGGCCACGCTCACTGATGCCGGTTTGTCTGCCGAGTCGCTGTTGATGGATATCAGCGATACGGCTGCCATTACCGATGCACTTCAATCACAGACAGCCTTTGACATACTGGTGAATTCCGCGGGCACTGCTGCACATGCACCGGCACTGGAGACGTCGGTAGAAGCCTATGACACCGTGATGGATACCAACGTGCGTGGCGCATACTTTGTTTCTGTCGAGGCGGCGCACGGTATGGTGGCGGCAAAGCGTGGCGGGTCCATCATTCATATCTCCTCGCAGATGGGGCACGTCGGCGGTGTCGACAGAACCGTGTACTGTGCGTCGAAGCACGCGTTGGAAGGAATGATCAAGGCGATGGCAATTGAGTGGGGTCCGCATAACATCAGGATCAATACTATTTGCCCCACCTTTATCAAAACGCCGCTGACCGAGGTAACTTTCAGCAACCCGGAGCGCGTTAGCTGGATAAAGTCGAAAATTAAACTGGATCGGATCGGTGAAGTGGAAGACATCATGGGCGCGGTGTTGTTTCTCGCGAGTGATGCCTCGGCACTCATCACCGGTACGTCTTTAAAAATTGATGGTGGATGGACAGCGGGATAATGACGACAGCGAAACTGCAGGGCTTCGATCCGAAGTGGAAAGACTTCCCTGACTACATCATCGGTATCACCCGTGAGATCTGGGAAGACCGTGGTGTCGGCACGCTCAACCACTACTATTCAGCGGACATACCCGTGCGCACCCCCATGGGTATACAGCGGGGTAATCAGGAAGTCATTGGCTCGACCATGGCGACGCTGCACGAATTCCCCGACCGGCAACTCTACGGCGAAGATGTGATCTGGTCCGGCACCCCGGAAACACAGCTGCTGTCGTCCCATCGCCTGCTGACCACCGCCACACACAGCCGCGATGGTTTGTTTGGCAAGGCCAGCGGCAAGCGCTTTACGGTACGCGTTATTGCCGACTGTGCGGCCAAAGACAATACTATTTTCGACGAGTGGCTGGTGCGCGACTACGGCGGTATCGTACGTCAGTTCGGTATGGATCCGAAGCGCTTTGCCAAAAAACTGATTGCAAGTGAAGGCGGGCCTGCGCAATGCAGTAAACCGTTTATTCCGCAGAACGATATTGCCGGAGACTACACGGGCACCGGCAATGACAACGAGTGGGGTATTCGGTACGCGGATATTCTGCAGCGCCTGATGGACAAGGAATTTGCCCTGATACCGCACGAATACGATCGCGCAGTGCAAACCGAATATGCCGGCGGTGTGTCCGGTTTGTCGCACGAGTCTGTGGATGGCTTCTGGCTCGGGCTGCGATCGTCCTTTCCAAATGCGGAGTTTCGTATACATCATCGCATCGGCATGGACGCGTCGATGCTGTCGCCGCGTGCCGCAGTTCGCTGGTCACTTGATGGCGTACATGAAGGCTGGGGCAGTTTCGGTAAACCCACCGGTGCGCACGTGCATGTAATGGGCATGTGTCACGCGGAGTTTGGGCCCTTTGGAGAACAGGGCGTTTCCATTCGTCGCGAATATGCACTATATGATGAGATAGCGATATGGAAGCAGATACTGATGCAGGGTGACTGGTCGTGACACAACAACAATTAAACGCGCGTATTGTACGCTACGGTGAACTGCAGCCCTGCAGAACAGCTTTTATCGATGCTCACACACCGGGTTCGGATCAGAAAGAGAATTTTACGATCATCGGCGCGGGGGTGTCCGAAAGTCCGGACCAGCACGTACACATTAACGAATCCCCCGGTTTTAATATCGGTGCCGCCGGTCAGCCGCCGCGCTGCCGCAACTCCCTGCACAACCACTCGACTGCTGAAGTCTTTTTTGTGCTGAAGGGTCGCTGGCGCTTTTTTTGGGGGCGCTATGGGGATGCCGGTGAGGTGACACTGGAAGAGGGTGATCTGATCAATCTGCCGACCGGCATGTTCCGAGGCTTTGAGAACATGGGTACCGACTACGGCATGATCATGGCGGTACTCGGTGGCAACGATGCCGGTGGTGGCGTCGACTGGGCGCCGCAAGTTATTGAGGAGGCCGCAGACCACGGGCTCGTGTTAGGAGAGAATGGAGTGCTGTACGATACCAAGGCGGGGCAGCAGCTACCTGATGCTGTGGCGCCGATGCCGCTGATGCCAGAAGCAGAAGCCAATGCACTGCTCGAACCCGGCAGCGCAGAAGTCGCATCACGATTTGTCGCACGTTACTGGGACATGGTGGCCGCTGCACACGGGCAGCCGGCGCTGGTACTCGGTGAAAACGGCTGGTTAAAAGACAAGCCCGGTTTCGCTGTTGAAATGCTCACCGATCGCAGTGCCACAGCGACCCCGCAGTCGAGTCCGCGGCACGATATTCTGATGGTGATGCGCGGACACTGGAAGCTTCAGTGGGCGGCAGAGGAAGAAACACTGGCACCGGGTGATACCTGTGCGATACCCCCCGGATGTGAATATGCGTTGCAACCCTCAATGTCCGGTGAAGCCAGTTTATTCCGGGTGCGCAATACCGATGATCCCGCCGGTCCCACCCACTGGCTTTAAACACTATTGGCACTAATACTATGTCCCGCGTACTGACAACTCATGTTGGGTCACTGCCGCGCTCGCAGACGGTGGTTGACTATCTTTTTAAACGTGAAAAACAAGAGCCCTACGATACGGATGCTTTCGACAATGCGATGGCGACGGCGGTTGATGAAACGGTGGCAAAGCAACACGCCGCCGGAATAGACATTGTCTCCGACGGCGAGACCTCCAAAATTTCCTACGCGACCTATGTCAAGGACAGGTACACCGGCTTCTCGGGAGACAGTGATCGCAACGCCCCGGCAGACCTGCTGCAGTACCCGGGTTTTCTAAAACGCATTGCCGACTCGGGCGGCACGCCGCAGTACGCCAGGCCACAGTGCACCGGGGAGGTGAAATCGCGTGGTCAGGGAGAGCTTGAAAAAGATATCGATAACCTCAAGAGCGCCATGGCGAAGCACGGGGTAGAGCGCGGTTTTATGAATGCGGCCTCGCCGGGGGTTATCTCGTTGTTTTTGCAGAACCGGCACTACAGTAGTCGCGAGGCCTACCTCGCAGCACTTGCCGATGCGATGAAAGCGGAATACGAAACCATTGTCGCCAGTGGTCTGGATTTGCAGCTCGACTGTCCCGATCTGGCATTGTCGCGCCATATGCTTTTTACAGATCTGCCGGATGATGAGTTTATTAAGATCGCCAACCTGCATGTCGAGGCATTGAATCATGCACTGTCGGACGTGCCGAAAGACAAGGTGCGGGTGCATATCTGCTGGGGTAACTACGAAGGGCCACACACCTGCGACATCGCCATGGAACAAATGCTGCCGGTCTTGTTGCAAACCAAGGCTCGCTACCTGCTGTTTGAAACGTCCAATCCGCGTCACGCACACGAATGGACTGTATTCGAGGCGAATAAAAAATCGCTGCCGGACGATGTGGTACTGGTACCCGGCGTGCTCGACACCACGACTAACTTTGTCGAGCATGAAATGCTGGTGTCTCAGCGCATTCAAAAATTTGTCGATATCGTCGGCACGGAACGGGTGATTGCCGGTACCGATTGCGGGTTCGGCACCTTTGCAGGGTTTGGTTCTGTCGACCCGGATATCGCCTATGCCAAACTGGCGGTGCTGCGTAAAGGTGCTTCACTGCTCGAACAGCCTGCATAATCCGCACTTGTACACAAACTGATGCTGCGGGCGTTTGCGTCGTTTTTTTTACTGCCACCGGCAGCCTGTCTGCTGCTGGTTATTACCGGGCTGCTGATCCTTCGTCTGGCGACGCGGACAGGGGTGTTACTGATCGCCCTTGGGATATTCAGCCTGTGGTTGCTGTCAACTCCGGTGGTATCTTCCCGGCTGCACGCGTCGATTGAGCACTACCCGGCATTGACAGCGGAGCAACTGGCATCCACTGACGCCGAAGTCATTGTGGTGCTCGGCGCCGGGCACTACGACAATGCCGCCGAATTTGCCGGTCAGTCAGCGCCGGTGGCTGCCGCGCTGAGCCGCGTTCACTACGCGGCGTACCTGCATCGGCAGACCGGGTTGCCTCTGATGACGACCGGCGGGCCGATGAACCGTCAACAGGACGTGCATGCCGAGGTGCTGGCCGAAGCGCTCGATGTCTATGGCGCACCTGTGCAGTGGCTTGAAAAGACCAGTGCGACCACCTGGCAGAACGCCTTGTTCAGTGCCGAAATATTAGCGCCGCAAGGCATTGAAAAGGTGATGGTCGTGACGCACTCGTATCATATGCGGCGTGCGGTAATGCTGTTCGAACTGGCGGGCTTCGAGGTACTGCCTGCACCAACGCAACTCAGTACGACCTACCCACTGAATCGGCTGCCTTACTGGCTGCCCGGTGCCGAGGCGCTTGACCTTTCCCACGATGTGCTACACGAGTATCTCGGCCTGCTCTGGTACCGTCTGGTCTCGCCGGTGGGCAATGCCAGTGAGCGCGATCTGAGACTTGCGCCACACTGAACCATTGATTTGTGCGATGGTTCAAACCATTCGTTATTTTGATACACAAATCGCATAAACCACTCGCGTATACTGTGAGGCGGTTGCCATTAGACAACCGAAATGTGATCTGTTGTCCTATCCGGTGACGAGACCGGTTCTGATGGCAGCGTGGTTTACAAATTTTTGCTGACACCCCTCTGAATGATTCAAAACGATTGGCGATCAATCGCATTACTTGCGCTGGGCGCTGTGCTGGCGATGCTGTGCGCAGATCTGGCGATGCGCAAGGTCTACGACGAGCCCGCCAAGCGACAGGTCCGTGAGGGGATCAGCGAGTTGTCGCGTATCCCGAACATTCTGGCGGTCAGTTCCAGTCACGGTCGTTCGTTTCATGTGCTGGGGCAGGTGCTGCGTGAACGCACCGGTGGCAGATCCGACCTGATTGCCGTGCCGCTGGAGGCGGGTAAAGTACATGCGATGGAATGGTTGCTTGATCATCGACTCAGGCCGCTGATCACTGACGCCGACGGCCGCGTGCGCGATCCGCTGACTCACCTGATGTTCGGCATCACCTGGTGGGATACCTGCCGTGAAGAGGTGCCGACCGAGACTGCCCACAATATCGTTACCCATGGCTGGACTGCACGCGACTACCTCGCCGATTTCAAACGTGTCGGTGCCACTGAACTCAACCGGAACTATGTGCGCAACTTGTGGCGACATTTGTTTTCCGGCTCGGCCCTGGTAAAAACGCGCTTCGCCATCAGTGAAAACTTCAGTCGTTTTACAAACTTTTTGCGCGTGATGGTGCTGGGTGGTCTGCCGGAGGATGAGTATCAGCAGACTCTGGCCCGGTGGCATGACGATATCGACCACGGGCACGAGTGCTATCTGTCAGAGATGGATATGCAGGCGATGGATCGTTTTGTTGCGTTCAGTCAGTCTCACGACCTGGATCTGACCATCGTTCTGTTTCCGCTGAAGCCGGATACCATCACTGAGGTCGGACTGTCGGATACGATCCAACCGTTTGCCGGCGCGATGATGCAGTACGGCAAGGATAATGACGTACGCATCATTGACATGACGCTCGGCATGCTGGAAGACGCCGACTTTATGCTGGATCTTGATCACGTGAATGCCGATGGCAATATCAAATGGGCTAACGCGGCGCTCGATAACGATTTTTCGTATTTGCTTCAGGCGACTACAAGCGGTGACACGCAATGAGTGTCACCAATATAGAGTTTCTGTTTTTTCTCCCGGCGTTGCTGCTGCTGTACTGGTGTGGCCCACGGTGGCGGGTGTATCAAAACGGTTTGCTTCTGTTGGCAAGCTATCTGTTTTTCGGTTCATGGCACTGGCATCTGTTGCTGTTGATCATCGCCGGTACGTGGCTTGATTTTTATGTCAGTCGTCAGTTTGTCAGGGAGGACTTGTCCGCGGCGACTCGCAAACGCCTGCTGATCGTCAGTCTCGCCTTCAGCCTCGGTAGTCTGTGCTTTTTTAAATATGCCGGATTCTTTGCAAGCGCGGCGAATGATGCGTTGATGAGTATCGGCATCGAGCAGGCACTGCCGGTGTTGAAACTGCTGCTGCCGCTCGGCATCTCCTACTGGACGCTGCAGCGTGTGGGCTATGTGCTGGATACCTACTGGCGTCGAATTGAACCGGCGCGCTCACTGCTCGACTTTTCATTGTTTGTCTGTTTTTTCGGGCAACTCGCCGCCGGTCCGATATCCCGGGGTGCGGAACTGTTGCCGCAACTGCAGCATCCAAGGCGGCTCGAACCACACTGGATTTCGTCAGGGTGTTTTGCCTTTTTACTCGGCTATACGTTGAAGGCTTTTGTCGGTGAGATATTGGGTGAGAGTCTGGTGTCGCGTGCGTTTGCCAGCCCGGAGCTCTATTCATCCTTTTACCTCTGGCTCGGTGTGCTGGCTTTTGCCGGGCAGGTATTCTCGGATTTCGCCGGCTACAGCCTGATGGCGATCGGCACAGCGCGGTTGTTTGCCATTGAGCTGCCACAGAATTTTAATGCGCCGTTTATCAGTCGCAGTCTGCCGGAGCTTTGGCGGCGCTGGCACATCACGCTTAATCGATGGCTGTTCGAATACATATTCACGCCGCTGACCACCAGTCGCGGCTGGTTCCGAAACAGGCTCGATATCGGACTGCTGATCGTATTTGCTGTCTCGGGCTTATGGCACGGTGCGGCGTGGACTTTCATCTGCTGGGGCATCATGCATGGTGTCGGCATGGTGGTGCATCGCAACTGGGATGTGCTGTACCGCGGCCTGTGTCGGCGCAACCGGTCGTTTGTCACGGTGCGCAAATCGCTGCCTTATTCGCTGTGCAGCTGGTTGCTGACGATTGGCTTTTTTGTGCTGACACTGGTGCCTTTCAGAGCGGCGGATATACAAGTGGCGAAGGTGTATTTTTTCGGGTTGTTTGACAGTGCCGGCACGCAAGTGCTGAGTATCAGCCCGCTGGCCGTGCTGTCCTTTGCGTTTATCGCAGGTATGCACATCATAGCGCTTGGACCTTTTAAAGTACTCACGGATTACTACCTCCGTATTCCACCACTGCTGCGTGGAGTCGGCTACGGCCTGGCAGTAGCACTGCTTATTCTGATCGTACCTTTCTCGTCCGGTACTTTTATTTATCAACAATTCTGATCGAGTAAAAATACTCGGCATTGGAGAAACCAGATGACAGAAACTGAAAAGTTACGAATACTGATCATCGGCTGGCTCGATGACAATTATCACTTCGGTGATGCCGAGCTTATGATTGATGGCGATGATGAAAAGTCATTTTTACAATCGGGTATTCTGGACAGTCTGGGGTTTGTGTCGCTGGTGCTTTTTCTGGAGAACAATTGCAACGTTGCGATTGACCGGGCACGCTTGAGTCCGGAAAACTTCGACAGTCTCGGTCGCATTGTCCGCTTTGTGATTCCGCTGCCAAACTATCGACTGGATGCCGCTGCTGTCGGCCTGGTGCATGAATAGACCGACATCTCAACTGGCCGCGTTTGTCGCTCATGTGGCGAGCCGGCACCAGGTTGAATTTTCTGACTACGACGGCCTGCATCGCTGGTGCTGCGAACACCCCGGTGCTTTCTGGCAGTGCTGGCTCGAGTATTGTGATTTACCGCTGAGTGGTGCAACAGCGCCCGCGCTTACCGGTGAAGGATTTCTGGACCGGGCATTCTTTCCTGAGGTGAAGCTGAATTACGCTCGGTGCCTGTTGGGGGGGATGGCATCGTCTAACGAAAATGATCCGGCGGTGACCGTTGCCGATGAGAGCGGGGCGGTACATACGCTGACGCGCGGACAATTGCAGGAGCGCGTACTGGCTATTGCTGCTGCGCTGCACAAAATGGGTGTTCAACCCGGTGATCGTGTGGTCGCGATTGCGCGCAATTCAATAGAGAGCATTGCCGCCTGTCTCGGCAGTGCGGCAATTGGTGCATGCTGGTCCTCTGTGTCGCCCGAACTCGGTGTCACAGCGGTTGTCGAGCGCTTCCAGCAGCTGTCACCCAGGTTGCTGTTTGCCAACTCGGTGTACTGTGTCAACGGCACAACCAGATCTGTTTCTGAAACACTGTCTGAAGTGGTGGAGCTGATTCCTTCTATTGAACAGCTCGTGATGCTTGATCCGACGGATCCATTGCCATCGGTTCGGGGTGAGATCACTGCGCTGGATCAACTGATGGCACAGGCGCCGCTGACGCTTGAGTCCCTGGTGGACTTTCCGTTTGATCATCCGTTGTTCGTGATGTTTTCATCCGGTACCACTGGCAAGCCCAAGTGCATTGTTCACGGGGCTGGCGGCACGTTGCTGGAACACCTCAAGGAGCACCGGCTGCACAGTGATTTATCCACCGATGACACGTTGCTTTTTCAGACATCCACCGGCTGGATGATGTGGAACTGGCAGCTTTCGGCGCTTGCGAGCGGTACGCACATCGTATTGTACGATGGCAGTGTGTCATACCCCGAGAAGTGGCAGCTGCTCAAGTGTATTGATGATTTCGGCGTGAGCGTCTTCGGCACCAGTCCGGCTTACATTCAATACCTGATTGAATCGGGTATTCAGCCATTATCACAGTTCCGGTTCAAGGCGCTGCGGGCGATCCAAAGTACCGGTTCTGTCCTTTATGAATCTCAGTTCAACTGGATCGCAGAGCACTTCAGGAATGTGCCGGTGCAATCGGTATCCGGCGGCACAGACATGATCGGCTGTCTGGTGCTGGGTCATCCGGATATGCCGGTTGTGTGCGGAGACAGTCAGTGTCTTTCACTGGGCATTGATGTGCAGGTGTACACCGATGACGGGCCGGCACGGGACGGGTCGGGCGAACTGGTGGTAACGCAGCCGTTTCCATCGCAGCCGGTGTTTTTCTGGAATGATGAAAACCGTGAAAAGATCACCGCGAGCTATTTCGCGGCACACCCGGGTCTGTGGACGCATGGCGATCAGATACGAATCACGCCGAATGGATCGCCCCGCATTCTGGGTCGCTCCGACGGCACGCTCAATATTCGGGGGGTGCGCATCGGGCCGGCCGAAATCCTGACAGTGGTGAATCAGGTAGACGGTATTAAAGAGGCCATGGTGATCGAGCAGCAATCGCCGAGAGAGCCAGGTGGGTCACGCCTGGTGCTGTTGCTGGTGATGCGCAGCGAGAAGCCGCTGGCACGTGAGTTTGTGCTGCAACTCAAGAAACGCATCGCTGCTGCGACGAGTCGGCTTCATGTTCCGGCAATTGTCGTCAAAGTATCGGCGCTGCCTCGAACACATAACGGCAAGCTGTCAGAGAAAGCAGCGCGCGATGCTGTGAATCGCGTCAGTATTACTAACCAGTCAGCGCTTGCAAATCCGGCGGTGCTCGATCAGATCGCTCAATTGGTACCACAGGCGCCGAGCTAGCGTTCATCTGTCAATTCGTTGGCGCAGGGTGCCGGCAGTGCGCACTGATTTGGCCGGGTTATAAATCATCTGCCTTAGCCGATAAATGTTCGTACAACCGCGACGTGGCGATGGTATTTTCCAAGGCGTTAAGTCCATCACTGGCAGATTCCCCATGCAATCGACATCTTTACCGCAATTATCGGTCATCCTGCCGGTTTATAACGAGGAGGCTTTGCTGCGCGCGCATGTTAACGAAATTTGTCGTTACCTGACGTCACTGGAAGACAAGTTCACCTGGGAAGTACTGATCGTCAACGACGGCAGCGCCGATCAGACCGGGGCGATAGCAGACGAGCTGGACGCACAGCATCCGCAGGTAAAAACTCTGCACCATCCTGCCAACTTTGGTGTGGGACAGGCGCTGCGATTCGGCTTTGCCAACACCCGCGGGGATTATGTGATCACCCTGGATGTCGATCTGAGCTACGACGTGAAGCATATTGAAGAAATGGTTGGCACGATGCAGACGACCCATGCCAAGGTGGTTGTCGCATCCCCCTATATGCAGGGCGGCTCGATCTCCAATGTGCCCACCCTGCGAAAAGTACTCAGCACCCTCGGCAACCGTTTCCTAAAGTTTTTCAGTCAGGGCAATCTGTCGACACTGACTTCTATGGTCAGAGTGTATGACGGCCCGTTCATCCGGTCGATGGACTTCCGCTCCATGGGGTTGGATCTGATGCCCGAAACCCTCTACAAATCGATGGTGGTGCGGGCAAAAATCGTCGAAGTGCCGGGTCGGCTCGACTGGGGGCCGCAACTTGAAGTCGGGGAAGGCAGACAGTCGAGCATGAAGGTGATCCGACAGATTGTCTCGACGGTGATGTCGGGCTTTGTCTTCCGGCCGATGTACTTTTTTATCCTGCCGGGTATTTTTCTGTCGCTCTTTGCAGCCTATTCATCGTTCTGGATGGTTGCGCATTACATTGATTCGGTGATCGCACTAAAAGACATGGGTGCAGCGGATATGCAGGCAGGTGCCTTTACGCTCGCCTTTGAAGAACACACACACACCTATGTAGTCGGCTTATGTTCGATAATGCTGGCGATTCAATTGCTGGGGCTCGGGGTGCTGGCACTACAGAACAAACGAAATTTTGAAGAACTTTATCACCTGAGTGCGACGAAATTTCATTCGTTAAAACAAACCATAAACACAGAACCCTAATGACCGGAAAAACTATTCTTATTACCGGTGTTGCCGGTTTTTTGGGCTCCAATCTCGCCGAGCGACTGCTGGAAAAAGGCCATCGCGTCGTCGGGGTAGACAACCTGTCGATGGGGCATCCGTCAAACATAGCTGACGCGATGGATCATCCCGCTTTCGAGTTTATCAAGGCCGATGTCACCGACGCGTCCACGTTCAGTCAACTGTCCGATGATATTGAGGTGCTGGTGCATCTGGCGGCGTTTAAGATCCCACGTTACGGCAAAGCGATCGATACGCTGAAAATAAACTACCACGGTACTGAGAATGCACTCGACTTTGGCAGAGACCGTAAAATCAAATGTGTACTGGCCTCTACCTCTGACGTCTACGGACGCAACCCTGCCGTACCGTTTTCAGAATCAGCCACCGACAGCGTTATCGGCAATTCCAAAGCGCCACGCTGGAGTTACGCGGTGTCCAAATTGTTTGACGAACACCTCGCGTTTGCCTATCAGGATGCCTACGATTTTCCGGTCACACTACTGCGTTTCTTTGGCTCTTACGGCCCGCGACAGCCGTTGTCTTGGTGGGGCGGACCGCCGCCGGTATTTATCAATGCGGTATTGAATAACGAGACGATTCCCATCCATGGCGATGGTCAGCAGACGCGTAGTTTTACGTATGTGTCAGACACCGTCGACGGTATGTATGCGTCGATATTTTCCGACTCCGCCAACGGAGAGATGCTGAACATCGGGAGTCAGGAAGAGGTCACCATACTCGAGCTGGCAAAACGTGTGAAGGCAGCCAGTGATACGTCGGGTGAACTTAACTACGAACTGGTGCCGTACGAGTCGTTCAGCAAGAATAAATACGAGGATGTGATGCGCCGTGTGCCGGATACCTCACTGAGTGAAAAGTTACTCGGGGTCAGCGCCAGCGTGTCTCTCGATGAGGGGCTGCGAAAAACCATTGAGTGGCAAAAGCAGGCAGTGGCCGAGCGCGGGTTCGGTGGAAACTAGCGTGAAATCGCGTCATATCGGTATTGTCGGCGCCGGACTGATGGGAATGGCGCTGGCACATCGGCTGGCTGCTGACGGTTTTCGAGTGACTGTGATTGAAAACGCTGATCGAACCGGCGGGCTTGCGACCTGGCACGACTTTGACGGCGTCGAGTGGGATCGCTTTTACCATGTCATTCTGCCCTCAGATAAAAACATGATCGGTCTGTTAAACGAACTGGAAATGCAGGCAGATCTGCAGTGGCGCAGAACCTATACCGGTTTCTACGTCGATGAGAAACTGCATTCGATCAGCAGTAATCTCGAGTTTCTAAAATTCCCGTTGCTGTCGCTGTTTTCCAAGCTCAGACTCGGGTTCACCATGCTGTATGCGTCTCGCATCAATAACTGGAAAAAGCTCGAACACATTACGTGTGAAGCGTGGCTGCGGCGAATATCCGGCAACGAAAATGTAGAAAAACTCTGGAAACCCTTGTTGCTCGCCAAACTGGGGCCGAGCTACCAGCGTGTATCTGCGGTATTTATCTGGTCGTATATCAAGCGCATGTTCTCAGCACGTGACAAGTCGGCGAGTGCGGAGCATCTCGGACATGTGCGTGGCGGGTATCGCAGTATTTTTGAAAAGATAGAAGAGAGCATCAACGGGCAGGGTGGTGCGGTTGTACTCAATGACGCTGTAAAAGAGATCGCAACGAGCGACGATGGCGTAACGGTCCATTGCGATTCCGGCGAACGTCAGTTTGATCATGTGGTCTGCACCAGCCCGGTCAATGTGCTGGAAAAGATTATGCCGTCCGGGTTGCTTCAGGTTGACCGGTCTCAGGTGGCCGGGCAGGTAGAGTATCTGGGGGTGGTGTGCGTGGTGCTGGTCACACGACAGCCGATCACGCGTTTTTATGTGGTGAACATTGCCGATGAAGCGATCCCTTTCACCGGTGTGATCGGTATGAACAATGTAGTAGATCCGGCCAACACCGAAGGCTTTCACCTGACCTATTTGCCGAGATACCTGTTGTCGACCGATGACGAAATTAAAAAGTCGGATGACTACTTTAAAGAGTCTTTTGTTGCGGGAATAAAGCGCATGTTTCCGGAGTTTAACGACAACGACATTGTCGGCGTTCATGTAAACCGTGCAATTAAAGTGCAGCCGTTGCAGGTACTCGGCTATTCGTCGCTGGTGCCGGGTGTGGCAACGCGTGATTCCCGTGTACACGTGCTGAATACCAGCCAGTTTGTCAACGCGACGCTGAACAACAATGAAGTGGTGGGCGCCGTGAATCAGTTCTATGAAACCTTCAAAGACCAGGTTGAGCAGCATGGCTGACTCTGAATATTTTGCACATGAATCCTGCTACATCGACGACGGGGCCACGATCGGTGCCGGAACAAAAATCTGGCATTTTTCCCATATTATGCCCGGCGCGACGCTGGGTGAAGGTTGTAATCTCGGGCAGAACGTCGTGGTGTCTCCCGGATGCGTGATCGGCAGTCACGTTAAAATTCAGAACAACGTGAGTGTCTACACCGGTGTTGAACTCGAGGACTACGTGTTTTGCGGCCCGTCGATGGTTTTCACCAATGTGATTAACCCGCGCAGCCATATTGAACGCAAGAGTGAGTACCGTCGAACGCTGGTTCGAACAGGTGCCTCTATTGGTGCCAACGCGACGATCGTCTGTGGTGTCACGCTTGGCAAATACTGTTTTATCGGTGCAGGCAGTGTGGTCACTAAAGATGTGCCTGACTATGGTTTGATTATCGGTAACCCCGGCAGGCTGACCGGGTATGTCTGCTACTGCGGCGAGAAGCTGAATCTGAAAACAGACGAGATGGGTACAAAGCAAACAAGCTGCAAGACCTGTGGCAGGCAATATCGGCAGGTAGATAACGTCGTTGGTG
This sequence comes from uncultured Granulosicoccaceae bacterium, assembly GCA_964583825.1. GTDB lineage: Bacteria > Pseudomonadota > Gammaproteobacteria > Granulosicoccales > Granulosicoccaceae. Next base: position 24,021 of record CAZOXM010000064.1, read on the forward strand.
AGTTGAGCTGACGGCTGCTCGTTTTAACTATCGGAGAATAATGTGAACGCCAGTTCAGAACTCGTCACCAGTGTTCCACTGCTGGATCTCAAGGCGCAATACCATACCATTCGCGACGAAGTGAAAGCGGCGATCGACGATGTGTGCGAGAGCCAGTACTTTGTGATGGGGCCGATGGTCTCGCAGTTTGAGAAGGAAGCGGCATCCTACAGTAACGTTGCACATGCGATCGGTGTATCTTCGGGCAGTGACGCGCTGCTGGTGGCGCTGATGGCGCTTGATATCGGTGCCGGTGACGAGGTGATTACCTCACCGTTTACCTTCTTCGCCACCGGTGGTGCCATTGCGCGGCTGGGCGCAACACCTGTGTTTTGCGATATCGACGAACACACCTATAACCTGGATGCCGCGTCTGTTAGTGCCTTCATCGCCGAACACTGTGTTGTCGATAACGGGGTTTTACGCAATAAGCGCACAGATCGAATTGTGAAAGCGGTGATACCCGTTCACCTGTTTGGACAAACGGCGGACATGCAGGCGCTGATGGATATCGCACGGGACAATCATCTCTACGTTGTTGAAGATGCGGCACAGGCGATTGGCGCTGAAACCGTCGATGGGCAGCGGGCCGGCAGCGTGGGCGATATTGGCTGCTTTTCGTTTTTTCCGAGTAAGAATCTGGGTGCGTTCGGTGACGGCGGTATGTGCGTCACGCAGAACGATGAGCTGGCCGAAAAACTTCGTGTACTTCGAGTGCACGGCGGAAAGCCCAAGTACTATCACGCCTTAATTGGCGGCAACTTTCGCCTCGACGCACTGCAGGCAGCTATATTGTCAGTAAAACTAAAGCACCTCGACAGCTGGACCGCTGGCCGTCAGGCGAATGCGGATCGCTACGACGAGTTGCTGGCTGCACGGTGTCCGTCGATCAACGCACCGCTCAGGTTGTCGGGGGGTAGACATATCTTTAATCAGTACACTATCCGCGTCAGTGACCGCGATGGGCTGCGGCAACATCTGAATGATAAAACAATCGGTAGCGAGGTCTACTACCCGGTGCCACTGCACCTGCAGCAGTGCTTTACCGATCTCGGTTACCGACAGGGTGATTTTCCAGTGTCTGAAGAGGCAGCGGCATCGGTGATTTCGCTGCCTGTCTATCCGGAGCTGTCGGCGGCTCAGTTGCGCTATGTTGTCGACAACGTCGCTGACTTTGTCGGATAGGCAGAGTGGCCGCGAAGCGTCAATTTGTGTCTGTGGTCGGTGCCAGACCGCAGTTTGTCAAGCTGGCACCAATATGTCAGGCCTTTGCCGGACTGGATGCTGTGCAGCATCACATTGTACATACCGGCCAGCACTACGATGCGACCATGTCGAAGGTGTTTTTTGAAGAGCTTGCGATTCCTGCGCCCGATACCAATCTCAATGTCGGCTCTGGCGGGCATGGTGAGCAGACCGGCCGAATGCTGTCGGAACTCGAGGCGCTGTTCAACAAGACCACACCCGACGCGGTGATTGTTTATGGCGATACGAATTCAACACTGGCCGCCTGCCTTGCCGCGGTCAAGCTGCACCTGCCGGTGGCGCACGTGGAGGCCGGGCTTCGCAGTTTTAACCGGGCCATGCCTGAAGAAATTAACCGCGTTGCGACCGATCACTGTGCCGACAGGCTCTATGCGCCGACACCGACGGGGCTGCAGAATCTCACGAACGAAAACCTGCAACAGCGGTCGGTCTTCTCCGGTGATGTCATGAGAGACACTGTCATTCGCAACCTCGCCATCGCCGGGCAGCGGGGTGCCGGCAGGTATGCGTCGGACGAACGCTACGGCGTGCTGACCTTGCACCGACCGGTAAATACCGACCCGGATGTTTTGCCGGCGTTACTGCACGAACTGGATGCAATAGCGCAGCGCACCATGCCGCTGTTGTTTCCGGTACATCCGCGTATTCGATTGGTCGTCGAGGGTTGTCAGTCCAGCTTCAAAGCACTTCGCGCAGTCGAACCGCTGGCCTACCTCGACATGCTGGTAGCGGTAAAGCACGCGGGGCTGGTGATCACGGATTCAGGTGGTTTGCAGAAAGAGGCGGCCTTTGTCGATACGCCCTGTGTCACGCTGAGAGATGAAACCGAGTGGACTGAAACGGTCGACATCGGGGTGAACGTATTAAGCGGTACCGGTAGTAGTGAGATCGAAGCAAGTGTCAGTGCCGCGCTCGAGGTGGCATTCGACGACAACGTCGCGCGGGCGCTTGATCAGCATTTCGGGTCCGGTACAGCAGCCAAGACTATTGTTGAGGATCTTGTCGATCACTTCTAGTGGTTCGGCGGGCATTGGAATAAAAAGATGAGTAGCGAAAAAATCAGTGTGGGTGTGGTTGGTGTTGGTGGCTGGGGTAAAAACCTTGCTAGAAACTACAGCGAGATGCCGGGAGTGCACCTGAAGTACCTGTGCGATCTCGATGAAGCCAAGCTTGGGCAGCTGGAGAAGCGCTGCAAGCCCGAGCATATCACCACAGATATTAACGACTTGCTGAACGACGAAGAACTGCAGGCGGTGGTCATTGCCACTACCGGCCCCACGCACTACGAGATGTGCAAAATGTCGCTGCTGGCGGGTAAAGATGTGTACGTGGAAAAACCCTTCGTGCTCGCTTCCCGCGAGGCGCGGGAACTGATCTCTCTGGCCGAGGAACGCAGCCGCGTGCTGATGGTTGGGCACCTGCTGGAATATCACCCGGTGGTGGAAAAACTCAAATCGATGATAGACGCCGGGGAGCTCGGTAAGATCCGTTATATCTATAGTCAGCGCCTGAATCTCGGGACGGTGCGCAAAGATGAAAATGCGTTGTGGAACTTTGCACCGCATGATATCTCGGTGATTCTTTATTTGCTCGGTGAAGAACCCACGGATATATCTGCACGCGGGCAGGCGTATCTGCAGCCGGGTGTCGAGGACGTGATGTTTCTGGCGATGAACTTCAACAATAAATCGATGGGACATGTGCACGTCAGCTGGCTCGACCCGCATAAAACTCGCAAAATCACAATTGTCGGGTCGAAGCGAATGGCCGTTTTTGATGATCTGGAACCGGCGGAAAAGCTTAAAATTTATGACAAGGGTGCTGAAGTAAACACTGACTACGATACCTACGCCGAATATGTCGGCTTGCGTTTCGGCGACATCACCGTACCGTATATCCGGGTGGGTGAGCCGCTGCGGGCCGAGTGCGAACACTTCCTCAGTCGCATTCGTGATCGACAACAGCCACGCAGCGACGGCTACGATGGATTGCGTGTTGTCGAAGTGCTTGAAGCCGCGGACCGATCACTTGAGATGAACGGTGTTCCCATTGCTTTGCATGTCGGTAAATAGGTGGGCCAGAAGAATATGACTGACAAACCTCGAATGACGCTGTCGCTGGATCTGGACAACCAGTGGACCTACATGAAGACGCACGGTAATCCACAGTGGGAAAGCTATCCCAGTTACCTCGATATCGCTGTGCCGCGCATACTCGAGTTTTTAAAAGAACGCGATATCCGCATCACGTTTTTTATTGTCGGTCAGGATGCGGTCCGACCGGAAAATCAGGAGCCGCTGCAGCAGCTAAGTGCTGCCGGACACGAGATTGCGAATCATAGTTTTAATCATGAACCGTGGTTGCACTTATACAGTCCGGAACAATTGAACGACGAACTCGCCCGTGCAGAAGATGCCATTGAATTGGTGACCGGTATCCGGGTGAAAGGGTTCCGGGGGCCTGGTTTCAGCTTGTCTACTGCGACGCTAAACACGCTGAAGCAGCGGGGTTACGACTACGATGCCACCTCCTTTCCCAATGTGCTGAATCCGCTGGCGCGGGCGTATTTCTTTTCCAAAAGCCAGCTCAGCGATGAAGAAAAGCAACAACGCAAGGCGCTCTTCGGTACTTTTTCTGATGCACTGCGTCCGGTAAAGCCCTACCGATGGGAGCTTGAGCACGGTCAGCTGCTGGAGTTGCCGGTGACCACCATGCCGCTGTTCAAGACACCGATACACTTCAGCTATCTGGTTTACCTCGGCAGCTACAGCAGGCTGATGGCGAATCTGTACACCCGCACCAGTATTGCCATGTGCAGGATGACGGGCACTGAGCCTTCGCTGTTGTTGCACCCGCTGGACTTTATGGGCCTTGAGGATAAAACCGGGCTTGAGTTTTTTCCGGCAATGTCGATGCCGGTGGCAAAGAAGCTGGAGTTGATGGACGGCTTTTTCGCCATGCTGCAAAAGTCCTTTGTGCCATTACCCATTGGCGAGTATATGGCCACTCTTGGCGATGGCGAGCAGCTTGGTCAGTATAAAGCAACGTTTGCGCACGACAAACTGGCAGCTTAGCAGGATGTTAAAAAACTATTGCGCTAGTGTACTGGAGCAAACAGTGTGGTCATTTGAGAGCTTGT
>CAZOXM010000065.1:0-7236 GCA_964583825.1 uncultured Granulosicoccaceae bacterium
CAGGCAGCTCCACAGGCAGCTCGTCAGGCAACTCCTCTTCAGTCAGCAGCAGCGGCGGCACCCCTCAGTGCTCTGTGAATGCAACAGACAACGGCGATGGCTGGGGTTTTGAGCTCGGTCGTTCATGCCTGTGGGGAGATCGCCAGCAGGTGACTTCGCTGTCATCAGACGGTGCTGCCCCGCCGCCGGTTTCTGCAGCGGTGCCCGGTTATGACAATGGCACTCCGATCTGCCTGACCGACTCCAGCGATGGTAACGGTGACGGCTTCGGCTATGAAAACGAGCGAACCTGTAAAGTGGTATCCGGCGTCACTGCCACGCCCAGCAGACCGCTCCTGAATACACGCTGGTGTCAGCCGTGGGCTGAAATTTCCTACGGCGACTACGTGCTGCAAAACAACACCTGGAATGACAGTGATGTCTGGTACGACACGTGGTCACAGTGCATCTCGCTCTCTGGCAGCCCGGGCAACTACATTGCCAGCTGGGATTACAACTGGTTGCGTCGCGATCAGGGCAATGAGTATTCAGTGAAAAGCTACCCGCAGGTGTATTACGGTCGAAAAACCGGCAACACCACCTCCGGCACACCCGAAAAGCTGGGACTTCCGGCACCTGTTAACGCGCTGCCTGACTTCAAGGTTCGCTATCGGTACTCGGAAACCGGTTCAGCCGAGCGCAACGTGGCGCTGGAGTCGTTTTTTCACACCAGCTGCGAGGCCGAAGAGTGGAACAAGCAGTTTGAAATGATGATTTGGGTTGGCAAGCCCAACACGAAAACACCCGGCAAGCTGGTCGCTGAGGACGTGCAAATCGACGGCAAGACCTGGGATGTATACACCAATCCGTCGCTGGGCTGGGGTTACGTGGCTTTCGTCGAAGAGAACGACTCTACCGAGGGTTGGCTTGACTGGAACGAGTTTGTCCGCTGGACTCGCTACGAGGGCCCCAAGGTGGGTGTATGGCGCATCGGCGATAACACCTGTATGGGTGCGATTGAAATCGGCACGGAAACGTTTTGGGGAACCGGCACGTTCAAGTTGCACGAGTTCCGGGTCACCCGCTGATTCGCCTCTTCATTTTATGAAGTCTCAAAAGAGCCGCACCACTGCGGCTCTTTTTTTTGAAAACCCCGAAACGGCGTGGCGTGCGTACAATGAATCAACGGGGCAATGGTGTGGCTTGTGAAACTCGCGACAGCCTGCGGTGACCGGTCTGGTCGTCAATTGCTGGTGATGTGCTGATGTTTGTGCAAACAGATGCGAGTCTGTTGCGTGCCTACGCGCGCGGGCATTACCCGTCTTTCGAAAAGCTGTACCACCGCCACAGTGAAAATCTTTTTAACTACGTTTTCAGAAGTCTCGGTCAGTATCCGGCATCGGAGGAGTTGTGCCAGGAGGTGTGGCTCTCGGTGCTCGCAAAAGCCGGCACGTTCGAGCCGGGGTCGGCTGCGTTTAAGACCTGGCTTTTTACCATTGCACGCAACAAAGTCATCGATTTTCAGCGCCGTCGTATCAATCAGGCACACGTCGATGTGGACGACCTTGAGATTCCGAGCGCTGCACTTGATCCGGAGGGGCAGGTGGTGCTCGCCGAGTTGCTGGCTGCAATGGATCAGTTACCGACGGAGCAGCGCGAAACCTTCGTGTTGCAACAGGAAGGTTTCAGCAACAGGGAGATTAGTCAGATCACCGGTGTGGGCAGCGAGACGGTGAAAAGTCGTCTCAGGTATGCGAAGACCTCACTCAAACAACAGTTCAGGGGGGAGGCATGACGGAGCTCCACAACCGGTATCGCAAGGCACCGCGCCTGCGTTCGCCTGGAGCGGTTGACCGGCAAGTGTTGCGCGAAGCGCAACGGCGTGCAGCGGCCGTTCCTGTCCGTAGCGTGTGGTGGCACATTGTCGCACCGGCACTGTCGGTGGCGTGCGTCGCTGTGTTGGGTGTGACGCTTCTGCTGCGGAACGGTATACCTCCGCTGCAGCCGGATATTTCGCTGGACGAAGTGGCTGGTGAACCAGTCGCCGTCAGCGAGTCGATCGTGCAGGGTGAAGCATCTGTTTCTGCCCGTTCAAAAAAAGCGGTGGCGGAATCACATGCGACGGCGGAGTCGGCTGCGTCGGGTTTATCGGTGGATGCGCTGGTGGCAGACAGCAACTTATCGCTCAGCGAAAGCACGCCGGAATCAGCGAAATCATCCTTCTCAACAGAACAACAGATTGGTGTATTGCCGTCCACAGGTGGGCCGGAACGCGAATCGGCAGTTTCTGTAGAAAGCGGTGTCACGGGCCCAGACGCGGGGGAGTCAGCGGCTGATGCAATTGTCTCCGCAGAAATCGCCGGGGATTACAGCGGCGCGCCCGAGGTGCAGCTTCACAGCGGTCGCGATTGGCTCAAAAGTGAACCACCCGGGCGTTTTACACTTTTTGTAAATCACCAAGACAACACCCTCCAGCCCTTAATCGCCGAACTATCGCAGCCGTACGCGATGGCGGAAGTAGCAGGTGATACGGGGCGTCGATGGTGGTTTATTACCGGCAGCTTCCCATCAGCAGAAGCGGCTGCCGGTCAGATTACCGGGGGATTGTCTTCATTGAATGTACAGGTGGTCTCCTTTGGTTTACTGCCGGATGCATTACGGCGTCAAATTCGCTGATTCGTTCCCTGGCGCGTCGCGTTAATTGCGCATCAGGTGTTCACTACGCGTAACAAATTATTACCCGATTCATAATTGCTGACGGTATGATGTAACCTGTTGGAAAGGTTGTGTTTCTGAAAAACAACCGCTATCCGTAACGTCGCGTGTACCACCGCGGAAGTGCTTAAGTACCTGTGATATTACGGTGAAAATCACCCGGGGCCAATTGGTTACGTCGGGTCACAGGTAGCGTTACGCGAGGATGACACATGCAATATCTCATCGGAGAAATTGGGCTATTACTGCTGATTGCCGCCCTGGTCGGGCTGTTTGTCGGTTGGCTGTTTGGCAGGCGCAGAGTAACCGGCGACTGGCTCAAAAGGCATCGGCGGCTCGAGTCTGATGTGTATCGGCGCGAGCGTGAAATTGAACGCTTGCGCTACGACCTCCGGCATTCGACGGGGTCACTCGCAGGCAGTACGCGCGGCTCCGGCGCGCGTGAAATGAGTATGCATGCCGGCAACCGGTCCGCAGCGGATGATTCTCGCGGCGGATCGCAATATGCCGTTGCCCGTCGTGACATGCGCGACAGCGCCTCGGTGACGGTCCGCGATCCCTCCCGATTCGCAGCGGCGGGTTCGAAAACCGCAAGGGCCAGCGATCTGCGCGAATCCAACGGTCGAGCGGACAGCCGCGAACGACGCGAGGCAGATGCGCCGCGTGGCAGACCACAAAGTGGCTCTGCGGACGTTGCCGCAATGCGCAATCGACTCGATGAAGAGACGCATCTGAAGGTGCAGGTGCTCGCAACCGCCGGTGAACGGGAAAATTCTCTGCGGCAGAAACTCGATGCCGAGTCTTTCGAGAAGATTCAGGCGCTCGCGAAGCTCGGAGAGCTTGAGAAGCAAACCGACGGTGCCGGGAAGTCTCAGGTCAACCGCATAACCACGGCACAACTCAAAGATTACCAGCGCCTGTTGGATCAGAAAAACCGCCAGGTGGAGCAGCTTCAGTCGAAGGTGCGCGAGCTGCTTGCGCTGAAAGCGGGCACCAAAGCCAAATCACCCGCTGCGGCGACCACCCCAGCCGCCAATGCGGTCAGCGATGATCGCCTGCGAGTGCTTAAAACCTCGCTCGAAGATGAGTCCTACGCCAAGGTGCAGGCTTTTGCCCGGGTCGGTGAGCTGGAAAACCAGCTGGCTCTGAAAAGCCGGCAGCCGGACACCGTCAAGCACGAATTATTGCCATTGCGCAGGCGAGCAGAACAACAGGAAGCAATCATTACCGATCTGCGTAAGAAGATCGATCTGCAGCGTAATCAGGCTGATGTGATGCGACGGGAATACGATCGCAAACTTCGCGATCGGGATCATGATCTGGCGGCTCTGAAAGCGGACAGCAGCGCCGTGCGATCCGATGGTGCGAGTGTGGCTGAGCTGGACAGCTATAAACGCAAACTCGCTGAAGCGGACCGGGCGACCCAGCGTCAGATAAAAGACTTTAATGCCACGCTCGAAGCACGTAATCGCGAGTACGATTTGCTGGGTAAACGCCTGGAGGATCTGCGCAAGCAGGTCGGCCAGCGCGATGAGCAGATCGCGAATTTGAAACAGCAGATCGATCAGACCGGGAAGGACCGCCTCCGCATTGAGGCGGAGCGTAATCGAGTGAAAGAAGAATTGGGTGCGCTAAACATTTCCGTCAAGGAAAAAGACGCCAGCATCCTTTCGCTGACAACCCGTGCGAAATCACTCGAGCGAGGTGGAGAGGATGTCAGGGCCATGGAAACTCAACTGGCCGACTTTACCCGAAGTACCGAGGAATCCACGCGCAGGTTTGAGTCTGTCATCCTGGAGCAGCGCGGCAAGCTTGAGCAAGCGGAACGAGAGCTCGAGGCACTGCGCAAGCGCACAAGTGAACGGGAGGCGGAGCTGGAAGCACAGGCGGTGAGTTTGCGCAACAGCATCAAGGACGGCGAAAGCAAGTACGCCACGCTGCAATCCGAAACCAACCGTTTCCGCACACAGCAAAGTGCTGCGGATGCACGTGTCACGCAGCTGAATAAGGAAATCAAGGAAGCGCAGCAACAGCATCAGCAGTCGCTACAGAAGATAAAAGCGCTTGAGGCTAGGACAGCACAGTTCGACGCACTGGAGAAAACACTGGCTGAGCGCAAAGCCGAGCTTGAAAAACTCAAACAGCAGGAACAGGCACTGCGCGCTGAAATCCGGGATGTGAAAGCCGACCGTGATTCTGTGGTCAGTGCGAAGGAAGCTGAGTTGCGCAAGTTAAATGCAGATCTGACCTCTGTCAGAAAAGCGCACGAAAACGAAAAGGCCGAGGTGCTGCGCTTTAAGAAAGAGGCCGAGGCTGAAAAGAGCCAGGTGCTGCAACTTAAAGGTCGTATTGATACCGATGGAAAAACGTTGCATGGAAAAACAAAGGAGCTCGACTCGACTCGCCTGGAGTTGCAGGAACAAAAGAGCTTGCATGCAAAGCTCAAAAGTGATCATGAGCTGTCGCTGAAAAAATCTGCAGAGGATTTGCAACTCGCACAGAAGAAGCTGACCGCGGTTGAAGCCAAAACTGCCGAGCAGAGTGGTGCCAAGGACAAAGAGATAACAGCGCTAAAAGCGGAAGCGGGAAAAATCCAGGGGCTGCGTGCCGATCTCAGTCAAAAAGATGCCCGGATTGGCACGCTGTCGTCAGACCTTGAAAAGCTGCGTCGCCAGAAAAGCGAATACGACAACGAAGTTGCACGCTTGAGTAAAGAGGTCGATATCGCCAAGGAGCAGGTATCGACGCTGCAGAGATCACTCGACGCAGAGAAAAAATCGGTCGCCGAGCGGGTGCGGGAGATTGAGGGCTTGAAGTCATCTGCGGCGAAGGATCAACAGCAGATAAACACGCTGCAGTCCTCGCAAAATGAGGCGGCCCAAAAACATGCCGAAGCACTGGGTGAACTTCAGAAACAATTTGATGCAACACGTCAGTCTGCAGATACCGGGCTTGCTGCGAAGGACAAAGAGATAGAAGCGCTGTCGCACAAAGCAGCGATGGTGGAAGAGCTGAAGCAGAAGAACGCTGCATACGATGCCGAAATCAAACAGCTGACGACTAAGCTTCACGACACGGAAAAAACACTTCAGCAGAGACGTGATGAAATTTCTTCGCTGAAGAAAGCGTCTGATGAGGCTCGTATCGCTGCAGCGAAGGAGAAGGAGCGCTTTGACGCTGAAATTCGTCAACTGAATCAGGTTGCCGCAGAGGTAGAGCCACTGCGAAAGCAGACTCAAAGTTACGAGAATCAGTTGTCTGTGCTGAAGAAAGATTCAGAGTCTAAAGCCAGTCAGTTCATGTCGAGAATCAAGGAGCTGGAGCCGTGGCAACAGCGTTTCAAGGATTCGCAACAGGAACTCAATGATCAAAAAGCGAGCATTGTAAAACTCAAAGCGGACACGGGTGTCGAGCTCGAACGCAAGGTCGAGGAGGTCTCCCGCAAGAACGCTGAGTTGCTGGCACAGCGGGACAAACGTATTGCCGAGCTCAACAGCAAAGTCAGAATGCTCGATGAATTGAAAGCTGAAATTGCCAATCGGGATAAACGTATTGCCGATCTCAATCAGGCGATTACTCAGGCCAAAAAGTCGGTGGAAGAAAGTCAGCAAAAGCAGGCGCAGGAAGCGAAGAAGCTGCAGGCTGTCGAATCTGATCTGAAGCGCAGTCAGTCGGAGTCCAGTGTCGCCGGTGACCAGTACAAGGCCGAGATCAGCAAACGTGACAAGCAGCTGGAGGAGCTCGAGCTGCAGATTGGAGCGGTGGAAAAAGAGCGCAGTGCGAGCGCCGGTCAGCTGAAAGAAACAGAGACTCGCCTGCAACAGCAACTCGCTGCATTGAACAAGGCAAAGGATACCGAGGTCGCATCGCTGACTGAAAAGATGAAAAGCCTCGAATCGGTTCGCGATCAGTTGACGGCGCGTGACGACGAGTTCAGTAAGCTTCAGGCGCTGCGGCAACAGGAGGCAGACAAGGCCACCGCACATGCGTCCGAACTCGAAAAACGTATCGCTGAGCTTGAGCCCCTGCGACAGCAACTGACTGATCAACAGGCCAGTAATAAAGATCTGCTCGAACGCCAAAAGGCTGCGCAGACAAGCGCATTAGCTGAAATTGAGGCATTGCAGAAAAAGGTGAAGTCGCTTGAACCGCTGCAACAACAGTTGGAAGTGGAAGTCGCGAAACACAAGAAGCTCAGGGACAGTCATCAGGCGGCGAATGAAAAATCTGCCAGTGAAATCAATACGCTGAAAGCACGTGTGCGTGAGCTTGAACCATTACACCAAAAGCTCGCTGCAAAGGAATCGGAAATCAGCAAGGTCGCGGCACAGCACAAAGCGGCCGCTGAAAAATCCGGTGATGAGTTAAAGTCGCTGCAGAGCAGAATACGTGAGCTGGAGCCACTTACCGAAACGCTTGCGAGCAAAGAAGCCGAGAATAAACAACTGCTCACCACGCATCGTGCTGCGGTAGATAAGGCTTCAGCAGAACAGGCCAGGCTTGAAGCGAAGGTGCGTGAGCTTGAGCCATTGCGCCAGCAGC
>CAZOXM010000065.1:7336-27753 GCA_964583825.1 uncultured Granulosicoccaceae bacterium
CGGAGAAGGCTACTGCTGAACAGGCCAGGCTTGAAGCGAAGGTGCGTGAGCTTGAGCCATTGCGCCAGCAGCTGGCCGATCAGCAGTCGCAAAACAGGCAACTGCTTGAAAAACACAAAGCAGCGGAAGCGAAATCTACTGCCGAGGTTGAGGCGTTACAGAGTAAAGTAAAGTCGCTTGAGCCGCTGCAGCGTCAATTGGAAGCGGAGGTCGCGGCACACAAAGCGCTGAAGGATAATCATCGTGCAGCGAGTGATAAATCTGTTGCCGAAATCAATTCGCTGAAGGCACGTGTGAGTGAGCTGGAGCCGTTACAGCAAAAGCTCTCGGCAAAGGAGTCGGAAAACAACCAGCTCGCAGCTCAGCATAAAGCAGCGGCTGAGAAATCCAGTGGTGAGTTGCAGTTGCTGCAGGGCAGGATACGGGACCTCGAACCGCTGAAAGAAAAGCTTGCAGGCAGCGAGGCGGAGAACAAGCAGCTACTCGCCGCGCAACGCGAGGCAGCGGAGAAGGCTACTGCTGAACAGGCCAGGCTTGAAGCGAAGGTGCGTGAGCTTGAACCATTGCGCCAGCAGCTGGCGGCAAAGGAAGCCGAGAACAGCAAACTACAAAACAGTCAACGCGCAGACAGGGAAAAGTCGTCGACTGCAATCGCCCGGCTCGAAGCGCGAATCAGTGAGCTTGAGCCGCTAAAACAGCAGTTGCAGAAAGCCGAGTCGGAAAACAGCAAACTGACTCAGCTTGAGGCCAGGCTGTCCGAACAGCACCGCGCTGTCAGTGCGGAAAACAAGCAAACAGTAGCCAGTCTTGACGCACTGCAGAAGTCATCTGCGAAAGCGCAGGCGGATGCTGACAGGAAGCTTGTTGAGGCAAAAGCAAAAATCGAGGAACTGACGCCGCTGCAAAAACAATTGCAGACGCAGGAAGCAGAAGTCTCCCGATTGAATTCGCGACTGAAGTCTGCAGAGGATAATCATCAGAAGGAACTCGCCGATCTTAAAAGTCGGCTGCAGGCTGCGGAGAAACTCCGGGCCGAGGTCAGTAGTCGCGATAAGCAACTGCAACTCCTGCAGGCGCGATTCGATGCGGCACAAAAAGAAAGTGCTGACAATAAATCACAGGTGTCTGCGCTCAAGCAGGATGTCAGCGGCAAGCAAACTGAAATCAACAAGCTGGCCGGCACTGCATCCAGGTTGCCGGATATTGAAAAACAGCTATCCGAAGCGCGCAAGCATCACGCAATGTCTGACAAGGATCTCGAACAAACCAGGCGAAAGCTCACCACCCTGGAACAGAGTGTGGCGCGCAATCACGAAGAGCATGAGCGCAAGCTCAAGTTATTGAAAGATGATTTGTCGGCTTCGCAGGCGCAAGTGCAACAATACCGCCCCTATGAGTCGAAGGTTGCTGCGCACGAAAAAACCATTGCCGATCTGAAGAAGCAACTGGCTGAGCAAAAGTCAGCGGCGAGCGAATTGGGTACGATTCGCCGAGAGCTGGATCGAAGCACGCAACTGCACAGCAGTGAGGTGGCGAAAAAGAATGCCAGCATCGCGAAACTGCAGGCAGAAGTAGCGAAGCTGAGGGTTCGACCCATGCCTGCTGCCAAACCCACACCGGCACCGGCGGAAAAGTCAGCGCCTGTGGTGGATCGCCGCACCGCCGATGGGAAGAAAACCACACGCAAGGACGGTATGGATGATCTGAAACTCATCTTCGGCATCGGCCCCAAGATTGAAAAGATGCTGAACACCAATGGAGTCAGACGGTTTGAAGATATCGCGGCGTGGAAGCAGGCGGATATCGATAAATATGCCGATATGCTTGATGGCTTTTCTGATCGTATCGAGCGTGATGAATGGGTATTGAGTGCGCAGCAGATTATCGACGGCACTTATAACTGGGAAGAGCGGCGCAAAGCGCGGGAGGCAAAACAATCCACCACCGCGAATCTCAGATTAACGGCTGATGGCAAAAAGACCACGCGCAAGGATGGCATGGATGACCTGAAGCTGATCTTTGGTATCGGGCCTAAAATCGAAAAAATGCTCAACCAGCAGGGTGTGCGCCGGTTTGAGGATATTGCCGGTTGGAACCAGGCAGACATTGAAAAATTCTCGGGCATGTTAGAGGGCTTTTCTGATCGCATTGAGCGCGATGAGTGGGTCTCGAGCGCGCAGCAGATTATCGATGGCACATACAACTGGACTGAGCGTAAGTCTGCGCGGGATCAGCAGAAAACTAAAAAGTAACGTCCGGGCCGGTCCGCCAAGGACCGGCCGCACCCACAGCGGGTTGTCGCTGAAATGTTGGTCTCACCCGGGGATGCTGCGCGGTCCACTAGCGTGGCGGCGTTGCAATGCGGCGGCTTTGCCGTCGGCCGCGCCCGGGTGTTTGGCTAAACAGGAGCTCATTCCTGCTGTCGTGGGTGGCTGGTTGGGAATGGGGCGTGGAACTATCCGGTGACGTATGCAATCAAACGGAATTGCGTATCGTTCACTGGTTATGAAATCTGCTATTTATCCCACCGCTTTTTCCGTCGCACCGTGTGTCGGAGCATCGCGTGTTTAAGCGCCGTAAGACCGCTGATATTGATCTGCTGAATGCGGGCTTTCGCTACGCTTATTCGCTTTCAGGAAATCAGCAGGATGCGGAAGATCTGGTCCACGATGCGTGGATCCGTCTCGACCGCCGCTATGGTCGCGTGTCTGAAAAACCACTGCTTTTCAGAACGATACGAAATCTGTACATCGACCAGTACCGCCGTCGTCAGGTAATTCATTTTGTCGATGACTACGACACCGAGCATGACGCGACGTACAGCGATGCTCAGTCTCACGAGTCGGCAATAGAGCTCAGGTACCTCGATGCTGAAGCGTTGCAACTGTCGCTTAACCGGCTGCGTGACGTCGAGCGCGAATATCTGTTTCTCGCCGTGGTTGAAGGCTATACCGCGGATGAAATCGGGCAAATGACCGGTACAGCGCGAGGGACGGTTTTGAGTATTTTGCATCGCTCCAAGCGCAAACTCAGACGACTGTTGACGGAAGAGTCGGACGGCGATGACTCGCAGCCTCGGGACGGCGGCCGTGCCACCGTTGAAGCTGCGGATAATGGATCGGTCAACAGCGACGACAATGTGGTTGAGTTACTACCGGGGAGGGCGGGCTAGTGGATCCCATCGATCGCAAACTGGCTGAGTTTTATCAGCAGCGGACCCTCAACAGCGCCAGACTCGAAAGTATTCTTGCCGAGTCTCGCCGGCAGCGGCAGCGGCACAAACTTCCAATGTATGCGGCCGCAGCTGCATTGGCGATGATGCTGGTGACCGTGCTTCATCAGCATGCTTTAAGCAATCAGCAAGTGGACTACGCACTGCGTGAGGCGGCACTTAATCATCTAAACAAGTTGAAGCTCGATGCCACCGCTTCTTCGGTCTCTGCATTACAGAGCGAGTTGCCGGAGTTGCCGTTCGACATGGTGCTGCCGGAAGGGCAGTTATATGAAGAACTGGCACTGATTGGCGGGCGTTATTGCACGATCGGAGGTAATCTCGCTGCACATTTGAAGTTTTCACACCCGCAATCTGGAGAATTATTCAGTTTGTTTATGACGCCGAAGGCAGGCACGACGAAATCACTGCACAGTGAGGCCGAACAGGTAGAAGGTGTTGAAGTAAGGCTTTGGCAGGAAAACAACGTGGTTTATGCGATGGCGCGCCGGCCGGAAATACACCATGAGTAGCCATCCGTGGTACAGGCCGCGTTTGTCGTGGCCTGGTCTTGTCGTGCTGGTTGCGTTAGTGGTAAGCGGCGGGCTGCGTGCAAACAGCACGCACAATGTTGAGGCCAGTGATGAGTTGGCGCAGCGACTGCAACAGGCGTTGATAGCGAAGGGAAATTCCTACCAGCCACGGACTGAGCATTTCAATGAAAAGGGTACGCCGCTTTATACAAACCGGCTCATACTGGAGGATTCCCCGTATCTGCTACAGCATGCGCACAACCCTGTTAACTGGTATCCGTGGGGTGAAGAGGCGTTCGCCGCTGCACGACAGTCAAACAAACCCGTTTTGCTTTCTATCGGCTATGCGACATGTCACTGGTGCCATGTGATGGAGCGTGAAAGCTTTGAAAACGAAGCCATAGCAGAAAAATTGAACGAGTACTTTATCGCAGTGAAGGTGGATCGTGAACAGCTGCCGGATGTGGATGCCACCTACATGACGGCGGTGCAGTTAATGACCGGCAGTGGCGGCTGGCCGATGAATACTTTTCTGACGGCGGATGCCAGGCCCTTTCATGGCGGAACTTATTTTCCCCCGGCCCTTTTTGATGAGTTGCTCGATCAGATCCATCAGGTCTGGACCGATGATTCGCCGAAAGTGCACGAGTTTGCTGATCGTCTGGCAGAGGCAGTGGCGATCGGTAACGCGCTAACGGGTGAGGCACGTGAGGTTGGAGATCGGGAAGTCTATAACGCACGCCGTGAATTGCTCGATTCGTTTGATGATCTGCAGGGCGGATTTGGGCCGGCCCCTAAGTTTCCACGTGAGCCGGTATTGGCGTTTTTGCTCGAGCTGGCTCAGCGCAATGGTGATGCCGAAGCGTTGGATGCGGCTGATTTCACGCTGCAGCGGATAACTGCAGGCGGGATCCATGACCACGTCGGGGGCGGGTTTCACCGCTATGCGGTCGACCCTGACTGGTTGGTGCCGCATTTTGAAAAAATGCTTTATAACCAGGCCTGGCTCACCACCTCGCTGATGCACGCGTATCGATTGACTGGTGATGTAGCGCATGCCAGAACCGCAAGGCGTGCGCTCGATTATGTTATTCGGGAAATGACCAATGCACAGGGCGGCTTTTATTCGGCGACTGACGCTGATTCGGAAGGGGCCGAGGGAACATTTTTTATCTGGACGCCGGATGAAATCAAAAAGGTACTCGGCGAGGAGGCGGCAGAATTTGCGATGTCCGTGTGGGGTGTCACTGATGCGGGTAATTTCGAGCACAAGAATATTCTACACCTGCGGGGTTCGCTCACCGAAGTGGCCGCAGACTATGGCCTGCCAGTGCAAGTGCTGACAGACCGGCTCGATGAGTATGCCGCTAAATTGCTGGCGCACCGAAAGCGTCGGGAAGCACCGCTGACCGATGAAAAGGTCATCACCGAGTGGAATGCAATGATGGCCAATGCGCTTGCCGTCGGATACGACACTTTTGGAGATGAACGCTATCTGCGGGCTGCCACGGGTGCGATCGATTTTTTATGGCAGCACAACCAGCGTGACAACGGCCGGTTACTGCGCGCGCACTTTAACGGGCAGTCAACCATTGAAGCCGGGCAGGCCGATTATGCGTATCTGGCTCAGACCATGCTGACCCTGCATGACCTGACCGGAGACGAAATGTGGATGGCGCGCGTTAAAACGCTTGTTGATCACATGAATCAGCAGTTCTGGGACAATGAGCACGGTGCCTATTTTATCGGTGCGCCGACGGTCGCCGGTGCGGCATTACCATCGCGACCCAAGGATCTGTTTGATAACGCGGTGGCGACCGGCAACTCCATTGCGTTGCAGGTGCTCGCACGTCTATGGCATCGCACCGGGGAGGATGCGTATCGAGAGCGGGCCGAACAGTTGTTGCGTGCGTTTTCGGGGAATCTTTCGCAGGGTGCATCTGCCTATGCGTACTTGCTGGTTGGTGCTCTGGAGTTACTGCACGGGGAGAGCGGTGCGCGACAATATGCGGCGCGCGGCAAAGTGCGGGCGGACGCGAGAATTGACGGCGATCAGCTGATTGTATCGGTCGCTGTTGTACCGGGCTGGCATATCAATGCACAGCAGCCGTTGCAGGATTATCTGGTGAAAACCCGGCTTTCGCATACTGATGACTCGCCACTGACTAATTTACGTTATCCAAAGGAAGTTCGGCGAACCCTCGGATTCCAGAGCGAACAGCTGGCCCTGTATGAGGGGCGCTTTGATATATCCGCAGATGTACCGGAGCCGGATGCCACACTGCAACAGGTGTCGCTGCAACTGCAGGCGTGCAGCGATGAAATTTGCTTGGCACCCGAGACGCTGCATTTAAAGGTCTCTCAGACAATTTCCACGGCCAGATAGACGCTGGCCGGATTTCCCCCACAGCAACAAGGATAATTCAATGCGCAGGTTTATTATCACCGCACTTCTCGCAGTCGGTATCGGTGTCGGTCAGGTGGCACTTGCTCAGCAGGGCGGCTACCAGGATATTAATCCCCCGGTGGAAACCCGCAATGCCGATCAGGTTGAGGTACTGGAGTTTTTCTGGTTTGGCTGTCCGCACTGCTTTGCGTTTGAACCGACGATCAACGCATGGGCTGAAACCAGGCCCGACCACGTCAGTTTTGTCCGCGAAGCTCCGCCGCTTAACCCGCGCTGGCTGCCGCATAGTCAGGCGTACTATGCTTCAAAAGTGCTGCAGGTAGAGGCGGAATTTTTCGATCCGTTTTTTAATGAAATCCATCTGCGCAAGAGGCAACTGAATCATCAGGACAGTATCGCTAAATTTGCAGAAAAGTTACTGGGCATTGATAAGGATCTGTTCAAAAAAACCATGAACTCCTTTGAGGTGGACATGCACATTCGCCGCGCGATGAAACTGGCTCAGGGTGCCGGGGTGCGCAGTGTGCCGTCGGTGATTGTCAACGGCAAGTATCTGACCAGTGGCTCGCTGGCAGGGAGTAATGAACGCGTTATAGAGGTGATCAATAAGCTGATTGTTCAGGAGCATACCAGTTAGCCTGGCTAAACCTTTAGGTCCGTCGGGGTAACTGTCAAGCGGCCCTCTCAGCGTGGTGGCCGGATTGGATGTAATGCGGTTTACTGATTTGGCACACGCTCTCAAGCCGACATATAGGAGTATTCTCTTTCAACTTTTGCAATGCGAGTGGTGTAGGCGGCGTACCATTGATTGCGACCGAGCTGCTGTGCGCGCAGGTGCTCCGCCTGTGCTTTCCATGCCTTAATCGATTCAAGATCACGCCAGTAGGAGACGGTAATTCCAACATCCTGTCGTGCCGTTTCCATCCCCAGGTATCCGGGTTGCTGCGCTGCCAGTGCGATCATTTGTTCTGCCATTTCACTGTAGCCCGCTGTGTTTTCAGTAGTCACACTGGTGAAAATAACCGTGTAGTAGGGTGGTGTGGGTGTTTCAGCAATGAGTGACATGGCGGGGCTCAGCGGTGGTGTAATATGCGGCCGATGAAGTTTAACAACAGCTGTGCTGCCAGTGTGGAGGTGCTTCCGGCATGATCGTAGTCAGGTGCAACCTCGACCAGATCAACCCCGACTACCTGCCCGCGTTTGGCGAGACCGTCCAGTAGTTCAAGCCCCTCGTAATAAAGAAAACCACCGTGGCTTGGTGTGCCGGTGCCGGGTGCAATGGAAGGATCAAATCCGTCGATGTCTATCGTTACATAGTAGCGCGCGTTCTCCGGTATTCGCTGCAGCACTGCCTCGACGCCGAGTTTTCTAAACTGTCGCACGGAGATAATATCGGATCCCATCTCCCGTGCGGCTTCGTAGCCGTCGCGCGCGGTTGAAGAAACGTTGCGTATACCGATCTGAGTGAGGCCCGTCACATAGTCTTTTTCTGCAGCGCGACGCATTGGGTTGCCGTGCCCGTATCGGACACCATGGCGTTCGTCTACAAAGTCGAGGTGCGCATCCAGCTGTACGACATGCACGGGGGGCTGATCGTCATAGGCATTAATGCACGGAATGTTGACCGAGTGATCGCCACCAATAACTACGGGTATCGCACCTGATGCGAGAATGCTGCGAACTGCGGTTTCTATGTTTTCATGGCTTTGGATAGTATCGGTGTGCACGATGTCAGCGTCACCGATATCGACGATACGCGTCGTATCGGCCGGCAGATAAGTAATATCGTCCTCATGATCATAGGCACCGGCGTGGCCGAATGAAAACAGGGTGGAGGCCTCGCGTACGGATCGTGGGCCGAACCTCGCTCCTGAGCGGTACTGACAACCAAAATCATACGGCGCACCCAGTATGGCAACATCGGCGTCGATTGCATCCCAGTCCGCAGTATAGGGATACTTGCCGAATGTACAGATACCCACGAAGGGCAGGTTGAGCCGACCATTTTCATAACCGTGAGACATGAAATTACTCTGTATTGTTGAACCGGGAATTTTTACAGCGAAACCCTGCGGGGTGCAGGAAAACGGCTGCCCGACGTTAACCCCCGGGCAATCGAGGTTGTCCATTGTACACCTTGCTTTTGCGATCTTGCATCGCCTGCATGACGTGGCGGGTAAAGTGATTCACAGCACTTAACCGTCAAGATCTGTGCGCCTCGTCACTGTGGAAGTGCATTGTGTGTCGGTTGCTCCAGCATGATGTGATGGACTGCAAGCAGCGAGTCATTAATGCCTGTTTGGATCCGGGGAATTGAGACGTGGTGCGGCTTGATTAGACAGCGACGGTGTAATATCCCGAGACTCAGTATAGGGGAACCGATTCAGGGGAAAACGGCGTGAAAGTTATAAATATGCTCGGTGCAGTCACCTCAATAGCCGCCACGACGCTCGTCGTGTCGTGTGCAAGTGCACCGCAGCCCAAGCTCGTGGAAGTGATTGACTGGACGGATAAAGCGTGTGAGTCACCAGCCTATCAGAGTATTGTTGGTAACTACTCCGGGCCGATCAATTACGGGGACAGCGAGGCGAGAGCCTGTCGCTGGGATGCGGAAATTTCTGTGATCGGGGTGAGCATGGCTGCTGAGTGCACTCTTTCCGGTACCATCTCCGCGACGCCGACGACGGCACAGGGTGACGGCTACCAGTGTTCGACGATGGATGCAGCGACCAGGTTTGTTGTGGCGCTGTCCGACCCGGATATGAACCGTTCCGGTCCCAGTTCTGTGATCATACATTTGCAAAGTGATCTGCCTCAGTCGGATAGCGCGGGCAATCCGATAATTCAACCGGTATTGCAGTACGAGTCACTGACAGCAGAGAATAATGCGCTGGTGACCAGTACCGGCAACATACTCAGCAGGCAGTAGCAGGCATATTGCGGTCAGTGAATCTTTGCCGCAGTGTTTGCAGTTCATGTGGTGACATCGCCGGCAGCAGTGCCGGGGGTGCGCTGATTATTGGGGCGGGTTAACAACTCGAGCCATCCCTTGTATATTGAAGGTCGAGCCCACAGAGGAAACGGCCTTGAAAATCGAAACTCAGGCGGTACACGCAGGATACACTCCCGATCCCACCACCAACTCGGTCGCTGTACCTATCTACAACACTGCGGCCTATGCGTTCGACAACACGCAACACGGCGCGGACCTGTTTGACCTGAAGGTGCTGGGCAACATCTATACACGCATCATGAACCCGACGAATGATGTGCTGGAACAGCGCATCGCAGCGATGGAAGGGGGTGTGGCGGGCCTGGCGCTGGCGTCGGGGCAGGCGGCGACCAGCTATGCAATACAAACAATTGCCGAGGCCGGCGACAATATTGTCAGCACGGCGACGCTTTACGGCGGAACGTATAACCTCCTCGCGCATACCTTCCCGCAAATGGGTATCGAAACGCGTTTTGTCGATCCGGAGCACCCTGATCAAATTGCTGCCAAAATAGATAGCAGGACCAAGGCCGTTTTTTGCGAATCGATCGGTAATCCAGCCGGTAATGTGCTTGATCTGGAGAAATTTGCGGCAGTCGCACACGCGCACGGCGTGCCGCTAATTGTCGACAATACGGTGCCATCGCCCTACTTGTGCCGTCCATTCGACTGGGGCGCGGATATAGTCGTTCATTCGCTAACCAAGTATATATCCGGTCACGGCACCATTATCGGTGGCATTATCGTCGATTCCAACAAGTTTGACTGGGCCGGCAATGCCGAACGTTTTAATCGATTAAACGAGCCCGACGTGTCGTACCATGATGTCGTATATACCGAAACCGGCCTGCCGCCATACATACTCAGGGCGCGCGTGGTTCCGCTGCGTAATATGGGGGCTGCACTGGCGCCGATGAACGGCTTCATGGCGCTGCAGGGTCTCGAAACTCTGCCGTTGCGCATGGATCGCATTTGCGAGAACACACTCGCAGTTGCCAAACATCTGGAGCAGGACAACCGCGTCGAGTGGGTCAGATATGCGGGGCTTGAGAGCAGTCCGCATCATGACTTACTGCAGAAATACATGAATGGCAGAGGCTCCGGGGTCATGAGCTTCGGCATTAAGGGTGGTATGGCTGCCGGCACGAAATTTATCGACGCCTTGCAGCTAATCACAAGGCTGGTGAATATTGGTGATGCCAAATCACTGGCCTGCCATCCTGCATCAACCACGCACCGGCAATTGTCGCCGGAAGAACTGGCATCCTCCGGTGTGACGGAAGATACGGTGCGCCTGTCGATCGGTATTGAACACATTGACGATATTATTGCCGATATAGACCAGGCGCTCGGCGCGACCACCTGATACGTAACGCCGCTGCTGCCACCGGGAGGCGACAGCAGCGGTCTTTCGTGTTTTTCGTTAAATTATTGTTTTCACTTTAGAGACCAAACCAGAATATTGTCCGTGGTTCCAGGCTCCGTGCTGAACCCTGTTATGGATGTACTGCCGCCGGTGAAAAACCTGGCTTATCTGCCCGAATCCCATTGAGTATTTCTGCTGCCAGGCCATCATTATCGTAGTATGATAAGAGGCTTGTTATGTACGAACAACTGGGTTTTGAAACGGTATCTGCACGCACCGCTTCCGCGATTTTCGGCCTGGCGGTCGGGGTGGCTTTTGGCGTGTTGGCACAGCGCAGCCGCTTTTGCCTGCGGCGCAGTCTGCTCGATCCGGATTTGCAGGAGCGTGGTCGTGCAAGAGCGGTCTGGTTCGGAGCGCTGGCGCTGGCAATTCTCGGCACGCAACTCGTTACGTACACTGGCTTGATAGATTTTTCGGCACACCGGTTTCACAGCGTTGAGATTGCGCTACCAGCAGTTATTACGGGTGGGTTGTTGTTCGGTATCGGTATGGTATTGACCCGCGGGTGTGCTTCGCGTCTGAGTGTTCTGACCGGCAGCGGCAATCTGCGGTCGCTATTTGTGCTGTTATTGTTTGCAGTGTTTGCACACGCGACGCTCAAGGGTGCGCTTGCACCGTTGCGCTCAGCGCTGTCAGAGATGCAGCTCAGCGTTGCCACACCGGCGATCAGTGGCCCTGTGGCGGTAGCCATCGGTGTGCTGCTGGTCGTATTGGCAGTGCGCCTGTGGTGGTCTGCCGGAATTACCCGACGAGATGTTTTTGCCTCGGTCGCCATTGGTTTGCTGGTACCTATCGCCTGGCTTGGTACGGGGCTTTTGCTGCAGGATGCCTTTGATCCGATTTCGATGGAATCGCTGTCGTTTACTTCCTCCAGTGCTGACTGGTTGTTCTGGTCTGTTGCCGGCACCTCTATCGGGGCCGGCTTCGGCGTTGGTTTTTTCACCGGAGTCGTAGGCGGCAGCGCGATCAGCGCATTGGCTCGCAAAGAGTTTCAATGGGTCAGTTTTGATTCAGTCGGGCAAACCGGTCGCTATATCACCGGTGCCGCCTGTATGGGGTTCGGTGGTGTACTGGCCGGAGGCTGCACCGTGGGTGCCGGGCTGGCAGGGGTTTCAACGCTCAGTATCAGTGCCGCGCTGGCACTTGCATCGATTATTGCCGGTGCGCTCGCAGCCAACGGTTTGCTGAACCGGTCCGCTGTGACCTTCGCATCCGCTAACCAGCGTGCCTCTGTGGCGTGAGTACCCTGCAACGTCAGTATAGTGTCCGGCTGAAGACCCTGTGCGTTTTGCCTGGGCCGTTGTTGAATATGCAATCGAAAGCAGATGGTTCTGCCGCGCGGGGCTGGAGTACAATGGCCCGCTGTTCACAATGATAAGCCTATGACTGTTTCAATAGAGTGTGTGGTAGACAGCCGGAGTCAGGTTGGTGAAGGCGCGGTATGGGATGATCGGCGCGGTGTACTTTGGTGGGTGGATATCCCTGCCGGTCTGATCCATTGCTATGACCCGGACAGCGGTAGCAATACCACGCTCGACTACGGTGAGCCGGTCGGTTGTCTGGCGGTGCGCGAACCGGGCGGTCTGGTGTTGGCTACGCGATCCGGCTTCTGGTTTTTCGATCCTGATAACGGGTACAGGGAGCAGATTGCCGATCCCGAATCACACCTTGAGCACAATCGCTTTAACGATGGCGCAACTGACGCACAGGGACGCTTCTGGGCGGGCACCATGAAAGACGGTGGCGGTGAAAAGGAGGCGCTTGGCAGGTTTTACCGGCTTGACCCGGACCGCACGGTAACGGCCTGGCGCGATCAGTTTTTCACCACCAATGGTTCGGCGTTTTCCAATGACGGGCGCACTTTCTATTTCTCTGACAGTGACAAGTCTGTGCGCACGATCTGGGCGTCGGACTACGACACCGATACCGGCATGCCGGGTGAGCCCAGGGTTTTCTTTGATACACGGGAGGTAGCCGGACGACCGGACGGCGGCACTGTTGATGCCGAGGGTTGTTACTGGCAGGCGGGAGTCAGTGGCTGGCAACTGTACCAGCTGTCGCCGCAGGGGGAACTGATCACCACCATTGATCTGCCGATAGAACGGCCGAGTAAACCAATGTTCGGTGGCCGGTCACTCGATATTTTATTTGTCACCTCGATCAGCCTGGGCCTGAGCGCGGGCAGTCACCAGCCGCAGGCCGGTGGTTTGTTTGCGATTACCGGCCACGGTGCGAAAGGCGTGTTGCAAACCCGATTTGCCGGGTGATGAACGCAATAGACCCACGGTAATACCTTTGTTATTTCAAGTGCTATCATTTGAGTGCGCATCATCGCTTGTTCTACAGAGAGTGCTGATAACGGGGCTTTGCGCGTGCAGCAGTGACGCTGCACCGATGCTCCTGTTTTTCTCGATGCGCCGTCCGGCGCGGTCGCTGATGCCTGCTTTGGCTGCCGCCTTCGATTGACTATTGGTTGGATGTGGGCTGTTCATGCATCTGGATACCTGCTGTGGAGTGATGCGCTTGCCAGACAACTGGTCGCTCCGAATCATAGATTCCAAGCGTTATCTGGCACTTGCCTCAACGGCCAAGATAATTGTCGCGGGACCGGATTTCCCAATTGTTGTTCAACAAATGCCAGTTGTATGTGAAAGGCAGCATTAGAGAAAGAATGTGAGCTGATTCTGAAATTAGCCAAGGTCATACGTCGAGCCCGGGTTGTTCAAATATGGCCAACGCAGCAATGGCGGCTGTAGCGAAGAAAAGTGTTACCTTATTTATCAAGCGGTCCACCTGCGAAGGCGGGAGTCCCGCCAGCCTGGCTGGGTGGTCACCAAAGTCTGACTTATACGGGTCCATCGGGGAAGCTCTGAGAACCAGAGGAATCGGTTTGAATTCGCTGTTGTTTGTTAATACACACGTGGAAACAGTCTTTAGTTTTCTATCTTCTGATAACTGCTTTGATAAACAGACACGATTCGGTAACGCAGTCACAAATAAAAATGGCTGTAGTGAATAAATAGTTGGTGATACATCACGGACCTGCATCTAATTCGAATCTTATACTGAACAGGTGGTAAACGGACGACTGCGCGAAAATTATCTTTCTGGACAGAAAGCGCAGATCATCACTATTAGTAACATATAAATTCGATATAAAGGATGAGGATTGATTTGCAATGAGTATTTTCGAAAACAGAACAAGGATAGGGAAAGGGGTAGGAGTGAGCCTGTCACTTTGTGCAGCTGCGCTCATGAGCGTCGGCGCAAATGCACAAACCGGTCCCATATCTGGTGACATAATATTTGTGATCGACGAGTCTGGTAGTATGGATCCGTATCAAAATGCGATACAAAATGGAATTCCAGATCTGGCGAGTGCGATTCAGGCCGAAGGTGTCGACGCGCAGTTCGGAGTTATTGGCTTCGGGAGCAACTCACCGGCACCAGCAGTAGTTCAGCCGAGCACCTCTGACCTGACAACGTTTGCGACTGCGATAGATATGCTGAACTCATCTGGGTTAGACGAACCCGGATATGATGCACTTGAACTAGCGACAGTCTCCTCAGAAACGCAACAGCGCCCGAATGCGGGTTTATGTGTAGTATTGGTTACCGATGCTCCCAGCAACGGGGCGGGCCTTACAGATCCAGCTGATCCAATACGAGCATTAACTCAAGCGGGCGCTACCCTGTTTGGCGCGCTAGGAGATACGGATCCAGCCAATTCGCCAGGGAATACAACGTTCGATTCTTATGAGCCGATCATAGATGCCACTGGGGGCGCGTGGTTTCCGATCGAAGACTTACTTAGTGATACGGCAAATCTGGTTCAAACTATCGGTAGTGCCTGTGCAGAGGCAATCATCGCAGACGATCCTCCCGTTGTGGACACGCTTCGTATAACGAAGAAAATTAAAGGGAAAAATCGAGGCAAGCCTGCAAAAGCTGGTGATACCATTACCTACAGAGTCCTTGCGAAAAACGAAGGGCAGACCACTATGCATAATGTGTTGGTTGAGGACGATCTGATCACGCCTTCATCCAAGACATGCCGAACACTGAAGCCCGGAAAGCTCTGCAGATTACAGGGCAAGCTTACCGTAACAGACCAGCACGCAATGTATGGTGAGGTCTTTAAT
The DNA here is from genome assembly GCA_964583825.1 of uncultured Granulosicoccaceae bacterium. Classification (GTDB taxonomy): domain Bacteria; phylum Pseudomonadota; class Gammaproteobacteria; order Granulosicoccales; family Granulosicoccaceae. The sequence continues at coordinate 22,048 of CAZOXM010000065.1, forward strand.
ATTGCAACAGCAATTGCTGATGGTGTCGAACGGGTATTCGCTGCACACAGTCTTCAAGTAGAGATGCCGAAAAGTAATTCCTATACAGGCAAGCTTCGACTGAAAACTTCCTTGGAATCTGGCAGTAAAAAGCCTCGCAGCGGTGAGTATGTCACTTTCCGTATCACGGCGAAAAATAAGGGAAAGGGATCTCTGACGGATGTGTGGGTTGAGAGTCCATACCTGACTCCGAGCTACCAGGAATGTGATATCGTTTACCGCAAGGATGCCTGTGTACTAACCGGAACGATGTTGATCGATGATTACCACGCTGCCGCGCGTAGAGTAGAGATCACCTCATATGCCGGTTCTTATGAGACTGGTGAGGAAGTTTCTACCTACAAGCTTAAGGTGAAAAAGGGGAAGGGTGGAACTGGCCCAGTGGTTTTTGGACCAATTGACGTGCAGTAATATTAGCGCGCATTAAAAACGTGGTGTAATTAGTTTTTACTTAAAGCCGAATATATCTATTCGGCTTTTTTTTTGGAACCTTATGCTTCAGGAAAAGACACTCGTGTGATTTGGTAGAGCTCTCTCAGTGTTTCCTCAGACTCATCTGCAACGACTACAAACCGCTGGTTGTCGGTAATCCAGCTGGCTGTGCCGAGTCCGTGTCGACTGCTAAGCACCAGGTGCTCATCCAATTCACCATTTGCGAGCATATAACACAGTGCCAGCGGCGCTTTGCCGTCACTGGTGTAGACCACCTGAACAAGCGCTTGTCCTTCAAATCCGAGTTCCTGCACCCGGGCAAACTGATAACCTGCATCGGAGAGATCGGGCACCGCGACTTTTACTCCCGAGGCCTGACCCAGTGTGTCGAGTTGTGCGAGCGCACCCGGCAAGTCCGGCTCCAGATTTGCGACGGTGTTTTCAACGTAAAGCGTCTGATAGTCCGCGACTCTTTCCACCCATTGCCGCTGGGTACCCAATGCTGAGCCAGTATTGCCGTCGGCGGTAACATTCAGTTCGACTGAATTTCCATCGGGTATGCTTTGATTGGCAGTGCCGATAACAAATCCGATGCCGACACACAGTGCCAAACAGGCTGCCTGAGCCAGATACAAGGGCCAGCGCGGGTATGTGCTGCTGCGTCCTTTTTTACCGGTGACATCGAGTCGCGATACATTGTCGCTGCCGGCAACTCCCACCAGGGTGGCAACTTCGTTGCGCAGCGCCGGTGGGACCGGCGGCAATGGCTGTTGATCGAATGCTGCTTTGAAAGGTAATTTCGATGCGTCCAGCGCGGCGAGAGTATTGGCAAGCTCCGCATCATGTTCTGCCGCATCGAGCAGGCGGTGGCGGCGCTCGGCGCTGATAGTGTTGTCCGCGTATCGAACGAGGTCTTCGTCTGAATATTTCATACTGTACTCCTCAACGCCTCTCGGGTCGATTTGGTTGCAGCACCAGATCTATTGTCAATTTGCATATTTCCAATGGTTACCCGTGCCCGTGCCAGCCGACTCATGACTGTTCCGATTGGCACGTCAAGTATTTCGGCGGCCTCTTTGTAACTGCATCCTTCCACATTAACCAAGACGATGGCCAGTCGTTGTGCTTCAGGCAACTGTTCTAGTGCCTTGTATACCTGTTCCAGGTAAATATGTGTTTCCGCGGATGCGTCCGGTGATGCGCTCTGCAGAGCTTGCACGCGACCGGCATCTGATTCGATGGTTGACTGAGTGGTGTCCAGGTATTCATAGGCCCGCATCTTCCGGGACCGGATCTCGTTGAGCCAGATTCGGTGTTGAATCTGAAAGAGCCAGTTGCGGAACTTACCCTCGTTTGTGTATTTCTGCTGTTGTTCAAGTGCGCGAACGCAGGTCTTTTGTACCAGTTCCGAGGCGTCATCCTGGTTGGATGTCAGTCGCAGTCCGAAGCGCCACAGCGCGTCCAGTTCAGATTCCAGGGAGGCGGCTACATCGTATGGTTCTGTGTTCATCGGTCGGCCGCCTCAGGCATTGCGTTCCCTTCATGAAAGCACAGCAGGGTGTCAAAACTTCCTGCTGACGAAGCGAAGGGCTGGATTAGGGAAAACGTCATTTGATCAGGGATATTATCGGCAAGTATATGTCAGACGACGGACAGCGGCATTAGTTTCACAGGCCGTCCCGATTTCGTGGTTTCGAGTGCGCTGCTGTCGAATAGTCTGCCAGCTGTTTCAAGATCTCACGCCTCAGCGGCTGTGGAAGTGGTGGCAGATTTTCGACACTGGCGGCAAGCCTGAATGGCATTCTTGATGCGCGCAGCGCCGCCAGAGTCTTCTTGAGCGCCGGATCCAGCTCGGCCTGCTGCAATAAGAGCTGTGTGGAATCCGGGTCGAGCTGTTCGTCGGCATACAAAACCAGGACGGTGTCAGTGGCTGCGATGGCGTTCATCAGGCGACCGTATTGTAGGTGGGGTACCGCCGGCATGCGCTGAGGTATTGCTGACCGATAGCGATACGGGCCCCGACCAGCCGACTGCTGACTGTGGCGAGTGAAAGGTTCAGTATCTCTGCTGTCTCGACGTTTGAAAGCTCCTCGACGAGAACCAGCAATGCGACCAGACGCTGTGCTTCGGGCAGGTTTTGTATGATGCTGACGAGTCGCTCATTGTGACTATGCTCATCAATTTTCAGCCCCCGCCCGGTGGCAATATCGGAATCGGTATGTAACCGCAGGGAGGGGCTGCGAAATTGCTCCGACCATATGCGATATAGAAGCCGCAATAGAGCACAGCGGACCTGCCGTCTGTTCGGGTATGACCGATGGCGTTCGATAAATCGCTGGCAACATTGACTCAGCAAGGCCTCGGCGTCGCCCGGTTTTTTTGTCAAACGCAGTGAAAACCGCCAGAGCAGATTGAGATCTCGTCCCTCGATGGAGTGGCAAGTGCGTTTTTTTGTTCTCATAGGACAGAAACACCGCAGCGTGCCATTTTATTCCGCAGGTCCGTGCGGGTAGTAGTGTTTCGCTAGTGTTGTGCCGCTTGAACGGTTTTTAACGCCGAATGGCGAATCCCCGGGAACAGTCCTGATCTGCTGCATTCGTGTTTAGTTCTTTGCTATTTGCCATCGCAGTAAACCCGGCGTCTGCTGTGGTTTGCGGGTTGAAGCGGATATCTGTGTTGTACTGCTGGTGCGTGCTTATCGTGGTACAGCGCGCCAGCGAAGGAGCTTTCAAAGCGTACAGCGCATCGACCTCTCACGCAGTTATAAGATTTCTCACGTAGTTCTAACAGATGGATGGTCGTTCTAACAATTTTCTAAACGTCTGGAATAAGCGGGAAGTGACGGGTGTTTTCGCCCTGTGGCTGCGGTGATCTTCGCAGCCAGCATGTTTTTAACAACCTGACTTTTTCACACTTTTGGAGAATCCAACGCATGTCAATTAAACCCTTTCAACTGAAAAAAACTGCCGCAGGCGTACTCGCGGCAACTGCTCTTCTCACACTTGCTGCGTGTGGTAGCGATAACGATAACGGTCAAGCGATCACTGATAACAATGCCGGTGACGTGGTAGAACTGCCGGGTGCAGGGGAAACCCGAACCGTCGCCGTCGCCCTCGATGCAGGCCAGGAAATACCGGCGCCAACCGGTGTGCCTGCGGGTGCCAGTGGCTCCGCCGAAGTCTCTGTTGATGAGAATGGTGTTGTCACAGCCAGTGTCGGTGTCAGCAATCTTTCCGGACCGGCAACCATGGTGCATATTCACCGCGGTTTTGCGGGTTCCACCGGCCCTGTCCTCGTCGGACTAACCAGTGATGACGGTGGCTCAACCTGGACAGTGCCAGCCGATGCCGCTCCGCTGACCGCTGATGAAATAGGTGCATTTAATCGTGGCGAGTTGTACTTCAACGTCCATACAGCGGCCAATATGCCGGGTGAAATCCGCGGTCAGATCGATCCGGGTAATGCCACCCGGTTTGTTGTTCGCCTGGAAAACATCTCTACCACGGAAACACTGAATATTGCGTCAGATGGCAGCACGCAACCGGTGCCTCTGTCTCCCGGTGCCTACATTGTGCATCGCAACGAGGCGGACAGCCCGCTACTGTTGCCGCGTGATGCTGCCAATGCCGGTCTGGAGGCAGTTGCTGAAGACGGCAACACTGCGCCGTATCCAGCTGCGGTACCTGGTGCTGCCATTTTTAATACGCCAGTCGGTGCTGAGGCGCCGGGTCCGATCGGCCCGGGCGGGGCGTACGAGTTCTCCCTGAGTGCAATTGATGGAGACAAGCTTGGCTTCGTCACCATGTTTATCCCCTCTAATGACTGGTTCTACACACCGACGGATGCTGACAACAGTCTCGATCTATTTGTTGGCGGACAACCGGTTTCGGGTGTTGTGGCCTCTGCAGATATTGCGATCTGGGACGCGGGTACTGAAATCGATGAAGAGCCGGGTACCGGTATTTACCAGGTACAGCGTCAGTCTGCACCGAACAGCGGTCCGGCAGATCCTGATACTCGAGTCAGTAGTCTGAACGGTCGAGGCCAGTCAGTGAGCCTGAATGGTCCTGTGCTGCGAGTAACTATTACTCCTCAACCTTAACGAAGGAGGTAAGTGAGGTCGCCCGGCAATGTCTCCTGCCGGGCGGTATCAATTCAGCAGGCCGTCGCCACCCGCAAGACTCAGGTGTGGTGATTGGTCAGTGCTTCTTCAAAGTTGCTAAAGAACTTTTTCGCTAGTCGTTTGGAAGTGCCTTCAATCAGTCGGCTGCCCACCTGTGCCAGTTTGCCACTGATGTCAATGTTTACATCATAGGTCAGCAGGGTGCCTGCCTCGGTCTCCGTCAGATGGACCTCTGCTCCGCCTTTAGCAAATCCGGCCACGCCCGCATCACCACTGCCTGAGAGTTTAAATACTTCGGGGCCGGCGCTCGGATCGATTTCGACGACACTGTTAAAGCTCGCCTTAACCGGCCCGAATTTCACCACAACGATGGCCTCCATTTCTTTGTCGCTGAGGTGTTTCAGGTCTTCGCATCCGGGAATGCTCTCTTTGAGAATCTCCGGGTTGTTCAACGCAGCGAAAACAGTGTTGCGGTCCCGCGGAATTTGTACTTCTTCTTTCAGATTCATTGAGGTTTCCGTTGTTCGGTGTGGCAGTGTTATTGATCAACAGTGACCAATGCGACAGAGTCTGTGCGATGTCGTACAGCAATATTGATCAAGCAACAGAGAGGGTGCGAGGCTGGTGTCTGGGTGACTCCGGTTCCGCTGGAAGTTACTCAGTGGCGCTTGTGGGCTTAACCCAACGTCGAACAGGATATCGCGCCCGGCCGGTTATTCACAGTGCCGGTTACGTTTTTACCTGGATCGGGCAGGGCGAGGCTGCTGTGCGACAAGCGGATGTTACCGCGTGAGCGCGCAGCTAGCCTGCATTATTCACAATGCGACTGAGAATGTTAAAGCAAATGTCTATTTCCATAGGTCTACAACGGCTTTAGGAACCATTCTATTTTTCGCAGTGTGTCTATTCACCATCAGTCGAAAATATGGCTTCACATCTCGCCTGATCAAGCTCGGCGCGTGGCGGGCCACGCTTCTCGCTCGATCAAGCGACCTGTTTTGCCCCCGTAGGTTTATCAATTTGGCCGCTGAATGTCGAATCATCATGAATAATGCAGGCTAGTGCACTGGAACAAACAGTGTAGTCACATGAGTCGACTGACTAAAGTGCTT
>CAZOXM010000066.1:0-27490 GCA_964583825.1 uncultured Granulosicoccaceae bacterium
CAGTGGTCTGGTTTGTCATTCTGGCGATCATCTTTCAGTTCATCATGAAATTCACAGTCTATGGCAAACATACCTATGCCATCGGGTCGAACGAAGAGGCTGCGCGTATGTCAGGCATCAACGTTCGACGACATAAAGTCATGGTGTACATGATCGCATCCATATTGGCTGCGTTTGCCGGAATCGTCTTAAGCTCCAAAGCCGTAACCGCACAGGCCGGTATGGGAGAGTTCTACGAACTCTTTGCTATCGCCATGGCGGTCATCGGTGGCATTTCCCTTCAAGGCGGGCGAGGCTCGATCATCGGCACAGTCCTTGGCGCCATGGTACTGGGCGTCATTCGCTCTGGCTTTACATACATCAAGCTGGACGGCTCCTATCAGTTGATGGCCATGGGCAGCATCATCATCGCCGCTGTGGTCCTTGACCAATACCGACAACGAAACCGAGCATAGATCAGGACAGAAAAGATGAGTGAGATTGTTCTGAAAACCGAAGACCTGACCAAACACTATGGTGGGGTCCATGCCCTGGAAGGTGCCAATTTCGAAATAAAAACCGGTGAGCACGTTGCCATCATGGGCGACAATGGTGCCGGTAAGTCCACGTTTGTGCGACAACTAACCGGTGTTGAACAACGCACCCGCGGCAAGGTCTGGCTTTATGGAGAAGAAGTTAACTTTGCCGGTCCGCTGGATGCACGGGAAGCCGGGATAGAAACCGTTTTCCAAACCCTTGCGCTGGCTGACGACCTGGATGTACCCGACAATCTCTTTCTCGGGCGTGAAAAAACCTTTGCCAATTGGTTGGGTCCGTTTCGCTTGCTGGACTACAAGGGCATGCGGCAGGCAACGATAGACGGCTTGAACAAAACAGCGGTCAAAATTCCAAACATTCGTAACACAATCCGCAATATGTCGGGCGGTCAGCGACAGTGTGTGGCTATTGCGCGTACCGCAACGTTTCACTCGCGGCTGACCATCATGGACGAGCCAACAGCCGCTCTTGGTGTACAGGAAACCGAGCAGGTCGAGAATATCATCCGTCAGCTAAAGCAGTCCGGTGAGCCGCTGATATTAATCAGTCACAACATGCGTCAGGTCATGGATCTGGTGGACCGCATCATAGTATTCCGACGTGGTCGCATTGTCGCCAACCTGAATAAAAACGAAACCGACGGTCAGGACGTTGTGGCGTATATCACCGGTGCTAAAACCGGCACTGAATACGAAGGGGCCGCATAGTGGGTCGAACAGCGCGTCCGGTAGCGCAGTAATTTGTCGTGAAAGCATTTGATCTGCAAGTCGATTTTTTTCTGCCGGTGTGGCGACGTATTGCTGTGGTTGCAGTTTGCGCTGTCTGGTCTGTGTTTGAATTCATTGCGCTTGCCCCGTTCTGGGGCGTGGTTTTTGGTGCGATTGGCATCTACGCGGTGTGGCAGTTCTTTTTTGATGGCTGGCCGCACAACACGACACCGGTGGTTCCACCGGAGGCGAACAGTAACGCTAAAGCGGCACCGGAAGCTTCGGATAAGAACTCTGATGGCAGCTGACACACGTAAGCGATGTCTGTCACTCTAAAAGATGTAGCCATCCGGGCCGGCGTTTCACGCTCAGCGGTGTCACGTACTTTTACTCGGGGGGCTTCTGTTTCCGACAGTATGCGCGCCAAAGTTGAAGAGGCGGCAGCTGAACTTGGTTATACCCCGAATGCACTCGCGTCCAGTCTGACCACCGGGCGTACCCGCCTGATCGGTCTGGTGTCCAATAACTTTCACAACCCGATTTTTCTCGAAGTCTTCGACTTGTTCACCCGTGGTCTGCAGGAGCGCGGGTTGCGGCCATTGCTGGTAAACCTTAGTGATGAAACCGACCCGGCTAACTCGGTCAGTATGTTAAGACAGTACTCCGTCGACGGTGTGGTGGTGGCCTCCTCGACGTTGACGCCGGAATTTTCCCGCGCTTTTAAAGAAGCGGGGATACCGGTGGTGCATTCGTTCGGTCGACAGTCAAGCGCGCCGCAGGTACATGTTGTTGGTATCGATAATGTGGAATGCGGCCGCATGGCGGCCACTGAACTCATCGAGCGCGGTTACCGGCGAGTTGCTTTTCTTGGCGGACCTGAATCTGCGACATCTACTCAGGATCGTCTCAGCGGGTTTAAATCTGTCGTTGAAAGCCACGCAGCAGTCGAGGCCAGCTATTCGTTTGCCACAGGGTATTCCTTCAGAGCCGGACGCTGTGAGATGCAGCGGTTGATAGCGCACTCCCCAAAGGAGGCCTACTTCTGCGGTGACGATGTCTTGTCGATCGGCGCGTTGAGTGCGATTGCCGATGCCGGGCTGAGTGTGCCCGAAGATATCGGTATCATTGGGTTGAATGATATGGAGATGGCTGGTTGGGAGAACATTAACCTGACCACCATCCGGCAACCGGTGAAGCAAATTATCAGGTCCTCGATTGAACTGGTGGTAGCGATGCTGGATGAGCCGGATCGCTACCCGGAGGCGCGGCTGTTTCCGAGTGAAGTGATCGAACGAGGTACTTTGAGAGGCCGCCACATTTGATAGTCGGTATTGAGGTGACGAACATTGCAGGTCCGACGATACAAACGCCTTCAGGGAAGGGATGCAGTCCAGGTCAGGCTAAAAGCAGGCGAAATCGCCAACGAAGTAACTGGAGAAAATACCGTTGAAAGCACGTCTTTACACAGAGGCATCGGAAGCGATATCCGGCATCGATAAGGAAAAGGCGAACGACATCTATGCCTTGTCCTTTTACATTGAAAATGGTTCCTGGATGCCATCAATCACTATCGGTTACAACACCAATGAACAGGTTAAACTGATGGTTGAAAAAGCTTCAAGTCTGTCTGAAGCAAGGTGGAACTACGCGTTTTGGATACAAAATGACTTGTGTGTTTTTGGGGAAGAGGGAAGCGGGTTTAGTTCTTCCGCCTCTATTGACGCAATGAAAAGCGAGTTTAGCAAGGAGATCAAAGAATATAACACCGGGGAAAAGCAAAATGATTGGAGTGCCTGCGATGATGCTGCAGCAGAAATAGCCAATAGAACCTGGAATATTGCCGCTGAAGTTGCTGCTGAGTTACATCAGTCGAATTTAATAGTGGAAAAATTCAATCGACCTATACCGATAATTGTTCACGAGACTGAGTATTATCAGAAAATCGCTGACATCAACAAAATTGCTAATCCCAATGGAGAAGCTGACGAATTTTTCGTTGAGTGGATGCACTTTTAAAGGTAGAGGACTGTCAGCCATGGGGCGGAGGGCGCAAAGCTGATGCTCTTTGCGCAGGTGAATGCCCTGCTTGCCTGCATTATTTGTCGGACTGGTACCCGTCGGTTGTGTGGCGCGAAAATACCTGAATGAGCGACGAAAAATACACAAAAACGCCTGAAATACTAAAGTTCGGCGCGATCAGGCTGCACACGGCCACTGGAGAGCTGCGCACGCCGGACGGAGAACGGTTGTCGCTGCGCCCTCAGTCTGCCGAGGTGTTATCGCTGTTGCTTCAGCACGCAGGGGAGGTGGTCAGTGAGCGGGTGATGTTGGATACGGTGTGGCAGGGAATAATTACGACCGACGATTCCCTCGCGCAGTGTATAGAAGATATTCGCGGGGTACTTGGCGGGCAGTCGGTCGAAACAGTGCCGAACGGGGGATACCGGCTCAGAATACCTGATGTTGCACCGGACGATGCGTCAGCGGCCGATCATACAGAGCGCCAGTGGTTGCCCTTTGTTATTGCCGGTGTCGGTGCGGTATTGGCATTTGCGATAGCACTTTTTTTGAGCAAGCCCGATCACAGGTCTGCAACCGGTAATGAGGCTGCTGACATTACACTGGCCGTGCTGCCGTTTATTAGTTTAGGCAGTGCGACTGACCCGCTGTTTAGCAACGGTCTGGCGGAGGATCTTTCCACGGACTTGTCGAAGACTTCAGGTCTGCAGGTGATTTCCTACGGCTCGAGTTCCGGTTATGTGAATGCTGACAGCGGGTTCAGGGAAATCGCAGAAGCACTCGGTGCAGATTATCTGGTTCGGGGTACGGTCACGGAGCAGGACGATCGGGTGCGCGTCAATGTGTCACTTATTGATCCTGAAAACGGTTTAAACATTTGGGCCGATCGCTATGATCGACCGATGGACAACCCGTTCGATGTGCAGACGCAGGCGGCTAATCAGATTATCAGGGCGCTGTCGATCAACCGTGCGGTAGAGCAGACAACGCCAAACAGGAATCCACAGGCGTACCGCATGTTACTCCGCGGTATGGATCGGTTGCGTGAGGCCACCCCGGTTGCCTATGAGGAAGCCCGGGGCTATTTTCGCAGAGCGCTGGCGTTTGATCCTGACTATGCACGGGCGCATGCGGGCGTTGCTGTTACTTACGCGCGCAGTGCCATGCTGGCTGGCAGCGAAGAAGATACACAGCAACAGGTTGAGGCGGGTCTGGAATCGGCCATGGCGGCGATTGGCAGCAACGCCGAACAGCCGCTCGCCTACTTTGCCGTTGGACTTCTGAATATCACCCTGAAGGACCATGAAAAGGCGATAGATGCAGCACGAAACAGCATCGAACTGTATCCGAGTTTTGCAGATGGTTATGCATTGCTTGCAGAGGCATCGCTGTACGGAGGTGATCTGAACGAGGGGTTGTCTGCCATGCGACAGGCAAAGAAACTACATCCGCATTTCCCGCCCTCGTACCTGTGGATAGAGGGCAGTCTGCTGTATTACCTGAACCGATACAATGACGCGGAAAATCTACTCTCAACATTTTTTGAGCTCACCCCTGAGTCTCGAGCAGGGATGTTAATGCTCGCCGCCAGCTACGTGCAGATGGATGATATTGAAAAAGCAAAGGCAGTCATCGCGAGCATGAGTGAAGACGGCGTGATGCCTGATACGGAAAAGGAAATCGACCAGTTGCCGTTCAGTCTCGAAGAGCGAAGTGAATCAATACGTGACGCGCTTTCAAAAATATAGCGCGTTGCAATCGTAACAGCGTTGACATAGCCAACTGGCTGTCAGGCGGTCTCTGCCTGCTGCGTCCTGACTGGGGTGACAGCCACAGCTGCGCTCTCTGTAGTTTTTTCTCCGGAAAATGCGGCGTGCTGTAACGCAAACTGCCTGAGTAGCTGCATTGCCTTGACGGGGTGTGTGAGTATCGCTTCAAATGCCTCAACCCGTGTTGTACCGAGTGCCGCTGCATGGTGACGCTCGTGCCGGTCGATGTCATTAATTCTTATTCTGCCAAGCACATCCTGAGAAGGGTAGCAGGCGAGTGCACGACGTTTGTTCTGCCAGTGCCGGTCGGTATCCACAAATATTGAAGGCGAAAAATCACACTGCCGAAGTGAGTTTACAACAGCGGCAAACAAAAACAGGCTGGCGGTATCTTCAAATGCTGACATCGCGAGTTTTCGGATCGCCCGGTGGTCCTGATGGGTATCGTTCTTTGAATGGGTGATCACTATATCTGGCTGTATGTCGTGCGATTGTACCCACGCTTGTAGTATTTGCTGCCAGTGTAATGTGTTAGCGGCAAAGCGATCTTCCTGACCGAGGAATAAAATGTGGCTGGCGGATAGTCCCATGCACTGCGCTGCGTTAATTGCTTCAGCCTGGCGCACTTTCCGGGTCGATTCACAGGCTTCGTCGGTTGCTACTGCAATCAGCACGTTGTGCTGATCTTCTACCAGTTGGCAAATGGTTCCGGCTGCGGCAATTTCCAGATCATCAGGGTGGGCGATGAGAGCGAGTATATTCATTTTTATTTTTACTCCTTAGAACTAATTTGGCCGCTTGCCTGGCTCTATTTAAGCAGGGGTTTTATTCTTTGATTCCAGAGTTATTTCGCTTCGATCTTTCCGGCGAGGTGCGGTGTTGGATAGGTGATCTCCGGTGTGCCACTTAGCACTGCGTCGATAACTTCCACACCCTGCATAAACGCATGGTCCTGATTGCACACTTCATACTTCCAGCCACCGAAGCGACCGCGACTGAAGATGTTATGGGTCGTTAACTCCTTTTGAATACTCGAAAGCATTTCATCCCGTTGTAAGGTGGGTACCGGATAACCGTTAGGAAGATGCCGAGACCACACAGACACGATGTTATCGGGTGAGACGAAGCCGAGTTGTTGCAAGCCGGCAATTACGCTCTCAACCGGCTGGCTGACAGCGTCCACATCCGGACCGCTGTTTACTTCACAGAGTATCGACCAGTGATCGGCCGGTGCCATGGATGGTGAGTAATTTGACAGGACTGTTGCGCGCCAGAAAGGAATGTCAGGGTCTGGCAGGTAGAGAGAGCAAACGTCCTCGAGTTGCTCGGGGCACTTGCCCTGAACGCCGATGCCCACCACGTCGACCTTTGCCGGCGAAAAATAGCCGGCCAGTTTTGCCAGATGTGGCTGATCGGAAATTATGCTCAGTAACTTCCCCAAAGGCATGCTATTGAAAAGACGCTGATACCGAACCTTTCGTCCGTCGTTTAGGGTTGCGGTTTGTTCTTTCAGGTGAATGGATACGATTTCTGTATTCAAGTGCAGGCGATCCGTCGGAAGCCTGGCGGCGACGCCACGCCATACCGAGCCTGTGCCGCCTTTTGCGGGATAACGTATACGGGTATCGTCGGACCACGCCGGATCATCGCGTTGCTCCCTGATGTTTTCAACGATGCGTGCGAGGTCGACAGTCGGGACGTTACTTGCCTTTGATCCGCTGCGATGTTGAGTCCAGGCAGTGCCCATGTGACGTGGATGTGTGCCCCACATTTTAAGGTTTAACGATTCAAAGAAAACATCGTATAAGCCCTGGCCGAAAGCAGCTTTTAAATATTGCTCGAAGTTTTCCGGCGCCTTTTCATTTTCCGGTCGGGATATGCCGGCAAGGCAGCGCTCTCGCAGCGGTGTTGGGAAGTGCCTGATGTTTCTCTGCACCGGATACGGTATAAACCGGTCAAACATCCAGGCACCGCGAACCGGCTTAACTTCAACCCAATCGCTGACCACACTATTCAACACGTCATTAAAGTAGCTGTAATGCGGGAACAACACATGGCCACCGAGATCCCAGGTGAATCCGTCTTTGCTTACAGAGACAGCCATACCGCCGGGCTCGTTTGCGGAGTCCAGTAGCTGCCAGTTGCAGTTAAACTGTGCAGATAATTCTGCCAGTCTCCAGGCAGCCCCCAGCCCCGCTGGTCCCGCCCCACAAATCAGTATGTCTACTTCAGTCATCTATCTACCTTCGAAGCGATGGTAGCATTATACGTCATGACAAATAAGGCGCGATGATAGCAGGGCTGAAGTGCGGGGGGAGTTCGCATCGCCACCTGGTGTGTTAAAAATTGTGGTAAATCCGTCACTGTTCTGACTGCAAGTCAGGATCGTTCGGACGAGTAAGCGTGTCGGTCTATCGTGCATCTCACTTTTTCATCGGCGATGCGCTTACTGATAAATGGCTGCGGTCTTACATCGAGCCAGTTCATCCGTTTGTGCGGGGGGGAAGGGTGACGCTGCAGGCGATAGGAGGGGGCATGTACCCGGACGCGCCCTTTTTAATTTCCATCACTGACGTGGCGCACGACTCTACTGACAGGAGCCCGCATTGAAGCGGGCTATCGTACTATCTGAACATCGGCGGTCGTGCATCAACCCACGATGCGTCGTTTTTACCCGACAATGCAACTGCTTCGACCGCAGCCATTGAACGCAATCCGTCTTCGGCACGCGGATACTGATCCGCTGCGGGATCACAGGTGCGTCCCGAGTTGACGGCGTCTATGGCCTCCGCCAGATCTTTATAAATGTTGGCAAACGCGAGCGGCATGCCCTCAGCGTGTCCGATAGTGACCCGTGTGGTGCGATCCGCTTCCGGTGACAAACCGGATTCGCCGCGCTCTATAATCTGCAGGCGGTGATTCAATGGCATGTAAAACAGTTGATTCGGTTGCTCCTGTGCCCAGCGCAGACCGCCTTTTTCGCCGAACACCTGTATGGTTAAGCCATGTTGTCGGCCAATAGCGACCGAAGAAGTCCACAGGCGCCCAACGGCACCGCCATCCATACGGAAATTCACCATCGCATCATCTTCCAGTTCGCGGGAGCTGATGCACGAGACGATATCCGCCGACAGCCGGGTAACTTCCTGCCCGGTGACAAAGCTCGCCATATGCATGGCGTGAATACCACAATCGGCAAACTGCGCAGATACCCCGGCCTGGGCGGGATCATAGCGCCATCGAACACGTGGATTGTCCGCGTCTTCAGCGTCGGCATGATGACCGTGCGCGAACTCTGCGTTGACGACTCTGATCGCCCCGAGGTCACCGCGTGCGATCATCGCTTTCATGTGACGCACCAGTGAGTAACCGGTGTAGCCGTAATTCACCGCGCAAATGCGGTTGGAGGCGCGCGCAGTGCGAACGATTTGTTCCCCTTCGTCGACGGTCATGGTCATTGGCTTTTCGCACAGCACATGGAAGCCCGCTTCAAGAAACGCCCGGGTGATTTCGAAGTGCGTCGCGTTGGGCGTTGCCACGGTGACGAGGTCAATGCGATCTTCACGATCCTTTTCACCGGCTAACATCTCGCGCCAGTCGCCGTACGCGCGGTCTGCGTCGAGCCCGAGTTGCCGGCCATAGGTACGGCCTGCTTCCGGTCGATGGTCCAGTGCCCCGGCGGTAAATTCAAACAGATCGTCGAGTCCCGCGCCCAGTCGATGTGCCGGACCGATCTGGCTGCCTTCACCACCGCCGACCATGCCCCATTTGAGTTTGTTCATGGTGTTTTCCTAGGCGAAGCCGATAGACTGCAGATACTGCCGGTTGAGCGTTGCGTCCCCGAGCGGGTCCGGATCGAGTGTCGGATCGCAGTCCTGCTCTATCGTGCACCAGCCCTCATAGCCTGCATCCACTAACAGTTGCCGCACTGCGGGGAAATCAACCTCGCCTTTATCGAGGGTACAAAAGATGCCCTGTCCGCAGGCATCGTAGAAGCCGGTGCGCTTGCTGATTACGTCTGCCTTAACCGCGGCGTCCGTGTTTTTAAAGTGCACGTAGGTAATGCGCTCCATATGTCTTTGCATGAACGCGACCGGGTCAAAGCCTGCGTAGGTACAGTGGCCGGTATCTATGCAGATTTTTAACAAGGCCGGATCAACTTCTTCGAGCAATCGCTCTACCTCCGGTTCGAAATCCATAAATCCTGCGGCGTGCGGATGTATCTCAGGTATCAGCCCGTACTCCTCTGCACCCAGGCGCGCGATAGTAACAATGCGGTCGCGGTAGGCTTTCCACTCATCAGTATCCATCTGTTCCGCCTCGGTGGCGCGGCCGGCGGTCGGAGCACGGCGCTCCGAGATAGAGTCGATCAATACGAAGTGTTTTGCACCGTGGGCTTTCAGAGCCTCACAGGTACGCTTTGCACCATCGAGTACGTCGTCCCATTGTTTCGGGTCGTGGAACGCGCGGAACACAACGCCACCGATCAATTCAAGGTCGTGCTGTGCCAGGGCGTCAGCGAGTCGGGCAGGGTCTTCGGGCATGTAACCGACCGGTCCCAGCTCAATACCTTTGTAGCCCGCTGCACTGCAGTCTGCCAGTACCTTTTCCCAGGGCGGGTTGCGTTCGTCCTGCGCAAACTCAACCCCCCAGGAGCAGGGTGCATTTCCGATTCTGATACTCATGAATAATTCCTTCAGACAGGTTGGGTGCAGTAGCCGGCGACACGGGCTTATCCCGCTGCAGTGTTTGTTCCGCACAGCACTGCCGAAGCGGAGCCGCACAGGCTGTTTTTTGTTTCGCTGAAGCGATCTTTAGTGGTTTGCAACCGGTTGCATTTATTGTATCCTCGCTATTCTTTAGGCGTCAACAAGCGCGTGACTCGATGGAGCCGGGAGATAACGAAACATGAGTGATGACACGGTTCGACTGACTACGGCTCAGGCGATTGTGCGCTACCTGGCGGCGCAGTTTATAACGATTAATGGCGAAGAGAAGCGCCTGTTTGGCGGAGGCTTCGGTATATTCGGTCACGGCAACGTGCCGTGCCTTGGTGAAGCACTTTATGAGCACCGCGATGAGCTGCCGCTCTATCGCGGTCAGAACGAACAAAGCATGGGTTTTGCTGCGGCAGGCTACACCAAGTATCACCTGCGACAACGCATCATGCTTTGCACTGCGTCGGCAGGACCGGGCACGTCCAACCTGCTGACGTCTGCCGCGCTGGCTCATGCCAATCGATTACCGATGTTGCTGCTGTGCGGCGATACCTTTTTAACCCGCCTGCCGGATCCGGTGCTGCAACAGCTGGAAAACTTCAATGATCCGACATTCGGAGTGAACGACGCATTCAAACCGGTCACCCGGTACTGGGATCGGATCACACATCCGGCACAGGTGATTCAGTCACTGCCTGCCGCCATCGCTACCATGCTCGACCCCGCTGACTGCGGCCCCGCGTTTATCGGTTTACCGCAGGACGTGCAGGGGTGGACCTACGACTACCCGACAGTGATGTTTGATAGAAAAGTGCATCACATCAGACGACAGCGTCCGGATACCGCCGAAATACAGGCTGCAGTGGAACTGCTCAAAACCGCACAGCGACCAATGATTATTGCCGGTGGTGGTGTGCAGTATTCCAAAGCGGTGGCTGAATTAACGGCGTTTGCCGAGGCGACGAAGATACCCGTGGTGGAAACCATCGCCGGTCGGGCGAACATGGTGGCGACTCACCCGTTGAATATCGGCCCGGTCGGCGTGACCGGTTCGGACTCGGCCAACACCATTGCAGAGCAGGCCGACGTGATTGTTGCCGTGGGTACACGTCTGCAGGATTTCACCACTGGCTCATGGACGGCATTTGCCAAAGACGCCCTTTTTATTTCCATTAATGCGGCGCGTCACGATGCGGCGAAGCATGGGTCACAGACCGTCGTGGCGGATGCGAAAATTGCGCTGCAGGAATTATCGAAAGCAGTTGACGGCTATCAAGCACCGGCAAAGTGGACGGCAACAGCACAACAGGAGCGCGAGAAGTGGGATGCTTATGTAGCGGTGAATGTAGCCT
This sequence comes from uncultured Granulosicoccaceae bacterium, assembly GCA_964583825.1. Taxonomy (GTDB): domain Bacteria; phylum Pseudomonadota; class Gammaproteobacteria; order Granulosicoccales; family Granulosicoccaceae. The sequence continues at coordinate 11,103 of CAZOXM010000066.1, forward strand.
ATGGCAATCGTCCCAACTCCTATGCACAGGCGATTGGTGTGGTGAATGAACACTGCGATCCGGCGGATCGCGTGGTTGCTGCTGCCGGTGGTCTGCCCGCTGAAGTAACGGCAAACTGGCGCACGCTGAAAACCGGCACGGTCGATGTGGAATTCGGTTATTCCTGCATGGGCTATGAGATCTCAGGTGCCTGGGGTGCGCGTATCGCGCAGTGTGAAAAGGAATCGGATCAGGACACTATTGTATTCGTTGGTGACGGTTCCTACCTGATGCTGAACTCGGATATTTACTCCTCGGTGCTCACCGAAAAGAAACTGATTATTCTGGTGTTGGACAACGGCGGTTTCGCAGTGATCAACAAGCTGCAGAACAACACAGGCAATGAGAGCTTTAATAATCTGTTCAGTGATTGTCCGACCGTCAACAAGCCGTTTGCAGTCGACTTTGCGGCACATGCGGCATCAATGGGCGCGAATACTGAAACGGTTGCCAGCCCGGCTGAACTTGCAGAGGCATTCTCGCGGGCGCGGCAGGCGGACAAAACCTCGGTGATTGTCATGAATGTCGATTCTCACGAGGGCTGGACGAATCAGGGACACACCTGGTGGGAAGTGGGCACTCCGCAGATCACCAACAGCGATAAAGTGCGGGCCGCTCACGAAGAGTGGGAGTCTTCACGTGTCAGGCAGCGACGCGGGGTATAGCGTCAGTGCGTTTTAATACAGGGAGCCGTGGGTGAAGTTGTCATCAGATAAGCCGTTTCTGGTGATCGGGCGCGCCGGTATGGATTTTTATCCGCAACCCGTCAACACCAAAACCGAACATGCAACAGAGTTCTATGCCTGCCTTGGTGGCTCTTCCGCAAATATTTGTGTTGCGCTGGTCAGACAGGGCTGTGCCGCATCGCTTGTGACACGTGTATCCGATGATGCGATCGGGCGCTTCTGCCTGAATCAACTCGACCAATACGGGGTGGACCGCCGTTTTGTTTCAACGGTCGGCGGTGAGGCGCGCAACTCACTGGCGGTGTCTGAATGTACGGTCGAAAATCACGAGACGGTGATCTACCGCAACGGTGCGGCTGATTTTGAAATGACCGAGGATGATGTCAGCGCTGTGCAGTGGCGCGACTACGCCGGCCTGATTACAACCGGGACTGTGCTGGCGGCTGAACCATCGCGCAGTGCGGCACTGGCTGCATTTGCAAAAGCCCGTGAAGCCGCGTTGCCATTGATCTTCGATGTCGACTACCGTCCCTATAGCTGGCGCTCTGCCGATGAAGCGGCTGCGGTGTATTCCGAGGCGGCGTCGATGTGTGATGTGATTATCGGCAACGATGTCGAATTTGGTTTTATGGCCGGTGACTATGACCGCGGACTCGACAAAGCCCGGACACTGGCGGCATCCGGTGCGGGCATTGTCGTCTATAAGATGGGTGAAAAAGGAGCGGTGACGTTCGCCGGTGACAAGGAAATCACCACAGGTATTTTCCCCGCGGAGGCGATTAAACCCACTGGCGCCGGTGATAGTTTTATGGGCGGCTTTATCGCCTCGCTGGCAAACGGGTTTACGCTTGAGCAGGCTTTGTTGCGCGGCGCGGCCTGCGCATCGATTGTGGTAACACGGGTTGGCTGTGCGCCGGCCATGCCCGACAGCAAAGAACTCGAGGAATTTCTGGCGGCCCGTTCAGGGCCGGTCGACACGGCAGAGTCTTAAGCCGACAACAACAGGTTTTTTAGCATGCACATAGCACCGTATGAGAACAACAACCAGCCCATCGTCGATGCCGACAATGATCTGGTACCGCTCAATTATTTTAATATCGTAAAACTCAAAAAGGGAGAGGCCTTTGAGTATCAGGTGCCCGGCTATGAAACCTGTATCGTACCGGCCACGGGCTCTGTCGATGTGGAAGTCGAGGGGGTAAGTTTCAAAGCGCTTGGCAACCGGGGTGAGGATGTATGGGACGGCGAACCGGAAGGCGTGTATATACCCAGCGGTGCGAAAGTGACCTTGTCCTGCGTCTCCGACAATACGGAAACGTTTATCGCCGGTGCCAAATACGATGAAGTCCTGACTCCGTTCGATGTTCGCGCCGCAGAACTCGATCTGGTGCAATACGGTTCGGACGACACCAAGACACATCGCAAAATCAAACATATTCTTGGACAGAAGCAGCACGGCCAGGTCGGCAGGCTGCTGGTCAGTGAACTGTATACCGTCGGGGCAGGTGGCTGGTCCGGCTTTCCGTCACATAAGCACGACACCGACCGCCTGCCGGATGAAACGCGTCACGATGAAACATATAACTTTCGCTTTAAGCCGAATCACGGCTCCGGTGTGCAGATGCTGCAGCGCGAGGACAACAAGCCCGGTGATGCTTACCATATCGTCGACGGTTCCACGATCTGCCTTGATAAAGGGTACCACCCGTGCGCGGTACTGCCCGGCTATGAAATGTACTACTTCACCATTCTGGGTGGATTGACCCAGCGGTCCCTGGTGCAGTTCTTTCAGCCGACGCATGCGTATCAGATAGAAACCATCCCCGGCATCAAGGACATGATTGCCAAGTTTAAATAGAACATGCCGCTCGTTACCCTTGCCGAGGTGCTGCAGCCCGCGCTGCGCGAGGGTTATGCTGTCGCCGGTCTGGTTTGCCTTGGCTGGGAAGACATGTGTGCCTACACCGAGGCGGCGCAGGCCGAGCAGCTGCCGTTGATTCTTCAGGCCGGCCCAGGTTGCCGTGCGCATACCCCGCTGCCGGTACTGGCAGCGATGTTTCGCCACCTTGGTGAGCAGGCCACCGTGCCGGTGGTCGCCCACCTCGATCACGGCTACTCGGCAGCGGAGTGTCAGCAGGCGATAGACTGCGGGTTCACGTCGGTGATGTACGACGGTTCGCGCAAGCCACTACAGCAAAACATCGACGAAACTGCTGCCATTGCAGAGTCAGCGCACAGTGCTGGTATTTCCTGTGAGGGTGAAATCGGGTTCGTTGGCTACGCAGAAGGGGAATCATCCTGTGGCACAGATCCGCTCGAAGCGCAGCGATTTGCCCTTGAAACCGGCGTTGATGCCATGGCGATATCAGTCGGCAATGTGCACTTGCAGCAGACCACATCTGCGGGGCTCGATGTCGCGCGAATCAAATCTATAGAGGCGGTGACAGAGGTGCCGCTGGTAATCCACGGTGGTTCCGGCGTTCCTGATGCGCAGCGCGCTGAGCTGGCGCGTAATACCCGCATTTGCAAGTACAATGTGGGCACCGAATTGCGCATGGCCTTCGGCGATGCACTGCGTTCTGCCGTCCAAAGCGACAACGCGCGTTTTGATCGCAATGAAATACTGCAGGAGACGATTGCACCGGTGGCGCTGGCCGCTCGCAGTGTGTTGCGTTCCATGGGTAAATAACGGCGCGTTATTCCATGACCCGCGGCCGGGTGCAGAAAAAAGTGATGCCCGGGTGCCGGGCACAGTAGAATCACGAGCCTGTCCTGTCCGGCTGATCCGATGAAGCTTTACTACAACCCCGCGTCGCCCTTTGTGCGCAAAGTACTGGTCACTGCATTCGAGTGCGCCCTTGAAGATAAAATAACGCGTGTTCCACTGGCGCTCACACCGGTCTCCCCGGATGATGCGCTCAACGCGGACAACCCGCTTGGCAAAATTCCGGCGCTGATTCTTGACGATGGCAGAACGCTGTACGATTCGAGAGTCATCTGCGAATACCTGAATACGCTTGGCAACGGATCGCTGTTCCCGGATGATCCCACCCGTTGGGACTGTCTGCGGCGGCAGGCCATCGCCGATGGTATTTGCGATGCGGCTGTGCTGGTGCGCTACGAGACGTTTGCGCGTCCGCAGGCTAAGCAGTGGGATCAATGGATCGATAATCAAAAACTCAAATACCGGCGGGCGCTCGCCGCGCTCGAGTCTCAGGTGGCGTCGTTCAGCGATATTGTTGATATCGGTACTTTATCGATAGCCATCGCGCTTGAGTACATCGATTTTCGCAATCCCGATGAAAACTGGCGTGCGACGCATCCGCTACTGGCGCAGTGGCATGCCTCTTTTTCACAGCGTTCGTCTTTGCAGCAAACCCTGCCGGCTGATCTGTCGTAGTGAAGGTGGTCGCTGCTGTGATGTGTGAATAAGGTCGATACGCGCCGGCTGCTGCTTGAAGTCCGGCGATCACTGTATGTGGCGCTGCCCCTGATCGGGGCGCAGCTGCTGCAGATGGGCAACGGCTTTGTGGACGCGCTGGTTGCGGGTCGGCTTGGTACCACGGAACTGGCGGCCGGGGGTATTGGCGCGGGCATGTGGTTTTTTGCTTCGCTGATGTGTATAGGCGTGATGGCGGGCTTATCACCGATATTGTCCCAGCTTATCGGGCAGCGCCGACGTATTGCTGTCGGCGAGGTGTTCCGACAGGGTATGTGGCTGGGTGTCATTACCGGACTGGTGGCGCTGTTGTTCGCACTGGCCATGGTCTGGAGTCTGCCGCGCTGGTCTGTGCAGGCAGAACTGGTACCGCACATCAGAGCCTACCTGATGACCGCGTGCTGGAGTCTGCCCGCCTTCGCGGTCGTGATGGTCTGTCGCAATGTGTGTGAAGCTACAGCGTTGACCAGACCGGTGCTGCTGGTGCAGTTTATCGGCTTGCTGGTAAACCTGCTGGCAGACCTCACCTTCGGGCTGGGCTGGTTCGGCTTTCCAAAGCTTGGGCTCAGTGGTATTGGTATGGCCACCTCCTTCGTGATGTTTACCATGGCAGCCTGCCTGTTATGGTTGCTGCACAGGCGTAAACGCTTTGAGCGGTTCAAACTGTTTGCAGGCTTTGAACGACCATCGTGGCGGGCGATTAAGCCGATGCTCTCGCTTTCTGTTCCGATCTATTTTGGTCTGCTGTTCGAAGCCGGTCTGTTCTTTGTTACCGGCGTTCAAATGGGGGTCATCGGCACGTTACAGGCGGCGGCGCACAACATTGCGATCGGTATTGCATCGGCGTGCTACATGTTGCCCCTCGGCCTGAGCTTCGCGTTAACGGCCCGAATCGGTCGGGTGTTCGGCAGGGAGTCGCCGGCGGCGATCAGGCTTAGAGTCTTAAGCGGCCTGTTCATTACACTGATGATGGCAGTCACCACGGCAAGCCTGCTGGTGCTGTTTAGAAAATGGCTGCCCGGTCTTTACACCAGCGATCCCGAACTGATTCGCTTTGCCGGACATCTGTTGATTTTTGCGGCAATTTTTCAGTTGTCGGACGGCCTGCAGGTATCGCTGATCGGCATGCTTCGGGGTTTGCAGGATACGCGCGTGCCGATGCTGATCAATCTGGTGTCCTACTGGGTTATCGCGTTTGGTATCGGTTACTACAGCGCGCACCATCTTGGCTTTGGTGCAAGTGGGCTGTGGGCGGGGCTGATTATCGGGCTGACGGTAGCGACGGTCGCGCTGTCAGTCAGGCTTTGGTGGCGAATCCGGCAGCTTGAGCAGTCGGGGGGTGGCGGGGTACGAGGCAATTAGCGCAAGATGGGTTTGTGTTGTTACACGCAAAAAGGCCGCGTATCAACGCGGCCTTTTTTGTTTGCAAAACCGATTAACCGAACTGGTTCATCGTATTGTCTTCACCTGCTGCTTTCAGCGCCTGGTTGCCACTGAAATATTCTTTGTGATCGTCACCAATGTTGGAACCGGCCATGTCCTGATGTTTCACGCAGGCGAGCCCCTCGCGAATTTCCCGACGCTGAACGCCCAGCACATAGGCGAGCATCCCTTCGTCACCGAAGTAGCCTTTGGACAGGTTGTCGGTGGACAACGCCGCAGTGTGGTACGTTGGCAGTGTAATCAGGTGATGGAACACGCCGGCATGTGCCGAGGCGTCGGCCTGGAAGCAGCGGATCTTCTCGTCTGCCTCTGCTGATAACTCGGTGTCGTCGTATTCTGCTGACATGAGGTTGTCGCGATCATAGGCGGCCATGTCCTTACCAGCTTCCTGCCATGCATCAAATACCTGCTGACGAAAATTCAGTGTCCAGTTGAATGAAGGGCTGTTGTTGTACACAAGCTTCGCGTTGGGAACCACTGCCTTAACCCGATCCACCATGCTGGCAATCTGGCCGACATGTGGCTTTTCAGTTTCAATCCAGAGCATGTCAGCGCCATTTTGAAGTGCAGTGACACAGTCCAGTACGACACGGTCTTCACCGGTGCCCGGCTTGAACTGAATCAGTCCGTTCGGCAGGCGTGCGGCTTTAATGAGTTTGCCGTCCCGCTTCATCACGATGTCACCGGAATTCAAGTCATCGTCAGCGGTGATTTCTTTGCCTTCTATAAATGCGTTGTACTGATCCGCGAGGTCACCGGGAGTCTGTGACACGGGGATCTTTTGAGTCAGACCGGCACCGAGGGAATCTGTGCGTGCGACGATGATGCCGTCTTCGACACCCATTTCAAGAAACGCATAGCGAAGCGCGTTGATCTTGGCCAGAAAGTCTTCGTGTGGCACGGTGACCTTGCCATCCTGGTGGCCGCACTGCTTGGCATCAGATACCTGGTTTTCAATCTGCAGACAGCAGGCGCCGGCTGCAATCAGTTTCTTCGCCAGCAGATAGGTGGCTTCTTCATTGCCGAATCCTGCATCGATGTCGGCGATAATCGGTACCACATGGGTCTCAAAGTTGTCGATTTGGTCTGTGACAGCCTTGATGCGCACATCGTTGCTCTGCGCGCGTGCGTCATCGAGTTCTGTAAACAGGTGTCTGAGTTCGCGAGCGTCGGCCTGCTTTAGAAAAGTGTACAGTTCTTCAATTAACGCAGGAACCGATGTTTTCTCGTGCATGGACTGATCGGGCAGTGGGCCGAATTCCGATCGTAGCGCGGCAATCATCCAGCCGGACAGATACAGGTAGCGTCCCTTGGGCGTATTAAAGTGCTTTTTAACAGATATCATCTTCTGCTGGGCGATAAAGCCATGCCATACACCGAGTGACTGCGTGTATTTTGTCGGGTCGGCATCATAGGCGTCCATGTCTGCACGCATCACGGATGCAGTGTGTTTAGCGATATCCAGTCCGGTTTGAAATCGGTTTTGCAGTTGCATGCGCGCAACGTTTTCCGGATCGATCGCAGACCAGTGGGTACCGTACTTAGCTATCGTGTCGGCGTTTTCAGAGATGAGTGTCGAGTATTTATTCATAACAATCCAGGGTGTACATAGGCCAGAATGCTGGCAATGAAGAATAGGGTGGTAGTGATAAACAGTTTTCAGCGGCAGTAGCTTGCCAAAGCGCAGGCGGAATGCGATGCGCTTTGGGTTCATAAACGCTGCGGTGACTGAACGCTATTGTCAGTGTGGTAAGTAGTTGTGCTGTATCGCATTCAATACAGCGTTGTGCTGCATGGCGATTGTCGCGTTCTGGTTCGCCTCCCGTGCAATGTGAGACGGCGCGGGTTGCGTTACCGGTGTATCGGTTGCGACGGCTTCTGCCGGCGCGTGATCACGGTAACCTTTCACCAGTATGAACTGGTTAGGGTGCAGGCCTTCGTTTTGAAGCTTGTCTGCCAGCGGTTGCAGCATCTCATGCACTTCGCGGCTCGACGCAACGACTTCGAACTCAGCCTGAGTATAGTTGTTGGTCAGCATCGCGAAGAGGGCTGCATCGACGACAGCTTCCGGCAGCGCATTGTCATTCACATCGCGCACGGCTGCACAGGTGCTGCCAGCACGTAAATGCAGCGCTACAGGATTGCGACTCTTAACAAGATGAGTTTCTCCGTCGCGTGCGGTGAATTCGGCATCGCGATGCAGGCGTCGTGTTCGCGATTTTCCGTCACGCATAAATTGCGCACTGAGTGTGCCGCTGGTCAGTGACAGCATGTTGCGCCATACCGTGCATTTATCTTCTACATTTTCTGCGTGGCTGCCCACAGTGGCGCGGGCGGGCGCTTCAATCAGGATGTCGTCGATAGCGGCCATATCGCTGGCGCCGTTGGTGCCGCAACGATTGAAGCGCAACTCGACGCTTAAGTCAGCGTTCTGTAAAAGCAGGCTTTGCAGATTTTCCTTCGGGCCGGCCTTGGCAATGTATTGTGACGGGTGCTTAAGCCCGACAGTGCTGCCGTCGGCCAGTGTGACCATCAGGTTTTGGTAGTAGATCAGGTAGCTGACCGCGTCTTTGTGAGAGCCCTCGGCCAGTGGAAAGGCTGCATCGAGAAACTGGCGCGCATAGTCGATAACGCGTGACGCACGGGCAACGTTGAATTGTTGTCCGGTTCGCAGTCCGGCGGTGTGTGGAATAGCATCCTCATGGTAGAGAGCGTTATACAGACTTCCCCAACGCGCATTGACGGCTTTCAGCACATAGCGAGGTTGCAGTAGCGAGACCTCGTCAGTCCGGGGCGGTACCGCCACAGCGGTTAGTTCGGATGCCGAGTCAATCAGCGAAGTGAATCGATCCCAGAAGTCTGCGGTCGTTGCGCTCTGCGGCAGCAGTTCCCGGGTGAGAAAGTGACAGAATCTATCGTCGAAATGAAAACCGTTAATACTTTGCATTTTCCTGCTCCGTGTTTGCCTGGAGGCGAGTGGAAGTAACGGTTGCAAAGTATATGCAGGAGCTATTATAATTTCACAATAAAAATTATACAATGTGAATTTTACAGATGGCTGCCAGTAAAACGGTTATTAGAAACGCTCATTTTCTGGGTACAAAAATCCGCAATCTGCGCAAACGCAATAAGCTGACAATTGAGGATCTATCCTCACGCTGCGTTAGGGTCAATGCCGAAGCCGCCCCGTCTGTGTCCTATTTGTCGATGATTGAGCGCGGCAAGCGCACCCCGAGCAAAGCGATGCTCGAGGTGATCGCCAGCGTGTTTCAAAAGTCTCCGGAGTGGTTTCTGGATGATGCGCCGGGGGAAGAGGAAATTGTGCCGGACAAGGGGAATCGGGGCGGGATTGCCGGTATGGCGCTCGAACCCGGTTTCCTTTTTTCTGAGGAAATACTGCAAATCGCAATTCCGGAAATGCTGTCTCAGACTGGTACGTCCGGGCGGCAGTTTGCACATCTTTTGATTCGCGCCCATCAGGAACGCAACCAGAATCACTTTCCGGATCTGGAGCGAGCGGCTGAAGAAGTGGGTAAGAAACAGATGCCGCTGAACCTCGAGGATCTGCAGCGCATTTGTACGGACATAGGTTTGAAAGTGCGTTGGTTTGATGAATTGCCGTCGGAGACGACTAATCATCTGGGGGTGACTTCCTCCGATCGGGTGCGCTCATACTTTACCGCCCCCAACACTATTAATTTAAGCAACACACTAAAATCGCAGCCAATACGCCACAAGTATGATCTGGCCGTCTATATCGGGCACATGGCACTGCACAACGGCGATGGTGTTAAGAGTGTGATGCTTACAGGCAAGCAGCAGGTAGAAGGTTTTCGTGAAGCACCGCCGCATATGAGTCAGGCCAGTGCCGTCGATGCACAAGACATCATGCATGCCTGGCGTGACTTTGAGTGCAGCTTTTTTGCAGCCGCACTTTTATGTCCGAAAGTGCCGTTTCGACGACTTCTCGAACAGCACGCTTACGAAGTCAACATAGGCAAACATGTCGATGTATCGACGTCCATTGTGATGCGGCGTATGACGGCGGTATCGCCTTATCCCCACTGGCACTACTTCGATGCTTACCCGCCCGGCAAACTCAATGCGGTGTATCGGGGAAACGGTATACCGCTGCCATGGGGCAATATGCGGCTGGTACAGGATCCGTGTCAGCACTGGGCTGTGTTTCGGAAGATTGATTCAGACATGAGTTATTCCTCAGCGCAGATATCGCTGCTGGATGTCGGTTCCGAAACGAGAATCTATTGTTGTGAATCGATCAAGGTGAAAGACCTGGCTGGCAATAATCAGGTGCTGTGCACCGGAATTGAACTCAACCCCGCCATTGCGGCACAGGGCCAGGATGCCGATGCGCTCGCACATGACCTCAAAGTAGCCTGCGGTGGTCGGGGTGGATCCGCGGCCATCCCGTCAGCGATAAAAAAGGAACTTAATCGAGTTGCTAAAATACTCAACATCGCATGGCTTGAGCGGGGTATTGATAACGAGGCGCGAGTGATATGTCCGCGCAGCGGGGCCTGCCCGCGTGAACCGAAGTGTTACAATACTCACTAGTAGGAGTCTGCGCGGCAGAACCTCCACTACTGCGAGCGCGCCGGATTGCGCCTGAAAACGCCTTTATTTTCGTCGCGTAGGCATAACTATGCTTCTCAAATAAAAACGTTATCAGACGCAACCGGTCACGCTCTCGCGATGTGGACTTCTACCGCGCAGACTCCTGGCGACAGATAACCTGCCTGCTCAGGCGGCTTTGGGCTTACCCTTTTGTATCGGCACGATCTGGCATTGGTTCTTGCCCTGCTTTTTCGATTTATAAAGTGCCTCGTCTGCTGACTTCAGTAAGTCAGCAGCGCTGATCGTTTGGTCCAGTGAGGTCACTCCCGCAATCCCTACGCTCAGGGTAATCGTGGTGGACTGGGTATCGGAAATTTCAATCAGCCGCTGTTCAAGGTTGCGTCGGACGCGCTCGGCGAAAGTCAGCGCCCGATCGGGTTCGGTCAGCGGCAGCGCTACGACAAACTCTTCCCCGCCGTAGCGGGCAATGACATCAGTGGCACGCGCTGACTCACGCAAAACCTCGGCGACAGCCTTGATTGCGATGTCACCCCCCGAATGCCCGTAGGTGTCGTTAAATTCCTTGAAGTTGTCGACGTCGATCATCACGACTGAAAAGGCGAGATGATAACGGTTGCGCCTGCCTACTTCGCGACTGATGACCTGGTCGAAAAACCGACGGTTGTAAAGATTGGTGAGGCCGTCGGTAACCGCCAGGCGTTTTAGTTTTCTATTCGCTTCTTTGAGACTGCGGTTGGCTGTGCTGAGCTGTTCGTGGCTCGCTTTCAATTGTACCAGCAAGTCCTGATTTTCCCGCTGTAACTTGGCGCTTTCGTGTGCTCGTTGGACAGCGATCACTAACGCAGCGTGATTCTTTATTGGCTTTTCAACATAGTCGTACGCACCGAGTTGCAAAGCCTCCAGGACCGACTCGTAGCTGTTGTAGCCGGTCATCACGATGACTTTGATCGAGTCGTCAATGAGCTTGAGTCGTCTTAGTAAATCAAAGCCACTCATTTCGCCCATATGCACATCTGTGACGACCACGTCGTAACTGTGCAGTGAGTACATGTCCAGTGCCTTTTCGGCACTGTCGGCGGTGGCTACTTCTATTTCTGCTCCGGAGAGTAATTCGTCGATGATAGAAAGTGTGGTTTCATCATCGTCGACAACCAGAGTCTGACAGCGTCGGTTTTGCAAGGTGGTGCACTTGAGATCAACTACGTAGCCTAACGGCTGATGCCGCTCATTTTTCTGTCGACATCGTCGGGTTTTTGAATTGTCGGGAATTCTGTCCGATGTTGTGTGCTGTCGGTCAGATTAATCGGCATCAAATGGGGGGTACGGGGTAAAGTATTACTGTTTCGTATACTGAGAGAAAGTTTGGGGCGGCTCACAAAGTGATCTGACGCATGTCGCTAAACTGCGCGATCCTGTGAACCAGTACGTGAGTTTTACCATTGTTATCCACTTATCGTCTTTGGCTGATGGCCTCTCTTGCCGCTCTCGCTCCTTTGTCGAATGCCAGCGCTTCTTCCTGTGTTGATCCCGACGGGGATGGCTGGGGCTGGAACGGCAGCACTTCCTGTCTTATCGACTCTTCTAATAGTGCTGCTGGCAGCAGCACAGCCTGTGTTGACGAGGACGGCGACGGCTGGGGCTGGAATGGCGTGGCTTCCTGTCGTGTAGACACTTCTGCAGGTAACGGGACACCGGATGAAGCAAGCTCTGCTAATTGCGTGGACAGCGATGGCGATGGCTGGGGCTGGAACGGACAGACTTCCTGCCGGGTGGAAAATGCCAGTAACCCGGTGACCACGCCTTCGACCTGTGTCGACGATGATGGCGACGGCTGGGGGTGGGGGCCGGCCGGTTCCTGCAGGGTGGAAGGCAGTGCGCCCGTGGAGTCTCCCTCCACTCAACCGCCCGCAACTCAAACCCCTGCAACTCAACCCCCTGCAACTCAAACCCCGACATCCAGCCGAATGAACCTGTCGACAGATCTGCTGGCTGCGCATTTCGACCACGGCCCTGATCCGGATGACGGGCATGCAGCCGCCGCCGCTTACGTGATCGGACAGGAACTCGGTATCAGGCTAAGTGTCGTTGGTGGTACTACCGGCGTTTACAGTGCCAGTCGATATCTGCCTGAATCAGAAAGGCTGATGCGCCGCATCTGGGGGCAGAATTGGCTCGATGCCCACAACAGCCGGAGTGCATCGGCAGAACAGGCGGCAAGAAGCTGGGTATCGACCATGGCGGCCGGTGGCGATGTCTGGGTGGCAGAAGGTGGACCATCGGACTTCACCGCAGCGGTGGTACGAATCATTCGCAATCAGTATCCGGAGTTTAATACGCGCAACCGTGTGCATGTGATTCAGCACAGCCAGTGGAACGAAGACCATGCGTTGCGTGAAGACCTTAACTATGTCCGTGCCAATACTGATTACAGGCGGATTCAGGATGGTAACGACCCGAATGCCACAGCGGATCTGCGTCAGGATGGCAACTCAGCACCTACGCGGAGCTTTGTGCAGGCAGCGCGTGCCAGTCGCTACCAGGGCGTTTGGAATCATGCCTTTGATTATCTTGATCCGAACGAAAAGCTCGACTTCTCCGATACGGTAGAAGTGCTTTATATTCTGGGTATCGGTACTGGTGAGATCCGGGGCGTTAATGACTTTGCGGCTTACTTTATGAATTAACTGCGGGTGATGGATAACGCGCTGGTGCGGGTTTAGTGGCTAATAGGATGTTGAAAAACTATTGCGCTAGGTCTGAGGGCCGGCAGAATTTGCCTACTCAGACCGTCGCTCATAACGTTTTGCAACACCCTGCTAAGCGGCAATGGTGAAGAATGCATAAACAGGTATTCTAACTACACACCTACAAGACCGCGCTACACAATCATGAGCAAGTTGGATGAGCTGCGTGAAGACTATCGTCTTGCACGACTGAATCAGGGAGACTATCGGCCTGTTTTCTTTATCTATGATGTAAGCAGGGTAGTCGGAAAGTTAGCCTTGCTTGGCCTTTTCTTATCCGGTCTCTGGTATTTGACATACGGGTACGAAAGTCGTCCTGACCACCCTGGTGAAAACATGACGCAGTGGTCAGATAAAGCGACAACGCTGTCCTCTGAACGAATCGCCATGCTGCGTCAGTTTGCCGAGCAGAACCGTGAGCGCGAACTGTCAGAAGCGCTTGCCAGTGTGCGTGACAGCGCAAAGAAAATCGCGTCAGATGCAACGCTCGTGCTGGTCAGCGAGGCCGGACTTGCAGCTGATGACCCGGGTCCGATGACACCGGCGCCAGTGGTTGCGCCGCTGGCTGATGCGAATATCGAAACACGCATTAGTACTGCGCTGGATGATTTGCAGCGGCGGCTCGGCGCAGACGACACGTTGTCTGATGAAGCTTCCGTCCCGGCATTGGTGCTGGCTGCGGTTGTGCCCGGAGCGCCACCGGTGACGGTGGAGAAAGAAGCGCAGACGGCAGAGACGCCCGAAGTCGTGAGCCCGGTGCTGAAAGATGCAGCATGGGTGCTCGCGCAGCCTGCCGATCAATACCTGATCCAGATCGGTTACTCGTCAAACCGTCCGTTCCTCGTCCAGTTTGAAAAAAAGCTGCCGGACACCCAAACATCCGCGCTGTTCGAAATGGAAGTCCGGTCGCAGGCGGAGCATGTGCTGACCTGGGGCCGCTTTGATTCCCGTGAGCAGGCGCACAAGGCGCTCAGCCAGTTATCGCAGACGGCCCGCAAGTATGGCGCCTACGTCAGATCATACGGCGTGGTGCAGAGCGGGATGTTGAACGTTGGCGGTCAGTTGGCAAGTGTTCAGAGCACGTCATTGCCCGACAGTGGCATCACTGCCACCGCGCAATCGCAATAGTCGATTTGCAGTCCTGACCGGGGTAGCGTGCGCCTGCCGGACGCACGCTTCACGGTATCGGCTATACCGCCTTCGCCGATCAGATATAATGCGCACGTTCTCAAACGGCCACACTTATCATGTTTCTAGGCATCGACCTTGGCACCTCGGGTGTAAAAGTACTGCTGATTGACGATTCGCAGCGCATTATCGATAGCGCGACTGCACCGCTCAGCGTCTCTAACCCGCAGCATGGCTGGAGTGAGCAGGACCCGCTGGCGTGGATAGAAGCCACAGAGTCCGCTTTGCTTGCTGTGTCTCAGCGCAATAAGCTAAGCGCCGTTGGCGGCATTGGTCTGTCGGGCCAGATGCATGGCGCGACCCTGCTTGACCGCGATGACAAACCGTTGCGGCCCTGCATGCTCTGGAACGATGTAAGGAGTTTTGCGCAAGCGGACTCAATGAACCAGAACGCGGTGTTCGAATCGATTACCGGCAACATTGTGTTTCCCGGTTTTACTGCGCCCAAAGTGGCCTGGTGTCAGACTCATGAACCCGAGTGCTTTGAGCAGATTGCTAAAGTCCTGCTTCCCAAAGACTATTTGCGATTGTGGCTTACCGGCGAGTACGTATCCGACCGATCCGACGCGTCCGGAACCGCATGGCTTGATGTGGCACAACGACAATGGTCGGAAGAATTACTCGTGGCAACAGGGCTAACCAAAAGCCATATGCCGGCACTGGTTGAAGGGACAGAAGTCAGTGGCACGCTCAGACAAAAGCTGGCGGAACAGTTTGGCATGAGTACCCGCGTCGTGGTGGCAGGCGGTGCCGGTGACAATGCGGCCTCCGCATGCGGGCTCGGTACCGTGGCGCCCGGGTCGGCATTCGCATCGCTCGGTACCTCGGGGGTGCTGTTCGTCAGTAATGAACAGTTCAAACCTAACGCCGCCAGCGCGGTGCACGCATTTTGTCACGCACTGCCACAGACCTGGCATCAGATGGGGGTAATACTGTCGGCGACAGATTCCCTCAACTGGTATGCGCGCCTGACGGCGGAGGATGCGGCAACTCTCACCGGTGAACTGGGCAACACCATACAAGCCCCGTCATCAGTGACATTTTTGCCGTACCTGTCCGGGGAGCGGACACCGCACAACGATGCGCACGTTCGAGGTCACTTTTCCGGCATCACCACCTCCACCAACAGGCAGGACATGACGCGCGCGGTGCTCGATGGGGTGAGCTTCGCCTTCAGAGACAACCTGAATGCACTGGCCGCGGCGGGCACGGAGGTAACACGGATGACGGCGGTAGGCGGTGGCTCGCAGTCGACTTACTGGCTCGGCAGTCTCGCGACTGCATTGAATGTCACGATCGATGTGCCGGCTGACGGAGAATACGGTGCAGCATTCGGCGCTGCCAGACTGGGGCTGATCGCAGCGCTGGACGCGGATCCGATGGATATTTGTAAAAGTGCACCACCTGCACACAGCATAGAGCCGGTGGCCGGTTTGCTGGATGCGTTCGATGCCGCATACGATCGCTACACAAAGCTGTATCCTGCGATCAGGGATCTGCAGTAACCACTATGCGAATTGCAAGTGTTGCGCTGTTGGGCTTCCTGCTGCCTGGTCACGGTATTGGAACCACAGACGCAGCAGAATCGCGCGAGGCAGATGAATGCGTTGTTTTATTGCACGGGCTTGCGCGCACTGCCGGTGCCATGAAGCCATTGATAACCCCCCTGGAGGATGCGGGTTATGAAGTGGTCAATGTTGACTATCCTTCGCGTGAACACAAGATACAAACACTCGCACCGATGGCGGTAAAGACGCTGGGCTTTGAACGTTGCAGCGCAGACACCGAGGTGCGGCACTTTGTCACACACTCCCTTGGCGGCATTCTGGTGCGATACTATGAGGCGCATCACGGTATCGATAAGCTGGGGCGGGTGGTGATGATCGCACCACCCAATCAGGGCAGTGAAGTGGTTGACCATCTGCGTGACGTACCCGGGTTTGCGTTGTTGAACGGGCCGGCCGGGCTGCAGCTTGGCACCGATGAAAACAGTATTCCGAGTCAATTGGGTGCCGTGGATTTTCCCGTCGGTGTAATTGCCGGCACCGAGACCATTAACCCGATCCTGTCGCAGTATCTGCCAAACCCGGATGACGGCAAAGTATCGGTGGAGAGTACCCGCGTAGAAGGAATGAGCGACTTCCTGGTCTTTCAACACACGCACACTTTTATTATGCGATCAAAACCGGTGATCAGGCAGGTCGTCGAGTTTCTGAATCACGGTCGCTTCGACCATTCAGAAGAGTAACTAGT
>CAZOXM010000067.1:0-10434 GCA_964583825.1 uncultured Granulosicoccaceae bacterium
AAATTTGCCTACTCAGACCGTCGCTCATCACGTTTTTCAACACCCTGCTAGCGTGGTCGCGAAATTCTATTGCTTTTGGGCGGTGGACGCTGGATTCTGGCTAAAATATTGATTTTTAAGCCTAAACTGTTCGCTCCGGGCTGCTCTCTTCTGCTTAGTGGTGATCTGTGATGCTTTTGAGACCGCTTTGTGTTGGTGCCAGACCCGGTGAGAGGGGTGCCGCCGGTCGGCAGGACCGGCGTCAAACCTGTGGGTACGGTGCCGCTTCGAGCGCTGAGCGGGTAGTTATTTAGCAGCGCTTTTCGAGGCAACAATTTCCACGCGGCGATTCAGTGCACGGCCTTCGGGCGTTTCGTTGTCAGCGATCGGCTGGTACTCGCCGAATGCGCGCGCGGACATGAGTGCCTTTGGTACGCCGCGAGTGATGAGATATCTGGCCACTGTGATGGCGCGGTCGCGGGAGAGCGCGAGGTTGTCTTCTTCCCGGCCTCTGCCATCGGTGTGCGCTGCGATGGAAACCAGTGCATCGGGGTGCTGGCGCAGGGTTCTGATCACACTGTCGAGTCGGGTACGTGCTTCTGCAGTGAGTTGGGCCGAGCCTCGTTCGAAATTGACACCGTCGACAACGCCGTTGAAAACGGCACAACCGCTGTCGTCCACTTCGATGCCTGCATCGGAGGCGGGGCAGTTGTCCAGATCATCCGGAATACCATCCGCGTCGTTGTCCGCTATCTCAGGCAACGGTGCTGGCAGAACAATCGGTCCGATGTCAGCCGGTGTGTCAACGACAGAGGGTATGGAACGTGTGGGTTGCGGCGGAGGCGGTGCGGGGACGACAGGTGTTTCCGGTAATGGCGGCTCGGCAGTGGGTGGCGCTGGTGCGGTGACCGGGTCTGCCGGTGCCGGCGTGATAAACGGTGAATTACCCGTGGCGGGAAGGTCTGGCAGTTCTTCGGTGTCTGCGCCTGAACCCCCCAGGCGATAGATCACCCCGAGTTGGGCGAACTGTGCATCTTTGTCGAATACGATGACTTCGCCGCGCAATCCGACGTTGCGACCCATGTATTCAAGGCCGGCACCCAGAAGTCCTTGTGCTGCTCCGTCGCTGGAGAGGTTGACGCGGTCGATTGCTTCGACGGAAGTGCTCGCCACGCCGGCGCGACCGTAGCCCATCAGCCCGCGACGCTCGGCTCGCTGTTTACCAGCATACATCAGTACACTGCCGCCACCGACCTGATAGCCGATTCGACCGCTGGGTGATAGTCTCGCGCTGCCGAGGTCTGTCGCGTGCAGTTCGACGCTAAAAGTTTTGCTGAGGTCTACACCGGCGGCTACCTGTGTCCCCGGATCGTTTTCGTCGGCGACATCAATACCTTCTGCCTGTTCTGTGTTGGGTGTCAGTTGGCTGATGCCACCGCCAAGCGAGCCATAGACGCGTCGGTCGAAAGTGGCGGCGCCCTGATAGGCGACTTCATCCTGCAGTGAGAATTCAATATCCGGTATCGGTGATTCGTCGATCAGATCATCGACGCCACCGCCAAAGTTGGCGCAGCCACCCAGTTGCAGCGCCAGTGCGCTTGCAAGCAGCGTCAGTGCCGGTGTGAAGTAGCCGTGTTCAGCGTTGAGCATTGGGATAACCATGAAAACCTGCGGGCAATAATTTGAGTAGAGGAGGCATGCACCAAACCGGGTGGTTCATGCCAAAATCAGACCATAAGTCGAAGTTCCGGCACGCGGGGTGGTGCGGAATTGATCCGTCTGTGGACTGGCAGGCGTAATCAGGCAGTACACAACGACGGTAACGCTTGATTTCAGATGAAGATACTGGTGGCTGCGGGCAACGGGGGGATCGGTGCGGCAATGGTGTCTGTGATCCGCAGGCGTTATCCCGCCGCCACCGTGGTGGCGACCTGGCACACAACGCCGCCGGTGGTCGAAGATGACGGTATCCGCTGGGAACAGGTGGACTTAACTGATGATTCCCGGGTGAAGGTACTTGCAGACTCCATTGATAGTCCGCAATGGGTGATCAATACCGCAGGCCTGCTGCACCGGGGCGAGCAGGGACCGGAAAAGTCGATACGCCAGCTGGATGCAGATTTCTTTCTGCACAACATCAACACTAATACGCTGCCGACATTGTTGCTGGCCAAACACTTTAACCGCCGGCTGTGCAGCGATAGCGTCAGTGTGTTTGCGACTATCTCTGCACGGGTCGGCAGTATCGAGGACAATCGTCTCGGAGGCTGGACCAGCTACCGGTGTTCCAAAGCGGCGTTAAACATGGCGCTGAAAAATATCAGTGTCGAATGGTCGCGAACCATGAAGCAGACTGCAGTCGTCGCGCTGCACCCTGGCACCACCGACACGGCACTGTCCAGACCCTTTCAGGCGGCAGTCAGGCCAGAGAAACTGTTTCCCGCTGAGAAGGCCGCGGGCCTGCTTCTCGATGTCATCGAGCAATTGACACCGGACCAATCGGGGCAGTTCCTGGCCTACGACGGTTCATCAATACCCTGGTGAACCTTCTGCACCTTCACTGGCTTTCCTGATGCAGGTGGTCTGGTTTAAACGCGATCTGCGCGTTGAGGATCACGAACCGTTATGTCGGGCGTCGCAGCGTGGTGCGGTGTTGCCGCTTTATGTGATCGAACCGGATTACTGGGCACTGCCCGACACGAGTGATCGCCAGTGGCAGTTCGTCAGTGCGTGCCTTGAGACGCTTTCGCAGTCCCTTACTGCACTCGAGTGTCCGTTGCACATAGTGTGTGGCGATGTTGTCGAAACGCTCGCTGCGCTGCACCGACAACACCGGATCACCGGTCTTTGGTCGCATGAAGAAACAGGTAACTGGTGGACTTATCAGCGTGACCTGCGGGTAGCGGCGTGGTGTCAACAAAGTGCAGTGACCTGGCATGAGTTTGCACAACACGGTGTGGTACGACGACTGCGAACGCGACGAGGCTGGGCGCAGCGCTGGGACCGTCAAATGCGCTCGGCACGCTATTCGTCGCCTGCGTCGTTGAAATCCATTGCGGGGCACAGTCCCGATTCTGCAGTGAAGGGGAAGCTCGACGCTGCGGTTTTCAATAATGTCGTCACAGCCACTGGTGGCGAGCAGCGCGGTGGCAGGGCGGTGGCGCTGACGCTGCTCGACACCTTTCTCAATCAACGCGGCGAGCGCTATCAGCAGGAAATGTCGAGTCCGGCACTGGCTGAAAGTAGTTGTTCGCGACTGTCGGCACAAATCGCACACGGTTGTTTGTCGCTGCGCGAAGTCTTTCAGGCAGTGGAAGAAAAGCAACAATTCGTGCGGGCGTTGCCGGCGCCTGAGCGTGGCATGTGGGGCAAGTCGCTGCACAGCTACGCCAGTCGTTTGCACTGGCATTGCCATTTTATACAAAAGCTCGAAGACCAACCGCAGCACGAAGTCAGGCATGTTCACCGGGGCTTTGAAGGGCTGCGCGAGCGGGACTTTAATCGCGACTATTACGATTGCTGGGCACGCGGTGAGACGGGTTACCCGTTTATCGATGCCTGTATGCGTTATCTAATTCACACTGGCTGGATTAACTTTCGCATGCGTGCGATGTTGATGTCTTTTGCGGCTTATCAGTTGTGGCTGCACTGGCGCGAACCGGGGCTGCACCTGGCGCGTGCTTTTACCGACTATGAACCCGGTATTCACTGGAATCAGGTGCAGATGCAAAGCGGTACCACCGGGATTAACACGGTGCGCATCTACAACCCCGTCAAACAATCGCACGATCACGACCCGAACGGTCACTACATCCGGCGCTGGGTGCCGGCACTGTCAAATGTACCGGATGCATACTTACACGAACCATGGAAGATGGAAAAATCACAGCAGGTTGCGTGCGGATGTGTGCTCGGAGAACACTATCCTACACCGGTGGTGGACCATCTTGCCGCAGCCAAAGCGGCACGAACCCGCCTCTATGACATTAGAAAAACGGCTGGCTTTCGCAATATCGCAGATCAGATTCAGGAAAGGCACGGCAGTCGAAAAAGCGGTATCAAAGCTGTGCGAAATAAACGCAAGGCAGCGTCGCCACAAATGGATCTGGAGTTGTAGTCGGCAATGCATAAGAAAGTAAATCTGCCAAGTAAACCGTGTGCCGTTTGCGGCAGGCCGTTTAGCTGGCGAAAAAAGTGGGCGTCCTGTTGGGACGAAGTGCAATACTGTTCTGATCGCTGTCGTGCGGCGCGTCGGCAGGTAAAAAAGAATAAGGGAGGGAAAACAGATGATAACGTCTAATCACACACACCGACCTGGTGCCGGTTCAAGTTCGCACGTGATATCTGGCGGCCTTGCCGCGAGTGTGTTCGCGCTGTGGTTGCTCGTGCTGTCCTGGACAACGGTGGCAGCGGGATCGCAAAGTTCAGTTGATCTTGTGAGCAGTGGCGAGGCGAATGTCATACTGATGCGTCATGCGCTCGCTCCGGGTACCGGAGACCCGGGTAATTTTACACTCGGTGAATGCGATACACAGCGCAATCTCAATGAGGTCGGCCGACAACAGGCGCGTGACACCGGCCGCTTCTTAAAGGCCGCCGGTATCACCCTGAGTAAGGTCTATACCAGCCAGTGGTGTCGCTGTGTAGAGACTGCCGAACTCCTGCAAATCAGCGGAGAGGTGGTTGAGTTACCGCAGATAAACTCCTTTTTTCAGGCTATGTCGCAAGCGGATAGTCAGACGCAATCGCTGAAGTCGTGGCTGTCGGAATATGCGGGTGATGAACCGGTGCTGCTCGTCACGCATCAGGTCAATATCACTGCGTATACCGGTGTCTACCCGCAGTCAGGAGAGCTTGTTGTTGGAAGGTTCGACAGCCGGGGGGAATTCACGCTGCTTGGGCGGGTTGAGCCGAGGTAATTTCTGCGCCGCGTGCGGTGCACTGTTGCGCAGCACACGGGGCCTTCCCGACTCGCTTGCACGATCTCTGAGCGGCGTTTCCCTGGGTGGTCCGGGCGCCCCTGAACAACGTCACAGGCCCGCCCGGACTGTCTTTCTTAACGCGTTTCAACACCCGGGCTAAAGCGTCGATAGAAATTTTTTGGCATCACTGCGTACTTCTTTTTTGCGTTCGTCCCCCATGCGATCCCAGGTGCGATATACCTGTGCCAGGCGGTGGTTATTTTGCAGTTTGCTTTGGTTGCGGTCCAGGAAGTGCCAGTAAAGGTAGTTAAAAGGGCAGGCATCTGGCCCTGCCTTTTTTGAAACCTTATAGCGGCAGTGTTTGCAGTAGTCAGACATTTTATTGATGTAGTTGCCACCGGCGGCATAGGGCTTGGAACCGAGCAGTCCACCATCGGCAAACTGGCTCATGCCCAGTGTGTTAGGTAACTCTACCCACTCGTAAGCATCGGCGTAGACGGCGAGATACCACTCGTGTACGGCTTTTGGGTCAACGCCAATCAACATGGCAAAATTGCCGGTGATCATCAGCCGCTGTATATGGTGTGCGTATGACTCTTCAATTGTTTGCTCAATACTTGAGGCGAGGCAGGCCATCGAAGTCTCTGCGGTCCAGTAGAAGTCGGGCAGTGAACGCTTGTGCCCGAAAAAATTCTGATCGACGTATTCGGGCATCTTTAACCAGTAGATCCCGCGCACGTATTCACGCCAGCCAATGATCTGTCGGATAAATCCTTCGGCGGCATTGATGGGCACATTGCCTGCGCGATACGCCTTTTCGACGACTTTGCAGACTTCCAGTGGGTCCAGCAGGCCGATGTTGATATACATGGACAACACAGAGTGAGATAAAAAGCGCTCTTTGTGCAACATGGCATCCTGATAGTCACCAAACGTCGGCAGCGACTTTTTCACAAAAGTATTTAGCGCCTTCTTCGCTCCGCTGGCAGTGGTTGCGAACCAGAAGTCGGTCGTGTGCCCCATGTGATCGGCAAACTTTTCATCGACCATTGAAATGCATTCGAGGGTGGTGTCGTCGGGTTTGAACTGCTGCGGCGGATGGAAGGAGACAGCGTCGTTGGCGGGTTTGCGATTGTCCTTGTCGAAGTTCCACTGGCCGCCGCAGGGCGCCGCATCGTCCATCAGCAAGTCGGTGAACTGGCGCATGTCACGGTAGAAATTTTCCATACGCAATTGCTTGCGTCCGTCGGACCAGCGGCTGAAACGCTCATGCGAGCAGATGAAGCGCTTGTCTTCCAGAATTTGCATCGGGCACGAGAGCGTTTCCTGCAGTGCCAGCAGTGACTGTTGCAGCCGGTACTCACCGGCCTCGGTCATCACCACTTGTTTGCATTTGTGTTTACTGACCGCCCTGGCAATGCTCTCGTCGATGGATTGCGGGCAGCGTTTATCTGTCAGACGCAGATATTCGACTTGCCAGCCCTTGCTTTGCAGCAGGGTGGCGAACTGACGCATACAGGCGAACACGAACACCAGTTTCTTTTTGTGGTGTTTGATGTAGGTCGCTTCGTCCATGCATTCTGTCATCAGCACGACAGTCTGCTGTTTGTCAGAGGCTTTCAGCGAAGGCAGGTTCAGGCTCAGCTGATCACCGAGTATTGGCACGAGAGTTTTCATAGTGCGAAGTACGGCAGGCGAGTGTGAATGGTTTACCGGCTCAAGGCATGCGGCCGTTTCCGGCGGGGTGGCGACCGCCGGAAAATTGTTTGCAGGTAAGCCGTACTCAGGGTGGCGAGGCGCGGCCTTTGAGCTTGTATTCCCGATGGATGGTATAGGCGGAGGCGAGCACCACGATTGATGCGCCGAGCATGGTGGCGCTGTCCGGTAATTCGCTGAAAACGATAATGCCAATCAGGGTTGCATATAGCAGACGGGTATACTCGATTGGTGCAAGCAGCGAAGCCTCGCCGTACTTGTAGGCATAGATATTTGCCAGTTGGGAAATCCAGCCGGTCAGACCCACCAATAACATCAGGCCCCATTCGACCGGGGTAGGTGTTTTCCAGAAATAGAGGCCCGGACCAAGTAAAACCACAGCAACGCCGACGGCCTGATACAGCAGGATGGTGGCGGGCTTCTCGGTGCGCGAGAGCAGACGGATGATCACCATCACCATACCGGCCGCGGCCGCACCGATCAGTGCGTAGACGCCGTAGATTGTGAATTCGGATCCACCGGGTTGCAACATGATCAACACGCCGACAAAGCCTGCAATCAGCGCGGACCAGCGCCGCACGCCAACGACTTCTTTTAGAATGATGATGGCGAAAATCGTGACAAAGAAACTTTTGGCGAAGCCGATGGCGGTGGCGTCGGCCAGCGGCATATTGATGAAAGCTGTGAAGCCGGCCAGCATGGCGATAAGTGCCACCGAGATGCGAGCCAGTTGCAGCAGCGGCCGATTGGTGTGGAGCGACTCTGGAAAAGTCCTGATAATCATCGGCAACATCACACCAAATATGACGCATTGCCGTACCAGAATGATCTGCGTGACGTGCAGCCGTGCCCCGATTAATTTGACAAGCATTGCCATCATGCTGAAACCGGCCGCTGCGATCAGCAACATGAGCGCACCACGGGCATTGTCCGGGAGCTGCGAATATACCTTTGCGAGAGATCTCAAGAGAGGGCCAGTTGGAGCGCAGTGCGCTATTATACAGTGGAAGTCCCCGCCGGATCTAAACCGTGATGAACCATGATCGGTGGTGACGGTCCAAATTCGCACAAGACCATTCGCCTCGTGCGTCAGGATGCTGAGGCCGCCCGTGTTTGTGTAGCCGGGGCCTGCTGCTACGACTTGTGTTAGTTTTCTCCATCACCAGATTAAAGCGGTATAACGTATTAGAGTGAAACCTATTGACTGTTCGAGAAGAGGTAAGACCATGAATTTGTCGCGACGCACGCTTGTCAGCAGCGCCATGGCGGGTCTGCTCGTGCCGTTGGTCGGCTGCGGACCGGCGGAGCCGGATTCACCCCCTGTCGATTTCACCGTGAACACCGGCAGTGGCACCTTTCCGGTGTCTGATCATCGCGGTGAGGTGGTATACATCGACTTCTGGGCCACCTGGTGTGGCCCATGTCGGGATTCATTTCCGTGGATGACCCGGATGCAGACAAAGTACCGGGAGGACGGTCTGAAAGTGATTGCACTGTCACTCGATACTGATCGCGAACTCGCCAGAGAATTTGCTGAAGAGCTCGGGGCCAACTTCACCATCGGGTTTGATAACAAGGGCGAGGTCGCCGATCTCTTCAAGGTGAAGGGCATGCCTACCAGTGTATTGCTTGATCGCAAAGGCCGGGTTGTCAATAAACACGAAGGCTTTAACGAAGGCCGGGTAGAGGAATATGAAGCCTCGATTGTCAGCGCGTTAAAGACCGGCAGTAGTTAGCGGGCTGCATTTTTTGTGGGTTTGAATAGGGGCTCTGTGTTTGGGGAATCCCGGTTCAATTATAATCCAACCCGTTGAGATAGACAGGTCAAATCATTATGCCTGGCCACTGGCAGCCGACTTTGCCTGTTCCAGCGCTTCGGCTTTTTCCATCCATTCTTCTTCGACCAGATCAATTGATTTCGACAGATCGGCCTGCTGCCATAACAACTCTTTGAGTTTGTCCTTATTTGCTTCCTCGTAGAGGGTTTCATCAGAGAGCTGTGCTTCGAGCGCCTGTTTTTTTCCGTTTAAGCGGTCCAGTTGTTTTTCCAGACTGGTGACTTCCTTGCGCAATGGTGCCAGTTGCTGTCGCAGTTCTGCTTCTTTGCGTTTCTTTTCTTTTTGATCACGTTCGGTGACTTTAGGTTTCGTGTCACCGTTGCCTGGCTTATGGCGCTGTTGCAGCCAGCTCGGGTAGCTGTCGATATCGCCTTCGTAAGGTTGAACACGTCCGTCATTCACCAGCAACAGCGTGTCGCAGGCCATGCGAAGGAGGTGGCGGTCGTGTGATATCAGCACGATCGCCCCTGCGAAGTCCTGCAGCGCGACGGTCAGCGCATGTCGCATTTGAATGTCGAGGTGGTTGCTCGGTTCATCCAGCAGTAGCAGGTTCGGTTTCTGGTACACCAGCATCGCAAGCACCAGGCGGGCCTTCTCTCCACCGGAAAAGGGTTTAACCGGCTCAAACACACGGTCTCCCTGAAATCCGAAGCCGCCGAGAAAGGTCCGCAGTTCGGCATCTGTCGCCTTCTTGTCGATCTGTTGCAAGTGTTCAATCGGACTGGCGGTGGCGGTCAGCTGGTCGAGCTGGTGTTGTGCGAAGTAAGCGATCTTTGTGTCTTTGGCGAAGTGCAGCTCACCGGTCATTGCTTCGAGTTCGTCGGCGATCAGCTTGATAAACGTCGACTTACCCGCACCGTTCGGTCCCAGCAGTCCGATGCGGGCATCATTGTGTATCTCGAGTTTGATCTGTTTCAGAAGCGGTGCGTCGTAGCCGACAGAAGCGTCGGTAATTCGAACCAGGGGGTTGGGCAGTTTGTCCGGCTTTTTAAACTGGAAACTGAAGGGTGAATCAATATGTGCGGGGGCAATTAACTGCAGTCTCGACAAAGCTTTCAGTCTGCTTTGTGCCTGTTTAGCTTTGGTGGCTTTGGCCCGAAAGCGCGTGATATAGCTGTTCATGTGTGCTATTTCGCGCTGTTGTTTTTCGTGCGATGCCTGCTGCGCGGCGAGGTGCTCGGCGCGAATGCGTTCAAACTGTGAATAGTTGCCGCCGTACAACTTAATCGCAAGGTGCTCTATGTGCGCCACCTCGTTGACCACGTTGTCGAGAAATTCGCGATCATGTGAGATCAAAAGCAGGGTGCCTTCGTAGTGTTTCAGCCACGACTCAAGCCAGATCACGGCATCGAGGTCGAGGTGATTGGTTGGTTCGTCCAGCAGCAGCAGATCCGACCGGCACATCAGTGCGCGCGCCAGGTTGAGTCGCATGCGCCATCCGCCCGAGAAGTGATTCACCGGTAGCGCAACCTGTGTTGCTTCGAACCCGAGGCCATGCATCAGCGTGGCGGCGCGCGCTTCGGCGGTGTAGCCACCGGCCTGTTCAATGGCGCTGTGCAGTTCAGCCTGCCGGATACCATCGTCGGTGCAGGCCGCCAGTTTCTGTTGTAACTGACGCAGTTCGATATCGCCGTCGATCACGTAATCAACAGCGCTGCGCTCGGTACCATCGACTTCCTGTGCCACATGTGCGATGACCAGCTGTTTGGGGATATCAAAGTCACCGGCGTCCGGTGTAATCTGCCCCAGGATCAATGACAGCAAGGTCGTTTTGCCGGTGCCGTTTGCCCCGGTGATACCCACCTTGTGTCCGCGGTGGATAGTAAATGTGCTGTTTTCGATCAGCGCTCTCGGGCCGACCCGAATACTTAACTGAGTAAATGACAGCATACTGTTGGTGTGATTCTATGGTTTGCAGGTTTACGGTCGGTGGGTTGCGATGAGGCAGGCCGGTTGCAGCCACCGGCCGTGAGATAAGG
>CAZOXM010000067.1:10534-27485 GCA_964583825.1 uncultured Granulosicoccaceae bacterium
CCGCAGCGTAGCACTATCGGCTGATCAGCGACAGCTGATCGCCATTGGCGAATTTCAGCGTACTGAGTCCACTGGCATTGGTGCTTTGTTCCAGGGCGATCAGATCCTTGCCGCGACTGCGACGACAGTTTTGAAAGTCGCCGGCACACTGATGATGCCGCAGTACCGAGCCCTCGATCTGATAGTAGGCGTTATCCATACAAACGACTGTTCCACCAACACCGTCGGGCCAGCTTGTGGTGCCATCGCGCTTAACCCAGCGGAACTGGCTCAGCCGCATGGTGGAGACGCCGCATTCGTGCTGCCCGGCCAAACGTCTGGACGGGGCTTCCGTCACCGTTGAAGTTGTGTTGCTGCCAGCGCCTGAAAGGTTGCCGGACGAGTTGGCAACAGCGGCACGGTCAAGCACCGATAAGGTGGTGCCATTGTTGAACTGCAGTGCTGTTTTGCCGTCAACTCTGGTGCGTCGCTGTGCAACGACGTCTTTGGAAGGGGCGGCCCGACAATTTGAAAAGCCGCGGTCGCAGGCATGATGCCTGAGGGTCATGCCCTCGATCGCGTAGTAGTAGTCTTCCATACAAACAATGTTGTTGCCGACACCGTTCGATTGAGAGGTGCCGTTGGCTCCACGCCACTGGTAGTAGCGCGTTATCTGTGCGGGGTCCGCGCACTCGTGCTCGCCGACTGCGGTGGTAATTTGTGGTTGTTGATCACCGGATTGACTGGACTGATATAGCTGATCGTAGTTGGTCAGCACCAGGCGGGAGCCGTCAGAGAAAAACAGCGTCGGGTTGCCGTTGTCGTCCTGGCCGGTGCGCTCGCCGCGGATGTCTCTGCGTTGGTCGCGGCGGCAGTTACGATAGCCTGTTTCACACTGAAAGCGCTGCAGCAGGGTGCCGCTGGCACGGTAGTAATGATCGCCCATGCAAAGCGTATTCGCGTCGGTGCCCCGCGGATAGGTGCTGCCGTTAAACGCAATCCACTCAAAGCGCGCCTGCTGCTGTGACTCATCGGCACAGGCGTGGGCCGGACTGGCTGATTGATTGGCCAGCACCGGGTCTGCTCGCCGGGCGGCATCTTCGGGTTTTTCCACGCAGGGGATTCCGGCATAACAGAAGGCGTCGTAGAAAGTGGCCATCGCTCGGGCGACCGGTTCGGTCGATTTTCCGCTCAGTTCCCAGCTCTGAAAGCCCGCCGGTGCGCGTCGGGATGCTTCGTAGCGCCAGAAGCCGTTGCCGCGGTTGTAGTTCATGTCGGCGGCGCGAAATACCTGCCAGCGCTCTTTGTTGTCGGGAAATAATTGTCCGTACTCTGTGCTGTCCAGAAATTGTCTGAACAGGTCCAGTCTGCCCTGGCTGCTATCGTTTCGTGCCAGTCGCTGTGACAGGGTGCGCAGTTCACCTGTGTCGGGTGCACGCCCGAGCACGTTCAAATACAACGACATGACGAAGCGTTCCCGCGATTCGTTGGTCCAGTCGATGCCGGATGGAAAGTACACAGCAAACGCGTTTGCCGACAGCAGTGCACACAGTAGCGTGGCGACCGTGAGAATGCGGTTTAACATATGAGCTCCTGGTTTAAGCGGTGAGCAATGAACCGTGTTGCCGGCCGCCGAATATTGTCGGTAGCGGGTGATGGCTGGATTCCGGTTCTGCCCGGGTTTATGCGGTGCTTTCTATCTAGTGTAACGGAACTTGTACGGTGAGATGCGCCCGACGCATTCGCTGTTTGTGAGGTTTGTGGCTAAAAATGTTGTCCTGGTTTTGCTGGGATTCAGCCGCAGCCGAGATACTTTATCAAAATGTTCACTGTTGCTTTCAACGAGCCGGTTGCTTCTGTTAATCTTCCGCAACAAATGTGGATAATTTGTCACAAACACAGACTGGGCAACAGTCCTGCTATTGAAACGGGGGTAAGCTGCGCCACATCCTGACACGAATCTGGACCTCCTTCGCTTCTGGTGAGTAACGGGACAGTGTTTCACTGAAGGTACAAATCGAAGGAGGGTGATCGTCAGTATGTAGCCCGATACAGACCAGGCTGGTCGGGAGATGGGATACCGAAAGGCACCTCCGCAGAGAGAATAATTATGTTGAAGTCGCTTTCTACCCAATTTGCGGCCACGCTTTTTTTTGGCCCACTGGGACTCGCCTACAGTAGCGTTGCAGCTGCGGTATTCCTCACACTGCTGCTCGCCGTGCTGTTTTTCTCGGCGCTCGGTGGGCTGGCGCTGGTCATTGTCTGGCCATTGTCGATCGCCATCGGGCTCGTTTTCGTCAAACTGCATAATGATCAGCTGAGATCCTCAGGCAGCCGTCTTTTACTCGGACCGGATGATGATTTTGAGGATACCAGTCCGCTGAACAGCTGGGGACGTGGTGTGGCAGTGCTCGCCCTGTTGCTTGCAGGCGCTTTCGTGCTGTTCCTGTATCTGCCCAAGGAGCGGCAATCTATCGGTCGAATCGTCGCCACCGATTCAGCGGGCACATCCAGTGAATCACAGGCCGCTCCCGATCCTCAGGAAGCGATGGCGTCCGCAATCAAGGCGTTGAAAGAGGCCTATGCGGGCACCAGCACCGATGTGGCCGAGGCAACATCTCCCGACGGGCTTGCGGTAAATGAACAACAATCGACCCCGGCGGTCATCGCAGCCAAGGCGAACGAAGACGAAAGTAATGATGACTTTGCTGTGATCGCGCTGCCGGAGCAGGAAGTTGCCACTGTGATCATCGACAACGATGGCAATGTGCAACAAGGTGAACTCGACAGTGCACTCAACTCCGGCCGACCGGAGTTAACTGTCGATGCGCCGCTGGTCAATCTGAGGCGTGGTCCCGGTACCAGCTTTGACATCATCACTACTGTCCGTGCCGGCGACAGACTGTTTGAGTTTGCCCGCGACGGCAACTGGGTCAATGTGGAAACAGCCTCAAGCGGTTACACCGGATGGATTTACAGCCGACTGGTGAAATAGCGCGCGGTATTGCTGCAGCCCGGCCGGTCCACCAGCAGGATGTTGAAAAACCATAGCGCTTGGTCTGAGGGCGTTAGATTCTGCCTCAAATGCTCATGTAACCCCATAAACTGCGCTTTTTCGGCAACATTTTACTTGATCAAGAGCCTACTCAGAACGCCGCTCATAACGTTTATCAACACCCTGCCAGGCGCAATACCTGAACCTTGCTGAACCGTTCAGCGCAACTGCCTCCCCGGCGCGCTACACTATCGTGAGCCTCAGCCGGAACGCAGGTCGTTGCAATTTCTGCTTAATCAAACCCTGGTCGATGAGCCGGATTTACCACCGGACCTCACCATACTCGAATACCTTCGGGAAACCCGTCGACTTTGCGGCACCAAAGAGGGGTGTGCTTCCGGTGATTGTGGTGCATGTACCGTGGTCATCTGCGCGGTGGACGGGGACAAACTCCAGTATCAGAGCGTTAACAGCTGCATCACCCCTGTTGGTGATCTGCACGGCCGACAACTCATTGCAGTTGAACATCTCGCTGAAGCGGATACGCTGCATTGTGTTCAGCAGGCCATGGTGGATTGTGCCGGCTCTCAGTGTGGCTTCTGTACACCGGGGTTTGTCATGTCATTGTTTGCGCTCACGAAGCAATCGGCATTTTTAAATGAAAATCAGCGGCAGCGGATAGAGCGTTACCTCGGCGGCAACCTGTGTCGCTGTACAGGTTATCGACCGATTATCGAGGCGGCGGCACAGGCACTTGAGGTGGCGCAGAGTAGCCCTGATCAGTTTGATCGCAGCGCTGAGGATACCTTGCAGCGCCTTCGTAGCCTGCACCCGGAATCTGTGAGTGTCACTGCCAGTCAGGGCTTTCATCGACCGCAGACGCTGGATGAATTGTTTGAGTTGAAGACGCGTTACCCCCGGGCACCCGTTGTCTCCGGTTGCACAGACTTTAGTCTTGAAATCACACAGCGTCTGAAATCCTACCCGCATATCATTTCAACCAGTCGGCTGGCGGCGCTTGACTACTGTCGGGCAGAGCAGGGTGAACTTCGTATTGGTGCCGCGTGCAGCATTGAGGACTTCCTGCATCGCATCGGACCAATGCACAGTGATGTCAGGGAATTGCTGCTGCGCTATGGATCGACACAAGTGAGGAACCGGGCGACCGTGGGAGGCAACCTCGGTAATGCATCGCCAATCGGGGATCTGCCTCCACTGTTGCTGGCACTTGATACAACGGTCGTACTTCAGTCGGCGACGGCAAAGCGGGAAATGGCGTTGCAGGACTTCTTTATCGACTACAAAAAAACGGCATTGGCGGAAGATGAAATCATCACCGAAGTGCGCTTTGCAGAGGAACGGCTGGCGGATGCACGCAGGTTCAGCATCTATAAAGTCTCCAAGCGTATCGACGATGATATTTCCACCGTATGTGCTGCGTTTTACTGGGCCCCGGCAGGGCAGGTGCGCGGCAGACTGACGGCGGCTTTTGGAGGGATGGCAGCGATCCCCAAACGAGCCACGGCGCTGGAGGATGCAGTCAGCGGCACCGGACCAGACAATATAAATGCAGCGCTTGCGTTACAGGCACTGGCACGTGATTTCAGCCCGATTGATGATGCGAGAGCCAGTGGTGAGTATCGCATGACAGTGGCGGCGAACCTGTTTAAACGGTTTCTGCTTGAGCTCAATAACAGTGGTCGTGATGAGCCAGTCAAACTGAGCGATATCGCGCATGACTGATGTGGCTCATGACAGCGCGGTGAAACATGTCACCGGTGCTGCGTTGTATGTGGATGATCTGCCGTTAACGACAGACCAGTGTTATGTGGCCATTGGTGGCAGCCCTGTGGCGTGCGGTGAGTTGCTCGGGCTCGACCTGACCGCGGTCCGGGAAAGTGAAGGTGTGGTGGATGTTATCGTCGCGTCCGACATTCCCGGTCACAGGGATATCGGGCCCGTATTTCCAGGTGATCCGTTACTGACTGATGATCGCATTGAGTTTGCCGGTCAGGCGGTTTTTGCCGTTCTTGCGACATCACAAAAACTGGCTCGACGTGCAGTCGCACAGGCCACTATGGACTATCGTGAGGAAGCGCCGCTGCTGAGCATTGCTGATGCCGAGGCTGAAAATATCACCGTGCGACCGCCCCATACCATGCAGCGCGGCGATGCTGCTGCCGCCCTGGAGACGAGTGCTCACCAAATCAGTCGCAGTGTGTCAATCGGCGGTCAGGAACATTTTTATCTCGAAGGGCAGGTGGCGCAGGCACAGGCAGAGGAAGATGGCGGTGTGCTGGTCAGGACTTCTAACCAGAACCCGACCGAGGCGCAGAAACTGGTCGCTGAAGTACTCGGCGTGCCGATGCACGCAGTGGTTGTTGAAACCCGTCGTATGGGTGGCGGCTTCGGCGGTAAGGAAACGCAGGCCAATGCGTGCTGTTGTCTTGCTGCGTTGTTTGCAGTCAGAAATCACTGCTCGGTAGTTTGCAGGCTTTCGAGAGTGGACGACATGACCATGACTGGCAAACGTCATCCGTTTCTCAATCGTTATTCGGTGGGTTTTGCCGGCGACGGTGCCATTGAAGCGATTGACTTTGAGCTCAACGGTCTTTGCGGCATGTCTGCTGATTTATCGGATGCGATTGTGGACCGCGCGATGTTTCACAGCGACAACGCCTACTTCCTGCCCCACGTAACGATTGTTGGTAACCGTTATAAAACCAATACCGTATCGAATACCGCTTTTCGCGGTTTTGGCGGGCCGCAGGGTATGCTGGCTATGGAAGCGGTGATTGATGAGATTGCCTTTGCGCTTGATCTCGATCCGCTGGATGTGCGCAAGCGCAACTTGTATGCAGACCATACCGGGTGGCTGACGCCGTACCACCAGACAGTGTCTGACTTCACCGTGCCGCGAATTATCGACGAACTTGAAGAGACATCTGATTATCGTGCGCGTCGTGCGGCGGCAGCAGCATTTAATCGACAGCACGGTACCCTGAAAAAAGGTATCGCACTGACTCCCGTGAAGTTCGGCATTTCCTTTACCGCCACCCATTTGAATCAGGGGGGTGCGGTTATACATCTCTACACGGACGGGTCGGTGCATCTCAACCATGGTGGTACGGAGATGGGGCAGGGTCTGTTCATTAAAGTGGCACAGATCGTCTCAGAAGTGCTGGGTGTTGCCGTTGATGACATCAAAGTATCGGCGACTCGTACAGACAAGGTACCCAACACCGCACCGACTGCTGCTTCATCCGGTACTGATATCAATGGCATGGCCGCGCTAATGGCGGCAAGCACTTTAAAAGAGCGATTGGTTGAGCACCTCTGCGGAGTATTTGACTGTAGTGCTTCTGCAGTGCAGTTCGACGCTGCTGGTGCTCACGTCGAGGGGCAACCAGTCGTGAGTTGGCAGGCACTCGCGAGCTCTGCGTGGATGGCCCGCGTTTCTCTGTCGGCCACCGGTTACTATCGCACCCCCGAGATTTATTATGACCGGGAGCGTGCCAGCGGTCGGCCGTTTCTTTACTATGCCTGTGGTGCTGCGGTGTCTGAAGTGGTGATCGACACACTCACCGGCGAGTACAAGCTGTTGCGTGTGGATATTCTGCACGATGTGGGCAACTCGATTAATCGACAGGTGGATGTCGGTCAAATCGAAGGGGGGTTTATCCAGGGGCTCGGGTGGCTGACTACCGAGGAGTTAAAGTGGTCGTCTGAAGGTCGACTGCTCACGGACAGTCCGGCGACTTATAAGATTCCCGCCATTGGTGATGCACCAATCGAATTCAATGTGTCATTGTTAAAGGACAGCCCGAATGCAGCGCAAACCGTGATGCGTTCCAAAGCGGTTGGCGAGCCACCGCTGATGCTTGCACTCTCGGCATTTTCGGCCATCCGCCAGGCAATAGTTGCGTGTGGCGCAGATGAACAATTCCCGGCGCTGAATTCACCGGCAACGCCTGAAGAAATTCTAAGTTGTATCAGGGCGGTGTCCATCGCTGACTGAAATCGAGTTGCTCGTTTATCTGCAGGTAGCTGAGTTTAATCCCGGTTGTTTTCTGTCATGGTAGCAGCGATATTTGCTTCGGCGGTGCGCAAGTGCTGACGAAGTGCTTTTCGTGCTGCCGCCACGTTGCGGTCTTTCAATGCGCTGACAATCAGTTCGTGCTCGGCAAAGGTGGTATCGCGACTGGCGACGCGTTGTGAGGACATAAACCGCACGCGCCACAGGCGGGCATTATAGGTAGCGTGTGTTTCCGCCAAAGCATGGTTGTTTGCCGCTTTGACAATGGCCGTGTGGAATCGCATGTCGTGCCTGAATGACTCTATCGGATCCCTGGTGCCCTTTACCCTGCTGAATAAGGTATTGGCTTTGGCGATGCCGGCAATCTCTTTGTCGGTGGCAGTCTCGCAGACCAGTTCTCCCGCCAGTGCTTCCAGGGTACCCTGAACGCGCAGCCAGTCGTTAATTTGTTGCAGCGACGGGTCGGCGACACTCGGTCGACGCGTCGCGCTGTAAACGATAAGGCCTTCGTTTTCGAGAATGCGTAATGCTTCTTTCAGCGGTGTGCGACTCACTCCAAATGCCTGGGCAAGATCCCGTTCAGGGACGGCTTGTCCCGGTGCAAGCTTACCGAGCAAAATAAATTCGCGCAGCGTGTCCGCCGCTTCGGTGGCGAGCGATTTCCGCGACGAGAGGTCGGCGAATTGCCGCAACTCCGATGTCCAGTTCGGTTCACTCATCGTGTGCGTCTCGCTGTAGAGTGCATGCAAATTCAGCTTCTACGCGGTGTGATAATTTACCCTCAGCCCTGGCGAGCGAAGCGGTGGTATCGATGACGAATGTCGCATATTGGTGGACGCACACCGGTAAAAAACAGCATTCGCCGCGGTGCCCCTCACGGTAATAGTGTAGTCTTGACTCGATGTGAGTTCCTCCGGCGCAGACAAGCGGTATTCTGCCGCCTTGCTAATGTTTGCCGGGGACCATCATAACCAAAAAAATTTGGTATGCCGAATGCCAAATTGTGATTGGCAAACCCAGTCTGCTATGATTAAATTTGATTGGCGAAACCTGTGCAAACCTTGGTTTGTGCCCTTTGCAGGTCCTGAATCTGATCACTCAATTCTGTGACGACGGGGCCTGACTATTCACTTCCAAATGAGAGGATTTACATGTACGAGCTAACCAAACCACTCGCAAAGTTTGCACTCGCGGGTACCGCCTCGCTGGCGATTGCCTGCGGTTCTGCGATGGCGCAGGATAAAACCAAACTCCGAATTCAAACGCACTTTTCACCTGAAACGCTGTCTGGTCAAATGGCAGCAGAGTTCGTTGAAGACGTCACGACAATGTCAGGCGGTGACATCGAAATCGAGATGTTTTATGCAAGCTCTGTTGTGAAATCTGCTGAAACCTTTGACGCCGCAGCAACCGGTATTCTTGATTGCGATATGACAGGTGGCGCCTACCAGGTAGGTAAGAACCCGGCCTTCCAGTTCACTGGTGACTTAAATGGTGGCTACGCCGATCCATATACCCAGTACTCATGGTTGCTGCACGGCGGTGGCTACGAAGCCCTGAATAAGCTGTATAACCCGGAAGATATGGAATTTGTTGGCTGGTGGATCCCTGGTCCGGAATCACTGGTTTCAACCAAAACTTTCACCGGTGTTGCCGATCTGAAAGGCTGGAAGTTCCGAGCACCTCCAGGGGTAATCACCAACATATTCGAGAACCTCGGTGCATCTCCCATCGTCATGGACTTCAACGAGATTTTCACCGCGCTCGAAACCGGAATTATCGATGGTGCTGACGCTTCGACGATCGCTAACAACGTGGGTCTTGGCTTGTACGACATCGCTAAAAATACCAACTACCCGGGCTTCCACTCTATGCCTGCCGACCACCTCGCCTGTCGTAAAGACATTTGGGATGAGATGCCGGAAGCACACAAGAGAATCATGAAAGTGGCCATGCAGGCGCTGGGTCTGAAAACGACGACCAAGCAGGGCATAGAAATGCAGAAAGCGGCGGCTGAACTGCGTGCTGGTGGTGTTGCGCTTAACACCTGGTCCGATGAAGACATGGCCGTTTACCGTAAAGCGGTTGCTTCAACCTGGGAAGAGTATGCCACCACTCCTGAAGCGAAAGAGCTTCTGGGTGCACACCTCGACTTCCTCAAAGAAATCGGTGCAATCGAGTAGCAGGTTCTCTTGCATTGGCGGAGGCGGACAAACTGTCTGCCTTCGTCCATTCCTTCAATGCCCGTGTGTCTGCCTATCTGGTGCAGACACACAATTGTTATCAAATTAGCTACAGTCAGGTTGTTCTGTGGCATACAGATCTACCAACTGACAAACTTCAGTATCCCGCGAATTGATTGGTTGCAGGTTGTTGCTGAGTTTGCGGTCAGTGGATTGCGTGGGGACTTATGAGAGAACAAAAACCCGGCAACATAAAAGAGTGGATTATTCCGTTCCTTTTTGTATTCTGTGCCGGCTGGGCCATCTGGCATGCGCCGGCCTACATTCTTGATCTCTGGCCGCACGATGAAAACACCAGTTTAACCATTCAAATTACCGAGATTCACAAGCGCAAAGACATCACGCCGAATCTGCCGGGTCTCTTTGGTGTTGCCGACATTATTGACTGGGCCGCGTTGTTTTCGCTTCCGTTTATTTTTTACTTTGGCGTCAAGTCACTTGTGCCGGCTCAAATGGAATTTCCCCACTACAGCCGCATAGATAAAATTGCCATGTTTGTTGGCCGGATTGTGATGATTCTGATCATCTCCATGACCGGCGTCATGCTCTACGAAGTGTTCGTGCGTTATGTGCTGGAAAAACCGACGTTGTGGGCCAATGAGCTAACACTGTGGATCGGTGGCTTTGTGTTTATGTTTTCCGGTGTCTATGCGATGCAGCAGCGCAGCCACATACGGATATTTATACTCTACGATGTAATGCCGCGTTGGATGCAGCACCTGTGTGACACTATCTGGGTCGCGCTGCTGTGGTTTTTTGCCGCCTGCCTCGTGTTTGGCAGTTACAAACAGGTATTCATCAATAAATTTTACAAGTGGCAGACATTCGGCACCGCGTTTGATCCGCCGATCCCTGCGACGATTCAACCGACCATCCTGATTGTTATTTGCCTGATTGCATTACAAGCCCTGCTTAATCTGATCGCCGACTGGAATCGGGATCCGTCTGAGCTTACAGAAAAAGACGTGGTTGACCAGGAAGAGCTGGACGCCATCAAGAAAAGCGTCGGAGCAAGCTGATGGACGTCGGAACCATATCAATTGTCCTGATCGTCGGGCTGGTGTTCATGCTGGCTATCGGCATGCCGCTGGGCTTTGCCTCGGCGGTGCTGGCCGCTCTGGTCATGATTATGAAGTTCGAGCCGACTCTGCTCACTGACCCGATGAGCTTCGGTGACGGGCTGCTAACCGGTCGGCCAGGGACCGGGCCGCTCTACATACTCACGCAAAAAGTGTACGACCTGATGACCGAGTATGTGCTGCTATCGGTGCCGTTGTTCATTTTTATGGCGGCGCTGCTTGAGCGTTCGGGTATTGCCAAACAGATGTATGACAGCCTTAACTTCTGGATGAGTCGCCTGCGTGGCGGTATTGCGGTAGTGACGTCACTGATGGCGGTATTAATGGCAGCGATGTCGGGTATTATCGGTGGGGAAGTGGTGTTGCTTGGTTTGATTGCATTGCCACAGATGCTACGCCTCGGCTACAACCAGAATCTCGCTATCGGTACCATCTGTGCGTCCGGCTCACTGGGTACCATGATTCCACCTTCCATCGTACTGATTATTTTCGGTCTGATTACCGAAACGTCGATCAAGGCGCTGTTCACCGGGGCTTTTGTGCCGGGCTTTATGCTCGCTTCATTCATTATTATCTATATCATCGTGCGGACACAGCTCGATCCTTCACAGGCACCGCTGCCCGAACCGCGTGATGATGATCTTCCCGGCGGCGAAAAACTCCGTGCCTTTCTGGCATTTCTTGCCACTCTGGTGGCCGGCTGCACGGCTATTTTGCTGGCACGTCTGGCGTTCCTGTCTGCAACGGGTCGAAACGTACCCGGTGACGCCAGGTTTGAGCCACCGGCGCTCGGTATGGAACATCACCTGCCGTACCTCGGTGGCGTGCTGGTCGTGTGCCTGTTACTGATGTTTGTCGTTTTTGGCTGGAAATACACAAAGCTCGGGTGGAGACATGGCAAGGGTCTGGTGCCGCCGTTTGCAGTGATCTTTATCGTGCTCGGTTCCATTTACGGCGGTATCACCGGCATCACAGAAGCTGCAGGTATGGGTGCTCTGGCGGTATTTGTCATCGCACTTGTGCGCGGCGAAGCATCAGTTGATCTTGTGTGGGTCAGCCTCATGCGAACACTGCGATCAACCGGCACCATTATCTGGGTCACAGTCGGTGCAGCAGCGCTCGCCGGGGCCTACACGCTTGCCGGCGGACCAACCTACATCGCGGGTCTGATTGTCGGTGCCGAAATGCCGACGATGATGGTCATTCTGATTATGATGCTTATTCTCCTGTTTATGGGCGCTTTCATGGACTGGGTGGGCATCGTGCTGTTGATCATTCCCGTGTTTCTACCGATCGTGCAGCGTCTCCCTATTGAGGAGATCGGTTTTATCGGTCAGCTTGAACCGCGCCATGTAGCGATCTGGTTCGGGGTATTGTTCTGCATGAATATGCAGGTCAGTTTTCTTTCACCACCTTTTGGACCAGCCGCTTTTTACCTGAAATCGGTGGCGCCGCCGCATATCTCGCTGACTGATATTTTCCGCGGGTTCCTGCCCTTTATCGGAATTCAGTTGCTGGCGCTCACCGTGCTTCTGGTATGGCCGAACATTGTCACCTTGTTGTTGTAAGCGTCGGTCGCAGCTGTTGCTGACGGGGTTCAGCACCTGATTGCACGGTTTTGTGGGGTTGCACCTCAGATGTCAGTAGTTACGCGTGTATACCGTTCCTGCCCGTTTTTGTAGGCTGGTTTGAAGCCTGCGGATCATCGCATGCAACCCGATTGACGGCTGACACACGAGACTGAACGTGGCTGTTCTGTTAAAGTTGAGAGGTCTGTGGAGCCCTTTACGCGCCCCACCAGTCATCGAAACACATTTCCCGCACAAGATTTAAGGAATAAATTTCAATGAAAAAAACCGCATTGTATTTAGCTACCGCTGTTGCCGGCGCGCTTAGCGCAGGCAGCGTTCAGGCTCAGCAACAGTTCATCTCTATTGGCACTGGTGGTGTCACTGGTGTTTATTATCCCACCGGTGGTGCCATCTGCAGACTGGTTAACAAAGATCGCAAAGACCACGGCATTCGCTGCTCTGCGGAATCAACCGGTGGTTCAATTTATAATATCAATACCATCCGTGCCGGTGAGCTCGAGTTTGGTGTTGCACAGTCAGACTGGCAGTTCCACGCCTACAACGGTACTTCAAAATTTGAAGAGCAGGGAGCATTTGAAAACCTTCGTGCAGTGTTTTCGGTACATCCTGAGCCGGTCACGGTCATCGCCCATCCCGATTCCGGTATCGACGGCATTGATGCGGTAAAAGGCACCCGCTTTAACATTGGTGAGCCGGGCTCTGGTATTGAGGGAACCTGGTCTGTGATGGAAGAAGCACTTGGCTGGGGGAGGGATGACCTCAAGCTTGCCGCCGAGATGAAATTTGCTGAAACCAGCGCCGCATTGTGCGATGGCAAGATCGACGGTTACTTTGGTGTGGTGGGGCATCCGTCTGCTGCCGTGCAGGAAGCAGTCGCGACCTGTGATGCAAAACTGGTAGCGGTCACCGGTGAAGCGATTGACAAGCTCGTTGCCGACAACCCTTACTATCGCAAGGCCACTGTCCCTGCCGGTATGTATAACAACGAAACAGATATAGAAACTTTTGGTGTCGGTGCAACTTTTGTCAGCAGCGCTGATGTGCCGGAGGACGTAGTCTATGTGGTGGTAAAAGCGATCTTTGAGAACTTTGATGCATTCAAAAAACTGCATCCGGCGTTCGGTAATTTGAAAGAAGAGGAAATGATTTCCGACTCGCTGTCAGCGCCACTGCACGATGGTGCGGCAAAGTACTACAAAGAACGAGGCTGGATGTAAGCCTTAGTTCCAGTTCAAAAATAGCCCGGGTGACCGGGCTATTTTTTTGACTTCATGATTTATCGGGTTGCGCCTTTTCTACGAGTAGTGTGGCTTAAGGGTGTTGAAAACGTCAAGAGCGCAATAGTTTTTCAATATCCTGTTAGTGGAGTGGCGATTAAGCGGGGAAAACCATGGCCAGAAAAAATCTAACCGAAGAAGAGCTTGAGAATTTCGTCGCCGAAATAGACTCAGGGGGGCGCAACCCGACCGGATTCGCCGGCAAATTGATTATTTCCATTGCGTTTGCGTGGGCTGTATTTCAGCTCTACTTCGCCTCAACGGTGCCGTTCTGGTTGTCCGACGTGACAGGCCTTAAGCTGGTCGTGAACAACTCAAATGCGCGGCTAATTCACCTGACATTCGGCTTTATTCTCGCCGCACTCGCGTATCCGCTATTTCGATCCAGTCCGAGGGATCGCATTCCCTGGTATGACTGGGCGCTGGCGATACTCGGGGCAATCAGCTGCCTTTATATGTTGTGGTTCAGAGAGGGGCTGTCGGCGCGCGCCGGTCTGCCGACCGAGATGGACCTGATCATCGCGACGATCGGTATGCTGGTACTGGCCGTTGCCGTGTATCGAACGCTGGGTCTCCCGCTGTTGATCGTCGCCGGTATCTTTGTGCTGTATGTCTTCTTCGGCGATTCACCGTCGCTGCCAGAGACGGTGCAGTGGAAAGGCGCCTCATATGGCAAGGCAATGTGGCACTACTGGATGCAGGGTCAGGGTGTATTCGGCGTCGCACTGAGTGTATCGGCATCTTTGATATTTCTGTTTGTGCTGTTCGGTTCCATTCTTGAGAAGGCGGGTGCCGGCAACTTTTTTATCAAAATCGCCTTTGCATTACTCGGGCATTTAAAAGGTGGCCCGGCCAAGGCTGCAGTGGTTGCATCGGCGATGAGTGGTTTGTATTCGGGTTCGTCCATCGCCAACACAGTCACCACGGGCACATTTACTATTCCACTGATGAAGCGCACCGGTTTCTCCCCTGAGAAGGCTGGTGCTGTAGAGGTGGCTTCCTCTACCAACGGTCAGCTCACTCCGCCGGTAATGGGCGCTGCGGCGTTTCTGATTGCCGAATTCACCGGCATCAGCTACACCGAAATCATCAAGCACGCGCTGGTGCCGGCACTGGTGTCCTATATCGCACTGGTTTACATCGTTCATCTCGAAGCCTGCAAAATGAATCTTCAGGGTTTGCCGCGACACCCGACGACCAAAACTCTGGCCAACAAGCTGATCGGGTTTTTGTCGGGCTTTATTGGTATTGCACTGTTGGGTATCGCGGTGTACTACGGCCTCGGCTGGATTAAAACAGCGATGCCGGAGCGTGCTTTTTCCGTGGTGGTCGCGTTGTGCACTGTCGGCTACCTCATACTCTTGTTTCTCGCATCCAGACATCCGGATCTTGAAGTGGATGAACCGGACGCCCCTATTACCGAATTGCCGCGCGCCGGTGCCACCGCGATTACCGGCCTGTACTATATACTCCCAATTGTGATTCTAATCTGGTGCATTATCGTCGAGCGACTGTCGCCGGCACTGTCGGCGTTCTGGGCCACCATGGCGATGATTGTGGTAGCGCTGACGCAGCACCCACTCAAGGCCATTATGCGAGGGCAGGGTGGCATGATTGTGCCTGGTATCAGACGTGGTGTGGCAGAGTGGTTCGATGGCATGATCTCCGGGTCGCGCAATATGATTGGTATTGCCGTTGCCACCGCAGCGGCAGGTGTTATCGTCGGTACAATCTCTCTGACCGGTGCACATCAGGTCATTGGTGAGTTTGTTGAAGTACTTGCCGGTGGCAACCTGATGGTCATGCTGATTCTGGTGGCGGTGATGAGCCTCATACTTGGTATGGGCCTGCCAACCACTGCTAACTACATTGTTGTGTCCAGTTTAATGGCGCCGGTTATTATTTCACTGGGGGCTAAAAACGGTCTGATTGTACCCCTCATTGCGGTGCATCTGTTTGTCTTCTACTTTGGCATACTGGCCGATGACACACCGCCGGTGGGGCTGGCTGCGACCGCTGCCGCAGCAATTTCAAAAGGCGATCCAATACTGACCGGTGTGCAGGGTTTTGCCTACGACATTCGAACCGCGCTTTTGCCGTTTTTGTTTATCTTCAATACAGAGCTGCTGTTGATCGATGTCAGTTGGATGAAAGCGATCTTCGTGTTTATTGTCGCAGTGATCGCCATGATGCTATTTGCATCGGCCACACAAGGGTGGTTCCTGACTCGAAATCGCATTTGGGAATCTGCCTTGCTGCTGCTCGTGGCATTCACCCTGTTCAGACCCGGCTACTGGCTGGACAGAATTCAGCCGCCCTACGTATCTGAGGAGGGCAGTAAAGTCTATGAGGTGGTCGGTGATATTACCCCCAACGGCACCGCGACCTTTGTCGTCAGTGGTCCGAACTTCAACACGGGGGAAATCGATTCCACCACGTTGCTGGTGCCGCTTGGCTCCCCGAAAGAAGCGGCGGAACGCCTGACCGAGGCGGGACTGGATGTGCGAATGGAAAACGGCGTGGCCGTTGTTGATGAGCCGATGGTCGGGACACCATTCTTTGGAAATATAGGCAATCTGTTTGACTTTTACGCCGACGAACCGGTGCAGATATCAGAAATAAAGAAGCCCAGTGAACGCATGCCCAAGGAAATATTCTACCTGCCGGCATTGTTGCTGTTGGGGCTGGTTTACCTGTTGCAGAGGCGCCGCTTGTCTGCAGCGCCGCGCGGTGTGGCGGCTTAAAAAGTAAAGGTCGCACCGGATAGGTGCGACCTGAAGGAACCGGGTTATCAATCATGTGTGCGCTTGAAGGTCTGCTGGTAGTGGCGATAGAGCAGGCGGTTGCCGCACCACTGTGTTCGTCGAGGTTGGCTGCAGCCGGCGCACGCGTCATCAAAATTGAAAGGCCCGAGGGTGATTTTGCTCGCGGTTATGATGCCGCCGCCTGTGGCGAAAGCGCTTACTTCACCTGGCTTAATCAGGGCAAGGAATCGGCATGCCTGGATTTCAAAACAACGCCCGATGCTGACATCCTCGCGCTTATGCTCAAGCGGGCTGATGTGCTGGTACAGAACCTGGCCCCTGGCGCATTGGCCCGAGCGGGATTTTCCACAGAGTCGCTGCATGAAGTTAATCCGGGTCTGATTGTCTGCAACATCAGTGGTTATGGTCCCGACAGCCGCAGGCGAGGCTACGACTTGCTGGTGCAGGCCGAGAGCGGACTGATCTCTGTATCCGGCAGCCCGGAGGCGCCCGGTCGCATTGGTGTTTCTGTGTGTGACATCGCCGCTGGACTCACGGCGTACTCCGGTGTGCTGGAAGCGTTGCTTAAGCGGCAGAAAACCGGTGTGGGGGAGGTGTTGTCCGTATCACTGTTTGATGTGGCGGCGGACTGGATGACAGTGCCGTTTATTCACGCTGAGTATGGCGACGGTGCACCGGAACCAGTCGGCCTGAAGCACCCGTCTATTGCACCTTATGGTGCATTTAATTGTGCGGACGGCAGGCAGGTACTGATCTCCATTCAAAATGAGCGCGAGTGGCAGCGCCTTTGTGCAGAAGTGCTTAAAGCAGAGCGACTGGCGACGGACGAACGCTTTCTTTCTAACAATCTCAGGGTTCGGAACAGAACGGCACTGGAAGCGGAAATGAATGCGATCACCGAGCAACTACCGGCGGCTGAATTTCAACAGCGGCTTGAAGCGGCAAGCATCGCAAATGGCGCAATCAACCGTGCTTCAGATTTGGC
>CAZOXM010000068.1:0-27396 GCA_964583825.1 uncultured Granulosicoccaceae bacterium
TTAGCCGGCAGGTGTTCCAGTACACTAGCAGGATGTTGAAAAACTAGTGCGCTAGGTCTGAGGGTGTTAAATTCCCCCTCAAAATGCTCATTTATAACCCATAAACTGCGCTTTTTAGGGGAAATTTGCCTACTCAGACCGTCGCTCATCACGTTTTTCAGCACCCTGCTAATGTCCGTTCTGATCGCTGCTGAACATGCGATCAGGGGTGCTCGAAAAAATGATATGCAGGAATAACAGTGGCACCAGCAGGTAGGCCGAGTAGCGGTGACAGGACTCGATCAGGTTGAGATAAGCCGGATTCAAACCGAAGGGTGCCGTCAGCGCTACCCCGAGAACATTGAGTGCTGTTCCCTGCAGCCAGGGCAGCAGTAATCCGCTCACTACCAGTGTCGTCGTCACCGCGAGCAGTAACCAGATGATCACCCGGTTCAGCTGATCGTCGGAACCCTTCGCCGCCGGAGCCAGCCCATGGCGAATACGGTAGAAAACCCGGTACAGCAACAGTAATCCGATCAGCGGACCGACCGACTGATGAAACCACAACAGGGGGCTGTTGTCCTCTGCGGCACTGGTGACGAACATGATGACCAGCAGCAGCGT
The DNA here is from genome assembly GCA_964583825.1 of uncultured Granulosicoccaceae bacterium. Classification (GTDB taxonomy): domain Bacteria; phylum Pseudomonadota; class Gammaproteobacteria; order Granulosicoccales; family Granulosicoccaceae. Next base: position 604 of record CAZOXM010000068.1, read on the forward strand.
GCTGGCCCAGTGTATCAGGACGCTTAATTTCCTGTATCCGGCAGGGGTAACCGGTTGCCTTTCCGGTTTGGCTGAATCTTCCATAATTCACGCTGGCTTGCAGTGTTGTCTGACAATACTGTCCTGGTAAGCGGGTCGTCCTTTGTTGCTATTTTCTAACGCTTGCCGCTATGCGCGCACCGGTGCTCGCGCGCGCCGACGTGCTGCGGATATAGTCACCGTTTCTTCAGTGTGTTTTTGTGCATGTAGCCCTGAAGATCACGGCCGTCGAGCGTCATTATTTCATACCAGTTATCTGTCTGGCCGAGGATAGTCACTTCGAGATTGCGGGCAATAGAGGCGATGATGTCACCGGACATATTCGGTGCGTTGCGGATGTTGCTCCACTGTTGTGTGACTTGCATGAGCCCTGGCAGAACTGTGCTGCTGTCGACAACGGCCGGTACTACTTCGACTTGCGTGCTGGCCGGAATTTCCTGGATGGTGGAATCGCTTTCAGCGGGTTGCTGTGAGCGAGCCAGTTGCTCCTTGAAACACGAGCTCATGGTGTCACAGTCAGTCACCTGATCCGGTTCCAGCGTCCAGGCGGGTCGCTGCTGACCTTCATAGTCCTGCATGCTCACAATATCGTAGGCAGTGACTTCCGGCTGCAGGGTCAGATACATCAACATCGCGACAACACCGAGTCCAATCAGCGCTGCAATTCGCCCGGCGGTTTTATTGAATCGCGGGAACGGTGTCGGTCGGTTGGTGTCGCGTAAATCGGCCGCGCTGATGGTGATGCCACTGGCGCTATGCTCGTTATCGTCAGCGTGATAGATCAGCGGATCGGTTCTGTCGCCCCTGGCATGCGCGCCGAAATGTGGTGTGTCATCAACAGAGTGATAACGCTCGTCGGTCGCATAGTATTCATCGTATTCGCCCCGACGGTCGGATAGATAACGATCGTCGCCGGTACCCTGTCGCGCAGGCGGGTCAGTCACGTATCTGCCGCCCTTTTCATGATCGTAGCGATGCGCCCGATCGTTAAAATCCGTCTCCGTGGGCTCGGTTTGCGGGCCAAAATACGGGTCGCGGTTTTCGCGGTAACGATCATCATGGTAGCCATCATCGTACTGCCGATCATGGTCCTGATATCGTCTGTCATCGGGATACTCGTCGTCCCGGTAGCGTTGTCGGTTTGTCATTCAGCCGCCCTCGCTGCAGCGATGCTGCATCGCATATACTATTGTTTTTATTACCATATTCGTTGAACAGACGCGGTTCAAAAGTCTCAATGGTCGCGCTAGGTTATCGACGTGCCCGGGACGAGCTTTAAACGAATAATTGGTGAAATTGAACTGTCTGCCGAAAGTGTGTCAGCGATAACTGCACACCGTAGTGTTACTGCAATGTGCGGTAATGCAATTTTTAATCCTCACAGACAGGCTTCGGGAGGTGCGCCTTGCCCTCCCGAAGAACTCCAGGCGTAATCGACGCCTGGTTTTAACAGCGGTATGGCAGATCAGCTGGTGAGCTTATCCTGTGTTTTTGTGTCGAAGTCGGAGGCGTCATGGCGTTCATGCAGCTGGCTCTCCGGGGCGCCGGAAACGCGATTTACCATGCGCCCGCGTTTGACTGCCGGGCGCGCGAGAATTTCCTGAGCCCATCGATTGACGTGTGTGTACGAGTCGGCCTCGAGAAATTCAGCTGCCTCGTATACATGGTTAAGTACCAGTGCGCCATACCACGGAAACACTGCAATATCTGCAATGCTGTATTCATCGCCGCCGAGGTACTGGTTGTCTGCCAGTCTGCGATCAAGCACATCGAGTTGTCGCTTTGTCTCCATGGTAAAGCGGTCAATGCAATACTCGATTTTAACCGGTGCGTAAAAATAGAAGTGACCAAAACCACCTCCGAGATAAGGGGCGCTGCCCATTTGCCAGAACAGCCAGTTCAGGCACTCGGTGCGCTTGGCGTGTTCACTTGGCAGAAACGCATCGAACTTTTCCGCCAGGTAAAGCAGGATTGAACCCGACTCAAATACCCGTGTCGGTTCGGGTGTGCTGTGATCAACCAGCGCCGGTATTTTTGAGTTCGGATTGACGTCCACAAAGCCGCTGCCGAATTGATCGCCATCGCCAATCCTGATCAGGTGGGCATCATATTCTGCTTCCTTAATGCCCGATGCCAGCAGCTCCTCGAGCATCACAGTGACCTTTACCCCGTTTGGGGTGGCGAGTGAGTAGAGCTGCAGCGGGTGTTTTCCGATCGGGAGTACTTTGTCGTGGGTCGCGCCGGCAATCGGGCGGTTGATACTGGCCCAGTTTCCACCACCGTCTTTTTGCCATTTCCATACGGCCGGGACAACGTAGTCGGAATCGCCTGTCATTGGTTTCTCATGGTTGAAGCGGGAGTGGGATAATAACAGACGGTGCCCGGGCGCTATAGTTCATCGATCAGGATTGCGCACGACCAGTGCAACACCGACGACGCACAGACCCATCCCGAACAACGCTGCCGTTGAAAGCGTCTCGTTGAACAACCACCATGCCTCGATGGCTGCAAATGGCGGCACCAGATAGAACAGGCTGGCCACTTGTCCGGCATTGCCCTGCCGGATCAGCCACATCAGTAACAGGACCGCGCCAAGTGACAGCACGAGTACCAGCCAGCCAAGTGCGAACAGAAATTCAGGGCTCCATACGATGTGCATGGTTTCGAGCTGATACGCCAGTAGCAGCAGGAAGATTGTATTGGCGGTAAATTGAATACACACGCCAGGTAACAGAGCAATGTGACTGCAAAATCGCTTCTGGTAAACGGTGCCAATTGAAATAGCCAGCAGTGATAACACACAGGCAAGCAGTCCGGCCGGTGGGATGTGATCAAAGTTAAGGCCCTTGTCAAAGACAACAATCAGTACCCCCAGCAGCCCCAGCGCAATGCCTGACAAAGTCACGGCACTAACAGTTTCAGACAGGTACCGGGCTGCCAGCAATACGGTAATCAGCGGTTGCAGGCTGACGATCAGTGCACTGACACCGGCGTTCACACCGATTGAGATGGCATAGAAAACACCGCCAAGATAGACGCCGTGCATCAATACCCCGACGACGGCAACGTGGCCGTAGTCAGTCGGGCTTTCGGGCCACGGCTCCTGTAGCACCAGTGCGATTACAAACAGCAACGCGGCGGCGATCGTCATGCGTACGAACAGAAAGGTAAACGGCTCTGCGTACGGCAGGCCGGACTTGGCGCCAATGAACCCGGTGCTCCACAAAAATACGAACAACAGTGGCACCAGCAGGCGGACGGCAAAATCGCGGATAGATAAATTCGAAAGCTTCATGCAGTCGCTATCGTGCACGGAAGCCACCGGAAAAGATACAATGCGGGTTGATCCAGTCAAACAAACCGGTACCGGTGTGACCGGCAGTTTCCGTGTAGAGAATAAGCCATGACTCAGAAGCACCCGGACTTGCCCTTCAGCAGTCAACATTGTCTGATAGGCGGGCAATGGCGTCCGGCACAACAGTCTGAAAGCCTGCAGTTGCTGAACCCGTCGACCGGTGCACCTCTCTGTGAAATCGCGAAGGGCGATGCAGCAGATATCGATGACTGTGTAGAAGCGGCCGCCCGTGCACTACAGGGGCCGTGGGGCAGGTCAACCGCCCTTGCACGCGGACGACTGCTCGCACGGCTCGGTCAGCTGGTTACCGAGCATGCCGACATTCTGGCTGAGCTTGAATCACTCGATGTTGGCAAGCCGCGTCGTCAGGCTGCCGCTGATGCCGGCGCGCTGGCCCGGTATCTGGAATTCTACGCTGGTGCGGCGGACAAGATTCACGGTGAAACACTGCCTTATATGGAAGGCTACACGGTGTACACGCTGCGCGAACCACACGGCATCACCGGGCATATTATTCCGTGGAACTATCCGATGCAGATCATTGGCCGCTCAGTGGGTGCCGCGCTGGCAATGGGTAATGTGTGCATTCTCAAGCCGGCTGAGGAGGCCTGCCTGACCGCGTTGATGTTTGCAGAACTGGCGCGACGTGCCGGACTTCCCGACGGGGTATTAAACGTGGTGCCCGGCAATGGTCACGAGGCTGGCAGGGCGCTGGCATCGCACCCCGGAATAAACCATATATCCTTCACCGGTTCAGTCCCTGTGGGCGCTGAAATTCAAGCCAGTGCGGCGCGCAATATCGTGCCGGTGACACTTGAGCTCGGTGGCAAATCTCCACAGCTGGTGTTTAACGATGCCGATCTCGATGCCGCGCTGCCGTTCTTGCTTAACGCCGGTATTCAAAATGCCGGTCAGACCTGTTCCGCATCGTCCCGGTTGCTGGTACAACGAGGTATCTATCAGGAAGTCGTCGACAAGTTGTCGGCAAGTTATCAGGCCCTGCAGGTCGGGCCGGCCATGGAGGACCTCGATGTCGGACCGCTGATATCGGACGAGCAACGGGCTCGTGTGCAGCAGTTTATCGATCAGGCAGCGGATCTTTCGTCGCCGGTTTGTGGTGTGATCAAAGATAACGCACCCGCCGGCGGTTTTTACTTTGCACCTCATTTGTATTCCGACGTTGCACCGGACCATGTGCTGGCGCAACAGGAAATATTCGGTCCGGTTCAAGTGATTATCCCGTTTGACGAAGAGGAAGAAGCCGTCGCTATTGCCAACGGCACTGAATTCGGGTTGGTCGCCTCTGTGTGGAGCCGCGATGGTGCGCGTCAGTTCCGTCTCGCCCGTGCGATCCGCTCGGGGCAGGTGTTCATCAACAACTATGGGGCAGGGGGTGGTGTTGAACTGCCATTTGGCGGTACCGGAAAGTCCGGACACGGGCGCGAAAAAGGGTTTGAAGCCCTGTACGGATTTTCTGTACTAAAGACGGTCGCCACCTATCATGGCTGATCTGTTGCAGTGCGGCCCCAATAATCTCATCACCGACGTCGAGGGCATTGTCGTCGGCAACAGTCAGTGTGAAAGCCTCAAGAGCGGCACCACGGTGTTGTGTGGCGGGCAGCCCCTGCGTGCTGCGGTGGATGTTCGCGGCGGTGCACCGGGTACGCGTGAGACCGATCTGTTGGCGCCGGACAAACTGGTGGAATCGGTTGATGCCATCGTGCTGTCAGGAGGTTCGGCGTACGGACTCGACGCCGCCTCCGGGGTGACGGATCAACTCGCCAGGGACGGGCGCGGGTATCAGGTGGGTCCGGTGCGTGTCCCCATTGTCAGCGCTGCAATACTGTTTGACCTGCTCAACGGTGGAGATAAAGACTGGTCGGGAAACCCGTACCGGGCGCTGGGTGTGGCAGCGCTGCAAGCCTGTGGCTGTCACTTTGATCTCGGCTCAGCAGGTGCCGGCACGGGTGCGACCTGCGCCGACTACAAAGGCGGTCTTGGCTCCGCATCGCTGGTGTCCTCGGCCGGTTTTACCGTGGGGGCGCTGGTAGCAGTTAACCCGCGCGGTTCGGTTTGTGTTGGCAACAGTCGTCACTTCTGGGCAGCGCCGTTCGAGTGCGACAGTGAGTTTGGCGCTTGCGGGCCCTACCCGGGCAGGCCGCCCCTGACAACAACAGCAGGGACGGCCGACGGGCATCCGGATGATGCCAGAGCCAACACAACGATTGCCATTATTGCCAGCGATGCGGACCTCAGTGTTCCGCAGCTACAGCGTGTGGCGATTGCTTCTCATGACGGTCTGGCGCGCGCTATTTTTCCCTCTCATACGCCGCTCGACGGCGATACGGTGTTTGCGGTGAGTACAGCGGCGAAGCCGGTTACTGAGGCCGTGGCCACGCAGGCGGAGTTGGGTCATCTTGCTTCGATCGCATTGTCTCGCGCTGTTGCCAGGGCCATCTATGAAGCACAGCCGGCACCGGATGACACCGTGCCCTGTTATCGCGCTGTATGGGCCGTCTGATCAACCCAATCTGTGTTTGCCGCGAATCAGTGCGGCCCCGTATCACCTGCAAATCGCCGGCACGGCTTTGATGTTGCTGCAGGAGGCAGGTCAGCAGCTAATCTGCAGCCTAAGTGGTAATTGCCTGCTAAACTAAACCAGACAAAAATAAGGAGTTGAATCCTTTGATTAAAATCCGCAAATCCCTCAAAGCCGTTGTCGTCGGCAGCCTGGTCAGTGTGGCCTTTGGTGCGATGGCTTCGGAGGTGACCAAGACCTGGGCGATGGCTGAATTCGGGGAGCCGCTTTACGAGGAAGGTATCGAGCATTGGCCGTATGTGAACCCCAACGCACCCAAGGGCGGTAGTGTGGTGCTCGGTGCTTTCGGTACCTTCGACAGCCTGAACAGCTATATCCTCAAGGGTACCTGGCCGAGAAGTATTGGCCTCATTGGTGACAGTCTGATGGTTAGCTCGGCCGATGAACTGGCCTCCGCTTATGGTGTTATCGCTGAAAGTGCAGAATTTCCGGAGGATCTGAGCTGGATTATTTTCAATATTCGACCTGAAGCGAAGTATGACAACGGTACTCCGATCACCGCCTATGATTTTGAATACTCGCTGCAGATCATCAGGGAGTTCGGTCGACCGTTTTTACAGTCCTTCTACGAGGAAGTAACAGAGGTCGAAGTGCTGTCCGAGCACCGCATTAAATTTTCATTCTCCACAACCGGCACTATGAAGCCACTGATGACGGTCGCCGGCATGTCACCGTTGTCAGTTGAGTATTGGAAAGACAAAGACATCAGCAAAACCTACCTGGAGCCGGGCCCGGCAAGTGGTGCCTATCGTATTTCAAAAGTTGATGCCGGCCGTTCTATCACTTACGAGCGCGTTGAGAATTACTGGGGGCGTGATTTACCGGTGAACAGGGGGCTCAACAACTACGACGAAATACGCTACGACTATTACCGCGATCTGGAAGTCATGCTCGAGGCGTTTAAAGCCGGAGAAATCGACTATCGTGAGGAAAACAGCTCCAAACGCTGGGCGACGGCTTACGAGATCGAGGAAGTCACCAATGGGGAAATGATACTCGACACCCCGCCAGACAATCAGCCTCAGGGTATTCAGGCGTTTATGCTAAACACCCGTCGCGCACCGTTTGATGATCAGCGCGTGCGCAGAGCGCTAAATTATCTATACGACTTTGAAGCAACGAAACGCACAATTCTGTACAACCAGTACGAGCGTATTAACAGTTACTTCCCTAACTCGGACTACGGTGCCAGCGGTCCGCCAACGGCTGAAGAAATTGCCATCCTGGAACCTTACCGCGATCAGCTGCCCGCTGAATTGTTCACTGAAGCGTATGTATCACCGGTAACGGACGGCTCAGGTAGAAACCGGGCACAGATGCGCGAAGCGATCAAACTGTTCAAGGAAGCCGGCTGGTCACTTGAAAACGGCAAGCTGATGAAAGACGGCGAACAGATGAAAGTGGAACTGTTGCTGGTGGATGCCGGTTCTCAGCGGGTGCACGCACTGCTGGTGCAAAATATGAAAAAAGCGGGAATCGACGCAGAGTTCCGCATTGTCGACAGCTCTCAGTACGAAGTACGCATGGATGATTTCGACTTCGATATGGTCTCTGTTCGGTTTAACTTTTTTCCGCCACCGGGTGCCGAGTTGCGTTCCTACTATGGCTCAGGTGCCGCCGATGAACGTGGCACTGGCAACTACACCGGCATTAAAAATCCCATTGTCGATGAGCTGATTGAAAAGATCGTCGTCGCACCGTCACTGGATGAATTAAAGGTGATAACCCGTGCGCTTGATCGTGTGTTGCTGTGGAACGACTATGTGATACCGCAGTTCTATAATGGTATCTATCGACTGGCCTACTGGAATAGATTCGGCAAACCTGCGACCGCCTCGAAATACGGTACCGGCTTCCTGAATGCGTGGTGGATAGACGAGAGTCTTGACAGCAAGCTGGACCTTGATCGATAGCCAGCAATCCGGTTAGTCCATGTTTGCCTATATAGTTCGGCGCCTGTTGTTGATCATTCCCACGCTGTTGGGAATTATGCTGATCAACTTCATTGTCATTCAATTTGCGCCCGGTGGACCGGTCGAGCAGCTAATCGCAGAAATGCGAGGCAACGCCCGTGATGCGACGTCGTCCTTCTCCGGGCAGCAGGGCGACTTGCAATCATCCGGTACGGAACGATCGGGAGGCAGCAACGTCACCAGCAGGTATCGCGGTGCACAGGGTCTCGACCCCGCGGTGATAGCGGATATCGAAAGGCAGTTCGGATTTGACCAGCCACTGCACAAACGCTTTTTCACCATGCTGAAAAACTATGCGGTGTTTGACTTCGGTGAGAGCTATTTCCGCGATCAGAAAGTCGTCGATCTGGTGCTGGACAAGCTCCCAGTGTCGATCAGTCTGGGCCTCTGGACTACGTTGCTGGTCTATCTGATTTCCATTCCACTGGGAATAAAAAAAGCCGTGTCGGACGGTTCCCGGTTTGATGTCTGGAGTAGTGGTGCCATTGTGATCGGCTATGCCATTCCGAGTTTCCTGTTTGCTATTTTGCTCATCATATTGTTTGCCGGCGGCAGGTACCTGGACTGGTTTCCATTGCGTGGCCTCACATCGAGCGGCTGGAGTGAGATGGGTTGGGGTGAACGGATCGTCGACTACTTCTGGCATATCACACTGCCGGTTGTCGCGATGGTGATCAGCGGGTTTGCCAGCCTCACCATGCTGACCAAGAACTCCTTTATCGATCAGATCAACATGCAGTATGTGCAAACGGCCAGGGCAAAAGGTCTGGCGGAGCGACAGGTGCTGTATGGCCATGTGTTTCGCAATGCGATGCTCATCGTCATCGCCGGCTTTCCCAGTGCGTTTATTGGTATCCTGTTTACCGGTTCCGTGTTGATCGAGGTTATTTTTTCGCTCGATGGTCTCGGGCTGCTCGGCTGGGAGGCGACTATCAACCGGGACTATCCGGTGATGTTTGCAACGCTATATTTCTTCACGCTGCTCGGGTTGATATTACAGCTGATTGGGGATGTGATGTACCACCTGATCGATCCGCGCATCGACTTTGAAAGACGCGACTTTTAAATGCCGCTCAGCCAGCTAAATCAAAGACGCCTCGCTGCGTTTAAACGGAATCGTCGCGGCTACTGGTCGTTCTGGATATTCGTTGTTCTTTTTGTGCTTTCCCTGTTTGCCGAGCTAATCGCTAACGATAAACCCGTTTTCGTGCAGTATGACGGTGCGATGCATTTTCCGGTGTTTAAGGTATATCCGGAAACTGTGTTTGGTGGCGACTTTGAAACAGAAGCTGACTACACCGATGAATTTGTGCAGGACCTGATCAATGAAAAGGGCTACATGGTGTGGCCGCCGATCCGCTATTCATACGATACCGTGGATTTTAACCTCACCGAGTCTGCACCCACCGCGCCGTCGCGCAGACATTTGCTTGGCACAGATGATCAGGGGCGCGATGTATTGGCACGCGTGATCTACGGGTTTCGGATTTCCGTGTTGTTTGGTCTGATGCTGACTGTACTGAGCACTATCATCGGTGTCACTTCCGGTGCGGTACAGGGCTACTTCGGCGGTTGGCTCGATCTGCTGGCACAGCGCTTTATTGAAATTTGGCAGGGCCTGCCGGTGCTATTTTTACTGATTATTATGGCGAGCGTGATCAAGCCCAGCTTCTTTGCGCTGTTGATTCTCATGACACTGTTCAGCTGGACAGCACTGGTAGGTGTAGTGCGCGCGGAGTTTTTACGTGCGCGAAATTTCGAGTATGTGCGTGCGGCAAAGGCGCTGGGAGTGAGTGACCTGACGGTGATGTACCGTCACACACTACCCAATGCAATGGTCGCAACAGTCACTTTTCTGCCCTTTATACTAAGTGGTTCGGTCACCACGCTGACCAGTCTCGATTTTCTCGGTCTGGGATTGCCACCGGGCTCACCCTCGCTCGGGGAGTTGTTAAAACAGGGCAGGGACAATTTTCATGCACCATGGCTGGGGCTTACCGCGTTTTTCTCGGTCGGGATCATGCTAAGCCTGCTGGTTTTTGCCGGCGAGGCAGTGCGTGATGCGCTCGATCCGCGTAAGACCTTCGGCGGTTAAGTGCGAATGTCATGACTGAAGCCAACGTTTCAAACCCGCTTGTGGTCAGTGATCTCAGCGTATCATTTGGTCGCGGAGAATCCGAAGTCAGGGCTGTGATCGACGTATCCCTTACCGTGGGCAAAGGTGAAACAGTCGCACTCGTCGGTGGCAGTGGGTCCGGTAAGTCAGTCACCGCACTGTCGGTAATGCAGTTATTACCTTATCCGTTTGCACATCACCCGGGCGGCAGTATTCAGTACAACGGCGAGGAGTTGATCGGCGCGGGTCAGTCTGTGCTCAGAGCAGTGCGGGGCAATGAGATCAGTATGATCTTTCAGGAGCCTATGACGTCACTCAACCCATTGCATACGATAGAAAAACAAATTGCCGAGTCATTGCGTCTGCATCGCGGGCTGACTGGTCAATCGGCTACTGATCGTATACTGGAGCTGTTGGACCTGGTCGGTATTCGCAACGCGAAGCAACGGCTCGGTGCCTATCCGCACGAGCTGTCCGGTGGGCAGCGACAGCGTGTCATGATCGCGATGGCGCTGGCCAATGAGCCGGAACTGCTGATCGCCGATGAACCCACAACGGCACTCGATGTCACGATACAGGCGCAGATTCTTGCGTTGCTTAAAGACCTGCAGTCACGACTGGGCATGTCCATGCTGTTAATCACACACGATCTTGGGGTGGTGCGCAGGATGGCAGATCGGGTCTATGTGATGCAGCAGGGGCGGGTTGTTGAATCCGCAGCGACACAGCAGATTTTTAGTTCACCACAGCAAGCCTACACGCGAAGTCTGTTGCAGGCGGAGCCGTCGGCCAAACCGGTCCGCGGTAATCAACCTGATGGTGAAGTACTGCAGGGGCGCGATATCAGAGTCTGGTATCCGGCCAGCAAGGATTTTTTCGGGCGCGTGAAGAGTTATATCAAGGCGTGCGATGGTATCGACATTCAGGTGCGGGCGGGGAGGACAGTCGGTATTGTCGGTGAATCCGGGTCCGGTAAAACCACACTCGGTCTGGCGTTGCTCCGGCTGATCAAAAGTGAGGGCGTCATCCGGTTTCATGAGCATGTCATCAGCGATTACAGTGCACGGCAAATGCGTCCACTGCGTGCGCGCATGCAAATCGTTTTTCAGGATCCGTTCGGCAGCCTGAGTCCGCGCCTGTCTGTGCTGCAGATCGTCGAAGAGGGGCTGCGGGTGCATCAGCCGGATTTAAGTGAGGCGCAGCGCCTGGCGCAGGTGATTACGGCACTGCGCGAAGTGGGTCTGGACGAATCGATCCTTCATCGCTTTCCACATGAATTTTCCGGTGGGCAGCGTCAGCGAATCGCGATTGCGCGAGCGATTGTACTCAAGCCTGAACTGGTGGTGCTCGATGAACCGACATCAGCGCTCGATGTGCTGGTGCAGGCGCAGATTGTTGATTTACTGCGAGAATTGCAGCACAAGCACCAACTGGCGTACTTGTTCATCAGTCACGACCTTAAGGTGGTACGCGCAATGAGTGATGAAATCATGGTGATGCAGGCGGGAAAAGTGGTGGAGTTCGGTGATGCGGAGCAGATCGTTAGTGCACCGCGACAGGAGTACACCCGGCAGTTAATGTCCGCGGCTTTTGATTTGCAGGCACAGGACTAACCAGTCGGCGCTTTCGAGGGCACTGCGTGTCTGTCCGTTCAATCCGTGCATTCCATATCAATTACCACAGCTAATTGTGGGATATTTTTCCGCTCGCTGAATCTGTCTGATTTGTGCAGGGCGCGTCTCCTGTGAATTGTGATGGACCTAACGCTAGTCCGGAGTCGCGGTTTTAGTTTGACACTCGAGTGCCGAAAAATCGACTGACAAGAAAAAACCGTCCCCGACCATCACGAATGTGGTCGGTGCGACTTCATCGCGCTCAAGCTGGGCTGAGAGAAAAAAATGAAATATAGATTTCCGTTGGCAGCGGCAGTGTTACCGCTTTTGGTGGCGTGTGGTGGTGGCGGTGATGGTGCCGGAGGTAACACCGTTGAGGTCGATCCCAATCGGGACAACGACAATAATAACAACCAAACGACCATACTGACCGAAGACCGTACCCGACCGGACGCCGGCACATACTCTACTGTTTCGACGCCAATTAAAGACAATGGCACCAATGCGTATGCCAACGAAGGTCCGCAGCACGTTTATGGCAACGGTGCACCCAGCTCTGAAGGTAATCAGGGTGAAGGGTTGCGGCAGGCCAGCTGGCCCGGCCTGCGCTACGGTGATTTCCTGCTGACCAATAACCCCTGGAACGCCGGAGCGGCAACTTACGAAGACTGGTATCAGACGATTGAGCTAAACCCGCAGGGCAACGATATACAGGCGGTGATTGACTGGGACTGGGGTGCTGCCGCCGACACACGCGGCTCTCCGTTTAATACCAAGTCATACCCGGAGGTGATCTACGGCACCAAGTCAGTGGCCGAGCGCTCGGGCAACTTTCAGGAAACCGGCCTGCCGGTGGAACACTACGACATGCCGGAGTGGACCATTGAGTACGAATATTCGTATCAGGGTCGACGTTCTTCATCATTGAGTGGCGGTGGCTCGGACTCGGAATTCAACATTGCTATCGAGTCGTTCTATCATGAATCGTGTGATATCAAGCGTACTGGTGCAGAAGATGATAATCAGATTATGGAAGTGATGGTCTGGCTGAAGTATGACCAGAACCTTCCCGCAGGCAATGCGCCTTACGAAGTACCGTTCACTACTTCAGACGGCCGCGTCTTCGATGTCTATCCTAAATCAAGTAACTTCAACTATGTCGCCTATGTGGCGCGTGAAGAGCAAAGCAGTGGCACTATTCTTTACGGTGAGATTCTGCAGGACGCCAAAGACAAGGCAGATGTCTACGGCATCTATCCGATAAAGGATACCGACTGCCTGGCCAACATTCTGTTCGGCCCTGAAATCTGGCATGGCGCAGGTACATTTACCCTGTCGAACTACAAGATTAATCGTACCTACTAGATCGGCTCAGCAAGCGCTTAACAAAAAAAGCCCGTCACTCAGTGACGGGCTTTTTTATTTGCGTGGGGTCACATCAGAGCGGTTACTGGCGGCGTACCCTGAATTCATTCAGCGTAAAAGTACCTGATCCCCAGAATGTTTCAGTGCCCAGTTCTATTGCACCCATGCAGGCTTTTCTGGCCATCTTCGGTACGCCGAATGCCGGACCTTCATCACGCGACCAGTCCACAAATGCATTCCAGTCGAGTGTGCCCCGGGTAAACGGGGTCTTGGCCACAAAGGCCACATATGCCCAGCCAAGTGACGGATTGACATACACATCCCACTCATGACCGCTGAGGCTGACCGAAGTCAACAGGGTGCCGGGTGTTCTTATCGCCGGTACACCTACCCAGACCATCATCTCGAATTGCTTGTTGTAGTTTTCCGCTTCGCAGCTGGTATGAAAGAATGACTCCAGGGCGACGTTTCTCTCGACCACACCGGTTTCGCTGTAGTCGAAGTCAACCCAGAACTGCTGCAGGCCATTGACTTTGGCGGGTAAGCCGGTTTCTGCGACCGAGCCCGACAGGTTATAACGCGTCTTGCGACCGTAGTAGACCTGGGGGTAGGACTTCACTGCGAATTCGTTACCTTCAGTGCGGTCAAGCCAGTTGTAGTCCCAGCGGGCAACGTAATTGCCGGGGGAGCCGGTGAGTTCGATGCATTGCGACCAGTTGTCGGAGTATACGTCGCTGTCGTTCCAGGTGTTATTCTGCAATCGGTAGTTCCCGTAACCGATTTCGAGCCATGGTATGCAACTGCGCTGATTCAGCAGCGGATCGTTGCGTGTGGCAGTGACATTGTCTACCACGACGCAGGTCTGATTATCCTCATAGCCGAAACCGTCGTTGCCGGCATCGCTGGTGTCAGTCAGGCAAATGGGTTGGCCGTTCACGTAGCCCGGTGCAGCGGCTGCCACCGGTGGTGGGGCGGTCGCATCGTCCAGGCCCGGCACGGTTGCGATCACGGAGGATTCAGCCGTTACCAGACAGGAGCGTCCATTTTCGAATCCCCAGCCGTCACCATTATCGTCGGAGACGGTGGAGAGACAGGTGGGCACACTGCCATCGTCTTCCGCCTGTGTGTTTTGTGTTGTGCCAGTCGGGTTTTGGTTTGCATTGTTGCTGCCCGAAGAAGATGCACTGCCTGATCCCGCCACGCAGCTTCGGTCGTTTTCCCATCCCCAGCCGTCGTTGTCCGGATCGGAATCAGCATTTTGACAAACGGGCTGTGCCGAATTACTGGATGATTGTGACACCGGAGCGGACTGCGCCGTGTCTGTAGAAGATGTCGATGTCACTCTGCAACTGCGGCTGTTTTCCCAACCCCATCCGTCGTTGTCCGGGTCTGATGCAGCAGAAGTGCAGGCGGGTGTTCCGCTGGACGTGCTGGTTTGAGTGGTACTGTTGTTACTGGCAGCATTGCTGGTGTCAGGGTCAACAACGCAACTGGCGAAGTTTTCCCAGCCCCAGCCGTCGCCGTCAATGTCGGCATCTGCTGAGGAGCAGACAGGGGCGCTGTGTAAGCTGTTCACCGGTGCAAAGGTTAAGGAGCCGGCCAATGCCAGCGTTAAAGCAGGGGGTATAAGTTTAAGCGGGTTCATAGATCAGTTCGTGTTGAAACTCTATTTGAAGGTAGACTGGTACTGGGTTATCTGAACGCATTAAGCGTTGCATATTGGCCATAACCGGGTGCGTGTATTCCGGTATCAACGAGTGCGTTACGTTGTGGCCCGGCAACGCTTAGCGGGCGTTGCATCGTACGTGAGCGCAGCATCTTGAAATTAAAATGCGCCAACTGTACTTACCGGATGTTAATGTGCGCCCGGGCCGGGTTTTAAGTTGTTCCACAACAGAAACGTTCAGCTTTGCTTGTCATCAGGCACACCCCATTGCATCATTTGTTTAACAAAAAACATGTCAGCTTCCCATGACCGAATCATCTACTGTAACGCTCGATGTGTCCGGCGCTGTGGCAACGGTAACGCTGAATCGTCCGGATGCGCTGAACGCATTAAATCTGGCGTTACGTGTCGATTTATTTAACGCGCTAACGTATGTAAACGATCACAAAGATGTCAGATTTGTCATAATCTCGGGAGCTGGCCGGGGGTTCTGTGCCGGCGCGGATCTGAGCGAAGTGCACCCGGCGGACCAGACCGTCGAGCAACGCCTGAACGAACAGTACAAACCGATTCTTGTTGGCGTTGAGGAGTCGTCCAAGATCTGGATCGCGGCAGTGCAGGGTACGGCCGCCGGTATCGGGGCGTCCCTCGCACTGTGCTGTGACCTGGTTGTGATGGAAGAGTCAGCATGTCTTTACCAGGCATTTTCCGCGGTGGGACTGATCCCGGATGGCGGACTCAGTGTGTTGATGCAGAGGCAACTGGGTAAAAAGAAAGCGTTGGAAGTGCTGGCGCTGGGGCAGAGGCTTAATGCTGAAACCTGTCTTGCGCTGGGTCTGATCAATCGCATTGCCGATACCGGCGAGGCGTTGGCATCGGCAAACGATTTCGCGCGGGAACTACTTGGCAGAGCACCCTTATCAGTGAGGTATACAAAAGAAATACTGCGACAGGTCGAACAAAAAGATCTGGGTGATGCCATTTCACTGGAGGCGCGAATGCAATTGCAGCTTAGCCAGAGTGAGGACCACCGGGAAGGCAGGCGTGCCTTTATGGAAAAGCGTCCGGCTGAATGGAAGGGGCGCTGAGATGCCGTTCAGGTAAGCTCAATAGTGCTCACGCGGATGGACTGCTACCCGGTGCGGATTCCAACTGCTGTTAACGCACCAATTAATTTCGGCACCTGTGTCGTCTGACAACCTGCTATGTTGATCCGGCCATCTCCGGCGAGATAAATGCCATGATCATGGATCATGCTGTCGACCTGTGACGCGGAGAGTGGCAGTAGTGAAAACATGCCGCGTTGTTCGGCAATGAACTGCAGCCGCAGGTCATCACCCTGTGCTGCTATATCGCGCCGCAGACCATTGACACGGTTTACCATCGCGTCGAGTTCATCGCTCCACTGGTCGCGCAGTTTATCATCGGTCAATATCAGGCGCACAACCGCTGCACCGTGATCCGGTGGCATGGAGTACATGCGTCTGGCCACATAACCGAACAATGCCTGACATCGCTGTGCAAGTTCGTCTGAGTCGGATGCAATATAGACCGCGCCGACGCGATCGCGGTAGAGACCGAAATTTTTGGAACAACTCGCTGCAACGAGTGTCTGCGGGTTATGTTCAGTGATCAGTCGCGTCGCCTGCAGATCCTGCGCGAGCCCGCGCCCGAGTCCGTGATAGGCAAGATCAATAATCGGCAGCAGTGCCTGTTGTGCAAGCGTTTCGGCCACAATGCGCCATTGCTCGTCTGACAGATCGGCACCGGTCGGGTTGTGACAACATCCGTGCAGCAATACGGCATCACCGGGACGTGCACGGGTTAAAGCATCGATCATCTGATCAAACAGCACCTGCTGATGTTGTACATCAAAGTACGGATAGGTGGCAGTCTTCACGCCGGCCGATTCGGTCAGTGGTAAATGGTTCGGCCATGTGGGCATACCAAGCCAGAGCGTATTGTCCGGATAGGCGATTTTGAACACTTCAGCAGCCAGTCTCAGTGCGCCACTGCCACCGGGTGTCTGAGCACCGCTGACCACGCGCGAACCGCAGCCGAATATCAGTTCGCCGTAAGCGTTGACAAAATCGATGTCGCCGGTGAGTCCGAGGTAACTCTTGCTGCCCTGTTGCTGCAACAGTCTGTCTTCAGCGGACTTGACCGCGGCCAGCACCGGTGTATTGCCGTGATTGTCGCGGTAGACGCCGACGCCAAGATCGACCTTATCCGTACGTGTGTCTGCCTGATACTTTGCGATCAGAGCGAGAAGCGGGTCTGCCTTTGGTGCCGGGAGATTAAAGGTTGTCATGAGGTTTCCGCGTAACGAGCCGGGGTATTGTAACGTGTTAAAGGTTTAAATGAGAATTTGCCGCTGGTGTCGCACCGACATAGTGTGTGCTGGCACAGGTGTATGCCGGCACCGGCCTGACCTGTTCTTAGTCATAAACTTCCCACTGAAAACGCAGTCAGCTTTTTGTTTTGCGCCACGATTCGGTTACCACTGACCGGACACTATGCCGCGTGGCGACCGGCGTTGATGCAGCGGTCCCTGAATGCGTTTTTATCATCAAGAGACAAAGCAGACATCTCGACGATACACTGGTCCGAGTGTTCTGTACCGAACAGGCCCTGTTCATCGGTAGTTTATCAAGCGGTCCACTAGCCTGCATTATTCATGATGATTCGACATTCAGCGGCCAAATTGATAAACCTACGGGGGCAAAACAGGTCGCTTGATCGAGCGAGAAGCGTGGCCCGCCACGCGCCGAGCTTGATCAGGCGAGATGTGAAGCCATATTTTCGACTGATGGTGAATAGACACACTGCGAAAAATAGAGTGGTTCCTAAAGGCGTTGTAGACCTATGGAAATAGACATTTGCTTAAACTGTCTCAGTCGCATTGTGAATAATGCAGGCTAGGCAGATAATACGGCGGTCTCGCGCAGCACCGCGGCTGTGGTTCGATGTTGTTCTGCAAAACGACGCTCCTTGTCGCTTAACAACTGTGCCTGCAGATAAGCGCCCAGCGCTCGGGATTGATTCACACAAGTACTGCCGGCTTCATAGCGCTCACGCTCAAAACGCATAAGGGCGTCATCGATATTTGCGCCACCCTGCAGCTGGTTTGCCAGTGCTATACCGTCTTCTGCAGCTTTGGTAATGCCGGCGCCGAGGTGAGGGCGCGCAGTAAACGCCGCATCGCCGATGATTACGGTGCGACCGTGGATCATTTTGGTGGTGGTTAGGTCGTATATCGGTTGTATAAATGGCCGGTCCAGTCTCTGCACCAGGGCGGCGTGCTGCGGAGAAAGCAGGCTCGCAGAGTCGCGTCTCATGCGGTCGATGATTTCACGCCTTACTTTATCGGGTGCAATGGACTCACCGTTATTGTCGCCATTAATGTCGGTCAGCAGGTCCTGCAGCATTACATCGGAGGCGGGGCGATACCACACCACATTGCAGCGGCGTTTGCCTGCCTCAAGCTGGTGCTGACTGCCGGCCACCGGGTAGGTGAGTACCTGTTCACCTTCAGGCAGGCAGAAAGTGAAATACGGGAATATTTCAGTTTGTTCCTGCCTGCTTAAATCCTGTTCATCTATCAGGCCTCTCCAGGCAACATAGCCGACGTATTGCGGTTGTGCAGTCGGCTCAAGCTGATTTCTTATCGTGGAGCGTATGCCGTCAGCTGCAATCAACAGGTCAGCAGATACTCTGCTGCCGTCGGTAAAGCGTGCCTCGATGGTTTGTTCACGTTGCAGGCAGTGCGCAAGCACTTTGTTTTGATGGTAGCGCTGATCGGGGAAGTGGCGTCTCAGCAACTGGTACATGCGCCCCCACGATGAGGCGATCTGGGGAAGCTCGATGGTTTCGATCACCTCGCCGCTTTTCGAAAACGCTTTGCGCGTCTGGATAGAAACACCAATCTCCCGCGCACTGGCAATGTCGAGTTGCTTAAACACATCAAAAAGAGCCTGATGTGTGATAATTCCTGCGCCGCGTTGTTCAAGTTCACCACGGGTGGCCTCGAATATCTGCACATCCCACCCGCTTCTCATCAGCGCCAGGCCACTGGTCAGTCCGGCAATGGATCCGCCAATGACAATCGCACGCCCTGTGTGCCCGGGTGTTGAGCTGGTGGTTTTTTCTTTCAATTCGTTCTGTTATCGAGGGTGATTCGACTGCATGTTACTGCAGTGTGGCGAACTTATGCCTCTTTCCAGCCACTCGCGGTTTTATACCGGTGTTTGACAACGTTGGGTTGTTTGAGTGTCTGCTCGATAAAGCAGCCCTCTTTGGCTGCCTCTATCAGAGTTAGAATGGCGGCTTCCTCATCCGGACTGTCTATGTCGATGTCTATTTCGAACGACTGTGGTGCGGTGACGTAGGTTTTGCCGGTCTTTTGCCAGTTCCAGACGACTCTTACATCCACCTGCAGATCGTTGAGTGTGATGCCGAGTCCTTTCGAAAAGGCTCTGATTTGCGTCATGATACAACCGGTCAGGCCACCCACAAACAGTGCGAGCGGCGGTGGGGCAGTGGCGTCACCGCCATGAAACGGACCTTCGTCTGTCGCCAGTTCGAAAGATTCCTGCAAGGGTTCGACCATTGATACTGCGAGGTCATTGCGCATTTCCCCGCTCGCGGTGCCGCGGCAATCAAAGCGCACGTGCATTTTTTCACGATCGATGATGGAGCTGTTACTGGAGTTATTGCTCATGGCCGATTACTTGATTGCCTGCGGGTTAATGGGAGAGCCGGCTCCTCCGGGGAGGTGTAACGGCGGGGCGACAAAAAAGAACTCATACACGCCGTCCTGCTCACAGTCTTCTGCGAGTTCTTTCACATAGAATATTTCACCCATGGAAACACCGATGGCGGGTATTACCACCCAGTGCCACGGTTGATTGGCTTCACTGGTTTCGTTTGGACGAACCTCACAGCCCCAGGTGTCGGCACAAATCGCGGCAATGTCGTTGTCTTTTATCCAGTGTGCGGTTTCAAAGGCGAGTCCCGGTGCATCGCCGCCGGCGTAGCCGGTCCAGTCGTTGCTGGCCAGGCAACGTTCCTGGTGTCCGGTGCGGAGGATGACAAAATCACCTTTTTTAATTTCAACGCCCTGTTTTGCGGCGCACTGATCGAGATCATCATTGGTAATCGGGTAGCCGTCGTCAAGCGAAGACATTCCTTTGTAGCGCGCGATATCCAAAAGCACACCGCGGCCAACCATTTTGTCACGCACGTTTTCAATGCCGAGCTTGGCCGCCCCCTGGACCGTCACTTCATTTGCGTCATAGCCGTTGTACATTTTGTCGTCGAGAAAAATATGCGCCAGCGCATCCCACTGTGTGGAACACTGGCACGGCAGGTTAACTGAGTCATCGGCATACCGCAGATAGGCTTTGCCATCACCGTCCTGTTTGCCGGCTGCGGCATCGGTGCCGGTGGCCAGCATTTGATGTATTGGATTCCAGCGACCTCCAAACAAGCCGGACTGGATGGGTTCTTTCAGGCTAAGCCCCAGTGAGAATACCTGTCCTTTTTTTATCAGACCTGCGGCGGCAACAATGTCTGAAGGTTCGATATTGTTTAGTGTGCCGATTTGATCGTCATCGCCCCACCGACCCCAGTTCGATAGCTGCTTTGCTGTTTCATAGATCTTTTCGCGGTTGAATTTCATTGTTCCTCCGTGCTTGGAATGTGCTGCTTACCTGTGCAGGGCAGTGTGGTCAGTCTGCACCCCGTGCCGGGTAGTGATTTTCAACGGCGAACGGGATTTTTGAATGCAGGAATTCCAGATCGGGTCGTGCCCAGGGCATGTTCGACACGTCGGCAAGGTAAAGACGGCCATCAGGACGCACCCAGAACAGCCCGGGCTCGCAAAACACGTCCGCTTCTCCGTCTTTAAAAGCGTGCGATATATACAGCCCCCAGGCGCGGGCATCTGACTCGGACAGGCTATGGCCGACGGGGAAAGACGACAACGACCACTCTGCCGCTGCCTGCTTTGCCAGCGCTTCCGTATTCATTGAGACGGCGATGATGCTGAATCCCGATTCGATGTAGTTTGCCGTCAGTGACTGAAGTTTTTGCAGGTACGATTTGCATACCGGGCAATGCAGGCCGCGGTAAAAGACGATCATCGTAAAGTTATCCGGGTTTTGATCTGCCAGCGACCAGGTGCCGTGATCAAGTGTGGGTACAAGCAGTGCAGGCACCTGAGCATCAGGTGTGAGTCGGGATGACATGATCGCGCTTTCCTCGCTGGCCGGTGTGGTTCACACCGTTTGTATTAAGTCTCTCAGCCGTCATTTGCGAATGCAAGAAATTTGATCTGCATTGTCTGCCGTGCGATATTGCCTGAACCGGCTGCTGCCGTGAGGAAACCCCCCGAGCAGATGAAAGCACCCGATGTCCACTATGAGTGCCCTGAGACCATGGCAGAGGCACTCGCACTGATCGCCGATGATGATCAATTGTGTCAACCGCTGGCCGGTGGTCAGAGCCTGCTGCCGATGATGAACCTGCGCATGGCGCAACCGGATGTGCTGGTGGATCTAAACCGGCTTTCCGAACTTGACTTCATCGTGCAATCAGAAGGGCAAATACACATTGGCGCGATGGTGCGGTACCGCACGCTGATGCAGTCACCTCTGGTTCGCGAGCACTTACCACTGTTGTCGATGGCGCTGCCCCACATCGCGCACCATGCGATCCGCAATCGCGGCACCATCGGAGGCAGCATTGCGCTGGCGGATCCGGCCGCGGAGATGCCGGCTTTACTCAAAGCGCTTAATGGTACAGTCGTTGTGGTTTCTAAAAGCGGACAACGGGAAATTCCGGCGGATGCTTTTTTTCTCGGTGTATATGAGACCGCGCTTGATCAGGGTGAGTTAGTGCATTCACTGAAATTTCCCGCAGTCAGCAATGATCAGCGTTTCGGATTCTATGAGCTGGCGCGAAGGCATGGCGACTATGCGATGGCGGGTGTTGCGATCAGTGCAGCAGCAGTCAATCCCTGCAGTGAACTGCGCATTGTATTCTTCGGCGTTGCGGATTTGCCCCTGCGCCTAGCTGGTGTAGAAGCAGCGCTCGAGGGGAGGGCAATCACTGATGAGGAAGCTATACACAAGTCACAGCAGTTACTAACGGCAGACCAGATGCTGAGTGATGCCGTCATTTCGGCAGAAACCAGACTGCAACTGGCCCGAGTGGCGCTAAAGCGCGCGCTCGTATCGATGGCTGACTGAGCCAAACCGGATACCCATGTCAAAGAGAGAGATTGAAGTCTGTGTTAACGGCGAAACGGTTCAGGCGAATGTGCCGGTCAGAATTAACCTTGTTGATTTTTTAAGAGAGCATCTGGGACTGACCGGATCTCACGTGGGCTGTGAACAGGGGGTGTGTGGCGCTTGTACTATCGACGTCGACGGTGTTGCCATGCGTGGGTGCCTGATGCTCGCCGTACAGGCGGATGGTGCCACTATCACCACTATAGAAGGAGTATCGAACAAGCCACTGGGTCGTGCGGTGCAGCGCGCATTTGTCGAACACAATGCCCTGCAATGCGGGTTTTGCACACCGGGCATGATTGCGAGCAGTATCGAGTATATCGAACAGGGGGGCTTGTCTGATCGCGCGGCTATTCGTGCTCATTTGTCCGGTAACTACTGTCGCTGCACGGGCTATCAGGCAATTGTGGATGCAGTGGCATCGGTTATTGATGAGGGGGTGCAGGCATGACGGGTCCGCTGCACCGGTTTGATCAGCCGAATTCGTATATCGGTCGTTCCGTTGAGCGCGCGGATGCGAGTCGGCTGGTTGAGGGTGAGGGCGCCTACGTTGATGATCTGAACCTGCCGCGTATGGTCCATGCGGCTTTTGTGCGGTCACAGCGTGCCCATGCAAAGATCAATAATATCAGCCTTGAGCAGGCGAAAGCGCTGCCCGGTGTGGTTGCCGTGTTTAGCGGCGGTGATATAAACGCGCAGGTACAACCCTACGTCGGTGTACTTACCCATCTGCAGGGGCTGCGGTCTCCGCCTCAGTTGCCAATGGCCGATGAAGTAACATGCTGGCAGGGCGAGCCGGTGGTAATGGTGGTGGCGCAATCCCGTGCCATTGCCGAGGATGCCTGTGAACTGGTGCGCATTGATTATGAACCACTGCAGTCTGTGGTGTCGGCCGAGCAGGCGATTGAAAGTAACGCAACGGTGATTCACCCGTCACTGGACAGCAATGTCGCCTGGCTGCGAGAGATCGAAAGCGGCGATATCGATGCGGCATTGAGCGGCGATGATGTCACTACTGTTGAGCGGACTTTTCTCTTTGGTCGCCATACCGGTGTGACCGTTGAACCGCGATCGACTGTCGTAGAATACAGCCGGTCGGATAACACGCTGGTGTTTCATTATTCCGGTCAGGCCCCTCATATGATGCAGGCGATTCTGGCGAAGCATCTGGATATGCCGGAGGAAAATATCCGGGTCGTCGCACGCGATGTCGGTGGATCATTCGGTATAAAGATCCACACCTATGGCGATGAATTTGCCACCGCAGTCGCAGCAAAACTTCTGCGCCGGCCGGTCAAGTTTGTTGCTGATCGTCTGGAGAGCTTTATCTCTGACATTCACGCCAGAGATCACCGGATACGCGGGCGAGTCGGGCTGGACCGTGAAGGACGAATCGTCGGGCTCGAAATTGATGATCTTACCGGGATAGGTCCATACAGCATGTATCCACGCACCTCGGCGATCGAATGTAATCAGATTTTGAATCTCACTGGAGCACCGTATGTCATAGAAAACTATCGCGCGAAAGGCACGGTGGTTTTCCAGAACAAAAACATGATGTGTCAGTACCGTGCCGTCGGCCACCCGGTGGCGATGGCCGTTTGTGACAGCTTGCTGGAGGAGGCAGCTGCCCAAATTGACATGGATGTGGTCGAGGTGAGACGACGCAATCTGATTGCAGATACCGCGTATCCGGTAACATCAGCTACCGGAATGAAGTTTGCCGACCTGTCGCATCAAAAGTCGCTGGAGCGGCTCGTCGAACTAATGAACTACGATCAGCTGCGCACTGAGCAGGCAGCATTGCGTGAACGCGGTGTGTATCGTGGTATCGGTCTGGTGTCGATGGTTGAAGTCACCAATCCGAGCCCGATGTTCTACGGCGTTGGTGGAGCGCCCATCTCGGCACAGGATGGTGCAACCGTGCGACTGGACGCAGCGGGTGCTTTGCATGTTGCCTGCTCTATTACTGAATCGGGGCAGGGCACGCATACCATCCTCGCTCAAATCGCGGCCGAGGTGTTCGGGGTCGACATCGCACGGGTGAAGGTAACCACGGGAGATACGTCACAAGTGCCCTATGGCGGTGGCACCTGGGCATCACGCGGTGCGGGTATTGGTGGTGAATCCGTGCTCCTTGCTGCCAGTGCGCTGAAAACACAGGTGCTGGAAGTTGCCGCCAGTATTCTGCAAACAACGCCTGACACGCTCCGCATTGAACGGGGAACCATCGTTAACGACGCAGGGGAAGAGAAGATCACACTCGATGAGCTCGGTCGTATTGTCTATTACCGCGGCAATGAACTGCCGGCTGACGTCAATCCCGAACTGATCGCAACCCGGCACTATCGTGTGACTGACTATCCTTTTGTCTTTACCAACGGGGCAATGGCGGCTTCAGTGGAAGTCGACATCGAAACCGGTATGGTCAGCGTGCTGGATTTCTGGGTGGTGGAGGACTGTGGTCGTGTCATTAACCCGCGACTGGTCGATGAGCAGATTCGCGGTGGTGTGGTACAGGGGATTGGCGGGGCTTTGTATGAAGAATGTCTCTACGACGATACCGGTCAGTACCTCAACGCCACCATGGCGGACTATCTGGTACCCATGGCTGCGGAAATGCCGGACATCCATATAGCCCATATAGAGACACCCACCTGTACGTCGACGCTCGGTGCAAAAGGTGCCGGAGAGGCCGGTACCGGTGGTGCACCTGCGGCCATACTTAATGCTGTGAATGATGCACTTCGGCCGCTGAACGCATCGATCTTTCAAATGCCCATGACACCGGAGCGTGTGTTAAGCGCACTGCGGGAGGCCTAACCTGTATTGTGCACGAGCTGTGTCATCTAACAGTCAATTTGGATCGGCTAATGGTCGTGCATGGATCTGCCTATATTGCATTGCTCGATACCGGTGGTGAGTAACGAATCGTTCCCGTTAGTCGATTTTCCCACTGGATAGCATAGTGAAATGTAACCTGCTCGCCATTGCCGTCGGCAATATCGGTGAGCGCAACACAGTTGCGCATGCCAAGGGGCAGTGACTCGGACGGCAGACCAAGTGACTGACGCAGGTCTGCCGGCATTCCCTCCAGGTCGTCCAGGCCAAGCGCGTCACTCAAATGGTGTGATGCATCCTGATACTCGATGATTTCAAACTGATACTCGCGCAAATGCCACTCGATAGACGGAACGATCGCTGACACAACGGATCCGTCGCATTGTGGTGCATCGTAGCTTCTAACCGGTTCATGAAGAAACAGGAATATAGCGGCTCCGATAACCAGACCCGCGATTGATGATGGTTTCATATCAACTTCCTTCTTATAAACATTGGTAAGAATTTGCAGCGTGGAAAGCCGTTCATTTACAGGCAGTGATTTGCCGCTTTATCGAAAAGCTTTTCTATTTGCATCATGCGGACATACTCCGGGGCTGTGGAGTGACCCACAGTACGTATGTGCGCCGCGTATGTGGGGCACACCGGGTGGTATCCCTGCTCAATTTGCATCGCCAGTCCGTTTGCGTATTTTGCCGTCATGTCGCTGGGTATATGCCTGTCTGCCTGCGCGGTTCGCTGGTAAAGCCGTTGCTTCAACTGCCGGATTCGCTCAGCAGAATCCCCGTAGTTGTCTGCAGCCTGAAATGTCCGCAGTGCACGCTCGTATTCGTCACCGCTCTGCGCGAGTGCTTCATAGACCACTGCTGCACGGTAGTAGACTTCATTCATAGTCAGGTTCATCAGGCGAGCAGAGGGGTGTTCCTCGCTATAGGCGATTGCCCGCGAAAGGTAATGCGCTGCTGTTTCAAGATCTGTGTCGATGCCGGGGTAGTTGCTATGAATCAATCCCGCCCACACCAAGCCGTTGAAATCGTTCTCCGCTGCAGCCGCTAGAAAGTGATCGACCGCGTCTTGTGCCAGTTCGGGACGGTTTCTTTTGGAAGCGCGTAGCAATCGCTTGTAACCACTACGAAAACGAAAGTCACCATAGTCAGTCGCCGGAAATACCCTGCCTGACGCATGCCACAAGATTCTCTCTTTAAATCGATCCGCAAGACATGCCTCAACATCACAGGCATCGTCCCGCTGATCTTCCCATTGCTGCTCCAGGCGTCTGAATTCATTTTCTGTGGACTGCGCCTGAGCCTCGCGGTACGCCGGAAAATGGTATTGGTGATAAATCTTGTTAAGGCCTCTCAAATACTCCGAGTCACAAACAATCCGCTTGGTATGATCAGCCCCGCTTACGAGAGACTGGCAATCGTATGAATTGGCTGCTCTGGAACTTGCAGTGCTCAATGCCGTGGTATTGGTTAGCCTTGGTGCCGTTGCCTCTCGCGCATGTACCTTGCCTGCGGAGTCGGTTATCAGTGCTACCATCAGCAGTACTAATGTGCTTGTGGATGTCGTTCGCGTATTCACAATGGTGCTGCCTTTTATACGTGTCTGTGGTTGTCGTTATCGCTGTGAAGCAGGCGGTTAGTTTTATATTCCGCTGAGTCCCTGCGTATTCGACTGCCGGGAGATGTGTTTTCGGAGCCTGAGTTTGATAGTACGTATCGGATCACCGTACGACTAATCCATAGGAAAGGCTGACTATTTTGCTAGGAAAAACTCGTATTCAGTGAAAACTGGGATTTGTGAACCCCGAAATTGCTGCGTGCGCAGCTTGTGCGGGCATGGTCATTCGGGTTTTACCTGGGACGGAGTAAGTCGATTTGTCAGCGCGTTTATCGTAGCCGTGTTCGGATACTGGGGGTGGGATATCGCCT
>CAZOXM010000069.1:0-5476 GCA_964583825.1 uncultured Granulosicoccaceae bacterium
GGTGGTGCCGAGCAGGCTGGTGGTGCACAGCAGGCTGGTGGTGCACAGCAGGCCGGTGGTGCAGAAGGCATGGGGCAGATCATGCAACTGCTTGAAAAGCTTATTCAACTGCTTGAGAAGTTACTTTCTCTGCTTCAGCAAATGGGCGGCGGTCAGCAGGCTGGTGACAAGTCTGGTGGAAGCTCAGCTGGTAAGTCAGGTGAGGGAAGCTCTGCTGGTAAGGCCAGTGGTGGTGAAGGCGCATCCAAAGGTGCAGACAGTAGCGATAAGTCTGGAAGCACTGGCGGTGAGAAAGCTGACAGCACTAAGAAAGCCGATAAGAGTGGAGCTGCTGAGAAAGCTGACAGCACTAAGGAAGCCGATAAGAGCGGAGCCGCCGAGAATGGTGGGAAAAGCGATGAGGCTGGTGGCAATGAACTGGGCGACATTTTAAAGAAGCTCCAGGGACTGCTCGAATCCATCAAGGCCATGTTGAGTGGTCAGGGCGATAGCGCTGGTAAGGCTTCCGGTCGTGATATGGATGTGGCTGAATCTGCCAAGTCCGGTGGCGGCCACGGCGCTGATTGCTCTGCTGAAGAGGTCACTGCTGAAATGAGTGAGATGAAAGAGTCAATCGCAAAGAATGACGACGCAGTCTCATCTTCAGACGTAGCCGAGGGGTAAGCACCAGGCTGTAGCTTCAGAGTCCCGCACGCGTAATGCGTGCGGGGCTTTGTTCCATTAACAGGACTTCAGATGTTTTAACCTCGTTTTCCTGGTCTGCCAGCATGACTCGGTTCGCTTTAAAGCTGTTAAATCGGCTGCCTGCAATCGGCTGAAATATCGCTCAGCCTGTAGACCCCGCTCCTCCGTAAGTAGTATCCCCAATGGATCTGCATCGGTATGCCCGTAAAATCGCAGGCAGATGGAATCGATGATGTTGTTATGAGCGTACACAGTAAATATTCATCGCAGGGTGCAGGGCAGTATCCCCGCCGAAACCTCACTGAAAAATCGACCAGATCCGTCGCTGCCACCAGTTCTCCCGGCGTGCGTGGCGAGATGCCATCGAATGAACTATCGAGCACCGACCATGGCGGCCATGGGCACTTGCAGGAACGGGATTACCGGGATTTGTCCATGCGTCGCGCGCAGGAAGGCATTCCCGAAAAGGATTCAGACAATCTGCCGGGTGCGCGTACCGCACAAGGGGAGTCAGCAGGGAATCGTCTGGCAGATCGACAGCTATCAGACAGACCGTCCCCGGACGCGGCTTTGCGACAGAGTAACGCTGACTCCAGACTGTGGGTGAGAATACCGTATCCATTGACGAGTTGGGTGTCGAAACCGATTCCCACTCAACAACTGCAACCATCACAACTGCAACCACCCGAGCATCACATTGTTGATCAAGATCAGCAACGTACTGCAGTTGGACACATGTCGTATAGTTATTCCGTCAGAGGGTGGTTTAACCTCAGTGCGACGCAAATGCGAGAGTTGACTGTGGAATCGTTGGATCAGTCCAGCGATTTGACCGAACAAATGCGCAACCTGCCGCATCACAGTCGAATTAACGAAGACTGATTAATCGATCATCGCAGTAATAGGCGTCGTTGCCTGTAACAGGGTAACGCGTCCTGGTTTATCAAACAAACCGTTCCGCGAACGCTGTAGTTAGCACACCCGTTTGTGGCCCCAACTTACCTGCTCGGTTATAACGCTGTTTCCAGTTAAGGCCAGATGAGTGCTAATTTGCATTGAATATTGAGTTTGTACGGCCGATAAAGCATCGATTAGGTGTGGAAGAAAAATTGTGGAATACCTCACAGTAATGTTTGCCGGTGTAGCAAAAGCTCATGGAAAATCTGAAAAACAGTGAGCTAAAAAGTACTCTCAACATCGCTGTATTCCGAATACTCAGAGCGCTGGCGAAAGTAACTATTCCTCTCGGTATGTCGGCTGCAATGATGAGTGAGCTGGTGCGCTGCGCCTATGTCGAAGCGGCAGAAGAGCTTCTGGAAGAAAAGAACGAAAAGGTGCAGCTAACAAAAATCGCTGTAATGACAGGCCTGTACAGAAAAGAAATTGTTCGTCTGAGGAATTTACCACCGCTCTCTGATGTGCACAGTCTTGAGAAATATAATCGTACAACACGGGTAGTCACAGGCTGGCTGCGTGACAAGGATTTCCACACTTCCAGGGGGCACGCTGCGGCTCTGAGCCAGACTGGCGAGAACAGCTTTGCTGAACTGGTAAATCGCTACAGTGGTGGTATGGCGCCGGTTGCTATGCTGCGGGAGTTGGAAAGGCTGGGCGTGGTTTCTGTGAATTCGCGAGGCCAGGTAAAGCTGCTGACGTCGGGCTACATTGCGAATATGCCATTGGAGAGTATTGAAATACTGGGTATAGACACCGCCGACTTAATCCACACGATTCACCACAATACACTGGCGGATACTGCGAATCCGCGCTATCAGAGAAAGGTCACTTACAACGATCTGCCCCCCCGTTATGTTGCACCGTTTCGCAGGTATGCAGCCAGGGAGAGCCAGAAGCTGCTTGTGAAGCTCGATCGGTGGCTGGCAAGGTACGATGGAGAGAGTACGGACGCTACAGACCAGGGCAAAAGAGTCGGCCTGGGTGTTTATTATATCGAGCGGTCAAGCGCTGATGATTTCATGAGTAGGGACCGTGACGACAACTAGAAAGTTGACCTATCACATGCTTACGCTCAGGAATGCTGCTGTTGCGCTAACTCGAGGTGTAAGCCAGCGTACGAGGGAGAGTTGGCAATGCATTGTCACTACGGTGGCTGCCTGCGTTTTAGTCACCGGTTGTAGCGACATCGGCGGTGGAGGTATCGTTGGTACTGGTAAAACGCTGGACCCGACAGAGTTTAGGGGAGTGACCATAGGGATACTCGACGGGTTTGGCAGTGTGATCATCAATAATCGTAGGTTTGACACGGATGATGCGACCTTCTTTTTGAACGACGAGGTAGCTGATATCACTGATTTCAGAGTGGGCATGAACGTGACTGCGTCTGTAAATTTCATATCACTACAAGCAGAAGAGGTCAGATACACCCCGATTCTCGTGGGAGCTATTACTGAGTATTACGAAGCTACTGGTGAAATTACCGTGCTGGATCAGTCGGTTCAGCTATCTGAAAATACAGTGCTCGATGAAATTACGACTGACGCGTTAGTGCAGGGTGCGATCCTTGAGGTGAGCGGAGTTCGCAACGGCAGCGGTTCTATTATGGCGAATTATATCCGGCTTGCACCGGGTTCAGTGAACACCGAAGTTTCTTCTTTCGTGGTTGGTTTGATTGACAGTGTCGATGAAGAAAGCAATGTTGCGCTGGTTTCTGGTACTTTTGTCAGCTATCAGGAAATGCTGGAGGCTTCAGGACTGCCTCCGGCAGAATTTGTGGCAGCGTTCCTTTCCAAAGGTAGCGTAGTAAAGACAGACGTTGTGGTGGAGAACGACGAGCCGATAGTACGGGAGTGTACGTTATTCGTTAGTGCGTCCAACAACCTGGTAGTCACCTCAAATGGCGCTGATGGCGCTGACGGTGCCAACGACGGTAGTGAAAACGATGATAGGGAGGGCAACAGTGCAGTTGGAACGAGTAGCTCTTCGGGCGTTGCTTTTTCCAATATTGTCGTTCGGCCGGATGGGGGGATTACTATCGGGGATCTGACCATTGATCAAAATGGACTCGTTATAGATCGTCCGGGGACGGACCGGGACGTTGAAGTGTCATTTGGTCCGGACGGCGGCGTAACACTTACAAGGAATTGTTTGGTCGCAGAAAGCATAACGGTCGTTGAGCAGGAACCACTGCGTATCGGTGAAAAGGTTGAGCTTTCTGGCATTGTATCGGGAATTTCAGAAGACGGCAGGATCGTGGTAAATGGCTTTTCGGTGAATATTAATCAGAATACCGTGGTTTTTTCCGGTTTTGGCGATGAACTGTCGGAGTATGTGATTAGCCAGGACGATAGTGTGCTCGTCTATGGAAAGGTGAGGAGCAAAAACCGTATTTTGGCAAAAGAAATCTACCTGGATCACCGTCAGTAATGAACTCGGTGTCACGGTGCCAGGTCGTCATCGGTCATTATATAGCCTTGGCCTTGGCCTTAGCCTTAGGCCAGCCCGCCACCTCGGTATGTTGCGAAGGTGCGTGGCCAGGGAGAACCAAAAGCTGTTCGTGACATTCGATCGGTGGCTGGCAAGGTACGATGGAGAAAGTGCTGATGACGCGGGCCATGACTACCGAGTTGGTTTGGGTGTTTGTTATATCGAGTAATTCTACGCCGAGGTTTTTATGAGTACTGATCGTGATCATAACCAGAGAAGTTGCCTGTTTCATGCGTTCGCATAAATACGCACTTATCTCGCTTGCGGGTCTGTTGACCCGGCGAACCAGGAAAAGCTGGCAGTCTTCTATTATTTTGCTGGTTGCCTGTGTATTAATGGTTGGGTGCAGCGACACTGGCGGCGGCGGTATTGTAGGTACGGGTAAAACGCTGCCTCCCGCAGAGTCTGATGGAGTAACAATCGGTATTCTCGACGCGTTTGGCAGCGTCGTAATAAATGATCGTAGATTTGAAACGGATAACGCGACTTTCTTTTTCAACGAGGAGGTGGCTGATATCACTGACTTCAGGGTGGGCATGAACGTGTCTGCTACTGTAAATTTTTCATCGTTGGAAGCACAGGAAGTCAGATACACCCCAATACTCGTTGGAGCGATATCAGACTACGATAGGGACCATAGTGAAATTACCGTTCTCGGTCAGGTAATCCAACTCACCGAAAGCACGGTCCTTGACGAAATTACACGCGACGCTTTGGTGCAGGGTGCGATCGTTGAGGTAAATGGAGCCCGTAGCGGAAATGGTGATATCCTGGCGCATTACATCCGGCTTGCGCCGAGTCCGGAAATCAGCGAAAACCCGGCATCTGTCGGCGGTATAGTCACTGATGTATTTGTAGATGACAGTGTGGCACTGATCTCCGGTACTCCAGTCAGTTACGTGGAGATGGTGGAAAATTCAGGACTGTCCCCAACTGAATTTGTGGATTCTTTCCTGCCTGTGGGCAGTGTTGTCAATGCACTTATCGCGGTGCAGAGTGACGGACCGGCATCACAGGAATGCACTCTGGTTGCCCAAACCACTTACGGCACGTTTTCCACGACAGTGAATGAAGCGGATGATAGTGAATCCAACGGACAAAACAATCAGTCGGATCCGTTGACCACGGTTGGCACGGACGGGAGTCTTACTGTACCCAATTTGACGATTTATCCGGATGGATCGATACAACTTGTGATTGACGGCGGTGAGCGCGGGCCTACTAATGTGAATGCGACTCCCGACGGGGTATCGATTACAACGAATTGTCTGATTGCCAAAAGCATAACTGCTGTCGATCTGTCGCCGGTCGGATCAGGTGACATCGTTGAGCTGTCCGGTATCGTCTC
>CAZOXM010000069.1:5576-27223 GCA_964583825.1 uncultured Granulosicoccaceae bacterium
TCGATCTGTCGCCGGTCGGATCAGGTGACATCGTTGAGCTGTCCGGTATCGTCTCCGGTATTGCTGACAACGGCAAGTTTTTTGTGCACGGTCTCGCTGTGGAGAAAAACCAAAGTACGTCGGTTTTTTCAGCCTTTGATGTTGAGCTATCCGAGTATCAGATTAGTCGGGGCGATAGGGTGCTTGTGCGTGGTGATGTGCTCGAAAATAGTGAGATTCTCGCGAGAGAAATTTATCTTGATCGCCACTAGCACGGTGTTGAAGAAACGAGATGAGCGACGTTCTGAGCAGGCCCATGATCGCTTTAATAATGGCTGCCGAAAATCGCAGTTTATGGGTTATATATGAGCATTTTGAGGCAGAGTTTAACGCCCTCAGACTTGGCGCAATAGTTTTTTCAACATTCTACCAGTAACAGGCGCATGATCCAGCGATCGAGTCTTGCTCGCGAGGCCACCCCCTTAATTCAATCGCGGTTGCTGACTGTATCGCGCCGCAAAATTGCGAGACTCAACTTGTCATCCAGGCGTCGATGTTAAGTTACTCCGTATAACGATTAACCGGCGCTGGTGCGGTGCACCAGCTGCGTTCGTATTGCACCCTGCGGATACTGATTCGAGTGTATCTGAATATACAATCTGCCGTTTAGAAATGCTTCTGTCTGCATAGCGTCGAGCGCGGTGCCAGCGGGAATACGGTAGACGTTGTCGTCTATCCTGCCCAGCAATACGATGGCATTGCCGTCGTGATAAATCACCGCAGAAGTCGCCTCTGGCACACTATGTCTGACTGAACCGGTCAGCGCACCCGTATACGAGTTCAGTGTGACAGTGACCGAGCCACTGGCGGTTGAGTCGGTTGCCGGAACTACCTGTGCACCGTCGAGTACTGCGGCTACTGTAGTCTCGAATGATGCGTTGGCCTGTGGCTGGCCGGCATTATCCTGCGGGTCTATCTGCGGTACGTTGTTAGGATTTGACGCGGTGTTAAACGGGTTTGCACTTGCGCTGTTTGCACCTTCACCGCCTGAGTCGCAGGCACTCAGCAACACCGCTGACACCATCAGCATGGTAAGTGCCTTTGCAGAGAAGCGCAGGTGCCGAGGTGCTTGTAACCGGCGCATCACAAGTAGTGGAAGCAACCACAAACAAGCCAGCAGTGGGAAGCTGCCACCACCAACAATCAATTGTGGCGATCGGGCATCTCTGGCTGCACTCAGGTTTGGTTCATCTGTCGGTAGCACCGTATTCAGTACGCCGCTGTCCGGGTGAAAATCCACAGCGCTGCCGCCGACTGCGCTGTTGTTGCCCATTAGCAGGATATTCAGCGCCGTTGGATTGCCGAGGTCGGCGCGGGACAGGGCGACCTCCGCTGCATTACCACCGATAGCGAGCGTATTCAGCCCAACGCTATTCCATGACCACTCTGATTGCGTCGCACCGGTAAATCGGTTCAGTTCATTCGCTTCAAAGATGAATTCCGCACCGATCGGCAACTCTGCCGCGAATCCCCTGAAGCCGGTGGCGGCGTTGTTGTCGGTGTCAATCAGAATGGCATAACCCCAGCTCAGAGAGACCGCTTCGTGACTTTCGTAGGCAAGATAAATCTGATCACCTGCTGCGGTTGCGTAAGCACGCTTCCAGTCGATCGTGTCCGGTGGCGACATATCGTTCGGATCGTCGCTGCCGAGCCTGGTGTTGTCCGGCCAATCACTGAGATCGCCATCAACGATGATTGACTGCGGGGCTGTGACCGGCGGTTCCACGGGCACGGCAGTCGGGTTGACCGCATAACTGAAATAACGTTCATTTGCCGCTGCGGAAGTCACCCCTGCAGCATCCGGGTAAAAATCTTTCGCGTTGCCCTGCGTCGCTACGTTGTTGCCGAAGAAGAACACATCAAATGCCTCCGTGTTATTTAAAACATCGCGACCGACGGCGATTTCTACCGCATTACCGGCAATGGCCGGTGCGATACTGCCGCCATCTACCCAGTTCCAGTCCTGTCCACTGCCGTTGTAACGGTGTATCACATCGGCTTCCAGCAGATAGTCAACCCCGATGGGTATCTCGTTGCTGAAACCGCGAAACCCGGTGGCTCTGTTCTGATCCGCATCGATCATGATGCCATTGCCCCAGCTGAGCTGCGCCGGGTCGTCATTGCGCCAGGCGATGTAGAAGTTATCCCGGTCATGCGCAATCCAGCCTTCGCGCCAGTCGAGCACATTGCCGGCACCGGATACGTCGTCCGGATCCGCGCCGAAGGATTGCAGGGCCTGCCAGTCACCAAGTGCGCCATCAACCACAATACCGGCTGAGTTGCTGACGATGTCAGTGGCGGGAGGCTGCGGTGGTTCCTGTGGCGATGGTGTGGTGGCATCGTCCATGAGGTAGGCGAAGCTTCTGGTTTCATCTGCGGCATCACCATTGGCTGCAGCATCGGGATAATAGTCCACCTGTTCTCCGCCCACTGCTGTATTGTTGGCGAATAGAAAGAAGCGGATAGACCGGGTGTTGCCGATGGTTGCCAGTGGCAGCGCAATTTCAATGCTGTTGTCGATAATAGCGCTGGTTAAAGGCTCCGGTGCAGTCCAGGCCCAGTTGGTTCCGGTGCCGATGTAGCGATGAATACTCTGTCCTTCGATAACATAGTCCACCCCAATTGGATACTCGTTTGAGAAACCACGGAAGCCCGTCTCGCGGTTTGCATCGGTATCGAGGTGGGTGCTGTAGCCCCAACTGATCTGCATTGCTTCGGGTGGATGATTGTCATAACGCACGTACAGTTGTTGGGCATCGTGAGCAAGCTGTACGCTGGCAAGATCCAGCAGGTTGTCGGCGCCGGATACATCAACCGGATCAGTGGGAAAGGTCGGTGCATTGGCCCAGTCGGCAACGTTGCCGTCAATGATGATCGCGGTCGGTGGCGCAGGTGTCACCGTCGGTGTGGTGGTGGGAGGCTCGGGAGGTGGTGTGACCGGACTTTCGAACAGGTCGTCCACCCCGTTGCCATTGGCATCCACACCGCCGTTGGCATCCGCGGCACTGACCCGTCCGTCATTGTTGGTATCGTACGCAGCAAACACGGTCGCTGTAATATCGTATGCGGTGCCGTCGTTCAGTGCGTTGTTGCTCTCGCGATCGAACACATCGGCAATACCGTCGTTGTCCGTATCCGGTAGTGTGGTCACGGAGCCCTGAGCGCTCAGGGCATCGACCAGATAATCACCGTCGGTGTCGTTCAACCCGGCTTCAACGACGTCGGCGATGCCGTCGTTGTCGGAATCGAGATCCTGTTCGTTGGGAATGCCGTCGTTGTCAATATCTGCCACAAAACTCTCTGCACCGTCGATATCCAACTGGTACTGAGCGCCGCCGCAGCGGGTGCCGGTTCGTGCTGTGGTGATAGATTCGATTCGCAAACCCGGTACGCCTGCACCGATATCAATTACGGTAACATCGGCCGCCACTGTGGGTGCGACCAGCTGCATCGTACACTGGTTGCTGTTAGTGGTGACGTAGCCGCTGCTGTACTCTCCGTCATTGACAATGAGTTCAAAGCCACGTTCGTTAAAGGTGGTATCCCGGAAGTTCCCCATGGAGCGCAGACCGGACAACCGTACGCGCTGCCCTATGTTCGCCCCCTGTGCTGACAGGTCGATCAGGGTGGTCACGCTGCCACCTCGGGGTGTCATCAATACGGTGTCTGTGGTGATGTTGAAGTCCACACCGCCTGCCTCGCTGAGAGTGGCAATGCCATCGTTGTCTGCATCGTTGTCGGCGTTGTCTCCGATACCGTCACCGTCGGCGTCTGAGGTTTCATTGAAATCCAGCGGAAAAGCGTCCAGGGTGTCCTCAACACCATCGCCATCGTCATCGGTGTCGGCGTTGTTGCCGATGCCATCGGCATCGGAGTCGATGGATTCGTCCGGGTTGTTCGGCAGTTGATCCGTATCATCCGGCACAGAGTCGTTGTCATCATCGGTGTCGGCGTTGTCGCCAATGCCGTCGCCATCGAAGTCTGCTGACTCGGACGGGTCTGCAGGGAATGCGTCCTGGTCGTCCGGCACGCCGTCGTTGTCGGAATCGATAATGTCATCCCGGTTTACGATTCCATCGGCATCGCGATCAACGCCCAGTCTTTGCGCGACCTGGTCGTGCACCAGTGTCCAGGTGAGTGGTTCATCGTTGTTGGCACCAGCGGCGTTTAGCAGGTCACTATGCGATACCAGCTGCCCATCCGTATCTGACTGATACGTATTGTTGCCTGTATATACGAAACCTCTTGATTCTCCCTGTAAGATGCCGTGTACGACCAGGCCCAGATCATCCTGCTGCATGCGGGCGCGCGACAACGTGCCTGAATCATCTGCCAGATCACGTAACCGCGCTACCCGATCACTGTCACCGGAGTTGCCGTTTATGGTCGCCTGTTCACCCACCGCGTGGTGTGAGCTCTGGCTGTTGTGCGGTGGTCTGATCTGGGCGCTGTTTGAAGGATTCCAACTGGTGAATCCGCCTGAATAGCCAAGCAACAAGCCGTGATAATCGAAGAAGTATCCATCTGTGCTTTGTTGTGCTTTAAAAAACTCGGTATCCACAACGCCGTCCGACATCAAACCGAAACCGACGGTGCTGTCGGCAGAGTCATAGTAGAACCCCAGCTTCTTGTAGAGCGGGCGAAGGTCCGGTGCCAGGTTCTCGTTGTCTTCGTACTGGGATGCGCGGAAACTGCTGCGTGATGGTCCCTTGCCAGTGTGGTTATTGTGGCAGCCGCCACAGGCCTCATGCCAGAACCCGACAGCATTGTTATCCGTGAAGGTGGGCATTGTGAAGCGCTGAAAGCTGGTGCCCGGCCCGCGTATCAGATCGCGAAGGTTGGCGGTAGAGCGGATGCTCAACTCACGGTACGGGTTGGGCGGGTAGTAGGTAGTACCGATAAAGGCTTCAAATTCACGCATTGCCGCTTCGGTCACCGGCTCGCGCCCTTTCAGGTTTTCAAAAGCGAGGTGGAAATCACCAAACTCAAGTTGATCGCCACGCCAGTGCAATGGAAAGCCCGAGCTTAAAATGTCAATCAGGCTCTGGGTTGTTTTAAGTCCCTTCAGCGGATGGAATTCAATGCCGTTGAGGTCCAGCATCTCACCCGACGGATCACCGAGATCCCACGCCAGTCGATCCCATTTACCGTCAACATGGCAGGATGCACAGGAGATGGTGCCGTTACCTGAGCCGGTGATGGTGTTGTACAAATGCCGGCGCCCGGTTTTAATGACTGTCGGGGTCGGGTCAAAAAAGCGGGTTTCACTGATTTGCTGTTGTGACTGCATATCGATGGCTGAGATGCCAGCATCGAATTTGTTCAACACATAAGCCAGGCCTCGCGTCTCATCAACGATAATGCCTGTCGGGCCTTCACCGACTTCAATCGGCTCTTCGGTTATGCGGTTGCCCGCCGCGTCGATTGCAATGACATTGTTGGAGCCCATGCCGCTGACGTAGGCGGTCTGCCCGTCGGCACGCCATGCGACCGCTCTGGGGTCGCCTACAGAACGCAGGCGTTCCGGGTTAGTCACGGATGATCTGCTGTAGTCGAGGTGTGGGTTCAGATCAATAATATCGGCGGCACCGAAACCGGGCAGAAAGCGTGACACATTGTGACGCATAAACGTGCCTTTGAGGTTTGGTTCAAAACGGATGTGGTTGGTCGCATCGGTGCCGACCACATACACTTCCCCCGATGCAGGGTTTACCGACATCGCCATTAATATATTGCCGAGCGTGTTCTGGTACGAGACGGACAAAGAGTTGGCATCGATAATAGCGACATCGCGGTCCTGCAAGTCCCACCCCGCCATTCGTTCACCGGCACCGCCGCTGACGATTTCAGTCCAGTCACCGTCGTTGTCATCAAGCCAGCGCCCGTCGCTTTGTTTCTTAACTACCAGGCTTTGTGTATTCGTTTTTGGCGGCAGCGCGGGATTTAGTGGGGGATTGAAGGTATCCCCGTCATTCGGTACAGGTACCTGACCGCCGTAGGGCCCGACAGGATTTCTGACATCATTCTGTACCACGGTGGAGCCCGAGAACGGTGCGTTTAATCCGCCAGTGGCGATGAAGTCGTTGCCACTGATCACTGTGGTCTGATTGCCCGACTCAAAAAACGCTGCAAACACGGTTTGACCGTCAGCACTGACAGCCAGTGCACGGGGTTGTTCGCCAATCAGGAATATTTCCCGAGGATCACTGTCGAGATCGTCAAGGTCGAATATCTGCACACTCTCGCGTTCGGCAGCGCTGACAAATGCCCGCAATGGATTGCCTGCAAACACAATATCTGACGGTTCATCCTGCGTCTGCAGGGTTCTGACCACCGCACCGAGGTCCAGATCGACAATACTTACGGTGTCGGAGATGACATTTGCTACCCAGGCTTCACTGTTGCTGCGCACCCGCACTGATACCGGGTCATGGCCGACTGGTATGCTGTTGGTGTTGGTCAGTCGTCCGTCATCTGCAATGCTGAATACCTCCAGGGTATTGTTGGCAGTGTTGACTGCCAGTAACCGGGTGGCATCTGGTGTCATGTCCAGCGGGTGGACATGACCTGACTCAAAATTGACAAATTGATCGACGGGCACTGCCTGGGCATGAACAGGCTCGCTTGTCGATATTGCCAGCGTGCCGACTGCCGATAAATACAGAGATAAAGCAATGGCTCGATATCGCCCCGTCTTCTGGTGACGGGAAGCGTGTACTTGCAGCGTTGATTTCAACATTTGAATAGACAGCCGGTTTGTCCTGCAATTAATAGAGTCGCATGTTGGTGCCACCTGCATTAAACCGAAATTCACTGTGTCAAAATTTCTCTTCCATCGAGAACAGCGGTGCCACTCCTTTGTCACGGAAAGCAGGGATAAATGCAACAACTGTGTATTTCATCGCACAACGCAATATCCACACCCGCCTTGCGTCGCTTGCCGCTGAAGCGGCCGTTTCTGTCAGCCCGGGTTTCCTCAGTCGCATCAGTCGCAATAACGTCGCGGGTGCCGTGATTCAGGCGTTGGTGCCTGTGCATTGCAGGCACAAATAATATGCCTGTAGCGCGCGTTGCACTTTGGTTTGTTTGCTATAGGCTTGCGACGCTGAAAACCGGATGTATAAACGCCGGTCCTGACGGGTATTTTTACGTGACTGCCGGGTACGGTGTGTTTGCATTGGGTTCAACACCATTGTTCATGCGCGGCATTAATGTTCGGTGACGCTGTTGCGGCTATATTTTTTTTGGCAGCGCCGGTACAGATGCCTCCAGCGCGTTGCCCATTGGTTAGATTTACTTTCGAATAATTACAATGATCAGTTCTGTTTTATACTCCGACGACTTTGCCAACGGCCGCACACAGGATGAAGCTTTGCTAAAGGGTGCCGGTATTGCGTTAATCGCATTTGCGTTCTTCTCAACCCATGATGCGCTGGTGAAGAGCCTCGTGGGTGTGCACCCGTTTCAGATAGCATTTTTTGTTTTTCTGTTCAGCTTTTTACCATTCTCGGTGATACTGGCGGTCGATCCGGTGGAGCGCTCGCTGCGCCCAAAGCGCCCGCTGCTTGTCGGTTTGCGGTGCCTGTTCACTGCCGGATCGATTATCTCAGCCTTTTACGCATTCAGCGTGCTGCCGATGGCACAGGTCTACGCCATGCTGTTCGCAACACCCGTGCTGATTACACTGTTGTCGATTCCGCTTCTGGGGGAGCGGGTGAGAGTGGTGCGATGGATTGCCATTTTGTTCGGGCTGGTTGGTGTCATGATTGTATTGAACCCGACGACCACCAGTTTAAGTATCGGCCATGTTGCCGCCCTGTTCGCCGCCGTGCTGGGTGCGTGCAATTCAATTAACACCCGTAAGATTGGCGATTCGGAACACAGTGTCACGCTGATTCTCTACCCGATGATCGGCAATGTGCTGGTCAGCGCGGGGTTGGTCTACTTTGTTTATCAACCGATGCCCGGCAGTGCTCTGGTGATTTGTGCCGCGGTTGGTCTGTTGTCAGTGGCCGGACACCTGCTGTTGATTCGAGCCTTTAGAACCACCGAGGCGCAGTTTGTCGGTCCGATGCAGTACAGCCAGATTATCTGGGCCAGTATCTACGGTGTGTTGTTCTTCAATGAGCCAGTCAAAAGCTCAACTGTTCTTGGCTCACTGGTGATTATTTTTTCCGGTGTATTGTTTATCTGGCGTGAGCTGACCGCATCGGTCAACCGCCCGGTGCTGCGCACGCGCAACGTACGCATGAGTGGTGGTCCGCCACTGCCACCGGTAGAGACTGACGATCAGCCGGGCACCGCTTTAAAACGTAAAGAACAGCCGTGAGGCCAACAGTAAGGAACAGTAACGCGAGAGTACTGAGTCTTACAGACACTTTAATACCAGGCAGTCCACGTGCTTTGCTGCGTTAAGTCTGTTCGAACCCTTTCTTACGCGCCTGTCGCCTGCGCTTGCGCTGTTTGTTCCAGGTGCGCAGCTGATCGTAGCGCTGTTGTGATGTAATACGTCGCATGAAATCGTCAAATCGTTTCGCCCGTGCCTTTTTCTTGCGCGACGCGGCGCTGCTTTTCAGGCCTTCCGATAAAAAGTCCGCAGAGGTTTCGCCGGAAATTTCCTTATCTTTTACCACCGCCCAGCTCGGGTAATTGCCGTAGGCGGAATTGTCGTAGGCACCTTCGGTGATAAACAGTTCGAAGTCATTTTGTTCGCACAGTTCGTCGACAATCCGTTGCAGCAGTCGACAGTCTTCGTGGTAGTCGTCACCAGCGAGAATACCGCCGATTTTAACCTTCGCGGCCCATTGGCGAATGGTGGTGCCGCCTTCCAGGCCGGTACCGGCGTAGCCGTCCAGATACATGAAGTCGAAAGTTTCATCCGGAAACAGATCAAGCGCTTCGTCGAACTTCATTCGCAGCAGCTTGTAGGGTGCAAATATCCCGACGTTGCTTAGCGCGGCTTTGTACTGCTCAGTGTCGTGGGTATCGGCGTACATATCGACACCGAAGAACTGCCGGAACTGTCCGCTCGCGACCATTTTGGCTGAGTAGTCGCCACCCGCAACACCGAGCTCGATGCCGGTAAGCTCGCGCCGGCCGTCGAGCAACTCGAGCAAATCAAAACGCGTGCGACCTTCGAGTTTTGTGGTCTTCAAGCTATTGTCTCATTGTCGTGTCGTTCGGGTTGATGACCCGGCTTTCAGGTCGACGGTATGTTACTACTGGTGAGCGATAATTACTGCTTCGTGCCAATCTGTTGATTAATGGTAACGGGGCCTGTGATCAGCGGCTTCAGCATGCCGCGACGCAGCAGCCAGTAAAAACGGCGGAAATAGTTAGCCGCTTTCAAGCGGTAGTGAGGCAGGCGTTTGCTCCAGTGTGGCTTTTTCAGTTTCGAGTGATTGGTACCGGTGATGGTCGAGACGCCTTCATCATCCGGGTGGCTTGCCCAGGGTTCGAGGCCCAGTTGCCGGTAGTTGTGAATAAAGAAACGGTTGAGTTCGTGATCGAGTGCCCGCTGTTGCGGCCATAGCGAAGGGCCCAGCCGCGATGCCGTTGGTCGATTGATCAGGTAAGTGGCGTTGCCGGTGAAAGGTCCGAGATAGGCGTTGACCCGATACCTGCCTACGGTTGCCTGTGGCACGGGCAGCTTGGCGCGAATGCAGTTAAAGCGTATAACGTCCCATCGATCCGGGATGGACAGTGCGGTGTGCAGTGCGTCGAGGAAGTCATCGTGCAGTACGATATCGTCCTCCAGCACCAGCGCGAAGTGCTTTTCAGAATTGATGAATTCCTGCCACACGGCGAGGTGACTCGCATAGACACCCATCTTGCCCGGTGGCAGCGACGTGCCCATGTTGCGCTGGTAGGCCGGCGCGTCAACGCGTTCGATCAGTTGTAGTGCCTGTGCAGTTCCGTCGATGGCATCGAACACCGAGAAAGGCAGCCCGGCTTTTTCCAGTTGTGCAACAGCACGCGCGCGACGCTCTGTTGATGATGCCAGGCTAATGAGCCACACACCCAGGTTATCCATGGAACTGCGGTCACCGTGCTGAAAGCTGGAAGTGTGCAAAGTGGTCGGCCGGAAAGCATACCCCGGCGCAGTGTATTGCGTCTTTACACTCGCTGCAAGCAACCCCGCTTGTGTTTGCTGGTGGTATGACCTGCCGGTCAAAGTGCCTCAACGGCGGACAATCAAACGCTGCGCCACGCCTGCAGGCAAGGTGACTGCAGGATACCAGTTTGAATGAAATACACTGGACAGTTCGCTGCCGTGGAGGCTGCGATGGCAATACAAAATAAACGGAATCCCGTTACCGTTTTGGCTGTCGAAACACTTTGTGGCAACCGGAGCAGGATTTCGTCGCTAAGGTGAACGACTCGCGCAGCAGTTTTTGATCATCGGTGGTTGCGATGGTTTGTTGAAGTGATTCGCTACGTGCAATGAATTCATCAACCGCTTCAGTAAACCCTGCCCAGTCATCCCAGATTTTTGGCAACGCCTCCGTCGTTTTTCCGGTGCGGCTGTGGGGAGTATCCGGGAATTGCGACAACATTTGCTCACCGTGCTGCACAAACAGATCGGCCGCGGTGCTCAATTTTGATTTATCGAAATCTGTTTTCCCCCTGAACATCGCGGTAACCGTTTTGGACTGCCTGCCGAGTGCTTTCATTGCCGACATACGCTCTTTGACGATACCGGTGGCACCGGTATGGGCCAGCGCGACACTGGCGGTCAGGGTGAAGGACGCAAGCCACAGGGCTGATAGTGTTATCCGCATATCGTGTTTCTTTGTTCTGGCCTAGCCTGGCATTGCAGTCAGCTTAGCGCATTTTCAGCGTGCAACCGGATGGTGGTGCGAGAGAACAATAACAGTGCCGGAAAAAAGCGCGTCTCCTGATAGGAGCGTGTAATTAAAAAATAATAAAGTGTCTGTCCGGTATTGAGGTTCCAGTTACTGGAAGCCCTATATTCAAGGGATGCGTATCAGCGATTCATCAGTCACG
The DNA here is from genome assembly GCA_964583825.1 of uncultured Granulosicoccaceae bacterium. Taxonomy (GTDB): domain Bacteria; phylum Pseudomonadota; class Gammaproteobacteria; order Granulosicoccales; family Granulosicoccaceae. The sequence continues at coordinate 16,623 of CAZOXM010000069.1, forward strand.
GGTAATCAGATCCAGGCAACGTTGCATGTGGATGGAATGTCCTGCGCGTCCTGCGTGGGGCGCGTCGAGTCGGCCTTGTCATCGGTGGAGGGATTATCGGGCGTGCAGGTGAATCTCGCCTCTGAAACCGCGACGATGGTGGCTGGCAACTCCGAATGGCTCGTGGCGGCGACGCAGGTGTTGGACGGGCTGGGCTATCCCGCACAAACCGGAAAAGTGGTTTTAAATGTGTCGTCCATGTCCTGTGCATCGTGCGTCGGGCGGCTGCAGCAGGCGCTGGCCGCGGTGCCCGGTGTGCTGTCAGCCGACGTGAACCTGGCAGCAGAGACTGCCCGGGTTGAGTTTCTCGACGGTGTGGCTGACATAGACGACCTGTTAGCAGCAGCGAAAAGTGCGGGTTATCCCGCTGAGGTCGCGGATGCCGAAATCAGTGCGTCACGCGCTGAGCGAAAGCAGCATGAAGCGCGCGCGCTGGCATGGCGTGTATTGATCGCAACCGTGCTGACCCTGCCGGTTTTTGTGCTGGAAATGGGGTCTCATTTGTTCCCCGCCGTGCATATGGCGATCAGTAACAGTATCGGGATCCGGACATCGTGGCTGATTCAATGTGTACTGACGACGGCGGTGCTGCTCGGTCCGGGCAGGCAGTTCTACACCCGGGGTCTGCCGGCGTTGCTGAAGGGAGCGCCGGATATGAACAGTCTGGTGGCGGTTGGCACCGGTGCGGCATGGGGCTATTCCATGGTCGCTACCTTTGTACCTGCACTGTTGCCGCAAGGGGTACGTGCGGTCTACTTTGAAGCGGCCGCCGTTATTGTGGTACTGATCCTGATCGGCCGCTGGCTTGAGGCGCGTGCCAGGGGCCGGACCGGGGCGGCGATTCAGTCACTGCTCGGGCTCAGGGCATCGACTGCAGTGTTGGTGCGTGGTGATGAACTGACCGAGGTCGATGTCGACTCCCTCGCACCGGGTGATCTGGTGCGGGTGCGTCCCGGAGAGCGTGTGCCCATTGATGGCGAAGTCACGCACGGGTCGAGCTATGTCGATGAGAGCATGATCACCGGCGAGTCTCTGCCGGTGGGGAAGTCCGTGGGCTCAAGCGTTATCGGTGGCACCATCAACGGCAACGGCAGTGTCACGTTCAGAGTCGTTCGCGTCGGCGCAAATACCACGCTTGCCCGGATTGTCAGCATGGTGGAGCAGGCGCAAAGCGCGCGACTGCCGATCCAGAGCATAGTGGACCGGGTGACCATGTGGTTTGTACCGGCGGTTATGCTGGCGGCGGCACTGACGGCACTGACCTGGCTGGTCGTCGGGCCCGCGCCGGCGCTGACCCTGGCGCTGGTGGCTGCGGTGTCTGTGCTGATTATTGCCTGCCCATGTGCGATGGGGCTGGCGACTCCCACCTCAATTATGGTGGGCACCGGGCGAGCCGCAGAGATGGGCGTGTTATTCCGCAAGGGCGATGCGTTGCAGTTGTTGTCAGAAGTCGACGTGATTGCTATGGATAAAACCGGCACGCTCACCGAGGGCAGGCCGGCGCTGACGGATCTCACCACCACTGAATTATTTGATCGTGCTCAGGTGCTTTCGCTGGTGGCGGCGGTGGAGTCCCGGTCCGAACATCCGATTGCCGGGGCTATCGTGCAGGGCGCCACAGACGAGGGTATTGCCATCCCTGACGCGGTCGACTTTGAAGCGTTGACGGGTTTCGGCGTCACCGGCACGGTCGCGGGGTATCGCGTTGTGGTCGGGACAGATCGACTCATGCAGCGCGAGGGCATCGATGTAATGCCTTTAGAGTCTGCGCATGATGCACTCGCGAATGGGGGCCGCACCCCGTTGTATGCTGCGGTGGATGGACAACTGGCTGCATTGCTGGCGGTGGCTGATCCGGTCAGGTCTGCCAGTGCCGCGGCTGTTGCGGCGCTTAAGCAGCGCGGCTTTAAAATCGCCATGATCAGCGGTGACCGGCGCGCCACCGCTGATGTGATTGCACGTGAAGTCGGTATCGATCAGGTTGTGGCAGAAGTGCTGCCGGAGGAAAAGGTGGCAGCCATCGACCGGCTGCGCGCCAATCACGGCAAGGTGGCGTATGTTGGTGACGGAATCAATGATGCGCCGGCGCTGGCACACGCCGATGTCGGCATCGCGATCGGCACCGGGTCGGATGTCGCGATCGAGTCGGCCGAGGTGGTACTGATGTCCGGCGATTTACGCGGTGTGGTGAATGCGGTTGAGATCTCTGCCCGCACGATGTCCAACATCAGGCAGAATCTGGGCTGGGCATTCGGCTACAACATCGCACTGATACCGCTGGCAGCCGGGGTGCTCTACCCGGTGTTCGGCGTGTTATTGTCTCCGGTATTTGCCGCCGGAGCGATGGCGATGTCGTCTGTGTCAGTGTTGCTCAACGCACTTCGCCTTCGTCGGGTGAAGCCGGCGATGCAGGAATATTCAACTACAGAGTCCGGGGGTGTGTTGCCGTCGGCGGAGCCTTGAGCATGCAAATTGGTGAAGTGTCAGTGCGCTCGGGGATCGCCTCGAAAACCATTCGTTATTACGAAACGATTGGTCTGGTTTGTCCCGCGCGTGATGCCAACGGCTATCGCGACTTCCACGAAAACGATTTACACAAGCTGGTGTTTCTCGCGCGTGCGCGTGCACTTGGTTTTTCGATTGAAGACTGTAGAAAGCTGCTTGGCCTGTATGAAGATGAGTCGCGTGAAAGTGCGGCGGTCAAAGCCATGGCAGAAGAACACCTGCGCGATATCGACCACAAGATCGGCCAGCTGCAGGAGATGCGTGGCACCTTGTCTCATCTGATTGATGCCTGCCGTGGTGACGACCGACCGGATTGTCCGATACTGCGCGGTCTTTCCGGCGCGAGCGACAGAAGCAAAACCGGAGTGGCTTGATGGCAGATAACAAGAACGCGATTGTGCTGCTAAGCGGCGGGCTGGATTCAACCACCGTGCTCGCTATCGCACAGAGCCAGGGTTTTACAGCTTATGCACTGTCGTTTCGGTACGGCCAGCGGCATTCGATTGAACTCGACGCCGCAAAGCGGGTGGCGCAGCAGTTCGATGTGGCCAGACATGTGATTGCCGATATCGACCTGCGCACGTTTGGTGGCTCTGCACTGACCGATGATATCGATGTGCCCAAGCATGACTCCGCTGATGGCCTCGATGCGCAAGTGCCGGTCACCTATGTGCCTGCGCGCAATACGATCTTCCTGTCCTTTGCGCTGGCGTGGGCAGAAGTGCTCGCGGCAGAAGATATTTTTATCGGGGTCAGTGCGCTCGACTACAGCGGCTATCCGGATTGCCGACCGGAATTTATTCAGGCCTTTCAGTCAATGGCAAACCTCGCCACGGTTGCCGGTGTGCAGGGCACACAGTCACTCAAAATACACACGCCCCTGATTGATCTGACCAAGGCACAGACGATTGAAAAAGGCCTTGAACTCGGTGTGGACTACAGCGACACCATCAGCTGTTACGATCCCGCTGAAGATGGCAGATCCTGTGGCCAGTGTGATGCCTGTCTGCTTAGAAAGCGGGGCTTTGTCGAAGCGGGGCTTGAAGATCCGATTCGCTATGTCAGTCAGTGAGACTTTCCGCTGTCAAATGTCTGTTCAAGTCTTGCAGTTACGAACTGTCGACGCGCTTTTGCAAATTTGCACAATGGTTGTGCAGTTAACGTGCTTCAAAGTCAGTAGACTGGTGGTGCTCACACACTGGAGAACACCATGAGAAAATTTGCAACCCTGGCTGTCTGTCTGCTGGCCGGCACGCTGACTTGCGGCGTGGTACACGCCGAGGGCCCGCACGACAAAGCGATCAAGGCGCGGCAGGCGATGTTTCAGCTGTACTCGTTTAGCGCAGGGGTACTGGGCGCGATGGCCAAAGGCGAAATGGAATACGACGCTGCACTGGCGCAGGAAATGGCGGACAATCTGAATGCGGCAGCGAACCTCGGTCAAAGTGCATTCTGGCCGCCGGGTTCTGACAACAGCAACCCCGATAACATGAAAAACCGTGCGCTGCCCAAAATCTGGGAGACCTTTCCTGCCATTGGTGAAAATGCCCAGCAGTTGAAGGATGCCGCCTCTGTGCTTGCCGCCGAAGCGGGCAACGGGCTCGATGCACTGCGTGGCAGCATGGGTGCGGTGGGTAAATCGTGTAAGGGTTGCCACGATGAGTATCGCGCGAAAAGGCGGTAGCCTGTGTTGCCCGACTGCACAGGTGAGGTCCAATGCTGAAAATATGGGACATCTGGGTGCGGCTGTTTCACTGGTCGCTGGTGATCACCGTCGGGTTTCTGTTGGTCAGCGGGGAGACCGGTGCCGGTTTTTTTGACTGGCATCGTCTCGCCGGTGAAATAGCGCTCGCGCTCATCCTCTTTCGACTCGCCTGGGGTGTGGTTGGCAGCAGCAATGCCCGATTGGTTAGTCTGTTGAGCAAGCCGTCGGCGGCGTTTTCGCATCTCGCAGATTTGCGGCGGCGTGCGCCACATCAGGAGCGCGGACACAATGCCGCGGGCGGCTGGGCGGTGATCGCCATGGTGCTGTTGATACTGGTGCAGGCAATGACCGGTATGTTTATCTCCGATGACGAAGGCTGGGTGCAGGGTGCGTTGCACCGTCTGATATCGACAGACCTGAGCGATTCGCTATACAACCTGCATCATCGGGTAGCACACTTGATACAACTGCTGGTCATCGTGCACATTGTGATGATCGCCGTTTACTATTTTGTCGGCCGGCAGAATCTGGTGGCACCGATGATTACCGGCATGATGCACTGGAAAAGCAACGACCGGGCACCTGAAGTGCGCTTTGGTCATTTTTTCGTCGGCTTGTTCTGCGCTGCGGTGGCCCTTGGCATTGTCGCGCTCACTGGTGGCTGGTTCAGGTAATTGTCTGAGCAATACTGCGGCTTATCTGCTGCTACGGTTCAACGCTGTATCTGGCAAAGTCACCTTCGAATTTTTTTGCCACCGGTTTGCGGTAACCATTGACGCGGCTGCTGGTGAGCTTCATCGATACCAGCCCTTCAATCTGTTTTACCGCAGCACCGACTCCGTCGACCACTGGCAACGACAGCTTTTCGCTCAAAGCCGAAGTCAGCGTTGTCATGCCGGCGCAACCGAGCAGCAGTGCTTCTGCGCCATCCTGTTCTATTGCCGCCAGGCATTCGCGTTCCAGTTTTTCCATCGCCGCCGGCGCCTGTTCTTCCAGCTCGAGCACCGGAATGTCACTGGCTCGAATCGACACACAGCGTCGCTCCTGACCGTATTTATGCACCAGGTGTTGCAGTGCCGGTACGGAGCGACTGAGGGTGGTGACAATCGAGTAGCGATTGGAAATGGTGCCCGCCGCAATGCAGCCGGCCTCGCAGATACCGATGACCGGTCCGTCGGCGATGCATCGGGCGGCATCGACACCGGTGTCGTCGAAGCACGCGACAATATGGCCGTCGCAGTGATTGTTCGCCCTGATTTCCTGCAGCATCTCCGGTACGGCAAACGCCTCGTCGTAAAACCCTTCCACGCTGACCGGGCCATGGCGCGGTGTAGTTGCCACGATTTCGGTGCCGGCTGCGGCAACGTCAGCTGCCGCATTGCCCGCGGCCAGGGTCATTGACGAAGTGGTGTTGGGATTGATCAAATGAATTTTCATACGATGAATATACCTGCGAACGCCATTGGCTAGCGTAGTTGTTAATGCCTGGCTTATCAACGCTGGCGTTCAAATGATCTGGTGCAACAGAAACGCTACATTGGGTTACTCGGTTATTTGCGGTTGCATGCCGTGTTTGGCGATGGCCCTCACGGTGGGAATCTCAGAGGCTTTCAGGGGAATGCAGTCGTACGTCGATTGCGAGTAGCCGGTGATGACATCGAACTAAGTTCCAATGCTATTGCGAGTGTATATATTTGTTTACAAGCCCCAGCCGGGCCTGACGGGCGGCAGTGTGGCTTTTTGACAGTTGCAGCAGAGCAATGCCTGTCCCCAGAGTACTCAGACCAATGTTAATAGTAATGCCATGCCTGTCCTTGTTGGTGCAGATCAAAGACTATGCGGCAGCTGTTAATATGTTATGTATAGTATAAATACGCTGTTAAAAAAATCATGCCCTACAGGCATTTGTCAAAATATGAAGCCTATTAGTCCTTTGTACATAGCTAAGGGTGGTAGGAAGAATGCTAAAAGCAATTGGCCAAAGCCCTGTCCAAACGAAATGTATAATCCATTTATCTCACATGCTAGAAGACTTACCCATCCGAATAGCATTAGAATTGAAAATATAGAATCGTCCATATTTATCCAGTATTAAATTCGATTAGACGGTATTGTCGTTCGGCGCTTCATTGTCCGACGACTTTCCAGCATTCAGGGTGTCTGAATCATCGCTTTTCGATGATTCATTTTTTGTGTGTACCGGAATGGAAATCTTCAATCCCTCCCTGAATATAGGATCGTCTTTTTCGGGAGTGGGCATGCTTATAATTTTCATATGTATTTCACTTTTATTTTCCCTAACCAGAGCTGACTGGCAACTTCGTCGCTGGCCATGCGCATCAGGTTTACGGGAAACTGCATCGAAAGTTTAAATATTTCTGGACAAAATGTTATATAACACAAACATCCGCATATACTGAGCAGGGCGGACTGTCACAGTGTGATCATATATCCTTTTATTCCTCGAAAATTCTGTTACATTCGCAGCTCAAACAACATTGAGAGTTGGGCCGGCGCCCATGCCAACCTGCCATAACCGGGCAAGGTGGAACGCGATAAGCGAATGAGGCTCATTAGAGCAACCAAACGGTAAGACGTCGGCCCTTTTTATGAGGGTTTTTTTGTGTCTGAGTTAATCTCCGAAGAATTAAAGGTAGCTTACGCTGATACTGAATACTGGGTTGAAACTGATACCCCTTTCTTCTTCACTGTAAACAACCACTCGCCACAGCTTTCTCAGCTAATGGCACAGCACAACTGCACCACTGCAGCGTATATCACCGCCAGCAACCCGTTCAGCCAACCGATGCTCTCATGTGACTGGAATCGGGTTGAAAACGAGCGACTGCGTCAGGAACTGTCGGGTATGTCTTGCAGCTTCATCAGCGGCCAGGGCCGGTCCTTCGATGGTGGGTGGGTTGAAGAGAGTTACCTTATCCTTGGTATCAGTCGAGCGCAGGCACACGAACTGGCTGCAAAATACTTGCAGTCGGCCTATATATTTATCGACAGTGCGGGTATACCGGAGCTTGTGTGCCGCGATCTGATTCTTTTAACCATGATCCATCTGGTTTTAAAAACTGAATCGATTGAACAGCGCTACCAAGGCGGCCTAAAGAACTTCGCAGAGCGATTTGATCGCGCTGTTCTGCGACAGGATGTCCTTCCGAGCCGCGATACGGCAGCAGAGGTACCTGCAAACAGACCTGTTTTAGTGTCGATCCCATTTATGGGCTGGGAAGGTGTGGATGACACCTACGATGAGCTTAAGGCCAGTGGCTTGGCCGCAGGGCGTGATTTTGCCGTGGTGGGTAACAGACAGGTGTTGCGGGAATGCCCGGGTATCCGATTTGACCAGATACCCACTGGTATGAACCACCTCGTTTGCTATGCTGAGGCATCATTCCCCGATCCCATTGCTCCTGATAACGTCACTGATGAGGAGCGCTGATATGTTTGCTACCACTGAAAGCGAAGAGTTTGATAACGGTTACAGGCACTGTGAATCGCACCTTTTCGGGTTTCCCGACTTCTGGAATACCACAGATATGCTCGTATCTCCCGGCCTTAATCCCGTGCCGTGGAATTGCATTTATTATTCATTCTATAAGGATTGTGCCATCACCTCCGTCACGGAAGCGCTGCAGTGTATGGACGGCAGTGAGTACCTGTTTTATCGATTCTTTCACCAGAAGCCACAGCGCAAGTATCGCTTTCTTGCTGCAGGACCTGCCTTTGAAAAACCGGATGAGTTCATCAATATACGGACTTGCTACGCCTCTGATATAGAGGAAAGGGAAAACTGGGAAAGTACCGCTCTGGTGATCAGTGACGAGCCAATGAGCACCTGTGACATCATGAATGTCGGCTTATATGAAGAAGACACAGACTACGAGTCGCCGGACTTCGTTGATGTCACCGTCTGTCATCTGAGAATAACCGCCAGCGGCTACACTAAAAAAGAGGCGATTGAAAACTGGCATCGGTATGCCGCACCCGTCAGACAGTTGGTGGACTCGATGACTGATGCCTGTTTTAACTTTAGGCGTGCCAAATAAGTGATGAGGATCTACGACCAGAGTATACGTGATTTGCATAAGACTTCACTTAATAAGCAGGATTTTTTTGACGAGATGCGCCGTACTGCTTTGAGAAGTTTAACTATACAACAAAACGGACGCCCTCATCTGCGACGTTCTGTGTTAACAGAGGTGGGAACAGAAAGTGAGTAACATAAGAATTGACGATCCATACGATTTCGAAAAAGTCGTGTTGTTCGCACTAAGAAGACAAGGTTTCGAGGCTGAACTCGCAACGCCCAACACACCCGGATACGATATTGCCGCTCGTCGCGGGGATGAATTGTTAGCCGTACAGGTGAAAAATTTCAAATCAAAGGTGAAACTACCGCACCTTCAAAAATTTGCAGACTGGCTAGAATGCCCGCAGGAACTGAATTTCACGGGCGGTATCTTTGTATGTAGCAGCGGATACAGCAAGCCAGCGCTTACCTACTTTCATGCTACCGAATCGAAAATAGTGGATCTAGGCATTTGGACGGAACGACGAATTGAATTTGGTTCCTTTAGAGAAAACCCAGAGTCTGTTTCCCATCGACGGTATATAGGTGTTTTTACCAGCAAGGGTGGCGTTGGTAAAACTACGGTGTCCGCTCACCTGGCGGGCGCGTTTGCAATGACTGGTTATGATAGTATTCTGATTGATCTTGACCCACAAAATCATTTGGGCGAATTGTTAGGAGAAGGTGTATATCTGCCAGATGCTGACAAGTACCAGGAAGGGAATCGTGTAGTTGTGTTGAATCACGAAGAGTGGGACGAAACTGCTCACGATGAAAAAATCGTGATCTGCGATTGCAATCCAGATCTCGGAAACAACCCGATCGACCTTGTCCGCAAATTCGACTACTGTATTATTCCTACAACTCTCAACCCGCTAGGTATTAACAAAAACGCAAATGTGATAGCAAAGACTTTTCAGGGCATCCGCAAAATAAATCCCAAGGCAGAGTTATTTGTGCTGATAAATAACTTCTATTCGAGAGAAGAAAAACGAAATAACAGACTCAACAACTTGCTCAAAAAAAGCTTGAGTGAGCTGTTTGAGAATGACGGCAAATGCCACTATATCGATCCATTCGAAGATGAAGTTGCCATTCGAAATAGCTCGCATCTACTCTATTGGGGTTACAGTACAGTGATCGAAGGCGCCTCGCCGGAACTCGGGTTCGGAACTGGTGCACGCAGGTCTTATCCACTTGCTGATTTTCTGGCGCTCGCTGAATTTCTGGAAGAGCGAACTGAATTAGAGCAGTTTAAGAAAAAAGCTGCATAGGGGGCTCGTGCGATAGGAAACACAGTGTAGCCTGACGGAACGGTGCCGGAATTGGCACCGTAAATGCGCACAGATCTACACGGAAGATACGAATTGTTGTTCATCGCTATAATCACAGGCACGACCGTACCGCTGAAGACATAATTGAATTTTCAGAATAGAAAAGCGTTCCGGTATGGATGCTACCAATGAACTGATCGCCGCTTGCTTCTGCCTGCCGGTGGCATCCGGCAACACGTTCACTGGCTGCCCTATTGGCGAGTTCACCTGTCGACAATCTCCCGCAGGTCGAACACAATATGCGCAGAGACTTGCGTAGGCGGAATGCTGCGTGGTAGTTTTCCGCTCGTTGGCGGCACCAGCGTTCACTAATTTGTCGGCATCGATTCCCACCATCGCCAGCAGCATACGCTTTTGCTGCGATCAGGGATGTGCAATCGTGCGCCGGTTGTAATTTACCCTACGATGACATCAATTGCGTTTTTTTGTCATTGCGAATGTATATTTTTCAATACAGATGCATTGGCATATATAGCGAACCATCACAAACCCTGGTGCTGCGTTGAATGCATCACCGTGCTGCAAAGATCGCAGCGTGCCTGTCCATCCGTGTCTGGTAACCTGCGGGCAATCTATCCAAAGCGATGTTTGCAGTGATCCTGATAACGTGAAAGTTTGCCGCCAGCGATATTACAATCCGGAGAAAGCTCGTTGAACAGTACGACGTACAGCACCGGGCGCGGTGGTTTGTTGGAGCTGAGTGCTCTCTCAAAACGCTACGGCTCGGTGATGGCGGTGGATAACATCGATCTGACCGTAGGCGGGGGCACTTACTGCTGTGTGTTGGGTCCTTCAGGTTGTGGTAAAACCTCGACGCTGCGGATGATAGCCGGGCATGAAGAGGTGAGCAGCGGCGATATCCTGCTCGATGGCAACAGCATTGCCGGTCTGCGCCCTGCGCAACGCAGTACAGCCATGATGTTTCAGAACTATGCGC
>CAZOXM010000070.1:0-23769 GCA_964583825.1 uncultured Granulosicoccaceae bacterium
GAAGTGTCGATTGTCACTACGAGTGCAAACAACGCGATGGGGGACGTGCATGATCGAATGCCGGTTATTCTCAGTTCGTCAAATGCTGCCAGTGCATGGATTCAGGATACTGATCGTGGTTCATTGGATGAGTTGATGCTGCCGGCCAACGACGATGCGCTGGTGTTTACTCAGGTGAGTGATTATGTAAATAAATCTACCAATGAAGGGGTGGGGTGCGTTGAGCCTGTTGTATCACCGGATCGGTAGTGTCACGATGTGCCGGTATTCATCGTGCGTTGCACACGAGTAATTATTGAAGGCTATTACTATGCGAGTCCATACGAGAAAATGTGCGAGATTACGCTGTCGCCGAAAGTATTTGAAGAAATTGAAGTTGACTACAGCCTAACACGTATAGTTCATCCCCAGCCTGCCGCCGTCGACATAGATGGTTTCACCGGTAATGTAGCTTGCCTTGTCACTGGACAGAAACGCAACCACATCGGCGATCTCTTTGGTGGTTCCAATGCGTTGCAACGGGGTACGCGACATGACCATTTTCATCGCATCGGGGTTGGCATTTACACCTGCCAGCATTTCAGTATCGATAGAGCCTGGACCAACGGCATTGACGCGAACGTTGTGAGGCGCCAGTGCCAGCGATGCGGATTTGGTAATCTGCGCAACGCCACCTTTGGATGCGCAATAGGCGGCGATTGACGGGATGGCCACCACCGCATTGATAGAAGACATATTCACAATAGAACCTTCGATCTTGCGGTCGACCATGGTTTTGGCAGCGCGTTTTAATGCGACATAGGTACCGGTCAGGTTGACATCAATCACGCGCTGAAAATCTTCAATTGAAGTTTCGAAGAAATCACCCGGCAGTGCAATGCCGGCATTGTTGACCAGAGCACTAACCGGACCGTGGTCTGTTTCCACTTGGTCGAAGAGGGATTCAATAGCCTTCGGGTCACCCATATCGCAGGTGTAGGCTACCGCTCCATGGCCCAGTTGTTCGGCTGCCTGCTGCACCTTGTCCGAGTTGATATCTACCAGAATCGGCTTGCGTCCGGCTTCTGCGAGCGCCTCTGCACAGGCATAGCCGATGCCTTGTGCGCTGCCGGTGATCAGTGCGATGTTGTCTGACATGAATGTGCTCTCTTGTCTGTCGAAAGACTGCAATCAGTGCTGCAGTATCTGGCTTAGAAATAGTCTTGTGCGGTCGTTTTCGGGGTGTTCGAAGAACGTAAGCGGGTCATTCTGTTCGACGATTTCCCCTTCGTCCATAAAAATAACGCGGTCGGCCACTCTGCGTGCAAAACCCATTTCGTGCGTCACGCAAATCATGGTCATGCCATCCTCGGCCAGTGATACCATCACATCGAGTACCTCGGATATCATTTCCGGATCGAGGGCCGAAGTGGGTTCATCGAACAGCATGATTTTAGGGTTCATGCAAAGCGAGCGTGCAATCGCGACACGTTGCTGCTGACCGCCAGACAACTCTCCCGGATACTTGGCTGCCTGTTCGGGTATGCGTACTTTTTCCAGAAACTGCATGGCTGTTTGCTCGGCCGCTTCGCGATTCATCTTGCGTACCAGCATCGGGGCAAGGGTGCAGTTTTCGAGTACCGTCATGTGTGGAAACAAATTGAACTGCTGAAACACCATGCCCACTTCGCGACGAATTTCGTCAATATTGGCGATGTCTTCGTTGAGTTCGGTGCCCAGTACTTCAATGGTGCCGCGCTGATGATCCTCGAGCTTGCAAATGCAGCGAATCAGTGTGGATTTGCCGGAGCCGGACGGGCCGCAGATCACGATCTTTTCACCCAGGTTAACGTGAAGATCGATATTCTTCAGCACGTGGAAGTCATCGAACCACTTGTTGACCTGTTGCATGCCAACTGCTGTATCAGACACGACCAACCCTCAGCTTTTTTTCGAGATACGCGCCGTATCTGGACAGTGAAAATACGAAGATAAAATAGATGACGCCGATAAATACATACACTTCAATGTAGTGGGGCGTCCATTCACCGGTGCCATAGGCGGCATGGCCCGAGGCGAGTATTTCAAAAAAACCGACGATCGTGACGATGGAGGTTTCTTTAAAGGTGATCACGAACTGATTGACAATGGCGGGCAGGGAATTGCGAAATGCCTGTGGCAACTGTATGCGGGTGACCCGTTGCCAGTAGCTGAGCCCGAGTGTCAGTCCTGCCTCGTCCTGGCCGGACGGTATGGCCTGCAGGCCGGCGCGAATATTTTCGGCCTGATAACATGCAAAGAAGATCGCGAATGCCGCGATGACGCGGTAGAGTTTGTCGCCCTGCAACCAGCCGGGAAGCACAAACGGGGTAATCACTGCGGCGGTGAACAGGATCGTCAGCAGAGGCAGTGACCGGAAAAAGTCGATAAAAAGACCGGTAACTCGCGCTATAGCCGGCAACTTGGAACGTCGTGCCAGTGCCAGTACCACCGACAACGGCATGCCGATGATTGAGACTGCGGCGAAAATAAAAATCGTCAGTGCAAGTCCGCCCCAGCGTTCCGGAGTGATACCGGCCATGCCCAGCACCCCGCCGCGCATTAGCAGATAGAACAAGCCAAACCCGCACAGCCACAAAATACTCAGTCTGGTAGCACGCCAGAACCATGAGAAACATGACGCGACCATCGTAACAATCATGACGAGACAAGCCAGGGTTGAACGCCAGTGTTCTTCAAAGGGAAACAGGCCGAACAGTATGATGCGATGGCGGGCATCGATGACAGACCAGCAGGCGCCGTGCGTGTCACGACACAGCGGTTCGTCTTCCTTGGCCCAGACGCTCGAAATAAAGGCCCAGTCGATGATCTTATACAGCAGCAGTGTAAGCAGCGCAGCGCAGACGACGGTGATGACGCAGTCCAGTGGTGAACCGAAAAGGCGTGTTCGTATTTGTGTCATTAAGCCCGGCGGGGCCGGACGCTGCAGGGTGGCTGTCTGGTTCATCAGCCTTTGACCTCATAGCCCTTTAGGGCAATGCGGCGGTTGATTGCATTCATGACAAAGGCAATGCTCAAATTGATTAACAAAAAGCCGCTCATCAATATCGCAATCAGTTCGAGCGTCTGCCCGCTCTGGTTAATTGATGTGGAAATAATCATGAAGAAGTCGGAAAAACCGACGACCAGGCCAATTGTTGTGGCCTTCATCAGTTGCACGTATTGATTGGTGAGTGAAGGCAGCACCGCCCGCACCGCCAGTGGCAGACGGATACGGGTAAAGATGTGTCTTGCTGACAAGCCGTTGATGAAGCCTGCCTCGATTTGTCCGCGCGGCACGGACATCAGGCCGGCACGAACCACCTCGCCAATATAGGCGCCGCCATATAAAGCGATGGCTATCACCAGTGCAGTGAGCTCCGGTGGCATACGCATACCGCCGCGGAAGTTAAGCCCTTTAAGTGCAGGTGTATTGATGACTGGTGTGCCGGGTTCATGTGCCAGCCAGGCGATGATAAACCAGACCAGCGGAACCGCCAGCCAGCCAATCCATTTTATCTTCTGTCGTGTGGCGGAAGCGAGTTTGTCTTTCAAAACCAAAAGCAGCACGCACCAGGCAATGAGTGCTGCCATCATCAGTAAAAAAGCCGTGACACCGATATTCAGGGTGGGGAAGTAGATGCCACGGCCGGAAAGAAAAACGGAATCTCCCAGTGAGATGGCTGATCTTGGTCGTGGCAGGTGCGAGACAATGGAGTACCAGAACACCGCCTGTAGTATCAGAGGTACGTTTCTGAATACTTCAACGTACAACGTACCCAGTGACGAAAACAGAAAGTTACGTGAGGTGCGGATCAGTCCGACCAGTACGCCGAACACGGTGGCCAGTGCGATACCGAGAAACCCCAGGAGCAGGGTGTTGAGAATACCGATGGTCAGAGTTTTTCGATACGTATCGCTGATGGAGTAAGGCAGTACCGAAAAAGAAAAGTCCCAGCCGGTTGAACGATTGAGAAAGCCGAAACCTGTGGTCAGGCTTTGCGCATTGAGCGAGGCTCTGGTGTTGATAACCATCGCCACCAGCAGTGCGGCAACCACAGAGACCACCAATGCCTGCAGAAAGAGTTCCCTGAATTTGCGATTGCGTAGCAGTGATCCCACAGTGTGGACTGACCGGCAGGTTGGCTGAGTTTAAAGTGCGCCAGCCCGGTGGCTGGCGCAGGAGCTTTTATTATTAATCGAGAATCATCGGTACGATCACGCCACCGTCGCTCCACAGAGCGTTGAGGCCGCGATCAAGGTTATAGACAGAGCCTGCGCCGATATTGCGATCAAAAATCTCAGCCGAGTTACCGACAGTTTTGATGACGTTGTACGCCCAGTCATCTGACAGGCCCAGTCGCTCACCGATACCGGGAGTAACCCCCAACAGTTTTTCAACCGTTGAATCCGCCGGGTTGGCTTTGTGCTCGTCCACGTTTTCTGACGTGATGCCGTGGGATTCGGCAATCCAGGTGGCTGCAAACATCCAGTTGACAATGTCTACCCAGTTGTCGTCGCCCTGACGCATGGCAGCAGATTCAGGTTCCAGTGCAAGTGCCACATTCATCATGACGTGGTCGTCGGGGTTGTCTGCGCTTTGTCGGGTAACTGCAAGGTTGGGACCCCAGCCAACCAGACTGTCGCAACGACCGGCGAAGTAGGCATCGCGAGTCTCTTCACTTTTTTCGAACGTGATCATTTCGATTTCGATGCCACGACTCTTGAAGAAGTTCGCCGCCAGTCGCTCGGTGGAGGTGCCGGCATTGGCGCACAGTGAACCGCCGTCGAGAGTTTCGGGGTCGGTGCTGCCCAGCTCTTTGGGCATCATGACATTGGTGGCGCCGACAAAGTACGGAACCGAAAACTGGATGCCCAGTTCGGTATCGCGGCCCATGGTCCAGCCGGTGGCTTTGATGACCACGTCGATATCACCTGACTGCAGCGACGGAAACCGCTGTGCCCAGCTGATCGGTACGACTTTGAGGTTTTCCTCGCTGCCGAGGGTGGCGACCGCGAGTGCGCGGCAGTAGTCAATGTCGTAGCCGCTCCACTTGTTGTCGTCGGTGACTTGTACAAACGGTGGAAAGCTGCCGTTGTGGCCGGAACACAGCAGGCTGCCGCGTTCTTTCACTGCCTTGAGCGTATCTCCATTGGCAGCCAGCGCACTACTTGTCGTTGCTGCCAGTGCCAGAGCGACGCCGGTAACACCGCCGAGCAGGGTACGTGTAAGTGAGTGTTTCATGTTCGAAGGTCCTCCGTTGGAAAACCAATAGTACACAAAATTTACCCAAAAGACGTCGTGTGTGACGACACGAAGCGGGTCAGCCGTGTTTGGCGTCCAGCGCGATTGCCTGCCTTAGTATGCGCCCGATAGTATCGCGAGCAATCTCATCCGTGCAGGTGAACCTCATATGGCGCATGTCTTTGCCGGTACCCTGCAGCAGGTCGGCGTCAGCAAGATGGGCGCCCTGAAAAACATGCAGGTTAACGTGTGCCTTGTGCGCTATGACCGAGCAGATGTTTCGATTAACTGAAAACACCGGCACATGCCATTTAATGGTTCCATTGATATCGCCGGTACATTCGCCTGCGATTTCACACAGCGCCGCGGTGATTTCCTTCAGCGGTGCGTCGAGTTGGTTGATGTAGTCATCAACAGTCATCGCTTATGGCGCTCTTGCATGGTGACGGTACGACACTATTCAGCACGCTGCTAACTGCGAGCCGCCACATAGATACTGCTCCCTACCAGCATGGAGCCTGCGCACACTCTCAATACACGCGAGGGCTGACGGGCGGCGTAGCGCGTGCTGGCCTGATAGGCAAGCCATGCATAGAGCGCTTTGACTCCGCCGATAGAGACGGTGGCGATGCAAAAGAGGATGAGTGCATCGGGGATGGTGACTGCAGATAAGTCGAGAAATGCAGGAAAAAAGCTGATGTAGAAGACAATGGCTTTCGGGTTGCCGAGCGTCGTCACCAGCCCGGTAAAAAAACTTGCCGAGTGTCTGGGAGAGCTAATTGCCGCGTTGGCTTGCGGATGCGGCTTTGAGCATATCAGGGTGACACCGAGCCAAAATAGATAAGCCGCGCCGATGTACTTCACCAGGATAAAAAATTCTCCGAGCACGGACGAGAGTGTAACCAGGCCGAGCAGGGCGAGGGTGATGAACACGTAGTCCCCTGCCACGACACCGGCCGCCGCCAGCAAACCATGGGGCAGTCCGGCACTGACCGTACGGGCAGTCACGGCAAGTACACCCGGACCGGGTATAGCGGCGAGGGCTACCATCGCAAGAAACAGCGCTAGAGTGGAGGCGGCAGTCATGTTCTTGATCGTTCTGTTGAGCTAGCAGACATAGGCATACGTGTTGTTCGCACTTAAAAACTTTGAACCAGCTGGTTAGCGGAAAACGCGGTTTGATAAAGTCGCGACATCAGTCTGGCGCGTGGTGCTGTGGTGGGCTGGCCGATTGGCAAAGGCAGATCGGCCCTGTCCATGCCGGTGAGCCGTTGTGCCATCGCTTTGCCAAACAGCGTGCCGGTGGTGATCCCGCGGCCATTGTAGCCAATGCAGGTATAGAGCCCCTGATCCAGTTCGTATATACGGGGCAGATGGTCGGGTGTCATCGCGATCTGACCGTACCAGGCCTCCTCGAAGCGAACCGGGCCGAGGGTTGGAAAGTAGCGTTTTATCTGCCGTTCTGCCCAGCGTTTGGACAGCCCTTTTTTGTGGTTGCCGTGGATGCGACCCATGCTGCCGATCAGCAGGCGATCATGGGCGTCTCGACGAACGTTAAACATAATCTGCCCGGTGTCCCAGACCCCCTGTCCGCCGGGCAGTATGTGTGCTGCACTGTCGTCGAGGGGCGTGGTTGCGAGCTGAAAGTAGTGGATGATGGTGAAAACTTTTTCAAGCCCCGGCCACAGGGTGTCAGTGTAGGCATTGGTGCCGAGAACGACTTTGTCTGCGCGCAGCACGCCCTGATCAGTCTCTATTTGCCAGTGCCCGTCGGTGCGCTTGAGCTTTGTTGCGGTCACGCCGGTTGTGATCGTCGCACCGGCGTTGCGTGCGGCGCGTGCCAGGCCGCGGCAATAGCCCATCGGGTTGATGGTGCCGGCGCGGTGATCGAGCAGTCCGCCATGAAAGCGGGTGGTGCCGGTCATTGTTGCGGTGGTCTCCCGGTCGAGCAGGTCCACCGGTTCTCCAAGCCGTTGCCACTCCGCCGCCCGCGCCTGCAGTTCCCTGAAGCCGGATGCGGAGTGGGCGGCGTGGATCGTGCCGGTGCGGGTGGCTTCACAGCGCATCTGGTGTTTTTCGATCAGCGAAAATACGTATTCAGGGCCCTTGCCGAACTGATCTATAAAGCGCGGTCCGTAGGTTGGGCCGAGTTGGCGGCGCACTTCCTGTGGCGGCAGCCACAGCGCGGCATTGACGAGTCCACAGTTGCGGCCCGAGCCACCGTATCCGATGTGGCGGGCCTCCAGGACCTGTGCGTTCAGGCCCTGTTCGGCACAGTGCAGTGCGGTGGACAGACCGGTAAAGCCGCCACCGACAATCGCGACATCTACCTGATCAGGCTGCTTGAAAGTCTGTTGGTGATCTGTCTCTTCGGCTGACTGATCCCACAGCGAAATCGGGGGGCGGGGAGTGCAGACTGAAACCACGGGAATCTCCGTGAGGGCGACACCGCATTGTGCCGCGTTTCAGTCCGTAATGAAAAGCAGTGAACAGCCGGGGGCGTGTTACTCCTGCACGCGTTCGATGCGTTCCACTTCAGCGCTGCTGCGCAGTCCCTCGACGAACTCCTGAACCTTGTTGCTCATCATCATGCCACGAATCTGTTCTTTCACTTCATCGAAGGGCTGGGGTTCCTTGCTGCGTGTGTCTTCGAGTTTGATAATGTGAAAGCCAAACTGTGTCTGCACCGGCGCGGCACTGTGGCTGCCAGACTCCATACCGGCGACGGCCGCTGAAAACTCGGGCACCATGGTGCCGGCATCAAACCAGCCGAGGTCACCGCCGTTGGGGCCGGATGGGCCGGTCGAGTATTTTTTTGCCGATTCGGCAAAGTCTGCACCGCCGTCGAGTTCGGTGATGATCTCTTTTGCTTTGGCTTCGTCCTCGACCAGAATGTGGCTCGCCTTGAATTCTTTCGCATCTGCCATGGCCACCTGCTTGTCGTATTCTGCCTGCATGGCGGCATCGCTCAGGTCCAGTCCTTCTGTAAAGTCAGTCAGTAGAGCGTTAGCCAGTACTCGGGACTGCATGATCTTCATTTCGGCTGCCAGCTCCGGAGAGGTGTCCAGGCCGCGTTTGATCGCTTCCTGTCGCATGACTTCGAGGCTGATCAGTTCTTCGACGACCTGTTCTTCAGTGGCGTTCTGGCCGCGCGCCTGAAACTGCTTTGCCTGTACATCTCTTTCCATCACCGTGATCGGAGAGCCGTTTACCGAGGCGGCCAGCGGCGCGGCGCTGTCGTCCGCGTGGCTCTGCAGCGAGAGCGTCAGCAGAACCGGAATGAGTGTCAGTCGTTGGAGAAGCATGGTGATTATTCCTGCGTTAGCGTATGCGTTGTTAATAAAAGGTAGCAGGCGAGCCTGCGGAGTGTTGAATTCGGGAATCGGGCTGTTGCTGCCCTGAATAAGTCCTGGCGGCGACAGTGAGACGCAGCTGGTAATATATAGAGCGTTGCCGCCTGCTAGTCGTAGTATAGTTGGGGTGTCGGCGTCGCGCGGCTTCACTGCCTGTGGGTTGTGGAGAGAAATATCGCGGTTTTTCAGTCAGGCCACCGGTCTCATGGATAGCCGGCAGTGCGTTTCTGAGCCCTCATGTGGAATCGATACTCTGTTCACAACCAGCAGACCAACCGCCGTGCACCGCAACAACGAAAAAGCCACCCCAATCGATTGCACCATGGTACCAGCCCTGCGCCTGCTGCACCCGGGTGTTTTCCGCACGGTCCGGTCAGGTTTATGAGTCAGTATTTCGAGGTTCACCCGGACAATCCGCAGCAACGGCTCATCGCTCAGGCGGCGGGTATTCTGCGCGACCAGGGGGTGGTGATCTACCCGACTGACTCGTGCTATGCGCTCGGGTGCCTGCTCGATAACAAATCCGGTGTGGAGCGAATCTACCGCCTGCGTCAGCTGGCCAAAGGCCACCACATGACGCTGATGTGCTCGGATTTGTCCGAGATCGCGGTCTATGCCAAGGTGGACAATCAGGCCTACCGGCTGCTCAAATCACTGACGCCGGGGCCCTATACCTTTATTTTGAAAAGCACCAACGAGGTGCCTCGCCGATTCCTGCACCCGAAGCGTAAAACCATCGGAATCCGAGTGCCGGCGCATAATATTTCCCAGGCGTTGCTGGCAGAATTGGGAGAGCCGATGATGAGCACCACGCTGCTGCTGCCGGGTGATACAGTGCCGCTCAGCGACGGCGAGGACATCCGGGCGCGCGTCCGCTCGGAGGTGGATTTGATCATCGACGGCGGCGCCTGCGGTCTGGAAGAGACCTCGGTCATTTCGCTCGCCGCCGGTGAGTACAGTGTTATACGAGAAGGAAAGGGCGATACAAGTTTACTGCAGTAGTGTGCCCGCAGAAATAAAATAGCGTTTTACAGGTAGAGTAGATGTCGGAAAACGAACCGGATCCAACGCCGCAGCTCGATATGGGCATTCCGCTCGCGATGGTGCTCGGCGAGCCGTACGCGGATCCCCCTCAGGACTTATACATCCCGCCGGATGCGCTGGAGGTATTCCTCGAGACTTTCGAGGGGCCGCTCGACCTGCTGCTGTACCTGATCAAAAAGCAGAACCTCGATATTCTCGATATTCCCGTCGCCGCGATCACGCAGCAGTACATGCAGTACATCGCGGTGATGGAAATGATGAAAATGGAACTCGCTGCCGAGTATCTGGTAATGGCAGCGATGCTCGCCGAAATAAAATCGCGCCTGTTGCTGCCTCGCCCGGAAGAGGACACCGACGAAGATGATCCGCGCGCGGAGCTGGTGCGTCGACTGCAGCTTTACGAACAGTTCAAACAGGCCGCCGAGGACCTCGACAATTTGTCCCGCATGGAGCGCGATGTTTTTGAAGCCGGCGCCGGCTTGCCGGAACTGGAAAACCGCCAGCCATTGCCGGACATCAAGCTTGAGGAAATGCTGGCTGCCTTTCGCAGTGTGGTCATGCGGGCGAATCTGCACCAGCACCACAATGTGAAGCGGGAATTTTTATCGGTGCGCGAGCGCATGTCCGGCTTGCTGGTACGTTTGCAGGAGCAGGGTGAAATTGAATTTGTCTCGCTCTTCACGATTGAAGAGGGGCGTGCCGGCTGCGTAGTCACCTTTCTGGCAATGCTTGAGCTATGTAAGGAAAGCCTGCTCGAAATTGTGCAGGAAAAGCCCTACGGACCGATCATCATCAAGCCGGCTTCGCAGTCCGCCACCTACGAGCGGGTCGATTTCGAAGCGGCTGAAGCTGACCCCGACGCAAGCTACAGCTAACATCCTGCTAAACGCCTAATGTCATTTAAACCGCCGCTCACCGGCCTATCGGAGTTCCCATGGATCAGTCCCAACTGAAACGTGTTATCGAAGCCGCACTGATGGCTGTGGATAAGCCTTTATCCATGAAGCAGATCGTTTCGTTATTCCGCAACGATGATGTGGACAAGGCCGATATCAACCGGGCGCTGGTCGATTTGCAGGATGACTATGCCGCCCGCGGTGTGAGCATTGTTGAAGTAGCCAGTGGCTACCGGGTTCAGATCGACCAAGACATGTCGCCGTGGATCTCACGTTTATTCGAGGAGCGTCCGCCGCGCTACAGTCGCGCACTGCTGGAGACGCTGGCGCTGATCGCCTACCGCCAGCCGATTACCCGCAGCGAGATCGAAGAGGTGCGCGGTGTTGCTGTTAGCACCAATATCATTAAAACCCTGCTGGAGCGCGAATGGGTGCAGGTGGTCGGTCATAAGGAAGTGCCGGGTCGCCCGGCGATGTACGCCACCACTAAAGAATTTCTCGACTACTTCAACCTGCGACGTATAGACGAGTTGCCGCCACTTGGCGAACTGACGGATCTCGATGCGATCGATACGCAACTTGAAATGTCGATTCCACGCGATGAAGCGAGCCAGGCCCCCGACAGTGAAGAATCCGACCCGGATCAGCCGGCCGGTTCACCGGTTGCGGAAGAGCTGGCGGACGCTGCCGTCGCAGAGAATACCGGTGGTGTGACTCTGCACTGAGTCTATTGCCTCGTTGGCAAACTGGCCCGCTCGTCCCCACGAACAGGCGTTGACTTGCCTGACGCGGAGAAACTGTCTTCGGTCCTTTGATCTTCAGTCCCTGCGGTTCCCTGTAACCCGGCTGTTTTGGGGATTACTTGCTTTGCGGTGCGGTCGCGCTTGGGTTAATCGTCGGGGCGTGCCGTGTGGCATTTACTTTCGTTTTTCCGCCGGCACGAGTATGCGCTGATGCTGATCGGTGTTTTATTGTTGCTGTTTACGGCACACCGGCAGGGTTGGAGAATGCCGCGATTTAACCGACAGGATGATTTTATCAGTGCGTGACCGGGGTAATAGCGGTTGCGATGGTTGCCTCTTGTGAACGTGCTGTTTTGCCACTCTGTTTACGATCGAGCGGGGTGTTACGGGTATAAAACGGGAGATCAATCCCGGTGTTCGCCGCGCACCAGCACGTACAGGGCGCCAGTACCGCCACTGGTTCTCGGTGCAGAGGTGTAGGCGATCACCCGGCTGTGATTTCGAAGGTAGGATGCCGTGAACGGTTTCAGCACCGGACCGTCAGTTGCGGTCTTGCGGCCCTTGCCGTGAATCACCCGCACACAGCAACTGCCTTTGTGGTCTGTCACATATTGAATAAACTCCGCCAGTGCTGTGCGTGCATCATTGACTGTCATACCGTGTAAATCCAGTTCAGCCTGCACTGCGTAGTAACCGTTGCGCAATTTGCGCATGACTCTTTTCTGTACACCGGATCGCGCCCAACTGAGATGTTCGCCGGTATCCTCAGGCGTCGGTGTGGTGAACATCGCGTCGTGCATGACCCGTTTTTCGTCGAGTTCAAATTGCCGGGGCGTCGGCGGAGGGGGCGCCGGTTTATCCGCGACGTGGTCGTCGTGCAGGCGTTTGACGTCGCCCACAGCCTCGCGAAACAATGCCATCGGGTCCTGCGGTTCATCCTCCGGTGGAGAGGGGGCTTCGGGGTCTTTTTTTTTCATCGCTTAAAACACTAGCCTGAATTATTCACTATGCGACTGAGAATGTTTAAGCAAATGTCTATTTCCATAGGTCTACAACGCCTTTCGGAACCATTCTATCTTTTGCAGTGTGTCTGTTCATCATCAGTCGAAAACAGGGCTTCACATCTGGCCTGATCAAGCTCGGCGCGTGGCGGGCCACGCTTCTCGCACGATCAAGCGACCTGTTTTGCCCGGTTTCCGCTGAATGTTGAATCATCATGAATAATGCAGGTTGGAGGGGCGCATCCCGTGAAAAAACGGCGAAACTGTTTTACCTGGGTCGGGTGCCGATGCGGCGAGGCAGAGGGCCGACCTCGTTTGTTATAGGGTGTTACCATTCTGCTGAATATTCAACCCACTAACCGTCCGGATATGTGATGAAAAAGCCAGATGATCAGACCTTGCGCGAGCGACTGACCGAGCAGCAGTATCAGGTCACGCAGGGGCACGGTACGGAGCGTCCGTTTACCGGTGAATACAACGACAACAAGGAGCCAGGTGAATATCACTGTGTCGTCTGTGGTGCCTACCTGTTTGATTCATCGACCAAATACGATTCGGGCAGCGGCTGGCCCAGCTTTTACGATGTTGCCAATACCGATAACGTGGAAGAAACCGTCGACCACTCGCATGGCATGACGCGCACCGAAGTGCATTGCGCCCAATGTGGAGCGCACCAGGGGCATGTATTCCCCGATGGTCCGCAGCCTACCGGTCTGCGCTACTGCATTAACTCGGCATCACTGAACTTCGTTGCGAGCGAAGAAAATGACTGACACCCGGCTTGCCGGCAGCCGGCAGGGGTATCGTTAAAAGTGCGCTACGAAGAGTCGACGGGGCTGCCTTATACGGAAACTTATCCCGGCTTGCTCGCCTACACCGTCGCGCTGGCGCTGTTGATCGGGGTGATTTTGTTCTTTGTCGGTCGCTGGGGCAAACAGATGTGGCTTGTGGTGTGGAGCATCGGTCTGGTGTTGTGCAGTATCGCGTATCTGATCTGGCACTTTTTTCTGCGCACAGGGTAACGACCTGCCCGGCACAATGAGACCGGCAGGAGAATCCCCCTGCCGGATATCCTTATTGCAAATTACGCCTGGTTGGCGTCGCGATTCTGAACCAGATCATCCACGACGGCCGGGTCGGCGAGGGTGGATGTGTCGCCGAGGCTGTCGATTTCATTCTCAGCAATCTTGCGCAGGATGCGCCGCATGATTTTACCGGAGCGTGTCTTGGGTAGTCCCGGTGCCCATTGAATAACATCCGGGCTCGCAATCGGACCGATCTCCTTGCGAACATGCTGCACCAGTTCCTTTCGCAACTCCTCCGTGGGCTCTGTACCAACCATCAGGGTAACGTAGGCATAGATACCCTGACCCTTGATGTCGTGCGGATAGCCGACCACTGCCGCTTCGGCGACCAGATCGTGTAGCACCAGCGCACTTTCTACCTCGGCGGTGCCCATGCGATGCCCGGAGACGTTGATGACATCATCGACGCGTCCGGTAATCCACCAGTAGCCGTCTTCATCCTGTCGTGCCCCATCGCCGGTGAAGTAATAACCGGGATACATCTTGAAATAGGTTTCGTGAAAACGATCGTGATCGCCATAGACGGTACGCATCTGTCCGGGCCAGGGGCGCGTGATCACCAGATTGCCACTGCCGGGACCTTCTATCATTTCACCCTTGTCGTCGAGGAGGGCCGGTTCGATACCAAAAAACGGTCGGGTGGCCGACCCGGGTTTCAGTGGTGTGGCACCGGGGAGCGGGGTAATCAGGATGCCGCCGGTTTCGGTCTGCCACCAGGTATCGACGATGCCGCATCGCTCGTCGCCGACGACCTTGTAGTACCATTCCCATGCTTCCGGATTGATCGGCTCGCCCACCGAGCCGAGCAGTCGCAGGCTGCTGCGCGAGTGTTTTTTCACCAGCTCATCACCCTGCGCCATGAGTGCGCGCAACGCAGTGGGTGCGGTGTAGAAGATGTTGACCTGATGCTTGTCGATTACTTCCCAGAATCTGCCGGCATCGGGGTAGGTGGGGACGCCTTCAAACATCAGAGTGGTGGCACCGTTGGCCAGCGGGCCGTACACAATGTACGAATGACCGGTCACCCAGCCCACATCGGCGGTACACCAGTAGATGTCTCCGTCGTGGTAGTCGAACACATACTTGTGCGTCATCGCCGCATACAGGATGTAACCTGCAGTGGTATGCAGCACTCCCTTGGGTTTGCCGGTAGAACCTGACGTATAGAGAATAAACAGCGGATCTTCCGAGCCCATTTCTTCCGCCGGGCAGTTTACTGAGCCGGCTTCAACGAGTTCGTGATACCAGACATCGCGACCATCGTTCCAGCCAATCGGCTCACCTCCGCGCTTAACGACGACCATCTTGCGCACGCTCGGGGTGTCTTCGCAGGCTTTGTCAGCGTTGGTTTTTAACGCCACTTTCTTGCCGCCTCTGAGGCCCTGGTCGGCAGTGATTACGACGGTACACTCTGAGTCGTTAATGCGGTCGCGCAGGGCATCGGGCGAGAAGCCACCGAATACCACCGAGTGAATCGCACCGATGCGAGTACAGGCCAGCATGGCGACGGCCGCTTCGGGAATCATCGGCATGTAAATGCAGATGCGATCGCCTTTTTTTACACCCAGGCCTTTCAGTGCGCTGGCAAACTGGCACACTTCGGCGTGCAGCTCGCGATAGGTGATTTTCTTTTGTTCATTCGGGTCATCACCTTCCCAGATGATCGCGACCTGATCGCCCCGTGTTTCCAGGTGCCGGTCCAGACAGTTGTGAGATACATTGAGCTTCGCACCTTCAAACCATTTGATGTCTGCCTTGTGGTAGTCCCACTCCTGTACCTTTTCCCACGGGGTAAACCAGTCGACGAACTGATTGGCCTGTTCTGCCCAGAACTCATCGGGTTCGTTTATCGAACGGGCGTACATCTCCTGGTATTTTTCTTCATCGATCCACGCGCCCTTCGCAACTTCCGCGTTGACCGGATAGATTTTAGAGTCTGACATTCATACGCTCCGTTGCGTTTCTGCCTCATTATCGAGAATGTGGGAAAGATATGGTGACAGCGCTTTGCGGTCAACAAAAAGCTATTGATTCAAATTTGATACATGCGAGTGTCAATTTCTGGAATTTGCGCCCGATTCCAGGCGGCCACAGCGGCGGACAGAAACTCGCTTACGGTCCTGGCTGTCAGCGTTTTCTGTCCGAGGTATCGCCAGGCAGCGCGCAGGTTGTCGAGTGCACAATTGTTCTCAAGTGCCGGTGCACCGGTTTGTTTGGATAGTTTTGCGCCGTCGTCAGTGAGCACCAGCGGCAGGTGCAGGTAAGTCGGTCTCCGGTACTTGAGTGCTCGCTGCAGTGCGATCTGACGGGCGGTGTTGTCGAGTAAATCCGAACCCCTGACGATATGGGTGATGTGCTGGTGCGCGTCATCGGTCACTACCGCCAGCTGGTAGGCGTAGAGGTTGTCTTTTCTACGAATAATAAAGTCTCCCACGGATTCGGCGACGTTTTCCTGCTGTGTGCCCGCGTGCAGGTCGTGGTACTCGACCAGCTCATCCCGGACACGCAATCGCAGCGGGCGATTGGTTTCAACCAGGTTAAGTCCGGCGCAGTGCCCGGGGTAGGCGCTGCTGCCGGTGGCCTGTGCCTGTGCGCGGAGCTGTTTGCGGGTGCACTGGCATGCGTACAGGCGTTTGGCCTCGCGCAGGGTCGCGAGTGCCGCGTCGTATCGATGCGATTGTGCGTGCTGATAGGTAATATCGCCGTCCCAGTTCAGGCCGTGGTGCTGCAGCGCTTCGATGATTGCCGGGGTCGCGCCGTCAACTTCCCTCGGTGGATCGATGTCTTCTATGCGCAGCAGCCAGTCCCCGCGGTGATGGCGTGCGTCTGCCCAGCTCGCCAGTGCGGTGACCAGCGAGCCAAGGTGCAGCGGGCCGGTGGGGGACGGTGCAAAACGACCGATGTAAGAGGTCATGGGCGGGTGTGACGCACATCGGCGGGGTGCCGATGTGCATCAGGTACTATGCGATCTGCTTTTCTCTAATTTCTTCAAGCGTCTTGCATTCGATGCACATATTGGCGGTCGGTCTGGCTTCAAGGCGACGAATGCCGATTTCCACACCACAACCGTCGCAGTAGCCGTAGTCCTCTTCGTCAAGCTTGGTCAGGGATTCGTCAATTTTCTTGATCAGCTTGCGCTCGCGATCACGGGTGCGCAGTTCGAGGCTGAATTCCTCTTCCTGCGTTGCCCGGTCGTTCGGGTCGGGAAAGTTGGTCGCGTCGGATTTCATATGGCCGACGGTGCGATCCACTTCCTGCATCAGGGAGATTTTCCAATCGTGCAGAATGGCGCGGAAGTGCTCAGTCTGTTCGGGGCTCATGTATTCCTCACCCTTGGCGGCCTCATAGGGCACAAAGGTTTTGAACTGGCCGCCGTCGGCGGTTGGCACATCCCCGGCAATTTTCACTGCGGCAGGCCGGGTGCTGGCTTTTTTCTTCGCCGGGGCCTTTTTCGCCACCGCTTTTTTTGCGACCGCTTTCTTTGCTACTTTTTTCTTCGGTGCAGCGGCAGTCGACTTGCTGGCGACTTTCTTCTTTGCGGTGGCCTTTGCCTTGGCAACGGCTTTTTTCTTCGACTTCGCGGCCGGGCGCTCTTTTACGGCTGTATCACCGTCAGCAGCCTTTTTCGCGACAGTTTTCTTTTTGGCGACCATGAAACCTACCTTGTCCAAATCGGAAGGCGCACGTTTCTACCAGAAAAGTCCACTATTGGCAAACTTACGGAGTGTTTTCTGTGACGGGCGAATCAGCATTAAGCCATTATGATGACTTGGTTTTTCGTGTTTTTCCGGGTTTTACGGTGGTCACATCGGCGGTTAATTCGCCTTTTGCCAGGTGGACCCGGACGGCGTCTTTGGGGCGCACATCGGCCGCGCTGGTTACCACGCCGCCGTGCTCGTCCCGGACGATGGCGTAGCCCCTCGCGAGCGTGTTCAGCGGGCTGATGGCCTGCAGCGCCCGCTGACTGCCGGATAATCTCAATCGGGTCTGCTGAAGACGCGCCCGGCTGATTTGCAGCAGGCGATGGTGCAGCCGCTGCAGGCGCTCCCGGCGCTGATTGATCTGGAAGGTTGGCGACAGCATCCGCAGACGGCGTCCGGTCTGCCGGTGGTGCTGCTGCGCCCGCTCCAGCGCCAGTTGCATGCAGCGCCGCAGTCGGATTTCCAGCTCATCGCAGCGTTGTACCCGCTGTCGCAGCTGATTTTGCGGGTGTACGTTGGCCAGCCGGCGCTGCCACTGCGACAGCATGCCGCGCTGATCGGTCACTCGTTTGCGCATCAGTCGACCCAGGCTGCGTTCCAGGCCGGCAAGCCCGAACAGCAGCTCCTGTCTGTCCGGGCTGCAGATTTCGGCGGCAGCGGACGGGGTCGGGGCGCGAACATCGGCCACCAGATCGGCAATGGTGTAGTCGATCTCATGGCCGACGCCGCTGATCACTGGCAACTCTGATTCAAACACCGCGCGTGCGACCGCTTCTTCATTAAACGCCCACAGGTCTTCGATCGAACCGCCGCCCCTGATGAGCAGCAACACATCTACCTCCTGCCGTCGGTTGGCAAGCTTCAGCATATTGACCAGCGTCGGCGCGGCGGTTTGTCCCTGCACCGTCGCCGGGTAAATAATGACGCTGGCACAGGCGTAGCGGCGTCCGAGCACATTGAGCACATCTTTGACTGCCGCTCCGGTCGGTGAGGTGATGACGCCAATGCTTGCCGGAAACTGCGGAATCGGTTTTTTCAGCGCCTCGTCAAACAATCCCTCCGCATGCAGTCGCTTTTTGGTTTGCTCGAATTTTTGCTGCAGCGCCCCGGCACCGGTTTCGATCATGCGATCGACCACCATCTGATAGTCACCGCGTGCCTCGTAAATACCCAATCTGCCGCGACAGAGCACTTTCTGACCGTCTGCCGGCGTAAAGTCGAGGCGGCGGTTATCGTTGCGAAACATCGCACAACGGAGCTGCGAGCGGTCGTCCTTTAAAGAAAAGTACATGTGACCGGTGCGGGCCTGCATGGTGTTGGACAGCTCACCCTCTACCCAGATCGAGCCAAACTGCGTGTCCAGTAGCCACTTGACCTCGCTATTGAGTTCACTGACGGTAAATACCTGGTCAAGCGAAAGCGGGATTTGCTGCATAGGGTAGTGCATCAATCAATAAACCTGATGCAGTTAATCAATTTACCTGTTAGCGGTCAAACGTTATAATGAATTGCACGGTGAAACTGCCGCGCAACCCTTCAGGTTCAGCCATGAACATCGTTCAGGATGCTCTCACTTTCGATGACGTGTTGCTGCAGCCTGCGCACTCGACGGTATTGCCGGGGCAGGTAGCACTGCAAACCCGTCTGACACGCGAAATCACCCTCAACATTCCGCTGCTCTCTGCAGCAATGGACACAGTCACCGAGTCCGGGCTGGCGATCGCCATGGCACAGGAAGGTGGCATTGGCATCGTCCATAAAAACATGTCAATAGAAAATCAGGCGGCGGAAGTGCGGCGGGTGAAGCGCTTTGAAAGTGGAGTGGTACTGGAGCCGATCACGATCACGCCGGACACCACAATCAAGGAAGTGCGCGAGCTGACAGCCAGGCATGGTATTTCCGGATTGCCGGTGGTTGATCGCGACGGGCTGGTAGGTATTGTGACCAAACGCGATATCCGCTTCGAAACTCGCGAAAACGAACCGGTGTCCACCATTATGACCCCGCGCGAAAAACTGGTGACCGTCCCGGTGCAGGCCTCGCGCGAGGAGGCGGTGGCGAAACTGCACCAGCACAGAATTGAAAAAGTACTGGTGGTTAACGATGCATTCGAACTGCGCGGCATGATTACCGTCAAGGATATCCGCCGTGCTCGCGATTATCCGCAGGCCTGTAAAGATAATCAGGCGCGCCTGATCAGTGGTGCTGCCATTGGTGTAGGTGCGGATACGGATGACAGAACGACAGCATTGGTAGAGGCCGGTGTGGATGTACTGGTTGTCGATACTGCACATGGTCACGCGGAAAGCGTGCTGGATCGAGTCAGGGCAACCAAAAAACGATTTCCCGATGTGCAGGTGATCGCCGGCAATATCGCGACAGGCGATGCCGCCACTGCATTGATAGAAGCCGGCGCGGACGGCTTGAAAGTGGGGATCGGGCCCGGGTCTATATGTACCACCAGAATTGTGGCGGGCGTGGGTGTGCCTCAGGTCACGGCGATCGACAACGTGGCCAGCGCTGCCAAAAGCAGCGGTGTACCGTTGATCGCCGATGGTGGCATTCGTTTCTCCGGTGATATTGCCAAGGCGATTGCCGCCGGTGCCTACTCGGTCATGGTCGGCAGTTTGCTGGCAGGCACCGAAGAGGCGCCCGGTGAGGTGGAGCTTTTTCAGGGGCGATCCTACAAATCCTATCGCGGTATGGGGTCAGTGGGCGCGATGCAGCAGGGGTCCAGTGACCGATATTTTCAGGACAGCGAAGAGTCAGCGCGTAAGCTGGTGCCGGAAGGTATAGAAGGCCGTGTGCCGTATAAGGGGCCGGTGTCTGCCATTGTGCATCAGCTGATTGGTGGTTTGCGCTCCGGCATGGGGTACTGTGGATGTGAGACCGTCAGTGCAATGCAGAGTCGCGCGACGTTTGTGCGTGTCAGCAACGCCGGTATGCGGGAAAGTCATGTGCACGATGTGCAAATGACCAAAGAGCCGCCGAACTACCGTATCGATTAACCAGCTGTTCGAAGCGTTAAACGGCTGCCGGTGTCCGGCGGTCGCCGCCTTCCATACTCTACAGGTCAGGGCATGCACGATATTCATGCACAGCGTATTCTTATTCTCGACTTCGGCTCTCAGTTCACGCAGCTTATCGCAAGGCGCGTGCGTGAAGCGGGCGTCTACTGTGAGATATACGCCTGTGATGTGGATCCTGCGCACATTGAGTCCTTTGCGGCAAGCGGGATTATTCTTTCCGGCGGGCCGGAGTCGGTTACGGCTGACACGCGTTATCCGCTGCCAGAAATCATATTCGAGCAAGGCGTCCCTGTACTGGGTATCTGCTATGGCATGCAGGTGCTGGCGAGTTATTTCGGTGCCGGTGTGGCCGCAGCCGATCACGCCGAGTTTGGTTATGCAACCGTCAGGGCGCGTGGTCACTCGCGACTGCTGAAAGATATTCAGGATCATGTCAATGACGAGGGCCACGGTCTGCTAGATGTGTGGATGAGCCACGGGGATCGCGTGGAGTCGTTGCCCGACGAATTTAAACTGATCGCCAGTACAGACAACGCACCGATAGCGGGCTTTGCCGATGAAGACCGGCACATCTACGGTTTGCAGTTTCATATCGAGGTGACGCACACAAAACAGGGGGCGGCAATTATTTCGCGCTTTGTGCGGGATATCTGTCAGTGCGAAGCCAACTGGAAGCCGCAAAGTATTGCGTCGGACTGCATTGCCCGTGCGCAGGAGCAGATTGGTGCTGCGAAGGTCTTACTCGGATTGTCCGGTGGGGTCGACAGTTCCGTCGTCGCGGCGCTGCTGCATCGTGCTGTCGGTGAGCAGCTCACTTGTGTGTTTGTCGATACCGGGCTGTTGCGCTATCGGGAAGGCGACCAGGTGATGGCCACCTTCAGTGAATCACTTGGTGTGCGTGTGATACGCGTGAATGCGGAACAGGAGTTTCTCGATGCGCTGGCGGGTGTCGAAGATCCGGAGCAAAAGCGCAAAATCATCGGCGCACTGTTTGTTGAAATTTTTGAACGCGAAGCGGCGAAACTGGAAGAAGTGCGTTTTCTCGCGCAGGGCACGATCTACCCGGATGTGATTGAGTCGGCCGGTAGCGCCACCGGAAAAGCGCACGTGATCAAATCACACCACAACGTCGGCGGCCTGCCTGAACACATGAAGCTCAAGCTGGTTGAACCATTGCGTGAACTCTTCAAAGATGAAGTGAGGCTGGTGGGGCGTGAACTCGGTTTGCCGGCCAACATGATAGACCGACATCCATTTCCCGGCCCCGGTCTGGGGGTGCGGATTCTGGGGGCGGTGGAAAAGTCCTACGCGGACACCCTGCGGCTTGCCGATCACATCTTTATCGAAGAACTGCGCAGACACGACCTGTACGACAAAGTATCCCAGGCGTTCGCTGTATTTCTGCCGGTTAAATCAGTGGGGGTCACCGGTGATGGGCGGCGTTATGCGCATGTAATTTGTTTGCGCTGTGTGGAAACAACCGACTTTATGACCGCGATCTGGTCCCGTTTGCCCGATGATTTCCTCGATCTCGTGTCGAGACGCATTATCAACGAAATCGACCAGGTCTCTCGGGTGGTCTATGACATCTCCGGCAAGCCCCCGGCCACTATTGAGTGGGAGTAGGGTAAGGCGGTAACGTGGTGTTTGCCGTGCCGATTTCGGGCTTTTTTCCTGTTGCTGAGGTTCCTATTATTCATCTGCCCCGCGGTTGCTGATCGTATTCTTCATCCTCGTCCGTCAATTTTTAGTTCTCTTTTTGAAAAGTTGGTCTATAACCTGTTAGGTACAGCGAGTACTTGTCGTCTTTGTGTAGAAAGAAGCGGCTAACAGCTTCCCAGAGTCACTGTTTGACTAATGGGCGAATAGTAACCAATTAAAAAAATCGGGAAATATTTAAATGAAAAATAAAAAATCCCTCGTCGCCACGCTCATTAGTGCAGTACTGTGCGCCCCGGCGATCGCTGAGGACCATGACTTTCACAAAAAGTTATATATTGGTGCGTCTGGCGGACAATCCAATCTGTCACCTGAAGTTCAGGAAGATGTGCTGCTGGAAGTAACTGATGAAGAAAGCGACGGCAGCAAAGTTTTTATCGGGTGGGACTTCTCACAAAAATTCGCCGCAGAGCTTGCGTTCGCAGACTTGGGCGCGGCTGAAGTGACATCAACTGAGGATGGTTCTGTTGAAGAACTTGAATACTCTGTCGCCAATTTCAGCTTTCTCTATCACTTCTACAAGCTGGGTGGTCAACAGCAAATTCGTGATCGAACCGGTCTTGGTTTGTTTTTGAAAGCCGGTCTCGGCACCATGGAAAACGAAAGTGATCTGCAGTATGAGCGCGAGAACGACGTTCACCTGATGGGCGGTCTTGGGGTCGAGTACGGCACTCGCATCGGCCTGGCACTGCGTGGTGAGGTGGAGGCGTTTGATGAAGACGCCATGTTGACCTCAGTCGGTCTGCTGTGGCGCTTCGGTGGTAAATCAGGCGGACGCGGCCACGGTGGACTGTTTACCAAGATGGATCCGAGCGACAAAATGGAATCCATGATGAAGCCGATGGATGACAATGATTCCGATGGTGATGGCGTACCGAATGATATCGATGATTGCTCGGCGACTGGCGACGAGCCGGTCACCGCGACTGGGTGTCCCATGTTCGGCGGTGTACTCGAGGGCGTTCTTTTCGAGAGCGGCTCTGACAAGCTGACCGATTCGGCGCAGGTGGTGTTGAACGATGCGGCAGACGCATTGCTGAACAACCCTGATATGGTGGTCGAAGTGCAGGCGCACACCGACAGCCAGGGGGCCGCGGAATACAACCTTGAGCTGTCGAAAAAGCGTGCGCTGGCGACCGTTCGATACCTGATGTTGCGCGGTGTGCCTTCCGAGCAATTACTGGCTCGCGCGTTTGGCGAAGCCAAGCCGATCGAATCGAACGATACTGCAGAAGGTCGTCAGGCCAACCGACGTGTTGAATTTCACGTGAAATAGGTAATGCGTCAGGCACTGACAACTGCGTAGCGCAGTTGTTACACTTAAAGCCGCTCCCGGTTCGGGGGCGGCTTTTTGCTTTTTGTGGGATCGGAAAAAACCTTGAAAATACTCGATACGTCATCGATCGCCCGGCCATCTGCTCAGGTGGTGCTCGTTCTGGCAGCGCTGCTGACCGGTGCCTGTGCCTCTGTCGGCAACAACCCGTCCCAGAGCCAGCTGATTACCGAAAGGCTCGACGCCGCGGCGCAGTCGACGGGTGATATTCGCCATAATGTCACCGATCCCGAAGTCGCGCGACTGTGGCAGGAAACCGAGATTCTTCGCCGGGGCGGGGAGCTGGAAAACGCCCGCGAGCGCCTGCAGCAGGCCATTGAAATTACACCCAACGACGCCGTATTGTGGAGCAGAGCGGCCGAGATTGAACTGGATCTGAATGCTTTTTTACGGGCGGAAAACTATGCCGCCAAATCCAACTTTCTCGCGTTGCTCTCGGCGCAGCAGCTGCGCTATCGCAACTGGCTGATCATTCAGCGCGCGCGCGAGGGTCGTGGTGACTTGCTCGGTGCACGCGAAGCAGGGCTTGAAATTTCCAAGCTCACCGCACGCTGATTGGACGTACCGCACAGCACGATTGACGAGGCGCCCGGCAGCGTTG
>CAZOXM010000070.1:23869-26375 GCA_964583825.1 uncultured Granulosicoccaceae bacterium
GCACGCTGATTGGACGTACCGCACAGCACGATTGACGAGGCGCCCGGCAGCGTTGCCGAGCTGCTCGGCAATAATGGCCCGTTTGCCGATAGCAAACCCGGCTTTCTGGCCAGGACTGAACAGCAGGCGCTGGCCAGCGCCATTGCTGAGTGTATCGGCACGGACAATATCCTGATCGGTGAGGCCGGTACCGGTGTCGGTAAAACCTTTGCGTATCTGGTGCCCGCGCTCACGTGTGACAAACGGGTGATTCTGTCAACCGGTACGCGTCACCTTCAGGATCAGTTGTTCCATACCGATCTGCCGGTCGTGCAACGGGCGTTGCGTCGTCATCCGAAAGTGGCTTTGCTGAAGGGGCGAGCCAATTATCTGTGCAGAGCGCGGCTCGAGAAGGCCATGCACAATCCGGCAATGCGCGATCCGTCGCTCAGTGCGCACCTGGCGGTGATTCGAAACTGGGCCGGTCAGACCAAAACCGGAGATATTGCCGAAGTGCTGGACGTGCCGGAGGCCTCTGCGGTGTGGTCGCATGTCACGTCACACGACGATTTCTGCAGCGATCACAGTCCCGAGGAGCAGGCCGGATGCTTTGTTCATAAAGCGCGCAAGCGTGCGATGGACGCGAACATTGTGGTGGTCAACCATCATCTTTTCTGCGCTGATCTCGCGCTGAAGGAGGGGGCCTTCGGTGAGATTCTGCCGGACACCGACGTGGTCGTCATTGATGAAGCGCACCAGCTTCCCGACACCGCCGCCATTTTCTTTGGTCGCAGGCTGAGCAGTCGGCAATTGTTTGATCTGGCACGCGACAGCCACGCCGAGTTTTTGTCCGAAGCACCCGATATGGTGGAAATAAAAGACCGTGCCTCGGCACTGGAAAAAGCAGTGCGTGATTTTCGACTGGCGTTCGGTGTCAACGAACGTCGCGGAGCGTGGGAAGAGGTAGCCTCCGAGGGCAATCTGGACGCTGCTTTAACGGTGTTGAGTGACTCGCTGGAATTGCTGTTCGAGCCCCTTGATGCCGCATCGGTGCGTGGCAAAGGCCTTGAAAGCTGTCGCCGGCGGTGTCTGTCACATATCGAAAGTCTCGAGTCATATACCGACCGTCGGGACGAGGACTACATCCACTGGTTTGAAACCTATCGTACCGGCTTCTCTTTAAACCTGACGCCGCAAAACGTGGCAAAGCCTTTTGCTCAGGCGCTGTCTCAGTTGCAATGCTCATGGGTGTTCACCTCGGCGACACTGGCAGTCAATGGCAGCTTCGAGCACTTTCAGTCGCAACTTGGTATTGAAGATTGTATGGAGATCCAGGTTGACAGCCCGTTTGACTACAAAAAAAATGCAATGCTGTATCTGCCGGCCAATATGCCGGCGCCTGCTGACCCCACCTTTGACGCGGAGGTACTGAAAGTGGTGCTGGAGGTGACAACGGTCAGTCGCGGTCGTGCATTTGTACTCTTTACCAGTCATCGTGCGCTGGAACAGGCCGCGGCCCATTTGCGGGAGCACAGCCGTTATCCCGTGCTGGTGCAGGGGCAGATGCCCAAGCGTGAGCTTGTCGATGCGTTCCAGTCGATGGGGGATGCGATACTGTTGGGGACCGCGAGTTTCTGGGAAGGGGTGGATGTTCGTGGCAGTGCGTTGTCCTGCGTAATTATCGATAAGCTGCCGTTTGCTTCACCGGGCGATCCTGTATTGCAGGCCAGAATTCGTGGCATGAAAAACAACGGTGTTAATCCGTTTATGGAATATCAGCTTCCCAAAGCGGTGCTGGCACTGAAGCAGGGCGTTGGCCGGTTGATTCGTGACGTCAGTGATCGTGGTGTACTGGTGATTTGCGACCCGAGGCTGAAAACAAAAGAGTACGGTGGTACTTTTATAAACAGTCTGCCGGGTATGCGCATCGTGCAAAAAATCAATAGCGTCCAGAACTTTTTCGACGTGGAAAAACAGTCAACCTAAACACGCAGGATAACGATTGAACATTGTCGCCATCGATACGGCCACTGAGGCATTTTCTGTTGCGCTTAAGTGTGGCGATTATGTGCTGCAGCGCGATCGCGTGGAACCTCGTGCCCATGCAAAGCTTTTGCTGCCGACACTTGATGAACTTTTCGCAGAAGCCGGGCTGGGCCCTGCATCGCTGGATGCGGTGGCGTTTGGTCGCGGGCCCGGTGCGTTTACCGGCGTAAGAATCGCCACAGCCGCGGCGCAGGCTATCGCCATGGCACATGATATACCAGTCGCACCGGTATCAAATCTTGCTGCCATCGCGATGCGTACCTACCGTGAATGCGAGGCTGAATGGGTGGCGGTGGCAATAGATGCACGGATGAACGAAGTGTACTGGGGAGCGTACCGCGTGACCTCGGGCCTGCCCCCTGTGCCGCAAATTGACGAACGCGTTTGTGCGCCTTCTGAAGTTGATAGCCTGGATAACGGATGGGTAGCGGCCGGGACGGGTTGGCTCGCTTACCCACAGGAGTTGACACTGGCGAGTGCC
>CAZOXM010000071.1:0-25784 GCA_964583825.1 uncultured Granulosicoccaceae bacterium
GATGGAGCTATCTACTAATTTCCAAAGCCGCTTTAAGGGCATCGCTGGTTGCTGTAGCGGAGAGCTTTTTCCATTCATTGAAAGTGGAGGTTATCCATGGCAGGCAGTTCCAAACAAAAGCAGAAATGCGATCCGTAGTTTTTAGATATATTGAATCCCGATACAATCGGTCGCGCATGCATAGTTCGTGTGACTATTTCAGCCCAGACGAATTTGAGCTCAGAGCAGCATAATCTATCTTAACTCTGTGTCCGGATGTCGCGGGTAGGATCAAACAGCCACGGCAATGCCCAAAAGCGGCGCGAATGCTGTTAGTGTTACTTCTACAAAGCAGATGCTAGTGGGTCGTCTCGAAAGTTCTTGAACATTTTTCTTCGCTACAGCCGCCATGGCTGCGTCGAAAAGGCTTGAAGTATTCCAGTACGACCAAGCCTTGTCGCCTTGCCCTGACGACTGTAGCCCAATATCAGGTCACTGCCACCTTCATCGACCCGAGGCCGGCAACGGTCATCTCCATCACATCCCCTTTACTGACCGGCCCGACTCCCGCCGGCGTACCTGAAAGAATGACATCGCCGCTGGCCAGTGTGAAGTAATCAGACAGGTAGCTAATCATCTCCGGCACCTTCCAGATCATCTGATTCAAATCACCGGTCTGCCGCACTTCATCGTTTACTTTAAGCTCGATCAGACCTTCGCTCAGGTGACCAACCTTTTCTACCGGGTGCACCACCCCGACCGGCGCCGAGCGCTCAAATGCTTTGCCGATTTCCCAGGGGCGTCCCATCTTTTTCTGTTCACCCTGCAAGTCGCGTCGGGTCATATCCAGAGATAAGGCGTAGCCGTAGACATGGTCGAGCGCCTGCGCGATTGCGATGTTATCGCCACCCGATTTCAACATCACGGCCATCTCTACTTCGTGATGCACATCAGACGATTTTGGTGGGTACGGAAACTCCCCACTCGGATCGAGGTTGTCGGGGTTCTTCTGGAAGAAAAAAGGCGGCTCGCGGTCCGGGTCATGTCCCATCTCCACCGCGTGGGCCGCGTAATTTCTGCCGATGCAATAGACCCGGCGAACCGGAAAAACAGTATCGGAATCAA
Source organism: uncultured Granulosicoccaceae bacterium (assembly GCA_964583825.1). GTDB lineage: Bacteria > Pseudomonadota > Gammaproteobacteria > Granulosicoccales > Granulosicoccaceae. Next base: position 1,105 of record CAZOXM010000071.1, read on the forward strand.
CCACCGGCAACGCGACCACGGCAGGTGCTGCAATTGAATAGTTGGGCATCAGCGGTTCCTTCTTTGAATTCAGCGTTAAAATCTGCGACCAGTTTAAATCAATTCGGATCAATTATGCATCAGGCGGAATTTCGGTTGCAAACACCAATTGATTGTGCGTAAATCAAAACCAATGCGCCGATTGATCAACCAATCCACACCAATACGACCGAATAACGCACCCGTGCCACACGACGATACCCTGCAACAACTGCGTGAATTTATCGATACCGGCGACTACGCACCCGGTGATCGGCTGCCGCCCGAGCGCACACTGATCAGTTCACTCGGAGTCACTCGGAACGCATTGCGCAAGGGGCTGGAAGCGCTGGAGCGCGAGGGCGCTATTTGGCGTCACGTCGGTAAAGGCACTTTCATCACCACTCCGCAGAGTCTGGTCACGGTCCCGGGACTGGCTGAGCTGAGTCATCAGGTGACTCCAATCCAAATGATGCGGGCGCGCCTGTCACTCGAGCCCGCCATCGCACGCGAAGCGGCAGCCAATGCTTCCGGCGATGCCGTACAACGCATTACCACCGCACGCGACAGAGCGCTTGATGCCACTAGCTGGGACACTTACGAAGCCAACGATGATGCCTTTCACCGCTGCCTTGCTGAAGCAACAGGCAACGTGTTGCTGCTATCACTGTTCGATCACCTGAATCAGGTACGCCGCGCGGTGGCCTGGCAAAAAGTTGTACGCGCGTCTGACCGACCACCAGCGACACACAGCAGTTATCGCGAGCACGATGACATCGTCGAGGCGATTCAACAACGCAACCCGACGGCTGCACATACAGCCATGCGGGCGCACTTGAACTCGGTATCGAATCGGCTGTACGGCGATGATTAAACGCATGACAGTTGTCACCTGCGATCTGCGGGAAGTCAACTGTCCACTAGTTCCGCCTCGGTAGCCTGAGGCCCTGTAAAACCGGTGAGCGACATCACCAGGAGAGGAAACATGAAGGTACTACTCAGAAAGCTTGCAACCGTCGCACTGACGGTACCCTTGCTACTCGGCATTTCAGCTACCGCAGCGCACGCAGAAAAAATTCGCATCGCACTAGCAGAAACGCCGTCGGACGAACTCGCCGCGTTCTTTGTCGCGCTTGAACGCGCCAAGGCCAACGGACTCGATTATGAATGGACTGCATTTTCAGACGAGGAGCTGGCTATTCAGGCGGTACTCAGCGGCCAGATGGATATCGGCTTCGGCACCCCCTACTCGGCGATGCAACGCTCCAAGGCACCGCTGCGTATCATTTTTCAGCTTTCAAAACTTAAGTTCTTCCCTGTCACCAATAAGAAATACGACAACCTGGCAGATTTGAACGGTGAACCTATTCTGCTGCACTCTCGCGGCGGCGGCACAGACTCCATTGCTAACGTCATCGAAGACAAAATGGGCATCAAGTTTGGCAAACGTTCTTATGTACCGGGCTCTGCCAACCGCGTGGTGGCGCTGGTAGCCGGACAGGCTGATGCCACTATCATCGATCTGTCAAACAAGAACAAAATCATGCGACAGCACGCCGACAAATTCAATGTGCTGCCCATGTTTGACGTGGAAGCGAGTGACGAAGCCCTGTTTGCGAATCTGGACTGGATAAAGGCCAACGAGGCCGATGTACAGATCTTCGTTGACGCACTGGCCAGCACCTGGGCAGACATGAATGCCGACCCGACCATAATCTCGAAAGAAACCAATCCGGACGGTCCGATTGGTCAGTTGCCAAAGGAGATTCTGGGTGAACTCGATAACTTCTATACCGACGCAGTCGCTGGCGGCCTGTACGACCCGGCCGGCGGTGGTGAGAAAGCAGCGATGGCAGATATGGAGTGGTACAGCCAGGCAGGGCAGCTCGATGGCGATCCATCGACGCTGAACCTGGAAGACTTCTGGTACCTCGCCCCGCTGCAGGCAGCCACCAAGTAAAGCAGGACTGCGAACCACGAGGGACAGTCGGCTCCGCACGCTCGGGGCCGGCTTCCGCTAAGTGCATTCAGTTACGGTATTCACACTTGAAACGCTCACTCATACTTAAACTGCTGTCCGCGTTTATCGTGTTCGGCGCATGGGAAATTGCCGGTCGAATACCCGTCAGTTATGCGCTGCCCACTTTCTTCGAGGCGATGGGTGCACTCGTGCGCATGGCACTGGACGGCTCGCTTTGGGCGGCCTATGCCGAAACGCTGAAGCCGCTGGCCATCGGCGTGCTTATTTCCGCGGTGCTCGGTATATCGATCGGCTTATGGGTCGGACTGAGCAAGTGGTTTGACTGGCTGTTCTCACCGATCTTTATCGTGATGCAGGCCGCACCACTCGCCGCACTGATACCGTTGCTGGTGATGATGTATGGCATCGGCCTGACATCCAAAGTTTTCGTCGTATGCATCATGGCCATGCCGGTGATCGTACTCAATACCGCAGGTGCCGTGAGAAACACACCAACGTCTCTGACTGAAATGGGGCGATCTTTTCAGGCCAGCTGGTGGGAAGTCATATTAAAGATTGTCATCCCCGCTGCTTCACCGGTGATTTTTTCCGGGCTGCGACTGGGTGTGTCGGCAGGATTCATCGGTGCGATTCTGTCGGAGCTTAAGATCACCCCGACCGGTGTCGGCGACATCATTACCTACAGCCGATCGATTGCCGACTACGCCAGCATGTACGCCGCTATTTTCTCGATCATCGTGCTCGCTGTTATTTTTCTGAACCTGCTCGAAAAGCTCGAATTTTATCTCTTTGAAGGAAACGCCCGTGGCTATGCCTCAGACTGAAACCCAGCGCACTGTCGATGCCACTGCAGCGCAGGACATCGCAGTGTCTGCCCGTAACGTTTCCAAAAACTACGGGCCGGTAGAAGCGTTAAAAGATCTGACGCTCGAGTTTCCACGCGGCCAGCTCACTTCGCTGCTCGGCCCGTCCGGTTGCGGCAAAACCACACTGCTTAAAATCATTGCGGGGCTGCTCGAACCTACCGACGGTGTCATTGAAGTGGACGGGAAGACAGTCACCGGCCCCGGCCCCGACCGCGCCTTCGTGTTTCAGGACTTCGCGCTGCTGCCGTGGGCATCGGTTCTGCGCAATGTGGCCTTCGGCCTGGAACTGCGTGGCGTGAATAAATCCGAACGCGAAGACATCGCATCAAAGTACATTAACGATGTGGGACTCACCGGTTTCGAGCACAGCTTTCCACACGAATTGTCCGGCGGTATGCGCCAGCGTGTCGGGCTGGCCAGAGCGCTTTCGGTCGACGCTGACGTGCTGCTGATGGACGAGCCTTTTTCCGCGGTCGATGAACAAACGCGCCGCAAGTTTCAGGAAGACTTACTCGCACTGGTCGCCAACGAGAACAAAACCTTTATCTTCGTCACTCACTCAATAGAGGAAGCGGTATACGTATCGGATCAGATCGCGATACTGCTGCCGAGACCCAGCCGGGTTTCCGATATCATTCGGCCATCGGGGCTGCGCGAAAAAGATTCAAACAGTATTCGCCGCGACCCTGAATACCTCGATATTGTCGATGAAATCTGGGCCTCGCTCAGATCCTACGTGGAGTAAACGACAATGCAACTGTTCGGAATACGACTGCCGGCGATGTCGTCACTGATTATCTGGGGAATTGTCTGGGAAATATTCGGACGCCTTGAGATTTCCTTCTTTGTGCCTCCGCTTTCTGCCGTCTTCAGCACCCTGTTTGAAGTGATCGGCTCTGCCGCCTTTCAAAAAGCGCTTTATGAAACCGCTTATGCCTTCTTTTCAGGTGTTTTCTTCGCTGTTGTTATTGGCATACCGACCGGCATACTGATGGGCAAGAACCGGCTGATCGATGAACTGCTGCTGCCCTGGGTTAATATTTTCCTTAGCGCACCACTGACCGCACTGGTCCCGGTGCTGATGGTGCTGTTCGGTTTTGGCATGAAGTCGATCATCATCACCACCACACTGTTTGCGATCTGGATTATCATCCTCAATGCACGCGCCGGTGTCATGCAAATCAACCGTTCACTGCTTGAGATGGCACACAGCTTTGGTGCCGGTCCGTGGGCGGCGTTTAGCAAGGTCTATTTCTGGGCAGCGCTGCCGGAGATCCTTGGCGGTGTCAGAATCGGTGTAATACGCGCCGTGAAAGGCGTCATTATCGGCCAGCTGCTGATATCTATTGTCGGCTTTGGTGCCTTGTTTGAACTCTACGCCAACAACTTTCTGATGGAACACTTCTGGGCAGTTCTGGTAGTGCTGTTTGCAATGGCCTTTACTATCTCGGAGTTGCTCGGGTACATGGAGCGACGGGTTTCCTATTACGCCGCCAAGCGATAGGCCGCCGCAAAGAAGGCTATCAGCTTCCCGCGCAGAAATGTCCTTCTACTGCGCGACACGCTCCGCTCGCGGCGCGGAGTCGCCTAAGGGTTTAAGAGTCCAGTTCGCGCAGTCCGGACACAAACGCCGTCAGGCTGGACTTTGGCAGGAAGACCAACGGCTTGTCCGTCGATTTGCATACCTTCTTGGCACGCTGCATGGCACTGTGACTGACCTGCTCTACCGGACACAGCACCGCATCCGCCTGACTGATCAGATTGTCAATTCTCGATATATTGGATTCAACACCACCATCATGGTGAAGAAAGTCGCCATTGTTGGCTTCGACATAGGCCTTGAAGTGTTTGCATTGAGAAGGCATGCCACCGAGCAGCAGCAAACACTTTCCACTTAACGATTTATCGCACTGCCCGTCCTTGTCTTCATTTTTTTCAGTCAGAAATTCGATCAGACGTTCAAGCTTTTCATTGTCTTCGGTAAGCCTGCTATACGCCTCGTTCTTTTCGTCCACCAGATGTTCGGCTTTATCGAGCCTTAAGCGCGTTGCCCGCAGCTCTGTATTGGTTTCCTTTAACGCCGAACGGACAATCTGGTGATCTATTTGGTTGATCTGGGTGAGTTCTGAGGTATCCGCCTGTTGCTGCAACTGCTGCCTGAGTTGCGCGTTGAGCGTTTCCAGCCGGGCTATCTTTTCCTGCCCGGTCTCAATCTTATGCGTCAATGCAGCATGCTGGGTTTTTATCTTTCGCTGCAGAGATTCTATGCTGCGTCTCGCGCCGGGCAGTTCCTCTGCCTGTTTGTGTACCGACGCGCCGGTCAGGTGCGACAGCATATGCACTTCACCGTAAATAGTCGAAATCACTTCGCTGCTGCAGTCCGGGTGCGTCACCGCCGCCCACAGCGTACCGGCCACACGACCCGCATCACGCAGTACATTCCAGTGATCAAGCAGGGTCGTGTCAGTCTGGCGGCCGCGCAGTCGCGCCACATCCACTTTGTATTTTGATTCCAGCATCTTGTGCGCGCGCCGCGCAATGATGCTATCCGCATACGATGCCTGCCCGACGACAAAGCGGTGTAGTTCATAGTCACTGCGCCCGGCGGTCGGGTAGTCGCATTTTTTACACAGCGCCTTTACTTCAGACAGCTTCAGGCAGGTACCGATAATCAGGCAGTGACAGCTGCTCGGCAGTTGCCACAGCTTGCGACGGGCATTGCCCCCGGCTTCCAAATCGAAAACAGCGTCCTCCACGGCCCGGGGCGCATCCCCGGATGGATATTCAATGCACATGAGAAAACACCTGTGTTCCGGTCGATAATGAGAATAATTCGCATTACGATAATTGTAGAGTAAATTACTAGGTTATTTCAAGCGCCACTGCGCGCAACAACCCGGGAGTCCGCGTGGCGATGAATCTGCCTGAGTTTCGGTTTGCTGGTGGCTTGCTGGTGAACAGGTCGCAGCACAAATGAACGATCATCGGCGCAACGCTGTGTGGGCCTGGTAGATCATTCAAATCCGTCACCGTACCCTTGTGGTCAGCGCAAGCAATCCGAGTGCAAATACACACAACCAGGCCATTAGCCAGTAGAGTTCTGCGCCCATCACATCGTAAAAACGACCGGCAATGAAGGTGGCTGCTGCCAGCGCAGCCGTGGTGAAGATCGCGGCCAGCCCCTGCCCCCGCGCGGCGTCAGCCTCGCCGACACGTCGGGCGATAAACGTCGCGGTTGCAAGGTAGGTCAGCCCGAATGTGGCGGCATGCAGCAACTGGGCGATATAGACAACGGGCAACGGCGGTGCAGTCGCCAGCAGCCCCCAGCGCACGACGCCCAGGGCGGCAGCGACCAGTAAACAGGCTCGCGCTGACCACTGATGCGTCAGCGATTTAAACCGCCACATGAGCCATACCTCGGCCACGACGCCAATTGCGATCAGCAGGCTGCCGGTGGTTTCGGAAAGCCCGTGCTCAGTCCACAGCAATATGCCAAAGGTGTAGACCACCGCATGTGAGGCCTGAATAAGCGCGGCTGCGATGATCGTCAGTACCACCAAAGGGCTGCGCAGGGCTGATCCGCTGCCGGCGGAGCCAGCATCGCGTTGTGGTGCCAACCGAGGCGATTCCCCACCCGGCAGTGCGGTGGAAAGCCACAGGCGAACTGCATTGCCAAGCAGCACCACCGGCACAAAGGCGACCATACCGAGTTTTTCGTAAACGACACCACTCACTGCGACGGCGATGATAAATCCAATTGAGCCAAACACTCTGACGCGGGCAAAATCGCTGCTGCGGCGGGTCGTTACACTGAGCGCCTCGGCATCAGTCACCGGCACCATCGCATGCATTAAAATGCCACTCAGGCTCCACACCACCAGAATCAGCCACGGCCCGGACGGAACGAACAAGACCATCTGCAACAATAGAATAAGCACATTGCAGACTATAATCGCAGTCCGTCGCTGGGTAAGTCCGTCCGCCCAGCGGCCAATAAAGACTGTGGTAAAAACCATTAGCACAGACGGTGCAGCGGCAATAATGCCGATGGTCGTCGTATCGATGCCGAGACTGTCGAGCCATACTGCAAAGAACGGCGCCACGGTGCCAATCGATGCAAACAGCGCGGCGTAGTATAAAGACAGACGCGACTCCGGACTGAATCGACTCATCTTCGACCAGCCCTTCGCATGGCTGCTTTCACCGCTGTCAGCATGCGCACGCCTGCCGGGTAATGCCATTCATTCGTTTTTATTCCCAGCCCGTCAAGTTCGCCACAGCAGGCGCAAAGTCTGCGATTGTGATCCAACGATGCACTAAATGCATGCCCCGTTTTCAAACAGCGGGGTATGAAAACGTTTTGTGCAAGAGTCTGAGCAGGCAAATTCTTACCCGCAAGCACAGTCGTATGGGTTTTCAATGACCAACATAGGAGAGGATTTATTGCCCACGGCAGTGGCGCAACCGTTTCGCTATCACCCGGTTGGTTTAAAAGAAAAGACGCATCGCCAGTCGACGCTGCCTGAAAGAAGGTTGATAATTTGGTCATCATCGAACTGACATTGCTCAATGAACAAACCACTCACGCTTTATCTGGTCAGACATGCAGAATCGCACAACAATGCACGGCCGGAATCACAACGGGTCAGCGACCCTGCACTGACAGAACTTGGCCTGCATCAGGCCGCAAAACTCGGGGATCGACTGTCGCGGGAGGTGCGCGAAAGCGAGCAGCCATCCGTGATTTTATGCAGCCCTTTTCTTCGCACGCTGCAAACCATACAGCCCACCGCGCAGCGCGTCACCAGCCAGCCTACTGTGCGAACAAATTTGTTCGAGGCAGGTGGCTGTTATGAAGGACATATGCCCGGGGATCGCCAGGCCAGCCCCGGCCTGTCACGCGCCGCCATGGAGACACAGTTTCCGGGCTTTATCCTGCCGCCGGATGTTGACCACAATGGCTGGTACACACTGGACGGTTTCGAGGACTGCGCTGCCGCCTCAGCGCGCGCGAAGCAACTGACAACGCAACTGATCGATGAATTCTACGGCACACACGCCACGGTACACTGCATGATCCACGGCGATCTGATCCGGTTGTTGCTCAGCCACTTTTGTACGGGTAACGCGACACTGTCAGACACCAATGTCTCCAATACCAGTGTCACCTGTCTCAGGTTCGAGAACCGCAACCAACCACCCGAGGTGCTGCTGCACGACGATGCCAGCCATTTGGATGCGGCAGAAATTTCCCACTGAATCTGTCACTGACAACGGGATGCCGGCTGTTGCTGACCCGGAGCACATCGGCATCGCGGGCGCAAAAGTGCAGCACACACCGGGTGCCTTTTATTCGAGTAACAACTACGCACTGTCAGCCTGATCCTGCAGTGCACCGGGGCCGGGGTTGGCGCCCGGCGGACACTTGCCGAGAATAATCATGCCCAGCACTTCATCCTTGGTGACATTTTCGGTTAACGCATCACCCACCACGGCACCATTTTTCATCACTACCACACGATCGGCCAGATCAAATACATCGTGTATGTCGTGGCTGATCAGGAAGATGCCAATACCATCATCCTTTAACTGTTTGATCAGTTGCCCCACCTGCTCCGTCTCAGCCGGGCCGAGCGCTGCAGTGGGTTCATCCATGATGAGTATGCGCGCGTTAAAGTGTATCGCCCGCGCTATGGCTACTGACTGCCGCTGACCACCAGACAATTGCTTTACCGGATCTTTGAATCGGGTGAAATTCGGGTTCAGGCGGTTCATCACTTTGCGGGTTTCCGCTTCCATCGCCGCATCATCCAGTGTGCCCCACCGGGTCAGTAGCTCACGCCCCAGATAAAGATTGGCCGCAGCATCGACGTTGTCTGCCAGTGCCAGGGTCTGATAAATGGTTTCGATCCCGTATTCTTTGGCGTGTCGCGGGTTAGTGATCGTGGCCTCTTTACCATCAATAAAAATTCGGCCACTGTCGCGATTATAGGCACCAGACAGGATTTTGATCAGCGTCGACTTGCCGGCGCCGTTGTGCCCGAGCAACCCCACGACTTCTCCGGGGTATAGTTCGCAGGAAGCATTCTCAACCGCATGGACTCCGCCAAAGGCAATTGAAATTTCTTTCAGTTCAACCAGCGGAGTTTGCGTATCCAATGACTTGTTGGTTTGTTTATCAGTTTGCATGCCGTCCTACCTATACAGAGTTTCTGCGGTATAGATTGTCGAGATACACAGCCACCACCAGCACACCACCGACCACCATCTGCTGAATTGCTGAATCGAAGCCGATCAGTACCATGCCTGATTGCAGGGACTGCATCACCAGCGCCCCGAGGATGGCACCGTAGATCGTGCCGATACCACCGGCGAAGGAAGTGCCTCCGATGACAGCGGCGGCAATCACGTAAAGTTCATCAAACTGCCCGAGTGCCAGTGTTGCGGACTTCAGTCGGGCGCTCGCAATGACGGCAGCGATTCCGGTCAGCGCCCCCATCAGCGCGAAGATCATCATGGTCATGCGTTTTGTGTTGATACCGGCGAGTTCAGCGGCTTCAGGATTGCCGCCAATGGCAAAAACATAGCGACCGAAGCGCGTGCGTGTCGCGACAAACGTCATGACCACGCCAACCGCCAGTGCGATCAGGATTGGAAACGCAAAACCGTGGGAGATAAACAGGCCGCCTTCAGGCACTTCCATGTTATTGGCCGCTGCATAACGTCTGACAATGCCTTTCGGCCACGGATAGGCATTCATGACCATCACCGCACCAATCACGATGCCACAGCCAACCATGCCAATTAACCACTCCGCCCACATCGGACGAGTTGGAAAGTTGAAGCGCTTACGCTGACTGCGACCGCTGACCAACAGAAAAATGATACCCAGACAAACGATTATCCCGAGTATCCAGGAGCCGGTTGCGCCAATGGTGCCATACGGACCACCGCCGATCAGGGCAAAGGTCTGATCGACCGGTGCAATAGTTTCACCGCGCGCCACCAGATAAGACGAACCGCGCCACACCAGCAAACCACCGAGCGTCACGATAAAAGCGGGGATATCGAGGTAGGCGATCAGGAAACCCTGAAATGCACCGACCATGGTGCCAAACAGGATGCCGACAATCACGGTGATTACCCAGATCATCGGGTGTCCAAGCCCAAGGTACTGAGGCAGTACCCACACCTGCATCACACCCATAATCATCGCAGTAAATCCAAGTAGCGATCCGACCGACAGATCAATATGTCGCGTCACAATAACCAACACCATGCCGGTCGCCATCACCGCGATGGATGATGTCTGAACCGACAGATTCCACAGGTTGCGCGGTGTTAAAAATGCACCAAAACCATTAACGAAATGACCGTAAAAATGAAAGCCGAGCCAGATCAGGATCAGTGCGCCGATCATACCCAGCAGACGGGTGTCAACCTCGGTTGCACGAAGGAAGCGCACAAACGCGCTCTCCCTGTACTCCGTCGTTGAAGCAGAAGATGAAGATTCAGAAGACATTATCGTTCCAGTGTTCGCAACCGCACCGGGAATAGGCCACAGACATCCAGTAGTGTCCGTGCGTATTGGGAGCTGCCGCAGTACGCACTGCGGCAGCAGTTACTACAGGTGATTTAGGCGACTGTTAGCAGCCGGCAACACCGTCCATTGCGCCTTCACAGGCTTTGGCTTTTTCGATCCAGCCGGCATCGATTACAGCACCGATGTTGGCTTTGGTGATCGGCGTGGGCTCAAGCAGAATGGAAGTCACTTCCACGCCGCGCTTACCACCGGAGAATGGTGCGGTACCGGGAACATCAGTCATCGCCTTACCTTCCGCGAGCATCAGCGCCGCTTCCGCCGCTACCTTACCCAGCGCGCGAGAGTCTTTCCATACTGATACCAGCTGCGTGCCCCGAGCAACGCGGTTGATTGCGGCGAGGTCACCGTCCTGCCCTGTCACAGGGACATTACCCGCCATGCCCTGTGCTTCGAGCGCTGCGACAACACCACCGGCCATGCCGTCATTCTGTGAGACAACAGCATCGACGTTGTTGTTTTGCGAGGTCAGGCACTGCTCCATATTCTTCTGGGCATTTTCCGGCTTCCAGCCATCGGTAAACGTTTCGCAAACGTTTTTGATTTTACCGGCTTCGATGTTTGGACCAAGCACCTCCATAATACCTTCGAACAGGAAGGTGGCATTGGGGTCGCCCTGATCGCCTTTAATAAACGCGAAGTTACCTTCGGTTTTTCCGCCTTCGTTTTCAAGCATGGTTTTCGCCATCAGACGACCAACGCCGACGTTGTCGAAGGTCACGTAAAGCGAATCTGGATGCTCAATCTGTACGTCATAGGCAATCATGGGAATGCCTTCGGCAGAAGCCTGTTCAACCGCAGGCAGAATCGCCTCGGAGTCGAAAGGTACGATCATCAGCACATCGGCGCCCTGCGAGATCAGGGATTCGACGTCTGTCAGCTGCTTGCCCGCAGAACCCTGCGCATCGGCGGAGATATACTTGTGGCCAGCGTCCTCTACGATCTTCTTGATCACCGCTTCGTCGCGCTTCCAGCGCTCTTCCTGAAACACCTTCCACGATACGCCGATAATTTTTTCCTGCGCCATCGCGGGTGCAGAAACAGCCGTTACCAATGCGGCGGCTGCCAACGCGGTAAGAGTCTTTTTCATGTTGAAACATATCCTCGTCATTAGAATGTTAGCGACAGCGACCTCGCCGGACTGGCAGGCGACTGCTCTCGACTGGTACGAACCCGGGAGCGCAGACAATGTCGACTGCGCCACCTATTATTTTTTAGGCTCAAAAAAATAGTGATTCTTTCTGCAAGATGTGTCAAGTTATTTTTCCATGGCAACTATCACCAAATCCGACGAGCTTCGACTGTACAACCGCAGTCGCATCCTTACTTGTCTGCGCAATCACGGAAAATTGTCGCGTACCAGTATCAGCGAGCACACCGGATTGAGCAGCGCCACCGTCACCCAGGTCACCGCCGATCTGATCAGTGACAACATCATCGAAAGGATCGAACCTCCGGCAAATTCGAACGCACCCGCAGAGCTAAACACCAGACGAGGCCGCCCACAGGTACTGCTCAATCTGCGGGCGGACGCCGCAACCAGCGCAGTATTCACACTGACGCTGAATCACCTCGAACTCACGCTATTCAATTACCGGGGCGAGGTTATGTACACACGCAATAAACCACTCGTCACCGCAACGATCACAAAGACGACGCTGCGAAACCATCTGACCAGACTGCTCGACAAGGGACTATCAGCACTGACGCACTGTCAGCAAACCCTGAAACACATCGCGGTGGTGTATCAGGGCACCGTCAGCAGCGACCACAATCGGCTGCTAAGGTCACCGATTACCGAACTACGCGATGTGGATCTGGCGAGCGTGTTGCAGCACCGCTATGGCGTGAGCGTGGCAGTACTTAACGACAGCAAAATGATCGCCAGTGCGCTGTATCACCAGCGACAAGGCACAGATGCCACCGATAGAAATTTTGCCGCCATTCTTCTTTCCTACGGTATTGGGCTCGGCATGTTTCACGGAGGCGCCCTGCTAAGCGGCTCAAGTTCCTCAGGCACCGAGTTCGGTCATATGTTATTGCAGGCAGATGGTGCGTTGTGTCGCTGCGGGCGTTACGGTTGCATCGAAGCCTACGCCTCCGACTATGCAATCTGGCGGCGAGCGCACAAGCAACACGAACATACGGTGCCGGCCGATACCATTTGCGCCGATGACTTTGCGCAACTGGTACGCGCCGCCGAAACCCGTAACGGCCCGGAGCGCCGCGCGTTTACCGAAGCCGGCGCCGCGATTGGTCTGGGACTGACCAACCTGTTTGCACTGCTCGATCCATTTCCTGTGGTGCTGGTCGGCACATCGAGTGCTGCCTTCCGGCTGATGGAAGCATCACTTAAACGCAACCTGCGGCACTTCGAACCGGAGGAGAGCAATGATCTGATTACCGTTTATGATCAGCAATCGGAAAGCAGCCTGATTCTGCTCGGCGCCTCTCGACGCGCACTGGAACATATCGATGTGGAAGTGTTCGGCTTCGGCGAACGCCACGAACCTGCCCGCGACATTCACTCGGTTTAACACGGTGTTGAAACACGCATGACAGTACCATCCTTCACATTCCCAGCCCGCACCTGGCGCAACGGCCTGCTAACGCTGGCCGTGCTGGCTCTCTCTGGCACCGCTTTCACCCATGCCGCGGAAGGGAACCCGCCGTGGGACGGCCGCGCCATTCAGCAGCATGTCGATCAACAGACTTACCGCGGCAGGCTCAACGCTGCACAACTCAAACAACTGGTCGAACACGGTAATCAATTGTTCTCCGCGCGCTTTACCACGGCCGACGGCGTCGGCAGACCGATGTCGACACAGGCGATTATTCCCACTAAACGAAAACGACCACCGCGCCACCAGTTTTCACGCACCGCAGGTCTCGACGCCAATGCCTGTGCCAGCTGTCACAACCAGCCGTTGGTCGGCGGCGCGGGAGACTTTTCTGTGAATGTTTTTGTCTCTGAAGGCTTTCAGAACACCGACTTCGACAATGTCGACCCGCAGTTCTCCAATGAGCGCAACACCAATCATCTGTTCGGTGCCGGACTGGTCGAACTGCTGGCCAGGGAAATGACCGCCGACCTGCAGCAGCTTCGCGCCGAAGCGTTGCGCAAGGCACGCGCTACCGGCCGTGAAGTCAACATTGCACTTACGACCAAAGACGTTAACTTCGGGCAGCTGACCGCACACCCGGATGGCACCGTTAACCCGGTCGGAATCGAAGGGGTGGATCACGACCTGGTGATCAGACCGTTCAGTCAGAAAGGCGTGATCAATTCACTGCGACAGTTTACGATCAACGCGCTGAACCATCACCACGGCATACTCGCGGATGAACGCTACGGGGCGCGCTGGACCGGCGAGTCAGACTTCGATGAAGACGGCCATGAAGCAGAAGCACAGCCCGGTGATATCAGTGCGCTGGTCGCATGGCAGGCAACGCGACCACCACCGACGCGGCGCAACATCGACAACCCGACATGGCAGCAGGCCGCTGCACGTGGCGAGGTACGCTTTGACGAGATAGGCTGCAACCGCTGCCACCGGCCTCAGCTGCCGTTGCGATCGCTGATGTTTGACGACCCGGGGCCGGTTGATTTTGCCGGTACCCGTCGCGCCGGTGAAGATGACGACGGTGCTGTGTATGACTTGAACTTATACGCATGGGCGCAGCAACTGCCACGCAACGCCGAGGGGCATGTACTGGTCCCGCTGTTCGGCGACCTGAAGCGTCACAAAATCGCAGATCAGGAGGTATCTCACCTCGGTAACGAATTACTCTCGCAGCGATTTGTTGAGAGAGATGTGTTTATGACCACCGAACTCTGGGGTATTGCCTCGACGGACCCTTACGGTCATCGGGGTGACCTCAGCACGCTGCACGAAGTGATCACCGCACATGGTGGTGATGCAAGAACAGTGAGAGACCGGTATCTGTCATTAACATCCACAGAACAGCAGTACATCATCGCCTATTTATCCACCCTGGTAATCGATCCGCGATCGGTCACTGATGACGATCAAATGGCACAGATCACCGGCCAGCTGAATGAACGGCAGGTCAGCGCGCAGTGAGGCGATTTTCTTTCAGACACGCCATACCCGCACTGGTTGCGGGCGTATTGTCAGTTGTGCCAGTGGCAGGTGTTGTTGCACAGGCGCAGGAAAACTACCGCGGTGATATTCCGCGCTTTGTCGAAACCGCAACGGCTGCCGGTATCGATCACCGATACCAGGGCCCGTGGGAGTACTTTGTCGGCGGTGGTGTGGCTGTGCTCGACTGCAACGGTGACTATCGTCCTGACCTTTTTTTTGCCGGTGGCGAAGGCGATGCCGCGCTCTACGTCAATGAATCCGCTACCGCCGGCGCACTGCAGTTCAGGCAACAAAATGGGTTCCTGAATATTCCGTTAAAGTCAGTGACCGGCGCCTACCCGCTGGACATCGACAACGACGGCATGATGGATCTGGCCGTCATGCGTGTCGGGCGCAATCGACTGTTACGCGGCAATGGCGACTGCACGTTTGACCACGACTACACGCCTTTCAGACTCACCACGCAGAGCGACTGGACCACGGCATTCAGTGCGAACTTTGATCCATCGCAGCCCTACCCCACGCTGGTATTCGGCAACTATGTTGATCGCATTGCACCCGGATCACCCTGGGGCACCTGTGCCGACCATTACCTGTACACACCAAAGCCGGATGCCAGAGGCAAGCTCGACCCCGGCCATCCGATTTATCTGGAACCGCTGCCGCTGACGCCGGGGCACTGTGCTCTTTCGATGTTGTTTACCGACTGGAACCGGTCCGGTCGCAACTCGCTGCGTGTAACCAATGATCGACAATACCACCGTGGTGGCGAAGAACAGTTGTGGCACTTTGATGCCGGCGCGCAACCACGCCTGTACACCCGCAGTGAAGGCTGGAAGCAGGTAGTTATCTGGGGCATGGGCATCGCCAGCGGCGACCTCAACGCGGACGGCTTTCCGGAGTACGCCCTGACCTCGATGGGTGACACAAAACTGCAGCAACTGGAGCTGGATGTTTTTGAAGAGAACGGCTGGCCGCAGTATCGCGATATTGCCTATGACAACCGCGCCACCGCCCATCGCCCCTATACCGGTGACGATCTCAAGCCATCCACTGGCTGGCACGCGGAGTTCGATGATGTGAACAACGACGGCTTGCTGGATCTATTCATCGCCAAAGGCAACGTTGAACAGATGCCCGACTTTGCCAGCTACGATCCGGACAATCTGCTGCTGGGCAAACACGGCGGCGGCTTCCATGAAGCGGGACTGGAAGCCGGCATCGCGCTCAATACCCGCGGGCGCGGGGGCGCACTGACCGACCTGAACATGGACGGTCTGCTGGATCTGGTGGTGGTGAACCGCAACAGTAACGTCAGCCTGTTTCACAACACCGGGGCGGTCTATGGGGACCGGTCCAGACCGACGGGTAACTGGCTGCAAATCAAACTGCGACAAAACGGGATTAACCGCGATGCCGTCGGCGCCACTATCACCGTGAAGTCCGGCAATGCATCACGCACCAGAACCGTCCAGGTCGGCGGTGGTCACGCCTCCGGTGAAAGCGGCTTTGTACACGTGGGGCTCGGGGTCGCGGAACGCGCATCGATTCGGGTCAAATGGCCCGACGGACAATGGAGCGCGGCATTCAGGGCATTTGCCAACAACTTTCTGATCATCGAACGCAACAGCTCTGACCCGGTTTACTGGTATCCGGAATAAGCTGCAGTCGGCCCGCTCAGCCCGCTGGATAAAACGTATCACACCAGGCTTGAATGTCCGGCTGTAACGCATCGTAGCGATGCAGCTGCGGATAAAACGCAGTGGTCTGACCGCTGAGAAGACCCAACAGACAACCGAGCACCGAACCTCGGTGTGCGTTTTCACCTCCGAGGTTGGTGTTCACGAGCAACCCGGTTTCCGGTGCGACGGCGTAACGCGCTGCCAGGTAACACACCCCCGGCCACGAATCGGTGATGTAACAGGCCGGTGAATAGGTCCTGCCAATCACCTCGGTATCCTGCGCGACCAGCGCCAGAATTTTTTTGTCTGCAATCTCACCGTCAGGAATCAACCGTGCGATGTTGCCATTCGCAAGTACAGCAGCCGCATCAAGGATCGCCGCTTTCACATCGACTTCGCGCTGATTCAGTAACTGATCAATTAACTGCACGTAGGCATCGACCACCTGCATTAACAGCGCATCGGGATGCGTGGCATAAACAAAGGCACGACACACTTCACTGGTTTCGTCAACCGATTTGACCGTCAGCAATGCCATCGCCAGCGGAGCGATAATCACCAGCCCGCCCATGGAAGGCGTATCGTGCGTGTGTCCGCCACATTCGAGCAAAGGCTTACCCAGTCGCACATTGGCAAAGAACTCCCGGTGATAACTTTCCGCATAAGTGTCCGGGTGGCTGGCGGGGTCAGCGGTCATCTGATCCACGTAATGCGCAAGCCAGCGCTCGACTGACAGGTGGTGGATATCCTGTTGGCGCAGCCAGTTCATCATCCAGCGCGCGCACCAGGCGTTCAGGGTATTTTCACCAGCCGGCAACCCGTGGTGATAGTGAATGTTCGGTCGGTTCCAGTAGGATGCCTTGTCCTTCAGAATTAACTGACCGACGACCGCCTCCTGCGGTGCCTGCCTGCCCCGACCACCCCGCCCGGTCGAATGCAGGGCCATGATAGAACCCGGATGCACCTCGGGCGCGGCCTCGAACCCGCGAATGCCCGCCGGCGGGAACTGCTTTAAAATATCGCCCTGACGGTAGAACCAGTGCACTGGCATCGACAGCGCATCGCCGACAAAAATAAGCGCCATTGCGGCTCGGGCGCGGTTGCGAAGATCTGTCACAGGCGATTCCAGTAGTTCGGTGGCAAGCCCCGCCAGCCGGTCGCGGCTCAACAATATATCCGCGTGACCCCGGTGACCCGCCGGGTGGGATAAGCATTGCTTATACGCCCGGCAATCGGTCGGTGGATCTGTCAGCCCGTCGGATCGAGGCGCCGGCCGGACGCTGCAAAACGCACCGGAATCGACCGAACCGGCTGCATCAGGACATACAAAGCACAGACCTGCCTGTGCTACCATAGAGCGTTTAACACATCCGGTTTTTAATGCCGTTGCATTCTCTCCTGACACTGCCTGAGAAGTCCGTTTCTCAATGGGGCAGGCTCTACGGCAGTGCCGATGCGCTGGCCATCGCATCACTGGCGAGCACGCGGGATCAGCTCGTGCTGGTTATTACCCCGTCGATGGCCGACGCCTATCACCTGGAAGACGCGCTGCGATTTTTCTGTCCGCCATCGCTGCCGATCTACAACTTCCCCGACTGGGAAACCCTGCCGTACGATCTGTTCTCGCCGCATCAGGAGTTGGTATCAAAGCGCCTCGAAACACTGTATCGGCTGCCGTCCTTAAATAAGGGCGTGCTGGTCCTGCCGGTGTCCACGCTGCTGCAGCGCCTGTGTCCCCCGTCCTACATTCAGCAACAGTCACTGGTGCTGAAGGCCGGTCAGGAGCTACCGCTCGAAACGCTGCGACAACAACTGTCCGAAGCCGGCTACCGCAATGTGAGCGAGGTGCACGAACACGGTGAGTTTGCCGTGCGCGGTTCACTGCTCGACCTCTTCCCGATGGCCAGCGACGCCCCGTTTCGCATCGACTATTTCGATGACACCATCGATGCCATCTTCCGCTTTGATCCGGCCGACCAGATCGCCCGCCAGGAAGATAAAATCGATTCGATCGACATGCTGCCGGCACGGGAATTTCCGATGGACGAGGCGGCGACAACACGCTTCAGACAACGTTTCAGGGAACAGTTTGATGCCAGTCGCAGCAGCCCGATCTACCGCGATGTCAGTAACGGCGTCGTGCCTTCCGGTATCGAGTACTACATGCCGCTGTTCCTGCCGGAGATGGCAACCGTGTTTGACTATCTTCGAGATAACAGCATTGTCGTGCAGGTCGGCGCGTGTCATGCGGCCATGGAGGAGTTTACCGAACAAACAGCAGAGCGCTACGAGCAGCGCCGCCACGACATTGAACGCCCGGTGCTGCCCCCGGAACAGTTGTTTATCGATGCCGCCGAAGTTACAGAAAAGCTGAAGGGCCGCGAGCGTATCAACCTCAGCAAAGCGGAGCTTCCCGAAGGGAAAGGCAAACACAACTTTGCCACTCGCGCCCCGGGCAAATACCCGATTACCGTGCGGCTGGAAGAACCACTGGGATTGCTAAAAGAATTTCTGCAATCATTCGACGGACGTGTGCTGTTTTGCGCAGAGTCTGCCGGACGCCGTGAAGCCTTTATGGAAATGCTGATCGCGAACCAGATTCCGGTCGTCAGTATCGATTCGTTCGATGCATTTATCGCAAACGACCGGCCTTACTGCGTTTGTGAAGCGCCGCTGGAACACGGGCTGATCGCCGCCGATGCCAATATGGCCATCATCTGTGAATCACAGCTGACCGGCAATCAGATCAGTCGAAACCGTCGCAAGCGCCGCGTCACCCTGGACAGCGATGCCGTGATCGCCAATCTGGCAGATCTGTCCATTGGCGCACCGGTGGTACACATCGACCACGGCGTCGGACGCTATCAGGGGCTGGTAACACTCGATATCGGTGGCACCGACACCGAGTATCTGCTGATCACCTACGCCAATGAAGACAAACTCTATGTACCGGTCGCGTCACTGCATCTGATCAGTCGCTACACCGGGGCTTCGGAAGAATCCGCGCCACTGCATCGACTCGGCGGTGAACAATGGCAGAAAGTAAAGCGCAGAGCCGCCCAGAAGGCGCACGACGTCGCTGCCGAGTTATTGGAAATACACGCAAAGCGCGCTGCCCGACAAGGCTTTGCGTATTCGCAGGACAACAGCAACTATCCGCTCTTTGCCGAAACGTTTCCATTTGAGGAAACGCCAGACCAGGCGCGCGCTATCGCGGAAGTGCTCGCCGACATGCGCACCGAGCAACCGATGGACCGCGTGGTGTGCGGCGATGTCGGCTTTGGCAAAACCGAAGTGGCAATGCGCGCGGCATTTATTGCCGTCGACGCCGGCAAACAGGTGGTGATCCTGGTGCCCACTACGCTGCTTGCACATCAGCACCACCAGAACTTCCTCGACCGCTTTGCACAGTGGCCGGTTCAGATCGAATGCCTGTCGCGATTTCGCACGAATAAGGAACAGGAACAAGTCATTAAGTCACTGGAGGCCGGCAGTGTAGACATTGTGATCGGCACTCACAAACTGCTGCAAAAGAGTGTGGCGTTTAAAAACCTCGGGCTGGTCATCATCGATGAAGAACATCGCTTCGGTGTGCGGCATAAGGAACACATGAAATCACTGCGCGCCGAGGTGGATATCCTGACGCTGACAGCCACACCGATTCCAAGAACGCTAAACATGGGCCTGTCGGGTCTGCGCGATCTTTCCATTATCGCAACCCCGCCACCGAACCGCCATGCAATAAAAACATTTGTCGGTGAGTGGTCCGATACGCAAATCAAGGAAGCGTGTCAGCGCGAACTCGGTCGCGGCGGGCAGATCTACTTTCTGCACAATGAAGTCAGTTCGATCGAACGCATTGCCCATCAGCTCGAAGAGATCATTCCGCAGGCATCCGTGCAGATTGCCCATGGTCAGATGCGTGAGCGCGAACTCGAATCGGTCATGCTCGACTTTTACCATCAGCGCTTTAACGTGTTGCTGTGTACGACTATCGTCGAAAGCGGCATCGATGTACCCACCGCAAACACCATCATTATCAATCGCGCCGATAAACTCGGGCTGGCGCAGTTGCATCAACTGCGCGGACGTGTGGGACGTTCCCACCACCGTGCCTACGCGTATCTGATTGCGCCGAATGAAAAGTCGATGACCAAAGACGCGCAAAAGCGACTCGCCGCACTCGAGGCACACGAAGACCTCGGCGTCGGCTTTACCCTGGCAACACACGACCTTGAAATTCGCGGCGCCGGCGAATTACTGGGCGATGAACAGAGCGGCCAGATACAGGAGATCGGCTTTACGCTGTACACGCAGTTACTGGAACGCGCGGTCGATGCACTGAAGTCCGGCAAAATTCCTGATATCGATCAGCCGCTGGCAAAATCAACCGAAGTCGAGCTTGGTGCGCCCGCCCTGCTGCCGGCGGACTATGTCGCGGATGTACACACACGGCTCATCCTCTATAAGCGCGTGTCGAATGCCACCGACGACGCGGCGCTGGATGAACTCAAGGTAGAAATGATCAACCGTTTCGGCCTGCTGCCGGAGGCCACGAAAATGCTGTTCGCTGCCACACGCCTGAAGCTACTGTGTCAGGTACTCGGCGTCACCCGGCTTGAGGCAGGCAGTCAGGGTGGACGACTGGTCTTTAACGATGCACCCAACATCGATCCGGCGTATCTGATTAACCTGATTCAAAGCAACCCTGCCGAGTTCAGCTTTGACGGTAAGAACACACTGCGTTTTAAACGCGAACTGGAGTCACCGGAAGACCGGATCGACTACATCGATCAACTACTGGACAACTTCCAACTGAGTAAGGCTGCCTGATGAATCATTTACGCACCCGCCGTCGCATGATCTTCCGGCTGGCTATTGCACTTTTTGCATGCCTGTCGTGGGCAGGCCCCGGCCATGCAATCGACTACGATGTTGAAATTATTATCTTCGAACACGTGAGAAACACCAGTGTCGGCAGAAGCGATACGATGCTGCTGCCGGTGGTACAAGGCGCGCGACGCATTCCCCAACAGGCACAACCCGGTGAACCGATTCAACCGCTGCCGGAACTGCGCCTGACGGCAGAAGCCGACAAGATCAGGCAATCCGAGAGCCATAGACTGGTGTATCACGGCGGCTGGCGTCAGCCTGATTTTGACCGGGAATCTGCACCATACATGCAGATCGCATTCGGCGAGCCAGTCAACATGGTGGTCGAGCGCGGTGACCCCGACAGCGTGTTTCTCCAAGGCTTCGAAACTGCGCCACTCAACAGTGATGGCCAGCTGTCACAGGCGCGCAGTGCCACCATCTACGGTGGTATCAAGGTCTGGGTCGGTCGCTTCCTGCACTTCGATACCTTACTGTCGTATACCCCACGAGGCGGCACGCGGTCCTTTGCCTTCCAACAGGATCGACGCATGCGAAGCAGACAGCTGCACTACCTCGACAACCCGCGTCTCGGCATCATTACTAAAATATTTCCAGTCGATCAAACCGCACCGAACTAACCATCTCAACACGGAGTAAAGCATGGCTATTAAAGGCGTGAAAGCACTCGTGGCAGAAGCCAACGCAAAGATTGAATGCATCAGTGCGGAGGATGCGGTAAAGCTCGCCGACGATGACAACGTAACGATCATTGACATTCGCGACGTTCGCGAACTGTACCGTGAAGGCAAAATCCCCGAGTCCGTCCACGCCCCGCGAGGTATGCTTGAGTTCTGGTTCGACCCGGAAAGCCCGTATCACAAAGAAGTCTTTGCCACCGGCAACAAAATGGTTTTGCATTGCGCATCCGGTTGGCGCTCCGCACTGGCGGCCCTCACCCTGCAGGAGATGGGCTTCGATAAAATCGCGCACATCGACTCCGGATATAAGGGCTGGAAAGATGCGGGCGGCGCGACCGAGGCAGTTGAAAAGAAGTAGTGGTTTTCGCCGGCAGCCTGGCTACTCAGTGACCAATACAGCGGTTTGAACCAGACATCAGTTGAAATTACTCAGGACACCCAACCTGCTACCTCGGCGCCACCGGATACGCTTTCGCTACGCGGACTCCTACCGCTCAGACTCCAGGTATGCAGGTGAAGTAGCAATTAGCCCGCGAGTGCCTGCCCCAATCAACGTTGAACCCGTCCATAACAGCGTGTGAAAGTGGTACGGGTCAGCGCTAAAAAGTACATCGTTATACTGAGTCGGTTTTACCGTCCAATCGTTCCCGTCTGCGGAGTAAAGCGCAACGCCATCTTCACCCACTGCAACAAATTCCGATCCAGTCCATGCAATTGCTGACAGGTGTTGATCTGTGCCTGATTCCGCGGATGTCCATGTCTGCCCATTATCATTCGATGTATACACGGCACCGAATGCACCAATGACAACCAGCTTATCAGCTGAAGAAGCACCCGATTTTAGAAATCGTCCATGCCCCGTGGGAAGAGATCGATCCTGCCAGTCTGTTCCGTTCGTTGAGATGAGCACTGTCCCCTCATGACCGACCGCGATGAATTGACTGCCACTCCACAACAAGTCCTGAATATCTCTGTCGGTATTCAGCACAAGTGTCCAGTTTATGCCATCGGTACTGGCGGCGATTCCCGATTGGTTGAGATGCCGGTACGTTGCATTAACGAGCATCGACTCAGAAGCGGCAATACGTTTTCCTGCATTGGCGTATCCGATATTGACCCACATCAAACCATCAGTTGAGGTGTAGATACCTGAATCGCTCCCGCGAAACTGAATGGCGACGAATGCATTGAGCCCGGCTGACCAGGTGACGTCGGAAAACGTGTGGTTCACACCGGTTTTAAATGACCAGGATGCACCGTTGTCGAGCGATGTGGCATTCCGCCCGTCACTTATAATAACTGACCTGTTGCTACCCGGGTTGTGGGCCAGCGCCTGCCACGAAACCTCGGTTGCCTGCACATTCCAGGTTGTAGCATCAATGGAATTGTAGAGATCGCCATACTGATCGATTGCCAAGTATTGTGTACCGTCATAGTAAAGCGCATTGATCCGTGTCCTTGCGACTCTGGTGCGGTCCCAGTTAACTCCATCTGTAGAGCGGGCTATGCTACTACCCACTGAACCCGCCCATAGACCATCCTTGACTATGAGGTTGTCGACAGGATTGGTTCCACTATCGAATTGAGTGCCTAACATCCAGTCTGTTTTATTGCTCGAATAGTGCGTCGCAGCACTGGAACTGCAGTCTCCATCAGCAGAGGTTATCGCCAGGTTTGGTGCAGAGGCCACGCTGAGAAAATCGCTGCAGGTCCCTGAGGGATGCTGCATCCAGTCCTTGCCATCCACGGAAGTTAGTATCGCACCGCCAGCGCCAACGGCAATAAAGTCAGTACCGGTCCAGGTAACATCTGCAATAGACTGCACCGTCGGAGGTAGCGCCCGCGATACCCAGACGACTCCATCTTCTGAAGTGATAAACTCAGCCCCGGCTACAACCCAGATGGTGTCTGAATGGGCCACGGTTACAAGATCCTCTGTACTGTCATACACGTCGCGCCAGCTGTAGCCATTCTCGGAAACAGAGATACCGCCAAATCGTGTGGCCGCAACAAACAGTTGCCCATTCCATTGCATATCATTTGCACGAAAGAAAGTCTCGCGCTCTCGCCAGTCAATTAGATTCTGAGCGGTCATTAGCGTCTCGCCTGCGATAACATACTTGCTTCCATCGTAGACTATCGATTGGGGATTTGTGCCAATGCCACTGTTTCGAGTCTCCCACGAAAACCCTGGCGTGGCTGCAGATTTGAACAGTGTAAAGTGGTTGTTTGTTGTGAACACGCTAATCTGATTGCGAACTGAGACAGGACCCGACGATGCACCCTCGGGTACGGTAACGACGATAGACCGCTGAGCGACATTTTTAACACTCGCCTCTACACCATTAAAGTAAACGCTGTAATCCGCCCGCTCGGGTTCCGGAAACAAGCCATCGATGATAATCACATCGCCGGGCACACCACTCGTCGGGCTAAAACCACGAATTTGTGCCGGCGTCTGTGCTTCCTGTTCGTCAGTGGGGACGATAACCAGTATGCCATCTTCGGTACCAAACGAGACACTACCACCGCTGGTCCCCGTCTCAGCCTGAGTGGCGGTGGTGGCAGTTTCGTTACTTCCATCACAGCCAATCACCGCGAGCATAATAACTGGAAAAACCATACTGCATCGACGAATTTGGCGGAACGCAATTTTAAATCTACAGAAATAAGCTGCAATACTCATGACTTCACCAACGGCATATTTTGGTTCGCCTTCAATTAGCTGACAACTTCGATCGTTATAAATTTATCAACAGCGATATTCACAGACCATTCCTGTCGACCTTACTCCGGACCATTACATAGGAGTATTACTCAGGAGCGTTACTCTGCCAGCAAGATTAACAAGATG
>CAZOXM010000072.1:0-25710 GCA_964583825.1 uncultured Granulosicoccaceae bacterium
CTCGCTTGATGCACTGCGGCCACGGCTCGAAGCCAGAGAGGCAGACAGCGCCTAGTGGGGAGGTTGTTGAAAAACGTTATAAGCGACGGTCTGAGCAGGCCCATGATCACTGTAAACCGGCTGCCGAAAAGCGCAGTTTATGGGTTATAAATGAGCATTCTGAGGCAGAATTTAACGCCCTCACACCTGGCGCAACAGTTTTTCAACACCTGCTGGTGCCGATATGATCCGACTATCTCGGGAATCTCGATTATTCATTTTCAACAAATAATGCAACAGTCCAAGGGGAACGGTCATGGTTGATGCAACTCAGATACTGGGTGAGTTACTCGGTGGCGGCAATCGCGGAAGCGGTAACCTGAACAGTCAGTCCGGTGCCAAAGCGCTAGAAGATCTGCTCGGTGTTGGCAAAGGAAGCCGGGGGGGCGGTGGCGTATTCGGCGGGGGAGATCAGCAAACTGGCGGGGGTGGCACCACCAGCGGCAATCGGCAACAACCGGGCGGCGGGGTGGTCGGCGGTGATCAGCACACCCGGCAGTCACCGGCCGGGGGTGGTCTGGGGGATCTGCTCGGCAAGGCACTCAAGGAACTCACGCAGTCCAGAACCGGAAGCGGCGGGCTCGGCGGTGGCGCATCCGCCGGTAACAATCCTTTTGAACCACAGCCGACTCCTCAGGTCGCCTCGGGCGAGCATACGGAAGTGTATGTGCGGGCAATGATTCAGGCCGGGCTGTCTGACGGCAGGCTGGACGAAGCGGAGCAGCAGGCGATCCTGCAAAAGGTGGGAAAGGTTGGCAAACAGGAGGCCGACTGGATTCGGGCCGAGATTGCCAAGGGCAGTGATGTCAACGCGTTCATCCACTCGGTACCGCGCGGCATCGAAGAAGAGGTGTATGCGGTCGCACTGATGGCGATTAACCTCGACAACCGTACAGAAGCGCAGTTTCTGGATGCGCTGGCGCGAGGACTTAGAGTCACTAACGATCAATCCAACGCCATCCATGATCGACTAGGGGTTACCCGACTCTATAGCTAACAGGATCGCTCATCACGTTTTTCAACACCCTGCCAAACGCACACTCCGGAGCTGACTATCGGCCCTGGAGCGGGCCATTGATCAGGTGCTGATAATTGCACCGCTGGAGCGATTCGGTGTGATTCCGGCGTTCGCGGCAGCCGGTTACTGTCGCCGGCGTGAAGCGGTGTTATTATAGTGCCTGTCGCACTGACATAAGTATGATTGCCTTCCGGCGCTTGTCCGGCTCGTCGCAGCCGGTACTCAGTCCGCCTGAAGTATTCCACATCACTCTTACCCCTCGTCCTTTCATCAAAGGTGTCTACCTTGACGCACGGTAAAAAAATACAACGTATCCTGGTTGCCAATCGAAGTGAAATTGCTATTCGGGTGTTTCGCAGTGCCCATGAACTTGGCATGCAGGCGATTGCAATATACAGCCATGAAGACCGCTATGCGCTGCATCGATTTCAGGCGGATGAGTCGTATCAGGTCGGGCAGCCGGGGGAACCGATTCGCAGTTATCTGGATATAGAATCAATTATCTCGATTGCCAGGCAACACCGCATCGATGCCATTCACCCCGGTTATGGTTTCTTGAGTGAAAACCCTGAATTTGCCAGACGGTGTCGGGAAGAGGGCATTATTTTCATCGGGCCGGCGAATGAAACGCTGGATAACCTCGGCGATAAAACATCGGCGAGAAACATCGCAAAGAAGGCTGGTGTCCCGGTACTCGGTGGCAGTAAGAAACCGATTACTTCATATGCAGCCGGACTTAAAGAAGCCAAAGCGACGGGTTTCCCGATCATGCTGAAAGCGGCACACGGTGGTGGCGGTCGCGGTATGCGCGTTGTTAAAAACGAAAAGGCTTTCAAGGAAGCGCTGGAGGCCTCGCAGCGCGAGTCATTTGCTGCGTTCGGCAGCAAAGCGGTTTTTATCGAAAATTTTGTTGCCAACGCCAGACATATCGAAGTGCAGATTCTTGGTGATCAGCAGGGTGGCCTGGTGCACCTCTACGAACGCGACTGTTCAGTTCAGCGACGCTATCAGAAAGTGGTTGAAATAGCGCCTGCACCAAATTTGTCCCCGGAACTCAGAGATGAAATTTGCGAAGCCGCCTGCTCGATCGCACGGTCCGCAAATTATCAGAATGCAGGTACTGTCGAATTTCTGGTTGATGCAGACAGTGGAAAGTTCTTTTTTATCGAGGTAAACCCGCGCATACAGGTGGAACATACGGTCACTGAGGAAGTAACCGGCCTTGATATCATACGTGCACAAATACTGATCGCACAGGGCGATACACTTGCCGATGTCGGTATTGAAAGTCAAAGCGACGTTTCAACCTACGGTTTTGCACTGCAGTGTCGTGTGACCACGGAGGACCCGGGTAATAACTTCATGCCGGACTACGGCCGAATTAACCAATACCGCTCGGCAAGTGGTATCGGTATCCGGCTCGATGCGGGAAGTGCATTTGTCGGAGCGGTGGTCACTCCTTACTACGATTCGATGCTGGTCAAGGTCAGTGCGCGCGGCCGGGACTTCGAACGTGCCGTGCTGCGTATGCAGCGTGCGCTGAATGAGTTCCGCGTCAGAGGTGTCAAGACCAACATACCGTTTCTGTTGCGCCTGTTAAAAAACCCGGTGTTTAACGCCGGAGAATGCAACACACGGTTTATCGATACCACGCCGGCGCTTTTTGACTTTAAAGATACTCCCAGTCGCGCCAGCCGGGTGCTAACGTATCTTGCTGATATTGCCGTCAACGACAATGAGCTGGTCGCAGATCGTCCCGTATCACTGAGGCGTGATGCCGTGCCTGTGACTGCAATTGATACGACTGCAAAGCTTCCGCAGGGTACGCGTGACCTGTACTTAAAACTGGGGGCGGATGAGTTCAGCAAGTGGGTGTTAAAGCAAAAACGATTGCTGATTACTGATACCACGTTTAGAGATGCGCATCAGTCGTTATTCGCCACCCGAATGCGTACTGATGACATGCTGCAAATCGCCGACCACTACGCGTATCACTGTCCTGAGCTATTTTCTATTGAGATGTGGGGCGGGGCGACGTTTGATACGTCGATGAGATTCCTTAAGGAAAATCCATGGAAGCGACTCGAGCAACTGCGTGAGCGTATTCCGAATATTCTCTTCCAATGCCTGGTGCGATCCTCCAGCGTGGTGGGTTATGTAAATTATCCGGACAATCTGGTCAGGGCGTTTATCGAACAGTCGATAGACAGCGGCATGGATGTGTTCCGCGTTTTTGATGCGCTGAACTGGGTGCCGAACATGAAAGTGA
Source organism: uncultured Granulosicoccaceae bacterium (assembly GCA_964583825.1). GTDB lineage: Bacteria > Pseudomonadota > Gammaproteobacteria > Granulosicoccales > Granulosicoccaceae. Next base: position 3,327 of record CAZOXM010000072.1, read on the forward strand.
CTATGGAGAGTGTTCGCAAAAATGGAGGTATATGCGAAGCAGCGATTTGCTATACCGGTGACATTCTCAACCCCGAGAAGCACAAGTATACGCTCGACTACTATGTGGATCTGGCCAGGCAACTTGAGGAATTGGGTGCACATATCCTTTGCATTAAGGATATGGGTGGGCTGTGCAAGCCGGAAGCGGCCGTACTGCTGACCAAAGCGTTGAAAAGTGAACTGAGTATTCCGATCCATTTCCATACGCACGATACGGCAGGGATACAGGCCGCCGCGATTTTAAATGCGAGTGGTGCGAAGCTTGATATTGCGGACGCGGCAATGGCGCCGTTGTCCGGTGGCACCTCGCAGCCGAATCTCAATACGATAGCCGAAGCCATTCGTTTTAACCCGCGTGCAACCGGTCTCGATGCGCGCAGACTTGATGAAATTGCAGATTACTGGCGCAGCGTGCGGGACTTTTATACACCGTTTCAGAGCGAAACACTGCCGGCATCCGGTGATTTATATCGCCATGAAATGCCGGGCGGGCAATACACGAACCTTTATGAGCAGGCGCGTGCGCTTGGGCTGGCCGATCAGTGGTCCAAGGTGTGTGACACCTATGCCTCGGTGAATCAGCTATTCGGTGATCTGGTTAAAGTCACCCCGACATCGAAGGTGGTGGGAGACATGGCGCTGTTCATGGTGGCCAATGATCTGGATATCGATGATGTGATGAACCCCGATAAAGAACTGGCTTTCCCTAATTCTGTGGTGGACCTGTTCAGTGGCATGATGGGAAAACCGTACAAGGGCTTCCCGAAAAAAGTACAGCAACGAATTCTGCGTGGCGAGAAGCCGATGCGCGGTCGACCGGGTACCGCGCTGGATCCGGTGGATTTTGAAGCGGTGACGCAGGAACTGGTCGAGCTTGGTCTGGATAGCCCGACCATAAAAGACGCGATTGCGTGTGCGTTGTACCCGGCAGTGTTTAAGGATCTGGTTGCGCATCAGGAGCGCTATGACGACACCAGTGCACTGCCGACACCCGTATTTTTCTACGGACTGCGGCCCGGGGAAGAGATCGTTATTGATGAAGACAAGGGCAAAGCGCTGATCATCAAATTTTTAACGGTGGGCGATCCGCATCAGGATGGCCGGCGAACTGTCTTCTTTGAGTTAAACGGACAGCCGCGTGAGGTGTCTATTGCGGACAGGCACCTTACTTCTTCTGTCGATTCGCATCGTATGGCGGATCCTTCCAACGATAATCATATTGCCGCAGCGATGCCCGGCATGGTGGTGAACGTTGCGATTGCGGTGGGTGAGAAAGTAGAGAAGGGTCAATCGGTGATGGTGCTGGAGGCAATGAAAATGGAGTCGACGATCTATGCACAGAAGGCTGGCAAAATTAAAGAGATACTGGTGAAGCCGGGCAGTGAAATTGAAACCGGTGAGTTGCTGGCGATTGTCGAGTAGTATGCGTATCCGGTCGTTTCACACTGATGATCAGCCCGCAGTCGTTGATCTGTGGCAACAGTGTGGCCTGCTGCGTTCGTGGAACGATCCGGCTTTGGATATTGTAAGAAAACAATCGGTCGGTGCAGATCTTTTTCTCGTTGGTGTCATTGATGATGGTGTTGTCGCCAGTGTGATGGGTGGCTATGACGGGCACCGCGGATGGATGTATTACCTGGCAGTGTCTCCGTCGCATGGCAGGCGCGGGCTGGGTCAGCAGATGGTGGCAGCGCTGGAGTTGCGGCTTAAAGCCATCGGTTGTCCAAAGGTCAATCTTCAGGTGCGTGAAGACAACCGTGAAGTAGTGCAGTTCTATCGAAGCATCGGTTATCGACAGGACGCGACCATCAGCTTTGGCAAACGACTGATCGAGGACGAACCAACCGGGCGATAAAATGGTTGATCGCTAAAGAATCTGTATTGCCTGTGCAGAGAAGAAAGAGCGATCACAATAGCTCGCTCGCCCGCTTTTGTTTGCAGACTCATGCGGCAATGTCTGAAGCCGTGCAATGGGTTGCCAGAGTGAAGGCGACACAAACGTCGTGAATAGTGCGCTCCTGCACACCGAGTGGCAGGAAAAACCGATACTGATGGCCATTGTCATCACAGCACGGCTCCCGGCGGAAGAACACCCAGACTGCTACACCGCTTAGTGGATCAGCCGAGTAGTCCCTTTCGACCAGAAAGCTGAAGTCGCCGACCCGTAGCTGCTTTTTTTCCAAAACGGTTATCCGCAGTAAACGTGTTCTGAGTGTAGTCCACTGGCACGATATTTTCCGACCACCCGCCAATGGTATGAAAGTTGCGCCAGCACCGCCAACTTTCACAGAGAATATCTGATGCGTTATCCGGATTTCAGAGCGCTGCTGGTGGTTGGCATCGCAGCGTCCGTTACTGCCTGCTCGGACAGTGGCACCCTTGCTGTGGTTGAGTCCTTACCGAACCAGGGGGCACACACGCCACACACCGACATTGATCAGGGGATATGGCCACCGCAACCACTCGGTATGAGCAATGAGCAACCGCTGCCCGCCAGTGCAATGGAAAGTGCACGCGGTAATGTAATTAATGCGGCCAGGAGTATCGTGATGAACAATCCTGCCGTTCGGCAGGTGCTCGGAGACGACTACATTGAGTTCGATGGCAGTCTCGGTGAATCTAAAAGTGATGTTACCGCGTCGTTTCTATTCTTCAGTTACTCGAGCAATGAGACGGTCGAAGTTGAACTGCTTCGATCGGGTGAGGTCGTTTCGCAGACTTACGCTGCATTCGAATTTCAACCGACCGAACAGGCCGCTGAGGTCGAACGTGCAATAGCACTTGCCGATGCTGCGCTGAATAGTGCGGGCTTTGCCACCGATGGATTGACAGGTACCGCCATGCTGGCGTTTCCGCGTGCCAGTGACGACACCGACAACGGGCAGCAGTTCTACCCCGAGCGTGTGTTGTACGTGACTTTCGGTGAAGGTGATGGTGAATTGCCAGCCTACAGCGCGCTGGCCAATTTAAGCACGGGTACAGTCAGTGAAGAGGGCTTGATCCAATGATGATATCAATCAGAAAAGTGGTTTCGGCGTCGTTGATCGCAGCTGGTGCGGCGACTGGCAATGCGCTGGCCGCCGATGTGGAATGGCAGGGCTGGAGTTTTGATTACACAGCCAATGAAAATGCATCCGGCCTGGTCATCAAGAACGTGACCTACGACGGCAAGACAGTATTGAGTAAAGCCAGCATGCCAGTAATGCGTGTTGAATATAATCGCGATATCTGCGGCCCGTATGCGGATATTTTGTCTTCATCCAGACTGCGACCGGCCAATTCCGGCGCGCCCAACAGTGTCTGTGATGGTCAGTCGATCTGTCGACGGACCTTTACGCAGGATGGCCAGCAGATGCTCGAGGTGGGTTCCAACTGGCAGATTGGCGAATATCAGATTTATCAGACTTATTACTTTAGTGAGCAGGGTTATATCGACGCCCGTGTCTACAGTCGTGGACTGCAGTGTCAGGTGAATCACCGGCATCACGCTCACTGGATGTTTGATTTCGACATTGGCGATGAGAACAATGATCGTATCGTGCGCGGTGACAGCGATGTGCAAACGGTTGAGTTCAACGATCTGACCGAACAAACCAGTTTCTGGTCGATTGAAGATACCGTCACCGGTGACAGCATTCGTTTGATACCGTCCGATGATGACGGATCGCCAGACGATTTCTCGCAGTGGGACGCCGCCGGTCGCAAGTACCGCTCGTCTGAGATCGGTCGCTGGCGTCTCGGTGCCCGTGGAGAGATCGGTAACAACTATATGAACCCCGCCGAGGGCATCGATGGTGAGGACATCGTGTTCTGGTACGTATCGCATCTGCCACACGCGGCCTCTGAAGGTGCCGGAATCTGGCATGCCTCCGGTCCGCGCATTGAAGTGGCTTCCGGTGTGGTGCCGCCTGAGCCTGAGCCGGAACCCGAACCTGAGCCGGAACCTGAACCTGAACCCAATCCGGACAACCTGCTGACCAATGGCAGTTTTGAATCCGAGCTGGCCGGTTGGTCAAATTGCGGCGATGCGTCGAATCTGGCGATCAATGGCAATGCCAGTCTGGGTGAACGGGCGCTGGCTATTAGTGGCGGTGGTTGCCTGTATCAGGAAGTGCCAGCGACCGCTGGTACAGACTACACGCTTAGCTGTGATGCAACGCGACCCGGGTCGCTGTGGAGCATTATCGAGTTGTCTTATCTCAACGCACAATACAACGCGCTGGAGACGGAAGTCGTACAAATCGCGAGTGGTGGCGACTACTCGGCCTATTCGCTATTCGGCTCTGCCCCGGCCGACACTGCTTTTGCATTGGCGTTGTTCTACAGTGAAGACCAGACCCTCGTCGACAACTGTGTCCTGACCGCTGGTGGTACCCCGCCGGAACCCGAGCCACCGGTTGAGCCTGGCGACAATCTGCTGGTCAATGGAGACTTCGAATCCGAGCTTGCCAACTGGTTGCACTGCGGGCGCACTGATCTGGCCGGTGTTATCGATGATGCCGATACCGGCAGTGCCGCACTGCAGGTTTCCGGTGGTGGCTGTATGTATCAGGAATTCGAAATCACCGAAGGCCGCGAGTACCGTATGAACTGTCGCGCCAAACAGTCACTGACAGATCAATACTCAAGCGTGTCACTGACGCTGATGGATGCCGGCTACATGGCACTGGAAAACTCGGAATCTGCAGTTTCCGGTACGTCGTTTGCGGACTACAGTGCCGTATTGGCAGCGCCGACTGACAGTCGTTTTGGATCTGTTGTGGTCTACAGTGAAGACCCGGCAGTGTTTGATAACTGTTCAGTGACGATCAACTAGTCATCATACCTCGCGCACCCGGGGCACACCCGGGTGTGTGATCGCACATTGCCCTTCGCGGCACACTCAGGCCACCTCCGGGTGGCCTTGTTTTTTCTGAGCTGTCGTTGCAAACCGCTACCGATGGATCTGCTACCATCAGCTTGTGGCAAAATCCGATGGCACGTTGACTTCCGATAACACGACACTGCAGGGCTATCTGCTAACCAGGCAATGGCGCGATCTGTCAGATGGTGTCGATCTGTCTTTCTGGGCTGCGACGGATCGAGGGCCGTTGCGGCTGCATGTACCTGCACAAAAATCCGTTTGCTTTGTCGCTCGCGGGCAGACGTTGCCGTTGCCACCGGGAGCTGAGCGAACACCGCTTTCACTGAGCATACCCGGCGGGCCTGAAGTCGACGGCATCTACACCCGCCGGCAAAGTCAAATGGCCGATCTGCACCGTCACTACGGCACGCAGGGAAAGTTGCACGAAAGTGATATAAAGCCCCACGACCGCTACCTGATGGAACGATTCATCTGTGCCGGCTTCGAGGCCACTGGTGCACTAACGACACGCGATGGCTATGTCGCCATGCAAAACCCGCGACTCACTCCGGTCACCTGGCTGCCGACGCTGAAACTGGCGTCTATCGATATCGAAACCCAGGGGCTGACGGGTACGCTCTACTCCATTGCTATTCACTGCGGTGATGAGGCAGTGGTGTTAATACTCGCGGATGAGCCGGTGCCGGATGACGGCAGCTTTACCTGTCGCTCTTTCGCCACTGAAAAGGAGTTGCTCAACGGGTTCTTTGAATGCCTGGGTGCGCTTGATCCGGATGTGTTAATCGGCTGGAATGTGATTAATTTTGATTTGGACTTCATCGCCCGCAAATGCGAATCACTCGGCCTGCGTCTGTCGCTCGGGCGCGGTGACGATGAGTCTGCGATCCTGCGACCCGGTGCCAGTCAGATGCGGATTGCGCGTATTCCCGGTCGCGCCGTACTCGACGGGGTGGATACCCTGCGTGCGGCGTTCTGGACATTTGAAAGTTTCTCTCTAGAAAACGTGGCACAGCAGCTACTCGGCCACGGTAAAACCATTGAATCCTCCGACCGCGTGGCGCAAATAGATCACTACTATCGCCACGACAAAGCTGCGCTTGCCCGATATAACATCGTGGACTGTCGGCTGGTGACTGAAATCTTTAATCGAGCCCAACTGCTGCCCTTTGCCTTGCAGCGTGCACAAATGACCGGGCTGCCGCTCGACAAAACCGGTGGGGCGGTGCAGACGTTCGATAATCTTTATCTGCCCCGCTTGCATCGTAAAGGTTACGTCGCCCCCTCATTCAGCCCTGAGGCCGGCGGGCACAGTCCCGGTGGTTATGTACTCGACTCGCAGCCGGGCCTCTACCGCAATGTCATCGTGCTCGATTTTAAAAGCCTGTACCCGAGTATTATCCGCACGTTCCTGATCGACCCGCTCGGCCTGGCACTCGGAGGCGAAGACGGTGTGCCCGGTTTTGAAGGAGCCGTGTTTTCGCGCACCGAGCACATTTTGCCGCAGATGGTTGAATCACTGTGGACCCAGCGCGATGAGGCCAAAGCAGGGAAGAATGCGGCGCTGTCACAGGCCATCAAGATAATCATGAACTCGTTGTACGGGGTGCTCGGCACCGATAACTGCCGTTTTCATCATCACCAGCTTGCCAGCAGCATTACCCGCAGAGGCCATGAAATTATCCTTCAGAGCCGACAACAAATTGAAGCAGCAGGGTTTGAGGTGATCTACGGCGATACAGATTCCCTGTTCGTCCTGCTTGGTGAGGAAATGGACAATGACGCGGTGCGCGCTACCGGTGAGCGGCTGCAGCGCGAACTCAACCAGTACTGGTCAGCCACACTTCGTCGACAGTACGATGTCGAATCTCATCTTGAGGTCGAATATGAGACGCACTATCAGCGCTTTGTGATGCCGACGGTGCGCGGTTCCGACTCCGGCAGCAAAAAGCGGTATGCCGGTCTGGTGAGTGCGGGCAGCAGTACGGAGTTGATCTTTAAAGGCCTTGAGGCGGTGCGCACTGACTGGACACCACTGGCGCGCGAGTTTCAGCGTCAACTGTATCAAAAGGTCTTTAACGACGAGCCGGTTGAGGCTTTCATTCGGCATACGGCAGAGGCGGTACTCAGCGGGCAGGTGGATAGCGAGCTGGTCTATCGCAAGCGACTGCGGCGCAAGCTGAGTGAGTATGTGCGCAATGTGCCCCCGCACGTGCAGGCGGCCAGAAAACACTCAAACCCGCAGCACTGGATCAGCTATCTCATTACTGTTAACGGCCCCGAGCCGAGTGATGAGCGGGTATCACCCATCGACTATCAGCACTATATCGACAAGCAACTCGAGCCGGCCGCTGATGGAATACTTTATTTTCTGGATACCAGTTTTCAGGAAATCAACAGCGCGCAAATCTCTCTGTTCTGATAATGAAACTCTTTGATCATCCGTTTGAAACGCTGCTGCTTACCCGGCCGACGCCGCATGCTGCGGTCATTACGCTTAACCGCGAAACAGTACGCAATGCGATTAACACTGCCATGATGCAGGAACTGAAGTTGCTCTTTGAGCAGCTTTATGTCGAACAATACGATCTGCGTGCCTTGATTGTTACCGGTGCCGGCGACAAGGCTTTTTGTGCCGGTGGTGACCTCAAACAACGCAATACCATGACGGATGCTGAATGGCTTCAGCAGCATGCAATACTCGAGCAGTCCGTCAGGGCGATCATGCATTGTCCGTTGCCGCTGATTGCTGCGATCAACGGCGACTGTATGGGCGGTGGGCTGGAAATCGCGCTGGCCTGTGACTTCATGTACTGCGCCGATCATGCACGCTTCGCCATGCCTGAGGGCAGGCTGGGTATCATGCCGGGGGCGGGCGGCACGCAGAATCTGCCGCGTGCTGTCGGGGTGCGTCGAGCGCGCGAACTCATCATGACAGGGCGAATATTCTCGAGTGCGGACGCCGAGCGCTGGCAACTCGTCAATCAGGTCGTGCCTTCGTCGCAATTACTGGATGCGGTGCTCGGCGTAGCCGCTGAGATTGCCACGCTCGGTCCGCTTGCTGTCAGACAGATAAAAAAGAGTATCGGGGTGTCGGCGCAGACCGATCCGGAGACCGGTTACGGCTTCGAAATCACCGCCTACAATCGGCTTGTGCCCAGTGCGGATCGCTATGAGGGAGTGGCTGCGTTTAACGAAAAGCGCAAACCGGAATTTAAAGGGCGCTGAAAGCAGCACCCTTCGGGACTGAGTGGCTGGTGGATCTGAGGGGGGTTGGGTTCTCCCTCAAAATGTCTGTTGCTAACCAGGATCGACTGGCTTAGTCGTCTTTCTCGACGGTTGCTGCCATTTCGATGCCTTCAAGCAGTTCGTCGTTCTGCTCCGGCAGAGAAGCCTCGCTGTCGTCGAGCTTTTCTACATGCTCCTCGGCAACTTTGCGCAACTCGCGGTAGTGTTCTACCAGCTCTGAGCTCTGTTTGAGCACAGACTTGCGCTCCTCAAGCTGCTCGGTGAGTTCCTTTTTATCCTTTTTCAGCTGACGTACGGAAGTCTCGGCTGCCTTGCGTGCCGTGTTTTCATCCATTTTCTGTTTTTTCAGATTTTTCAGCTTTTTGACCACGTTTTCCGGCGTATCGGCCAGTGCCGAATTAATCGCCTTGAGTTCGCGTTCCTTGCGCTCCAGATCAGCTTTCGCCTTTTTCAGCGCCCCGGAGTTGTTTTCCCGCCCGACTGCCAGCGCGTTCTCGGCCGCTTCTCGCTTGGCGACTGTCTCGTTGATGGCATCTTCAGCGATCTTGCGCGCCTTCTCGCTCTGTTTTAACTCGTTGCGAAGTTCGTTGATCGACTCATCGGCACGACGGCGGGCGTCTCTGATCGAATCATCGGCATGTCGCGCACGGTCGATCAGCTTGTTCAGCGATGATTTGATGTCCGTCGCGGTGGCGGTGGAATCGAGATCGAGTGCTTTGACTACTTCGTTGGCTAGGAGCTGTTTGCTTAATGCGAGGTCTTTCCAGACCTGTAATTGGATTTCGTCTTTGGTTTCACTCACTCAAAGGTCTCTCTGGGGTTTTCTCTGGCTCTGTTGGTGTAAAGGTAGCGAGGTCCGCTGGTCGGTCGGAGGCACGTATTTTAGTAGAAACACGAGCGCGGCGTTGAACGACACATAATCATGAATTTGGCAGATAGAGTTGTCTGACAATTGCTGTTGACTGGAATCTGGTGGTCCGGCGCACAATACAGATGGTTGAGGGCCACGTCGCGCGCCCGGATATCGCAACTGCCGCATTATATTGATATACGCGACTACTACAAGCCCAATAAGCCGCAAAAACTGCGCCTGACAGGTAATTGGCGTTTTTTTTGCCATCTGCAGGCGTGAATGCGGTGATGTAACGGTATGTTTGCCGGGTATACAGCGTAGACCGCGCGTTAGCCTTTTTTCGTTAGCTTCTTGAAAATCTGCAGCGTTTCCTCGGACACGTGGTGCTCCATGCCCTCGGCATCCCGGCGCGCTGCTTCCGCGCTCACCCCGATCGCCCGCAGGAATTGAAAAACAATGTCGTGTCGTGTGCGACTGGATTCGGCGAGTTCTTTACCCTTTTCGGTCAGGAAAATCGATCGGTAGGGCTCTGATGTGATGTAGCCATCCCGCTGCAGGCGGGCCAGCGCTTTGCTGACGGTTGGCTGTGAGACGCCCATGCGAGTCGCGAGATCAACCAGACGAGCCTCGCCGGTGGCATTGATCAGATCATCAATCAATTCCACATAGTCCTCGATTGCCTCGAATTTATGCGCCTCCCGGACGCTGTGGAAGCGTGCCGCGTGGGTTTGCGCGTCGGGCAGATCGCTGACAACCGTCGCTTTGTCGGATTTGCTGATAGTGCCGGCTCCAGAGGGTCGCGGGAAGTTTACCTTAGTCTTGAATTATTATACAAGGAGTATAAACTAAGCACAGGCTAACTTTTGGAGTTTACCATCATTCATTCACTCGGCCTCAGTCAGTGCGCAAAGCTGCTGACCATTTGCCTGCTGTTGCTCGGTGCGGTTGGCATCAGCCACAGCGCGGAAAAAATAAAAGTAGCCACCACATTTACCGTGGTTGCCGACATTGTGCGCAACGTCACCGGCGATGCGGCGGAAGTCGTGTCTATCACCCGGCCCGGTGCGGAAATACACAACTACCAGCCAACGCCTAAAGATTTGTTGCGGGTGCGCGACGCGGACATTGTGTTCTGGAACGGGCTTGGGCTCGAACTGTGGTTCGAGAAATTTTTTCGTCGGCTAAAAGGTGCTGAACAGGTCGTATTGTCCGAAGGGGTGGAGGAGTTGCCGATCACCACCGGGCCCTATCGCAACAGACCCAATCCACACGCATGGATGTCACCGTCTGATGCGCTTATCTACGTAGAGAACATTCGCGCAGCGCTGGTGCAGTACGATGCAGACAACGCTGCGGTCTACAACGCCAACGCCGCCGCCTACAGCGAACAGATAACAGCGCTTGCGGCCCCGTTGAAAGAAAAGATACTCACCGTGCCGGCGCCGAGTCGCTGGCTTGCGTCCAGTGAGGGTGCATTCAGCTATCTGGCACGTGACTTTGGTCTACGCGAAATCTATCTGTGGCCGATCAACGCCGACGCCCAGGGCACACCGCAACAGGTAAAGCGCATGATCGATACCGTCCGCGAGCATAAAATTCCTGCCGTGTTCAGCGAGAGCACCGTCTCTGATAAAGCGGCAAAGCAGGTGGCGCGTGAAACCGGTGCGCGATACGGCGGGGTGTTATACGTCGACTCGCTCAGCGAAGCCGACGGACCGGTACCGACTTATCTCGACCTGCTGCGGTTGACGACTGAGACCATCGTGCAGGGTCTGACGGGTGACTGAGTCCGAACCGGGGATCGTCGCCAAAGACATCACGGTCACCTACCGCAACGGCCACACAGCGCTGCGCGATGCCAGCTTTGTGATCCCGAATTCGACAATCTGCGCGCTGGTTGGAATCAACGGCTCGGGTAAGTCCACCCTGTTTAAGGCGATCATGGGCTTTGTGCCGCTGGCGGCCGGTTCCGTCAAAATACTCGGGCGGCCGGCAGGCCGCGCGCTGCAACGCAATACGGTCGCCTATGTGCCGCAAAACGAAGATGTCGACTGGGACTTTCCCGTGCTGGTGGAAGATGTCGTCATGATGGGGCGCTATGGACACATGGGTCTCATGCGCCGCCCCTCGCATACCGACCGGGAACATGTGAGTACTGCGCTTGAGCGGGTGGGTATGATCGACTATCGACATCGGCAGATAGGCGAACTTTCCGGCGGACAGAAAAAACGCGTGTTTCTGGCGCGTGCACTGGCACAGGAAGGCAAGGTGATCCTGCTCGATGAACCGTTCACTGGCGTCGATGTTAACACCGAAGAATCGATCATCGAACTCATGCGAGGCCTGCGGGATGAGGGCAGGGTAATGCTGGTTTCTACCCATAACCTCGGCAGCGTGCCGCAGTTTTGTGATCATGTGGTTTTAATCAATCGCACCGTACTCGCCAGCGGTCCGGTCCGGCAGGTATTTACACTGGAAAATCTGGAACATGCCTTCGGCGGAGTATTGCGCTTTCATATACTGGGTGGTCACGACCTGCATGACGACGACGATTCACGCGAGGTCACGGTGGTGACCGATGATGAGCGTCCATTCGTGATGTATGGCGAAAAAGAACAGCGCGATCAGCGCGAAAAAAGCAACTGATTGTGTCCGTGATCGACTGGCTGGAACCTTTTAACTACCAGTACATGGTTGACGCCATGTGGGTCAGTGCGCTGGTGGGAGCGGTGTGCGCATTCCTGTCTGCTTATCTAATGCTCAAAGGCTGGTCACTGATTGGCGATGCGTTGTCACACTCGGTCGTGCCCGGAGTGGCCGGTGCCTATATGCTCGGGCTACCCTACGCAGTGGGTGCGTTTTTATCCGGTGGCTTTGCCGCCATGGCAATGTTATTCATCAGCAATCGGTCGCGATTGAAAGTGGATACCGTCATTGGTCTGATCTTTAGCGGGTTCTTCGGTCTGGGTTTGTTCATGATTTCACTCAGACCCGCCTCGGTACAAATTGACACGATTATCTTTGGCAACATTCTGCACATCGCCCCCGCAGACAAGTGGCAACTGGTAATCATCGCGCTGATATCGCTCGCGATACTCACCACCTTCTGGAAAGATTTCATGGTGGTGTTTTTTGATGAAAACCACGCGCGGTCGGTCGGCATTAAACCGGAACTGGTTAAGCTCGTCTTCTTCACACTGCTCAGTGCCTGTACGGTGGCGGCACTGCAGGCGGTCGGTGCGTTTCTGGTGATCGCCATGGTTGTGACACCGGGGGCGACGGCGTACCTTCTCACTGACCGCTTTTCGCGATTGATCATCTACAGTGTTGCCATCGGTGCGGGCACCAGTTTGCTCGGCAGTTACTTAAGCTATTTTCTCGACGGTGTCACCGGTGGTGTGATCGTCGTGTTGCAGACGCTGATTTTGCTTCTGGCTTTTCTGTTTGCACCGGTACACGGCCTTATCGCCGGGCGCCGCCGCATGTTGCGTGAGGCGCTATAGCGTGCCTGCGTTACTCGAACCGCTCACCTATGATTTCATTCAGCAGGCGCTGGTCATGGCCGTGCTGCTGACCATGGCGGCATCTGTGTTGTCCTGCTTTCTTGTGTTGCGCGGCTGGGCGCTCATGGGTGATGCCATTTCACACGCGGTACTTCCGGGGATCGTACTGGCCTATGCCGCGGGTCTGCCGCTGGTCATCGGTGCATTTATCGCCGGTTTGCTGTGTTCTACAGCCACCGGTTATCTCAGTGAAAATTCACGCCTTAAGGAAGACACCGTTATGGGAATTGTGTTTTCCGGTATGTTTGGCGCCGGTATCCTGCTGTTCTCGATGTTGCGCATTGATCTGGACCTGCATGAAATCCTCTTTGGCAGCATTCTCGGTTTAAGCTGGCCCGATGTGATCTATACCGGCGCGATTATTGTGGCAACAGCGGGCCTGGTGCTGGTGCGCAGAAGAGACTTATTGTTACTGTCTTTCGATTCGCAACATGCACAGGCCATCGGGTTGCCGGTGTCGTTGCTGCACTACGGTTTGCTTATCGTGCTCTCGATTGTCATCGTGGCGGGGCTGAAAGCCGTAGGTATCATACTCATTATTGCGCTACTGATTGCGCCCGGTGCAATCGCCCATTTACTGACTGATCGATTTGATCATATGCTGATCGTTGCTGTAGCGGTGGGTGTGATCTGTGCCATTACCGGTGTATTCGCCAGTCTGCATATCGGCAGCGATACGGCGCCCACTATTGTATTGGCGTTGATGATTGTATTTGTCGTGACGTTTCTGTTTGCACCCACTCATGGTCTGGTGACCCGTGCGCTAAAGCAAAAGATGCGGGTCTCCGCTGCGGACCCGAAGCGCTCCTGATGCGGATTGTTTTGCAGCAGGGTAGTGGCCTGACCTTCATTACTGCGTGTACTATTGGCAAAATCTCATGTTTTAACAAAGGTGACGGGCGTGGGTAATTCTCTGCAGGATCAGTTGCTGAAAGCGGGTCTGGCAAATAAAAAACAGGCAGTACGCGCAAAAAAGGCGAAAAACAGTAAGGAAAAGCTCAAGCGTACGGGCAAGCATGTTGAAGATGAAGCCGAGGTGCTGGCGCGTCAAAGCCAGGAGGCCAAGCAGGCGCGCGACAAAGCGTTGAACGACAATAAAAACCTCGAGGCGGAGCGCCGTGCGATCGAGGCGCAAATCACTCAGCTGGTACAAATGAACCGGATCCCGGAACGTGGTGATGTCGAATACCGTTTTTCCGATGGCAGCCTGATAAAAACACTGCTGCTCGCTGAAACGCATCGCAATGCCGTGGTCAACGGGGCGCTGGCTGTGGTGAAACTGGGCGACAGCTACGAGCTCATACCGCGCAAGGCGGCGGAAAAAATAGCCGAGCGCAATCCGGGCTGTGTGCTGGTCTGCAACGATGCAACCGACGAGGCGGCAGAGGCAGATGAATATGCAGACTATGAAATTCCCGACGATTTAATGTGGTAACCACTGTTCGCGTAATGCTCAATAAGAATTTTCTGCCAAATCTGGTAGCTGCAGTACTCATGGTGGTCGGCTGGTGGTTGCCTGATCCTGTCGGCAGGTTGGTTTTTTATACCGGCTTGTTTGCACTGTCGGGCGCGCTGACAAACTGGCTTGCGATTCACATGCTGTTTGAACGCGTACCCGGTTTATACGGTTCGGGAGTGATTCCCACCCATTTTGAGGAGTTCAAAACCGGCATTCAGAAACTGGTAACTCGCGAATTGTTTAATCGTGAAAGCGTCGAGCGATTCTTTCAGAACAGTCAGAGCAAACAAGCTATTGATCTTGAACCGGTGATCAAAAACCTCGATATGGATGACGCCTTCGATCAGCTGGTCGCGGTGGTCATGGAATCATCCCTCGGTGGCATGCTTGGCATGTTCGGCGGAGAGACGGCGCTGGAGGGAATGCGAACCCCCTTTAAAGCAAAGATGCATGACTTTCTGGTAAAGACGGTCAGTTCACCATCGTTTCAGAAGAATCTCAATAAGCAGCTGCAAAGTGTGACCCAGAGCGATGACTTTGTGCAACGGATCGAGGCGATTGTAAAAAGCCGGCTGGATGAACTGACCCCCGAAATGGTCAAAGAGATCATTCAGCGCATGATTCGTCAGCACCTCGGCTGGCTGGTGGTGTGGGGTGCGGTATTTGGCGGACTGATCGGTTTGTTGTCGTCGATTGTTTTACTTGGCACTGGTACGTAACAACCCGATGGCTTCAACAAAAGCTGCGCTTGAAATGCGCATACAATCAAGCTTACAGGGTATTGAAAAACGTGATAAGCGACTGTCTGAGTAGGCAAATTTCCCCGAAAAAGCGCAGTTTATGGGTTATAAATGAGCATTTTGAGGGGGAATTTAACGCCCTCAGACCTAGTGGGCTGCTTGATAAATAAGGTAACACGGATCGAAGCTACAGCCGCCATTGCTGCGTTGGCCATATTTGAACAACCTGGGCTCGACGTATGGCCCCTTATTGAACTAAAAAGGGCCTGCGTTTTTCGCCTTGCACTGCCGACTGTAGCTGTGAAAAGTTTGTCACCGAAGTTTCCGCACGCCCCACTAGCGCAATAGTTTTTCAACATCCTGTTAGTGGGATTCGGCGTAGTGAATGTTGTAACGATTACTTTAACACAGCGTCCGCATCAAAGATGCGCTTGAACAGGTGCGGCAACCCGGAAAAGTCCCGTGGCGTATCGGCTTCTGCAGCGGGAACCGCGACGCTACCCTGCGCGGTCACCTTGCCTACGACAAAAGCAAAGATGTAAGCACCTTCAGCCCCCATGCGTAAGTCAACCATCTGAATCTCATCATCCTGCCGCTGCACTTTGTAAAACCCGTGAGTGAATCTTCTAAGCCTTGCGACAGGCCAGTGGGACTCTATATCATCAAGTAATTGGTTGCGGGATACAAACCGGTTGAATCGGTACACATGATCAACCGGATCGAGCACCGAGGCGAAGCCCTCAAGGTATCCGTTGTCCTGCATGGCAACAAAGCGCCAGCCGAGCGTATTGAATGGCATGGGTGTCGTTAACAGCTTATCGTATTGTACGCTCTGCTGCGTCAATGACGCCTCCACATCACGTGCAATATGCAATTTAGCTGCGACCGCCCAACAAAGATAGGCACTGGTCAGACATAAACAAATGCAATTGATTGCCTGCGCGCGCCTGCTGCGCCGAAACAACGCTGCAAGTCCAAGCAGCAATATCAGGGTATACAAAGGATCAATGATAAAAACACTGGAGCCCGAGACTGGATAGTCAGATACGGGCCAGAATATTTGCGTTCCGTAAACGGTTAGGCTGTCGAGCAGTATATGCGTGATCAATACCAGCCATGTCAGGAGCCAGCTGCGCCTGAAAGACAGCTGAGCGGAAAACATGCGATGTAATAACCAGCCTGCTAATGGCGATACAAGTGTCAATACGAGCAGACTGTGACTAAAGCTTCTATGGTAGGTAAATGTCTCAACAGCGTCTGAGAGAGGCACCAGCACATCCAGATCCGGCAAGGTGCCGATAACCGCACCAACAAGCATCGCCTTGCGACCAATCTGACGGTCTGCGACCAGGCCGCCAACTGCAGCGCCCAGTGCTGCCTGTGTTATTGAGTCCATGGTTTATTACTTAAAGCCAGTTGGACAGTCGAAAGCCCACACCGATGCGGGTGACCCGCTGATTGTAAGTGATCAGGCTTTCGCCATAACCGGTAAACATCTGGGTGGTAAACTTCACTGTGTCTGAAATCGGGAAGTCATAGTCGACTTGCAGTGCGCCGCGCTGATCTGATTGCAGGTTGTGCCTGATCATCGTCGAGATGGAATGGCCGTTGATTTTATAAAGCGTCGTGAACTCGAAGGAACCGAGAAAGTCGTCGATATCCGGATTGTCGTCGCCCTCTGCCTGCAGCACGTCCGCCTTTTCCTGTTCCGGGATGCGAGCCCAGGTTTTCAGTGAAAAGTAGGCATTGCCACGCTCGAAGATAAAATCGGCGTATACGCGGTTCCAGCTGCGTGAAAAAGGCGGTGTTCTGCCATTGGACTGGTGCGACAGTCCCAAAATTAATCCGCGATGATCGAAACCCGCCAGGCGTTTGCGATAAGGCAGGATCAAAAATACTTCGGGCTCGTGGTTGGTTTCGGTAAACGGGCTGGACAGTTTGCTGTTGAATGCCTGCCAGTACGACTGGTTGGTGTAACCGAAGCCGAGTGACACATTGGTGCCGAGTATCTCGCGCCAAATGGGGACCATCAGACTGAACTGAAATTTGAGTTCTGCTACCTGGCCATCGTCGATCACGGGCTCCGAGGTCAGGCTGAGTGGCAGTACGTAGTTTGACTTGTGCGCGGCAATCGCAAAAGGGTTGTCCTCGGTGGAGCGGCTCAGTGACAGGCGCTGATCGATGGCTGATTCGGTATCGGCTGCCGCGCAATAGGCGCTCGCTGCAAGCAGCAACAGACAGGAAATGAGCAAGTGTTTCAAAACGCAACCATGGGTAGACGAGTGGGCGGAGCGCAATGGTAGCGCCTGCAGACACGACAGAGCACACGAATTGCCACGTCATCATGTTACCGCAGGTTATTATCTGCACAAAAGTCAAAAGGCTGACGTGAAATTAGCACTTAAATTGCAGCCTAACACCGTTTGAAGTCCGCCCTTTCCCTGCCGCTATGCTGGGGGCCCGGGGCCTCAAGTGGAGATCAATAAACATGCGAAAGCTCGGATTTGGGCTGGCACTGATGTTATCAGTGGCCGGTGTGTCGCTCTGCAGTGGTGTCGTACACGCTGCCGAGCTGAAAGAGCGCTTTAGCTACGGCATCAACTATGCGTGGAAGTCCTACGCGGCAGACTTCGGTGGAATTTCGGGCTGGATGAAGCCCGGTGTATCCGGTGATCCGGACGCTTATGCTGCGGAACTTAACGACATGGCGGCACACGGTATCAAAGTTGTGCGCTGGTGGGTCTGGCCCGAGTTCTGGACCGATGCGGTCAGCTTTGCCGCCGATGGTACTCCCAATCCGCTTGGCCAGAAAGCCATCGACGACGGCCTCAAGGCCCTGGAACTCGCCGATGCGGCCGGTGTGCGTATCATGCTGTGTCTGTTCTCCTTTGACGGCTTCCGGCCCACGCGCGATGCCTATGGTATTCGCATGACCGGCTACCGCGATATGGTGGTCGACGACGACAAGCGCGCAGCACTGATGACCAATATCGTCACGCCGTTTGCGCGCGCCCTGCAGGCAAGCCCGTACATTGACAGTCTGCACTCGTGGGATGTGATCAATGAACCCGAGTGGGCGATCAGCGGCCCCAACAAGTACGGCGGCACCAACGGTGGTGACACATTCGATCCGAACGATGAACTGGAATCAGTCAGTCACGATCAGATGGAGCAGTTCATCGCCGATACCATCGCAGTGCTGCGAACCGAAACCCCCGATGTACCGTTGTCAGTTGGTTCCGCCGCGCTCAAATGGGCTACAGCGTGGACGCAGCTGGATGTGGATTTCTATCAGACACACATCTATGACTGGGTCAACGACTACTGGCCCTATGACATGTCACCGTCAGACTTTGGTCTCGATGACAAGCCGCTGATGATGGGTGAGTATCCGGTGGAAGGTTTGTCTGCCGTGGACCATCTCACCCTGCTGCAGAGCTGGTACACCAACGGTTATGCCGGTGCACTCGGTTGGGACTACCGAATCACACACTCACCGGGGCTGGCCGAATCGGCACTGGCCGCAAAACGCGATGTGTATCTGCAGGAGTTTGAAGACTTCGCAGACAGCAGCATTTCCCCGTCCGATGTGTCGGTCGGTGCGCCGTCGATCGGTGCTGCGAAAAGAGTGCCGCTGTCACCCCCAGCCAAACCCGCTGTCGAAATTGAGTAGCGCGCGCTTGTAACCCGAAGTCTTCACTCAGACATGCTCCCCGACTGCACTTTGTTCGACAAACCCGGTCGAATCGTGCAGTCTGTGGAAAACCATCGGGGTCAACGCCATGCGGTCCTTCATTCTTGCGGCAGTGCTGTCGTGGCTGTGTGTTGTTCCTAACGCGCATGCGCAGTCGGAGCCGGGCGCTGCAGAATTTGCCGCGGCGGTTGTAAAGCTCGACACAATCATCCGTGCGGATGCGCGCACCACAGAAACGCTCGGCAGCGAACGCAGCGGCAGTGCCGTCGTCATCGATGCGACGGGGTTACTGCTGACTGTTGGCTATCTGGTGCTGGAGGCAGAAGCAGCGCTGGTCACCTTTGCAGACGGCACAACCACCAGCGCTATCACAGTGGTGAATGATGCAGCCACCGGACTCGCTTTGCTGCGGGTTGATCTGCCGGCGGACTACCCGTCGATGGCACTCGGCAATTCAACGGCACTGGGTGTGGATCAGGATGTGGTGGTGCTGCCGCACGGCGGTACCGGCGCCGCACACGTCACCACGATCGCCAGTGCCCGGGATTTCTCAGGCTCCTGGGAATATCATCTTAAACGCGCTTTCTATACCACGCCTGCCACACGCGCATTCAGTGGCGCTGCCCTGGTGAATCGCGACGCCGAGCTGGTCGGGATCGGCAGCCTGTTATTAAACGATATCTTTCCTCGCAATGATCGCAGATCGGCCAGTGGCAACTTGTTTATTCCGGTAGAACATCTCAGAAAGCACTTTGGCACGCTGCTGAGTGGCCAGCACACCGCACCCGGGCGACCGTGGCTCGGAGTCACCATGAATGAAACGCTGCCCGACCTCAACGTTGTTAGAGTGGCCGATGAAAGCCCTGCGGCGAATGCAGGGCTGTTGGCAGGTGATGCCATCATTGCATTGAATGACACCCGCGTTTACCAGATGGCAGACTTCTACCAGGCGCTGTGGCGCACCGGCAAGGCTGGCGTCGAGGTTGAACTGCTCATTGCCAGAGACGACAACATTCAACGTATCACCGTGCCTACCGCCGAGCGTGAAAGCTGGTACCGATCGCGTTAGCGTTATTCCCCGATCGCCACACCACTGCGTCTCGGGTCGGCCGCACCGTAGTATCGTGCGCCATCGATCAGTATCGTGTGCAGCCCTGACGTCAAAGCGCGCACGTTCACTTCATGGCCAAGCGCTTCGAGTGCGCCCTGTAATTCAACCGCTTCAGACCCTTCTTCAAGATCGGTCTTGCTGTTTCGATTAACCACGTGGCCCATGTTCAGTGCATCCTGCGGATCCATACCCCAGTCGAGAATAGCGACCACTGACTGGGTGACATAGTTAATTATCCGCGAACCTCCCGGTGAACCCGTCAGCAGTACCGGACGTCCGTCCTTAAGTACGATAGTGGGTGACATCGATGATCGGGGTCGCTTGTTGCCCTCCACACGATTGGCCACCGGTTTGCCATCTTTCTCTGGCCGAAACGAAAAATCTGTGAGCTCGTTGTTGAGCAGAAAGCCGCCGACCATCAGACGTGAGCCGAAGCCCGTTTCAATGGTTGTGGTCATTGAGACCATGTTGCCATAGCGATCAATGATGGAAAAATGCGAAGTGCCTGCCTTCTCCGGCTGTAGATCGGGTGCGCGCAACTGCGCTTCCTGCCACGGTGGTGTGCCTGCTTCGGCACTACCCATGGTTTGTTGCGGATCAATAAGGGCGGCGCGTTCGGACAGATAGTCCTTGTTTAACAGGCCTTCCGGCATATCGACAAAATCTGCATCGGCCATGTACATGCCGCGATCGGCATAGGCCAGCTTCGCGGCCTCGATAAACAGATGCCATGACTCGACACCCGGTCCTATCGATGGCAGATCGTAGTGCGACAGTATGCCGAGTATCTGTCCCATGGTGAGGCCACCGGAGGTGGGTGGCCCCATGCCGCAGACTTCGTGTTCACGATACGGGAAACACACCGGCTCGCGCTGTACGACCTCGTAGGCATTCAGATCCGCCAGTGTCATCTGCCCCGGGTTGGTGCTCGCACCGGTGACCGTGGCGACTATTTCTTCTGCAAGTGCCCCCGAATAAAACGGCGCTGAACCCTCTGCCGCCAACAGCTTCAGTGTGCTGGCGAATGCCGGGTTGGTGAGGGTGGTGCCGGCGGCACGGCCCGAACCGTCTTCGTTAAAGAAGTAGTTACGCGTGGGTTCGAACAGCGTCAGTCCGCGTTCTTTGGCGCGCTCGATTGAACCTGCCAGCTTGTCGGTGATTTCAAAACCGGACTCCGCCAGGGTGATCGCGGGAGTAAACAGTTCCGGCCACGGGCGGATGCCGTGCTCGGCGTGTGCTACCTCCAATAATCTGAGTGTACCGGGCACGCCGACTGACAAACCGCCGGGAACAGCGTCCGGCCACTTCATCGGCTCACCGTCGTCTTTTAAGAAGTAGGCAGGCGTCGCACTGGCCGGTGCTTTCTCGCGTCCGTCATACGTCAGTAGCTTTTTCTCCGAGTGATCCCAGTACAACATGAAGGCACCGCCGCCAATTCCCGATGACTCCGGCTCCACCAGGTTCAGCATCAACTGCACGGCCACAGCGGCATCCATCGCGGTGCCACCGGCATTCAGTATGTCGATACCGGCCTGTGAGGCCACCGGGTGCGCACTGGACACCATGTGGTAGGTGCCGGTCACCGAGTTGGGAAAGCGCGGATGCTCATCTGCGCCGATGACAGGGGCGTGGCCCAGTGTGAGCAATGTGCAGGCGAGCGTCGTTCTGATCAATGAACGTTTGTTGGGCGCGGGTCGGTGCATTCCTCTCTCCTCTTGTTGGTCGGCTGATAAGCCGATGGGCACAGTGTGCCACAATCTCCCGGCGCGGGTGTAAAACACCAGGGGAGCCTCTGATCAATTACTCACGTCGTTCTGACGACCTGGCATACCGAGCGCATCGTTGCGATTTTATAAAAGTAACAATCATTCATTGTCCATTGTTTACATGGCAAGGGACGCCGCGCTCAAAAAAATTTGTCTGCCGGTATGGCCGCGCACAATACATCAGGGTTCCCAGGGTTTGATTGCAGTGCGTGAGCGGATTGCGTTAGTGTGTTGCTGTCGATAACACGCAAGTGAGGATACGGTGAGCCAACAGCCTTTCTATAATTTGAATGACTTGTCTCAGGGAATACTTCGCCAACTGGCCAGTGGCATGGAAACCCGTATTTTTCCGGGTGAAAACGTGATGTTATCCGTGGTGCGCATCGATGCGAACTGCAGTGGTGAAATTCACAGTCACCCGGAAGAGCAGTGGGGGGTGTTACTTGAAGGCAGTGGCAGTCGTATTCAGGGTGGTATTGAACACCCGGTGTCAGCGGGTGACTTCTGGCAAACGCCCGGCCATGTTGAGCACGGCTTTCGTGCCGGGCCGGAGGGTGCTGTGATACTCGATGTTTTCAGTCCGCCTCGCGCCGAATACAAACAGGCCGGTGCAGGCTTTGCTGCAGCGAAGTAAGTTGGCCGCTGGTACACAGTGAACAAAGAGCTGCACAGCCATGCTTCTTCCCGGAATTTACCGGGCACTTTTCCAGATGACAGTCGCCCCGTCTGCGTTAACATACTGCTATCGCACACAGTGAGCCGCCGCCATGAAACTCAAGTTACACCACATCAACTACGCCACCACCAACGTGGCGGAAATGGATCAGTTCTATCGCGACGTGATCGGACTCAATACTGAAACCGAAGCCCTGCTGCCGCCGCTTGAAAAGAAAAAGGGCTATGCGGGTGATGTCGCGTTTGTGACTGATGGCGATATACAGGTTCACCTTGCACAGCGTGATGTCAAGGCGGGCTTTAGTACCGGGCAAATAGTCAACCCGGTGGTGCGAGGCCACATCGCCTACCGAACCGACGACATCGACGCAT
>CAZOXM010000073.1:0-25558 GCA_964583825.1 uncultured Granulosicoccaceae bacterium
TTGCCTACTCAGACCGTCGCTCATCACGTTTTTCAACACCCTGTTAGCTGTTGTCAGTGGAAAAAGTTATTCGTATGCTTCGAACATCATTCGATGTGACGGCTTTTGCCGCTCCGGATGCGCGGCGGAATCGTAAGCTCTGTCCGCCTCGTCTCCATCAGTCAGGTGCTCTATTGAACAGTTTATCAACCGACCCGTTTCTGGACGTTGTCGATGTATGGAAACACTACCAGGCCGGTGAGGGGCAACTCGAGGTATTGCGCGGGCTGAGTATGCGTGTGTCCTGTGGTGAGCGTGTGGCGTTGCTTGGTCAAAGCGGCAGCGGCAAGTCGACACTGCTCAACCTGATTGCCGGCATCGACACACTTGACGGTGGTGAAATTTCGGTGAATGGCGAAAATCTGAACGGCCTGTCCGAGAAACACCGCACGCTGTTCAGGCGCAGGCACATCGGCTTTATCTATCAATCTTTCAATCTGATCAGCACGCTCACTGCTATGGAAAATATAAAGCTGCCGCTGCAACTCAACGGTGCTGTCTGCGAGGAGGTGCAGCAACAGAGTGAACAGATGATAGACAAAGTCGGCCTTGCGGCTCGTGCCGATGCGTTTCCTGATCAGTTGTCGGGTGGTGAACAACAACGCGTTGCGATCGCGAGAGCGATGGTGCATCGACCCTCACTGGTGCTGGCTGATGAACATACCGGCAATCTCGATGCGCAGACAGGTGCTCGTATGATGGCTCTGTTTAACGAGATCGCCGCAGAGACCGGCCAGACCGTTGTGATGGTCACCCACAGCGAGGCGGTGGCAGCGGCAGCGGATCGTGTGATTGCGATCAGAGATGGGGCGATTGAACCGCGTACCCGGACAGGTGGTGACGGTCTTGCCTGGCAGTAGTTCGCTTCGCTTACTGATGCGATGCTCGGTGCGCTACTGGCGGCAGCATGTATGGCAGGTGTTGCTGATGCTATGCGGTCTGGCGGTCGGTGTGGCTGTGGTGTTTAGTGTTGATATTGCGAATCAGAGTGCTAAACGCGCCTTTGCGCTGTCACTCGATGCGGTAACCGGTCGAGCCACTCATCAGATAACCGGTGGTGCAGCCGGCGTGGATGAAACAGTGTATACCCGGTTGCGCCGCGACCTGGGTGTTCGCCGCAGCGCGCCGATTGTCGAGGGTGCGATAACACTGCGCGGTCTGGCTGGACGTGAAACCCTCCAGTTACTGGGAGTGGATTTGTTTGCCGAGCCTATGTTTCGCACGCAATTTCAATCCCTTGCGCCAATGAACAACGCCGGGAGGAGCGCCAGAGAAAGCCTCGCATTGCTTGAGTTCGGTACGGTGATCATCGGCAATTCAACCGCGGCACGTCTTGGGCTTGAGATCAATCAAGCCGCATCGGTAAACGTGACTGACAGTCAGTATGATGTCCGCCTGATTAATGTGGTCGACACCCGACGGCAGCCGGCGTTCGATTCGATGGTAATGACTGATATTGCAACGGCTCAATGGCTGCTTGGGATGGAGGGGCGCCTGAGCCGGATAGACTTAATAGCAGAGCGCGAAGCCGATCTGGGTTTGATCCGGAGTACATTTGCAGATATCGCCATTACAGATGCCGCCCGACGCAACAATGCACTGCAGCAGATGACACAGGCGTTTCATACCAACCTGGTTGCGATGAGCCTGCTGGCGCTGCTGGTGGGTGCGTTTCTGATCTACAACACCGTCACCCTGTCTGTATTGCAGCGTCGCTTACTGTTCGGGCAATTGCGGGTGGCTGGCGTCGATCGCGTCGGACTGTCGGTTGCAGTGCTTATTGAAGTCATCCTCTTTGCACTGGCGGGTATTGCGCTCGGCTTGATACTTGGTTACGCGCTCGGTGGTCTGTTGCTGCATCTGGTGACACGGACAATTAATGATCTTTACTTCACGCTTCAGGTTCGACAGCTGGATGTGCCGCTTTTTATTGTGATCAAAGTGACGGGTATGGCGCTTTTTACGGCGCTTGTGGCCGCTGCAGTTCCCTCTCTGGAAGCGGCTCGCAGTCCGCCGATTACGTTGACGCAGCGTTCCAGTCTGGAGCACAAAACCGGCCGCTGGCTGCCGCGACTCGCAGTTGCGGGCCTGGTCGGCGGGGTGGTCGGGTTGATTGTGCTGCTGATCAGCACGTCATTGCTTATGGCCTTCGTCGCGTTGTTTCTAATTGTTGTCGGGTACAGTTTGATGATACCGATCTGCCTGCGATGGCTGGTTGCGTTGAGTGATCGGTTGCCTTTTACCGGTACAGGGGCAACCGGTCAGTACCCTATGCGTTCCCTGTCGGCAAGTTTAAGTCGAATGGCCGTTGCCGTTACTGCACTGGCAGTTGCGGTCTCTGCGACCGCCGGTGTGGGTATCATGATAGGCAGCTTCAGAGCATCTGTTGCCGACTGGCTCGATCAGACGCTGCAGGCCGACGTGTATATCCGCGATGGTGAATCACTGGATAACCCGTTGCCGCAGGAATTCGTTGATACGCTTAAAGGGATACCGGGAAGCGATGGTATGCGACTGATGAGAGTATTTGATGCAGACATCGCCGATGTGCCGGCGAGGGTGATGGCGCTTCAGTTTGAAGGTGACATGGAGCGGGGTTTGTCACTATTGCCTGCGGATGTGGCGGTTGCTGATCAGTGGCAGGCATGGTCGAAGGGTGATTCATTATTCATTTCCGAACCTCTCGCATGGCAGCTTGCTGCGAAGGCGGGACAGACGCTGCCCGTGTTGACTGATAGCGGTGTTGTAGACTTTACTGTCGCCGGAGTATTCACCGACTACGGCGCTGGTCGCGGGTTAATCGTGATGCCGATGGCGACGATGCAGCGGCACTGGGCTGATCGTGCGGTCAGTTCTGTGGGCCTGGCTTTCGATTCAGACTTTAAAGACGGTGTTGCCCGGCTCAGGCCCGTGGTGAAACGCTGGCCGCAACTGCTGATACGCAGCGATCGTGAGATTCGCGATCTCTCAATGCAGATATTTGATCAAACCTTCGCGATTACACACGTACTGAGAGTGCTGACCACTGCTGTCGCGTTTATCGGAGTGCTCTGTGCACTGCTGTCGCTGACGCTTGAACGTCGCCGTGAGTTTGCGGTGCTAAGGGCGCTCGGCACCACACCGGCTGAACTGTATCGGGTGCTGTTGTCGCAAACTGCGTGGATGGGACTGGTGGCGGGAATACTGGCGCTGCCTCTGGGCGTTCTGATGTCTGCGATACTGGTGCATGTGATCAACCGGCGTTCTTTCGGATGGTCGATGCAGTTTTCTGTTTCTCCTGCGGTGCTCTGGGAGTGCGTGGCGATGGCGGTGATCGCCGCTTTGCTCGCGGCCTTGTATCCGGCACGTCAACTGGCGCGAATGTCGCCGTCGGTTGCTTTGAGGCAGGGATGAAAGCACTGGCTTTTTTGTGGTGTCTAGTGATGCTTGCAGCCTGTGACAATGGCACACCGCGCAGTGATGCGCCGATTGTGTCGCTGCATGCTGAACTCGGCGGTGATGCTACCGGGTTTCAGCGTGCCTGCGCACCGGTGGCTTTTCGTTTTCCTGAGGATCACATTGATCACCCCGGTTTTCGAAACGAGTGGTGGTACATTACCGGTAACGTGGTGGATGTGGATGGTACGCGCTACGGCTTTCACGTGACTTTCTTTCGCGTAGCGACACAGCCACATACACCAAAACAAAGTGGCTCGGCGTGGGAGACCTCCCAGTTTTATATGGCGCACTTTGCCGTCACCAGAGAAGCGGATACGGCGGTTGCCGCACACGAGCGTTTTTCAAGGACTGCTGCAGGCCTCGCCGGTGCTGTGCTTGAGCGTAAGCTTGCAAAGGTATGGCTTGAAGACTGGAAGTTGGTACAGATCAGTTCCGGTACGTTGCCGACCTGGGAATTGCGTTTATCCGATGCTGCAAGCGGTACTGCCATAGACCTAAAGCTCGCCGCGCTAAAGCCTCGTGTACTACAGGGTACGGAAGGTTACAGTAGAAAGAGCGATGACCCGTGCAATGCGTCGCACTACTATGCCTACACGCGTCTTTCTGCCGAGGGTTCTATCAGTAGCAGCGGGCAGACTTTCGACGTGACCGGGTCGGCATGGTTTGACCGTGAATGGAGCAGCAGTGCCTTGTCCGATAATCAGGTGGGATGGGACTGGTTTGCCATGCAATTTGATGATGGCCGCGAACTGATGTTTTACCAGCTTCGACAAAGCGATGGTACGGCGAGTCCGTACAGCAGCGCGGTTGAAATTGGTGTTGACGGACGAAAGCAGGCTGTTGCTGTGCCACAGCTTGAGATCAGTCGGTGGTGGCAGAGCAGTAGCGGTGCGCGTTATCCGGTAGAGGGGAAACTGTCGAGGAGTGACAACGGGGAAACTGTCTATTTTTCTCCCCTTATCGATAATCAGGAGTTGAATTTAACGGTGCGGTACTGGGAAGGCGCGATCATGCTAACGGATGATCAGGGCCGTTCTGTGGGCAGAGGTTATCTGGAACTCACTGGTTATTAGCAGGGAGTGAAATGCTCGATGACCCGTTTCGATGCCGGTTCACTCGGTGACAGGAACCCGGGGATGTAGTAGGTTCGTTGTTCGGATGTGTGGATCAGATTTACGGCAACGGTGAATCTGCGGGGAGGGAAAATGATTCAGAATGATGAGAACGAAAGCGAATATCGTGTCGGCTTTCTGCACGCCTTTATTGCGCCCCCATCCCGGCCATAGTGATCGAACCGGATCACAATTGTGTAAAAGCGCAGGTGTCTCAACCTCGTATGAATGATCGCTTTAGAGCGGGCATGCCTGCGGGTATGTTGTGAAAAAACAGCGAATTATCGACTCTGTTTTTTGGCCGACTATCGAGTCAGACCGCAGTAATTGTTTTCGTCCCCCGGGAACGGAATAACTTCCGGTTCGAGCACTCCTTCACAATCTGTGGAATCTCCTGAGAGTAAACTGCGCCCGCCTGAAGCAGAGAGTTGCGCAATTATCTGACCAAGTCCAACAAAGAAGTGGGCGCAGGCATTTCCCAGGTTTCAGGAATCACCGATTGATGATGAGCACTGCATCGAAACGTACACGCTCGGTCCGGCAATTACTTGAAGAAGTGCAGCGGGCCGGGTTTCGTTTGATTGTCCATAGCGATGCGGCCAGCCTTTGCTGCGCCAGCGGCGATCGCAGTGCCGTGCAAGTACTGATTGAACAGCGGGCCATGCCGTCACTGCTCGAGTTTCTTGAGGGGTTCGGATTCTTTCAGATGTTTAGCTGCGCGGTGTCAGAGTCGGCCTCGGTAGCGACACTGATCGGTTATTGCGAAAGCTGTACAACGCTGACTCAGCTCGATATATCCGCTGTCGTGACCGTTGGCCGTGTGTCTGATAATGAGTTGGTCTTCCTTAACGCTGATCGTCTCTTCGCGATGCATGGCGGGGTGCGTGCGCCAGAAATGGCCAGTGCGATTGAGGCGATAACCCGAGTGTGTGCAGCGTCCATGCAGCAGGAATATCGGGTTCGAACCAAAAAAAGACTGATGGCGCAGGCGCGGGCGAGGTATGAGGAATGCACCGGCGATAGTTTTCAGGCTGTGTCGC
This sequence comes from uncultured Granulosicoccaceae bacterium, assembly GCA_964583825.1. Taxonomy (GTDB): domain Bacteria; phylum Pseudomonadota; class Gammaproteobacteria; order Granulosicoccales; family Granulosicoccaceae. The sequence goes on from CAZOXM010000073.1 coordinate 5,630, forward strand.
AAGTCCTGGTTGGGACCGAGGCGGCGAAATTCGTCGCTAAACTGGTGGAAATCGATGTCGCCTGGGAAGTGGATCTATTGTTACAAAGTCTGCGGCGTGAGCTTGCGGAAGCTGACGGGGTAGCGTTATCCCCCAGTCGCTCGTGGCAGTTCCCGACACGAAAAAAAAATCACAGGAAACATCGCCTCACCGATAAGGACGGGCGCGTTCAGTCGGCACCGGTAGTCGTTATTACGCATGCCGAGGCAGATAAGAACGCAACACAATCGGTTGCTCAGTTGTTTAGCAATAACCTGGTGTGTCGGCTGGTGGAGCTTGGTGGTGTGTCAATTGGTACCACAGCGACTGAGCGGCTGAATAAGAAAATGCTGTCGTTGTGGCAAAGGACCTCATTTGCCAGTGATGCAATCGGCGCTGCACTGAGACGTTATTTCCGATGGAGAAAAGCCCGCGCGCTTGCGGCAAAGGGCATGCCGGTGATAATCCCGGATACTCGATTCGGTGATTCCCCGGGCGCCTTTAGCTTTCCTGTACTGAATCACTGGTCGAGTACCGGCTTCGTGTTGCGGTTATCAGCTGCCATTGAGCACTTTTTGTATGGGCAGACAGCGTCGCCGCAAGCGGATCGTTTGATAATTGTCGATGCCGGGCATGCCAGCACCGGTGCGGACTCCGGCGCTGCTCGTCATACGCAGGCGAAGGATGCACTGCCGGCAGCTACGGACCCTCAGATGACTGAGGGCAGCTCACCGCCGGAAGAAGTGAAAGCGCAGCTGATCAGGCGAGTGTTGCTGGCGCTTTCCAACAACATACAAACTCCTAAAGCGCGGAACTAGGCGCCGACTCCTGGTGGGGCGTCACAGGATCGGATACGAGCCGTCTTCATCATGTGTTTCGGTGCCGACCAGTGCCGGTGTGAATATGCACACAATAGTCAGGTCGCTGGTCGCTTCAAGCCGGTGTCTGTCATGCTTATCCAGGGTGTACATGGCGCCGGGTTGCAACTGGTATTTGCGGTTGTTTTCGAGGTCGGTAACGATGGCTTCACCACTGATGATCAGGTTGGCCTCGATGTGATTCTTGTATTGCATGTCCAGGGTCGAACCGGCGGCGACAGTGGTTTGGGTCAGGGTGAATCCGACCGCATCATCGCGCAGGAGGTATCGTGCACTGCTCCAGTGGCCGGGTTTCTCGGCGTAGCGACCGGTCTGTTTTAAGTCTTCGAGGGTTCTGACGATCATTGATGGGCTCGACTATCGTTTGGATTGGATTGAATTCCGCTGCTCACCGGATATCAGTGAATAATAACCATTTCCGATCCCCTGAACTTGTTGTGTGACAGCTTTGATTGGTTACAACAGAGTCTGTCGAACACTCTGTCGCTGACCGGCAGTGTATCTGTGCGCAGGGCGCCAGGAATACCGTTGCGGTGTCGGGATTCTGGCGCACGATACAAGTCCCGGTGGTTGCGGTGTGTAGTTGATGGACGAGCAAAAATTCTCTGCTATTTTTAGTTGATGGATTATCTGTGGCTACCGCATCAGGTCCGCTTCTATGCGACCAGCCCTGCACAACCTGACCAGGATTGCCCGACAACGTGGGATAAGCCAGTGAGTATTCTCTGGGTGCCGATCATATTGCTGGTGGCGGTGCTGTGTATTCCGCTCCCTTTTCCGACCGGGCTGCCGCTCCTGGCGCTGGCGCTGTCTTTGTTTCTTAACCGATCCCGTCGGGCGCGGGTGTACTACGTACGTGCCAAACGACGACTCACACCAGGTGGGATGCCCTACGCGTGGTTTGATCGCATCGATGGCCTGCTTCGGGTGAAGCGTCGTCGGGCGGGCAGAAGTTAGCCCGTCTACGAGTCTGCGCAGTAGCACAGGTTCTGCGGCGCGGATTCCCGGGGCAGTAAATCAACCGCGTCAGCTTGCCGCCGGCGCCGACAGCGCGCATTGACCCCGATCGGGGTTGGGCTCAACGTCGTGCTGCAGAATAGTTTCAAGCTCATCGGCTCCGCCGACATACTCACCTGCAATCCATATCTGCGGAACGGTGATCGGCGTTTTGGGCCCGACGATGGGTTTTACTCTGCCGAGCATTTCGTACAGCGATCGCGGTTCGCGAACCACATCGTGATAGGCGAATGGCATGCCCGCGGCTTCCAGATATTGTTTGGCGCGTGTGCAGTGGGGGCAGGACGCTTTGCCGAATACATGGTTTCCCGCGGGCTCTGACCGGCTGACGTGGGCAGCAATCACAGCCTCTGTCAGTACCCCCCGATTGAGCGCATGTCCCTGACTGACCAGCCGACCTTCAACAATAACAATTGGTGCGTGCCAGCCACCGTGTCGCAGTGGCTTCCACCAGTGAGACAGCCAGTCGTGGGTTTCGAGTACTACCGGTATACCGTCCAGTTCGTTGGCCAGCGTGTCTTTGATAACATCGACGGTGAGCGCGCATTCGCCGCACGGTATGGAAACCTTAAACGGACCCCATTTTCCCGCCCACCGGTATAGCGATATCTTGACTGGATTATGCTGCACTTGTATCCCCTTTCTTTTGCTATTGGTCCGTGTCACCAGACACAAGTTCCCGGAGCAGCGCATGAGCACCTTTGAAATACGATCCGACTCACCCGGCGTGGCGCCGCAGATTGAATCCGAGCTGCTGGCATCGCTGCGTGCACGGCAACCACAGGCAGTAAACGGTCAGTTCACTCTGAGCGTTGAAGCTACTGACGGTGGTCTGCTTGGCGGACTGACTGCGGTGACTTCCTATGGATGGCTATTGATCAGGACGCTTTGGGTACATGAGCAGCATCGACACCGTGGTATCGGTCGAACCTTGCTCACGAGTGCGGAGCGAAAAGGCCGTGAGCAACATTGTCATGGCGCATGGCTCGATACCTCGAGTGATGAGGCCCGTGCTTTTTATCTGTGCTGTGGATACCGGGAATTCGGGATACTGGCCAACCGAACGGGTCAGCACCCGTCGCAACATCGTCGCTGGTTTTTGCAGAAGCAGTGGAATGAGCAGGTACCCGACACAGCGATCATGTATGGCGCCGCCAGGACGACTGACAGGCAGCGCTGAGGCGACCGGCACCTACGCTATTGCCCCGGTTTTGCTATTGCCCTTGTTTTGCTACTGCCCTGGTTTGCTACTGCCTTGGGTTTTTCAGTGATTTTTGCAGCGCTGTGATGGTCTGTCGGAGTTCGACAATTTCTTTTTCAAGGCGCACCGCCGGGTCATCATCACCACGTGAGTCCTGTTGTGTCATTTGCATCGCGTCCACGATGATCCCGATAAACAGGTTAAGCACAGCAAAGCTGGTAATAATGATAAAGGGCACGAAGAACAGCCACGCCCATGGAAAGTGACTCATCACTGGCCGCACGATGCCCATCGACCAGCTCTCGAGCGTCATGATTTGAAACAGCGTATAAGCCGAAGCGCCAATGGTGCCGAACCATTCCTGCATCAGCGGGTCGGGGTGCTGACCGAACAGCTTGGTAGTGAGCACGGCGGACACATAGAACAGCAGGCCAAGCACACTGATCACTGAAATCATGCCCGGTATGGAATGACCGATGGCGGACACCACGCGGCGCATCTGTGGCACCACTGAAAGCAGTCGCAATACACGCAGGATACGCAGGGCGCGCAATATAGAAAAAGGTCCGGTGGCCGGCAGCCATGCCATCACTACAATGAAGAGGTCGAACAGGTTCCAGCCGGAGCGAAAAAATGACAGCCGGTAGGCAATGAGTTTGATCAGCAGCTCAATCGTAAAGATGATCAGAATGAGTTTATCGAGTAGCTTCAGAAAGCCGCCGTACTTCGACATCACATCGGGGTTGGTTTCCAGTCCGAGTGTAACTGCATTAATCAGGATGATCAGCGTAATGAAGTTGATGACCGGCTTGCTCTCGATGAAACCAGCCAGTGCGCGTCGCCTGCCTGAGAGTTGATCGTTCGGTGAGGGGAGTGCCATGGGTAATGGTTGGGGTGACTGCAGGTGTCAGCGAGTCTGTGGTGTGCTGCGGTAAATTTCAATGTGGTTTCTGTATTGTGTATGTGTCACGCGCTACCATAGCGCCTGATTCAACTGACAGGTCACGCTGATGCCCACTCGCATCCTGATACCCAGCGGCGTACTCGGACTGGGGTTTGAAGCCGACGCCCTGGCGCGTGGTGTCCAAAACCACCCCGATGCGATTTGCATCGATGGCGGTTCGACCGATAGCGGGCCGTATTATCTCGGCACCGGTTCCGGCAAATACTCCGAGCTGGCGACACGTGCGCAGTGGCGTGATCTGATGATCGCGCGCGAGGCACTGGATGTACCGCTGGTGATTGGTTCCTGTGGCACCTGCGGCACCGACGATACGGTCGACTGGATGTTTGATCTGACTCGTCAGATCGCCGAGGAGCTGGGGCAGACGCTGAAGGTCGCCCGATTGTATTCCAGTCAGAGCAGACAGCAGCTTGGCGACGCGCTGCAGCACGGCAGGATAACGCCACTGGCGCCTGAAATACCGCTGGATCAGCCGCTGCTCGATGCCTGCACCAATGTGGTTGCGCTGGCCGGTGTTGAACAGATCAACGCAGCGCTTGAGACCGGTGCGGATATTGTGCTGGCTGGCAGAACAACAGACACAGCGGTAATTGCCGCATTGCCCGTTGCCCGTGGCGATCACGTGGGTGCGGCATGGCACGGTGCCAAAGTGGGTGAGTGCGGTGCGTTGTGTTCGACCAATCCGGTCAGTGGTGTGATCGAAATAACGTTTGATGAGACAGGGTTTACCGTCAGTCCGCTGGCACAGACGGCCAGCTGCACGCCTTATTCTGTGTCGGCGCACATGTTGTATGAAAACGCGGACCCGCTGCACCTGACAGAGCCGGGCGGTACACTGGACGTGAGCAACGCCGTGTATCACCCCGTGGATGCGCGATCAGTTCGGGTCACGGGCTCGGCGTGGCACGTGAGTGACCGCTATACGGTGAAGCTCGAAGGTGCACGCCTTGTCGGTTATCAAACCTCGGCGCTGGTCCTTTTGAGGCAGCCACGCTATGTCGCAGCAGCGAGGGAGTGGACATCCAAACTTCATGCTTTTCTACTGACAACGATAGAACAGCAAATGCAGTTGTCGGCAGACGAATACGATATTGAGTTTCGTCTGATCGGGATTGATGCCACCCTCGGCGCATTGGAGCAACAGACCTCGAACCCCGCCGAAGTGGGTGTACTGATGCTGGTGACCGCATCAGCGCAGGCAGTTGCCAATGATATTGCCAAGTTGTGCAACCCTTATTTGCTGCATTACCCGTTAACTCCCGATGAGGAGTTACCGACCTTTGCGTTTCCCTATTCGCCAGTAGAATCGGAGCGCGGGCCGTTGTATGAGTTTGCGCTCAACCATGTCATGGAGTTGCAGGATCCCATGGAGGCGTTTCGCCTTGAGGTGACGGAGGTGCGCCATGCATAGTGTCGGGCAAATCGCACACAGCGTGCGCAGTAAAAATGCAGGTCCGTTCTGGGTGACGGTGGATCTGTTTTTTGCCGATGCTGCTACATTTGAATCGGTATCCAGTCAGTTGGAGAGTGCAGCGGTTGCTGACGTACTGCGGGTCGAAACGGCTGCGCTCAAGCGGTTTGATCTTTCAGATATTCACGTGATCAAGTTCAGTTTTCCCCGCACTGTGGTGCAGGGTAGTCGTTTTGACCGGGATATGCATGGTGCGCAGTATGCGAACCTTATCGCTTCAATACCACTGGGTTGAGTCACAGGTTTTTTTTGTAGCACTGTCAGGTTGTTGTTCCGTGTCGGGGGCGTACTCAAGTAAGTTTGTTGGCTGTCGTTACACTGTCCCTGTAAGTGTCTACGGAAACCGTTTTGATGAATGCAGCACAAAATGACAGCGATTTCTTCCCGGATCCTCTTGCAAAGGCGGTGGCCGGGTTTGAAGTCGCTGTGGCCGATTTTGAGCGTGGCCATACGGCACTGGATGAAGCTCGCTATCACCTCGACAGGGCAAAGTCGCAACTCGAGTATGCAAAGCTGTGTGTCGATGAATCCGATGCGGAACTTGAAGTCGTTGTCATGCAGTTCAACGCCAGCTACCCGGATGCTGATGACTACTATGCGCTAATGGCCGAGCTCGACCTCGCAAGTGACACGATGATGCGCAACACAGCGACGTATGAAAGCGCATTCGCCCGCCATCGTATCGCATCAGATCTGTACGAATCTCAACTTGCCAGCTACCGGGAACATCGCGAAATCGCCTGTGCCATACGTGGTGAATTGCTGCGGTCGCTGCAGGAGGTGGAGTCCGCAGAGGCATCGAATGATCCGCACTATGCGGTATTTGATCACAATGCGTTATCGGATGCCGCTTATCGCTTTTATCGGCGACCGGCGTAACCGTTGTGGCACGCGCTGGTTCATCCGACGTGCCGGATGAGCGCTATACGTTGTTCTCGAACTGTCGTCGTGCCAGTTGAGCATACACGCCGTCCCGCTCAACGAGGTCATGATGGGTGCCGGACTCGACGAGTCGGCCCTTATCAATCACCAGGATGCGTCCGGCATTGATAATAGTCGCCAGCCGGTGTGCGATGGTCAGTGTTGTTCGTCCATGCTTTGCGTGTTCGAGCGCCAACTGAACCTTTCTCTCGCTTTCTGTGTCGAGTGCACTGGTCGCCTCATCCAGCAGTAAAAGGGGTGGGTTTTTCAGCAGTGCCCGTGCAATCGACAGGCGCTGTCTTTGTCCACCGGACAGCCGAACTCCTTTTTCTCCGACATAAGTGTCATAGCCTTCCGGCAATTGCTGAATAAACTCGTCCGCCTGTGCACTGATGGCTGCCCGGGTAACCGCTTCGTCGCTGGCGGTCAGGCAGCCGTAGCGGATGTTATCGCCGACGCTTGCCGAGAACACGGTGCTTTCCTGTGACACCAGGCCTATCTGCGTTCTAAGTGCCTGCAGGCTGAGTGCCGGCAGTGGTGTGTTGTTGAATGTAATGGTGCCCTGCTGCGGGTCGTAAAAGCGAAGCAGTAACTGAAACAGGGTGGTCTTGCCGGCCCCCGAGGGACCGACAATGGCGACATTCTGCCCCGGCTCAATGTGGAAGCTGATCCGGTTTATCGATTGGTACTGTGGTCGGCTGGGATAGCTGAAGACCACGTCGCTGAAAGTGATACTGGCCGCGGTGGTCTGTGTACCCATGGATTCTCTGCTGCGATCTGTGTGGCTGACGTCGCGGATTGCGGGCTCTGCGTCCAGCAGCTCAACCAGTCGGGTTGTCGCTCCTGCAGCACGCTGAAATTCGCCGTATACCTCTACGACCGTCGCTGCAGATCCACCGGCTATTACCGCATACATCACAAACTGGGCGAGCAAACCAACAGAGAGACTGCCCTCCACGACTGAACGCGCGCCCATCCACAGCACCAGCACAATCGCGCCGAATACAAGGATGATCGCCAGTGCAGTTAACAGCGATCTTGAGCGGTTGCGCCGAATGGCAGCGCGAAAGGCTTCATTGTTGGTATCGCGATATCGGTCTGTTTCGTACTTCTCTCTGCCATAAGCCTGGACGGTTTGCATGGCGTTTAGCGTTTCTGCGGCCATTGAGCCGGTGTCAGCCAGTCTGTCCTGACTTTCTCTCGACAACACCCGCACCCTGCGCCCGAACAGAATAATTGGCAACACCACGATCACCAGCAGACCGACGATAATAGCGGCAAGTTTGATATTGGTAATCAGCATCATCAACAACGCGCCGGTGAACAACAGCGCATTGCGTAGTCCGAGAGATACCGATGTGCCGACCAGCGATTGAATCAGAGTGGTGTCAGCAGACAGTCTCGACAGTACTTCACCGGTTTTAAGGCTTTCGAAAAAAGCCGGGTCCTGCCTGAGCACCTGTGCATACACATCGCCGCGCAAGTCAGTAGTGATGCGTTCGCCAAGCCATGACACGCAGTAGAATCGTAGTGCGGTACTAAATGCCAGTAACACCGCTAATGCGAACAACCAGATAAAAGTCTTATTGATTACGGCGCTGTCGAACGACTGGCCGGAGAAACCGATATCAATCAGGTTGCGAAACGCGACTGGCATGGCCAGCGTTGAGGCGGCAGCTCCCAGCAGAGCAAACAGTGCCAGCACAATGCGGCTGCGATAGCGCAACAGATAAGGTGCCAGTCTGCTGATCACTGCCACCATTCCGTGTCGGCTTGCGGTCAGTGGGTGCTGTACGTGTTGATCCTGATCCCGGGTGGCCATTACAAACCGCGCGCGTATTGAAGGCACTGCGCGACACTTTCGACGGTGCCGACAGCGTTCGACGAACGCAGACTGGCAGCGGCCACGGCGTGCGCCAGTTCCAGGGACGTGTCTGTATCCCACTGTTGATGGATGCCGTATAACATACCGGCGGCAAACGCATCACCGGCACCGACCGAGCTCACGATATGCTGGCTGTCTATGGTGAAGCTGCGGCGCGTGTGTACTTCCCCCGAGCGACTAACAGCTATGGCGAAGTCGGGGCAGTGGACCACTATCATGCGGGTCGCACCTTGCCGGCCTGCACTGTATTCCAGTAATTGCGTAGCTGCGGTGATGCATTGATCAACACTGGTTTTATTGCCGCCCTCACTGACATCGCTATCGCAAAGTGCACTCAGCTCGTATTCGTTAATAATGAGTGTGTCCAGCAGCGGTACGCAGGGCAGTCCGACCCGTCTGATTCTCTCCGCCTCGATAGACACCAGTTCCGCGTTGCATTGTATTCCAGCTGAACGTGCTTTACGCAGCACGGCGACCCAGCCGTTGGCATCCTCCTGCCATGCGCTGTCCATCACTGCATGGACCCCCAGCAAGCCAAGATGCAGGATCCTTCCACGACAACGTGAAAAATCAAAGTGGTCGGGTGTAATGTGATCGTGCGCACCCGCGTGGTGGAAAAAGGTTCGGCGGCCGCTGTCGACGACGGTCATTACATCGGTGAATGAAGTCTGCAAGCCCTGCAGTCTGACCAGCTGGCGGGTGTCGATACCAACCTTCTGCGCGGCGTCAATCAGAAATTGTCCGTCTGCGTCAGCGCCGACTGCACCAATAGCCTCAACCGGAATCGAGGGGTCGAGTTGTCTGATATCCACCGCAAGATTGTAACCGCAGCCGCCGCCCTGCTTATCTGTTCCTGAAATCTGTACCAGGTGTTCCTGCTGCGGCCAGCTATCGATGAATTTGATTCGATCGACAGTCCATGAGCACGCGCTGATAATGCCGCGGCGTGGCGTCGCGTTAGTTGCGCCGGTCATTCGAGGCCGGCTGGAATACCATCGGATGGTACCCGCGTCAGGCCGGCGCCACGTCGAAAAGCGGGTAACTTGCTATGACTTTGGGTGGTTCGTTTTGCCAGTGCCGCACCGTTGTCGCAACTGCCGAGTACAAAGTAATCGAGAGCGCTGCCTAACATGCCCTCTATCTGTCCTTCATTGATACCGAAATTACGAGTGGTATCGTCGGCGGCATAACAATCAGCGGCAATACCGCCGGCGACGCTGACGCCGCTTGCGTTCACACCTTGCGCTTCCATCGCGCTCAGGCTTCTACCGCAGTATGTTCTCGCGGTGGAGATGAACGCCTTACCCGTCGTGGTGCCGCCAATGGTAATCACTTCCATGTAAGGACGCAGAGAATTGATCAGCAGTTCTGATGATGAAGCGGTTGCGTTGGTAGTGAGTACAATGACTCGATCAAGCGCCAGTGTGGGAGTGGCCGATTCAAAATTACGCTGAAAGTTCAGGTTGGAGTACTTGCTGTTGTGTTCGTAGCGCACCAGCGTATTACCGTCGAGCAGTGGCCCTGCGATCTGGCTTGCCAGTCTTCGGGCGATGAACGTAAAGCCCCCCGGGTTGTAACGCAAGTCGAGTATCAGTTCCGTGACTTCAAGGTCGATCAGACGCTGTATGGCATTATCAAGTTCAGCCTCAGATGTTCGCAGGAAATCGTTGAACACCAGGTAGCCGATCTTGCCACTGAAGTCCGGATTCGTGAAAGCATCCACGAAGAGTACTGTATTCACGGTAAATTCGTCGAAGGTAAGCAGAACGTCTTTGGTGGTTTCTGTAATGCCGTCAATGAATGTCCAGTTGGTCGTGCGCGGATTGTCCGCAGTGCCGACGAGTTCGAAGAACCGTTCGCGTGACATCTCGTTCCACAGCTCACCTTCGATGCTGACGATGGTATCTCCCCGTTTGATACCCGCACGGCCAAAAGGTGAGTCGTCGTAGACAAAGATGACGCGCGCATTGCGACTGGCATCGTAGCGCCAGTTAAACCCAAAGCCGGATGACTGGCCCTGATTAAAAAAGGCATCCCGCGTGGCTGCATCAGACACGCCTGAGTACGGATCCAGTTCTTCAAATCTAAGTGCTCTGACCAGATCTGACGGGTCGGAGTAACTGGCGGGGTTAACGGTGGGTACCTGATCAGCGTATAGATAGTAGTCATTCATGTTGCGGTAAACCCACTGGTTTATCGCTTCAACCGAACAGTCGTTGCTGACACTGATACTGTAGTTGGATGACTCTCTGCCATAGACAATGGCGTAAAGTTCACCATCGGTGACGCTGGCAGAGCAGGTGTCTTCCCTGAACGATTTGTTGGCGAAGCACACTAATGTGTCATCGCTGAAGTCGAGTGAGCTATACAGGTAGAGGTCTGCATCACCGCTGTTGCTGGTCAGGGTGATTTGTGAGTCGGAGGGAATGGCGTAGACATCATACTCATCTTGTACTACATCGTCTGTCGCGTTGGCGTTTATCGCCAGTGTGGTGGGGCCGGTGTTCTGACCCGGGCAATCATCTGCACCGATTGTCTGGCTGTTTTTTGCGCTGATACATTCGCCGGTTTGTGGCCCGACCACTGGTCCTGACGGCCCTGATTCCTCAACGTCACCGCCACCGCAGGATGCCAGAGTTATCGTAGTGAAAACCATGAATGTTGTGATTTTCGGAAGCGGGAATGTGCGGAATTTCAAAAGACTCGACCCGGGTTTAATCAGTAATAATAAATTGAAAATCACACTAACTTGAATAAGTAGTCGTGACAAGCTAAACATGGGGCGCCCGAATTCATCGAATCCCAATCACAACAGGTTGCATCCCTTGACAAGCCAACTCGATGTTTTGTTTGAGCCACTGCCTATCGGTCCGCTGGTGGCCAGGAATCGGTTCTACCAGGTGCCGCATTGCTGCGGTATGGGGCATCTTCGTCCACAGGCTCACGCGGCGATGCGCGCGATGAAGGCCCGTGGCGGCTGGGCGGTAGTCAGCACTGAGGAGGCTGAGATTCATCCGAGTTCTGATCTCTCCCCCTATGCTGAACAGCGTATCTGGGATGAACGGGACATACCGGCTTTGCGACTGATGACCGATGCGGTGCACGAGCACGGTGCGCTGGCAGCGATTGAGCTTGCTCACAATGGCAGTCATGCATCGAACTTGTACACTCGGATCGCACCGCTGGCAGCGGGGCATATGGCAACCGATATCGGTTTCAGCCGGCAGGCGCGCAAAGCGACAAAGAGGGATCTGCGTGACTTTCGTCGCTGGCATCGATCGGCGGCGTTGCGGGCGCGGGATGCAGGGTTTGATATTGTCTACGTTTATGCCGGTCACCGGATGACGCTGACGCAGCAGTTTCTGATGCCTGAATTCAATCAGCGCAGCGACGAGTACGGCGGCAGTCTTGAAAACCGGGTTCGGCTAATTCGCGAGTTGCTCGAAGAGACAAAAGAGGCCATTGGTGATACCTGTGCCGTGGCGTTTCGCTTTGCGGTGGATGAATTGCTCGGTAGTGATGGCATGCAGGCGCATGAAGAGGGCAGGGCGGTGGTTGAGTTGCTGGCGGAATTGCCGGACCTCTGGGACGTGAATGTATCTGACTGGCCCAATGACTCTGCCACCACCCGTTACCAGCCGGACGAAGGGTATCAACTGCCCTATACCGCGTTTGTTAAGTCGGTGACTTCAAAACCCGTGGTGTCGGTCGGTAGATTCACTTCACCGGATAAGATGGCGTCGTTGATTAACAAGGGGGTGTTGGATTTTATCGGTGCTGCCCGACCTTCTATCGCTGACCCATTTCTGCCGGAGAAAATCAGGCAGGGTCGGTCAGATGAAATACGCGAATGCATAGGATGCAACATTTGTGTTGCCAGTGACAATCTCGGTGTTTCCATTCGCTGTACGCAAAACCCGACGATGGGTGAGGAATGGCGGCGTGGCTGGCACCCCGAAAAAATAGACCGCAAAAAGAACGATGCAGACATATTAATAGTTGGTGGTGGACCGGCGGGTCTTGAGAGCGCAGTTCAATTTGCACGGCGCGGCTTTGAGGTAACTCTCAGCGAAGCTGCTGATCAGCTGGGTGGCCGGGTGGTCGCGGAATCCTCAATGCACGGGCTCGGTGCATGGCGACGGGTCAGTGATATTCGAATTTACGAGCTACAACAGAAAGCCAATGTATCGCTTTACCTGGACAGTCGCCTGAGCGCGGACGAAATTGTAGAACTCGGCAACACCCACGTCATACTCGCGACTGGATCGACCTGGCGTTTGGATGGTGTTGGACGAAGCAGTCGCCGTGGCATCAGTGGTCTTGAATCCGCTTGTGTAATCGGTCCGGATGAAATCATGCAGGGTGTGTTGCCTGAGCGCGGCCCGGTTGTTATCTATGACGATGACCAGTGTTATCTCGCCGGTGTCATCGCAGAGCATCTGAGCCGGGTATGCCCCGATCTTAAGATCGTATTTGTCACCCCGGCCAACTGTGTATCACCGTGGACAGAGCACACGCTGGAACAAGCACGGGTGCAAAAGTCACTGCTCGAGCGCGGGGTTGTTATTTTGATCGGTAAAATGGTGACATCTGCCGCAGCGGAGCGCATTTCACTTCGCTGTATTTACAGTGGGGAATCCACGGATCTGGACGGTGGCACGCTGATCCCGGTCACCGAACGCCGTCCGGTAGATGCGTTGTACCCCTTACTGCAGCAGCGCGGTCTCAGCGTTGACTTGATAGGTGATGCTCATGTGCCCGGTCTGATAGCCGATGCTGTGTTTGCAGGGCACCTGTCGGCGCGGGAATTTCAGTTGAATGAGGCAGATCGGACTGATGCGCTGTTTCGGCGCGAGCTGCCGGCGTTGTCAGGATCATAAAAAATTATTGCCGCCGGTACCGCCAGTAAAAAGGGCCGGCATCCTGCCGGCCCCGTACTCCCTGTGATACCAACTACATAATGCCCACTCGCTTCCCTGAGAAGCATCCGTGCAAGCATCCCTGCAAAGTACCGCTCCCTAAACCTCCCTGTATCCGTTACCACCTGCATCCCTGGCCAGTCTGACTGTCTGTTCCCTGCGACAGTCGTTGTTGGCATACTCTTTCCCTGCCGAGCTGTTGCTGTACACCGACGCGACTCCTGTCGCGTGGCAGCTTCCCTGCGTTGCGTCCCTGCTCACCGCTTCCTGGTGACATCCCTTTCAGCAACATATCGTGCTTTGTAAAGTATCGTAAAATCCGCCCGGTAACCGTAGCCGGTTGCTACCGGAGTTCCTGGGTAATATTACCGATTTCGGTAAAACTGGCGCTTTCGCGGCTAAATTACGACATTTATTGTAGTTCTAGCGTCATTTTTGGGCATTCAGCCCGGATGCAGCGCGGCAAATTTCTCCAGGTGCGCCGCTGCTGATAACCTGTGCGGCTGCACTTTTCGCTGCCACCTGTCGGTCGATCTGTCACTTGAATTTCAGTCTCAAACAAATTGAAGCCTTTGTGTGGGTCGCCGAGCTGGCCAGTTTTGGTGGTGCAGCTGAACGGTTGAACACCACACAGCCGAACATTTCTTCCCGCATTGCAGCTCTTGAGACGACGCTGGATGTGAAGCTGCTCAAGCGTCACTCAAGTGGTGTTGAACTGACGCCCAAAGGTGCAGAGTTGCTGGTTCATGCGCGCGAGGTGCTGCGCACCACGGAGCAGCTGCGTGAGGCGGCTGATCAGGCGTCTCTGTACGACGGGGTGTTAAAGCTGGGTGTCACCGAACTGATTGTTCACACCTGGTTGCGCGAGTACTTAAAGGCCTTGAAGGAGAAGTACCCTGAGGTGCTGGTGGAGCTGACGATCGACCTGTCTGTAAACCTGACGGCTGCACTGGGTTCGCGCACGATAGACCTCGCTCTGCAGAGTGGTCCGTTTACAGATAACTTGCCCGGGGCTGCGCCGCTCGGTTGCTATCCGTGGATCTGGGTAGCTTCACCTGCACTTGTTGACGTCACTGCACGCTCACCGTTAACCGCTGAGTCCATCGCGCGCTATCCGATCCTGACGCATGCTCGCAATACTGGTCCTTATCAGCAACTGCGAGAACACTTTGCAGGCATTCGTGGTGTGCGGCTGGTGCCGTCCAGTAATCTGGCTGCCTGTTTGCAAATGACGGTCGACACCATGGGTATTGCGGTGATGCCCGAGGCGATGGTGCAGGAGGAAATCCGCAGCGGCACACTGCTACAGCTGGAATATCCGTGGTCTCCCCCGGATCTTTGTTTTGCAGCTCGTTATGTTGATGGCTACGTCAGCAACGTCGTCAGACAGGCGGCGTGCCTGGCGTGCGATGTCGCTGCTGCGTGTCGGTAGCCAGTATTTATTTGCCACTGTATCGGCCTGATAAATTTTCTTTATTGTCCTCATTGAGTTTACTGATTTGATTTAACGGCGCAGCGGGCGCTACTCTGCGGGTCACACCAGCCGGCAGTGCCGCTGCCAACAACGGAAACCAATATGGATTCACAGTCAGTGCGATTAGGGGTCGACATCGGTGGCACCTTTACTGATGTGGTGCTCGAGCGCGGTGTCGAACAATATTCGACCAAAGTACTCACTACCTACACAGCACCGGAAGAGGCGATTGTGGAAGGCCTGCGTCAGGTCTGTGCGCAGGCAGAGGTACGCCCGGATCAAATCCGACAGATAATTCATGGTACTACGCTCGCGACCAACGCACTGATCGAACGTCGGGGCGCCAAAACGGCGCTGGTTACCACGCGGGGTTTTCGCGATGTTATCGAGATGCGCACGGAGTCGCGCTTTGAGCAATACGATCTGAATCTGTCGCTGCCGGAGCCCTTGTTACCCAGACAACAGCGTTACACACTGAATGAGCGCATTGGTGCGTCCGGTGAGGTGTTGATTCCCATCGACAAGCACGAGATTCAGGCGCTGGCAGAAGATATAAAAACGGCGGGTTTTGAAAGTGTCGCTGTCGGATTGTTGCACTCATACATTGACGACAGGCACGAAGTCATGGTGCGGGATATCCTCGCTGCAGCGCTGCCGGATGTGATGATCTCGCTGTCGAGTGAAGTGTCTCCACAGATGCGTGAGTACGAACGGTTTAACACGACTATTGCCAACGCTTATATAAAGCCCTTAATGAAGAGTTACCTCGGACGACTTGAGTCGCGACTCGCTGATGAGGGAGTGGATTGTCCGATTTTTCTAATGCACTCGGGCGGCGGCATTATCTCGCTTGAAAACGCAGCGGAGTTTCCGGTGCGCCTGGTGGAATCAGGTCCGGCCGGGGGGGCGGTTTTCGCAGCGAATATCGCCGCGCGGTACGGACTGGATAAGGTGCTGTCTTTTGATATGGGCGGGACCACTGCGAAAATCTGTTTGATAAAAGATCACACCCCCAAGACCAGCCGCGTTTTTGAAGTCGCGCGTACCTACCGGTTTAAAAAGGGCTCTGGCATGCCGATCTCGATTCCGGTAATCGATATGGTGGAAATCGGCGCGGGTGGCGGGTCGCTGGCGCATGTTGATGCGCTCAGGCAGATTCGAGTCGGACCGCAGTCGGCCGGATCGGAGCCGGGTCCGGCCTGTTACGGCCGCGGGGGAGAACAACCTGCGGTGACGGATGCCGATCTCATACTTGGTAAACTCGACCCGCATGAATTTGCCGGAGGATCGATCGCGCTGGATGTACAGGCATCCGGTGAGGCGCTGGAACGCTGTGTGGCTGCCGGGCTCGGTATGGATGTCGACAATGCAGCGTTTGGTGTTGCGGAAGTCGTTGATGAGAATATGGCCAACGCCGCCCGCGTGCACGCGGTAGAGAACGGTGAAGATCTATCGGAATACACCATGATTGCGTTCGGTGGTGCCGCACCGCTGCACGCCGGTCGCTTGTGTGAAAAGCTCGGTGTAGACCGTTTGCTGGTGCCACCGGGAGCCGGTGTTGGTTCGGCAATCGGGTTCCTTAGGGCACCGTTCAGCTTCGAAGCAACGCACAGCGTGTTTATGCGATTGCAGGCGTTCGATGCGGCGGCTGTCAAAGCGTTGCTGGCGGAACTCAGGGAGGAAGCGACCCGGTTTGTTCGCTCTTGTGCGCCGGATGAACCCGTCAGTGCGATGTATAAAGTGTATATGCGCTACTCCGGGCAGGGCTGGGAGATTCCGATAGCGCTCACTGATGCGCAGGCAGCTGACCCCGATCCGGCATCATTCAGGCAGTCTTTCGAAGCAGACTATATCAATTTGTTCGGTCGCACTGTGGAGGGGCTGGGTATTGAAATTACAGTGTGGGCGGTGAATGCCACCACGGCGGCGCTGCCTGCCGGATCACTCGAGCCGATTGCTGCAACTGAACGCGTTGATGTATCTGCTGAGAGGCCGGTGTTTGATCCGGCCATTGGCGCACGTGTCGATGCTGCGCTGGTCGCACGGGATGCGATGCAGACTGCGCACGAAGTGGCCGGTCCTGCGATCATTACTGAAGATCAAACGACGATTATTGTGCCGAGTTCCAGAACCGCAAAGCGCCAGTCGGACGGGTGCATTGATGTATGCAAAAAACCTCAGGGGAGTGATTCGGTATGAATTCGCAGGCAGATACCGTTCGACAGCAGGTGATGTGGAACCGCCTGATTTCCATTGTCGAAGAACAGGCGATGGCGCTGGTGAGAACCGCGTTTTCAACCTCGGTACGGGAGGCTGGTGATCTGTCCGCCGGTGTCTATGACATTGACGGTCAAATGATGGCGCAAGCGGTAACCGGCACGCCCGGACATGTGAACGCAATGGCCGATGCCGTTGCCCATTTCATGCGGCGCATCGGTGTAGACAATATGTACGAAGGCGATGTGTATATCACTAATGATCCCTGGGAGGGCACTGGTCACCTGCACGATATTACCGTCGTGACACCGTCTTTTTATCGTGGTGAACATGTTGGTTTCTTCGCGTGTACTGCGCACATCGTAGATATTGGCGGTCGCGGTTTCGGAGCAGACGCCAACTCGGTTTATGAAGAGGGCTTGTATATTCCGATTATGAAGTTTGCCGAGCGTGGTGAAGTCGACACCACACTCATGAGAATTGTCAGAGGTAACGTGAGGGAGCCCGATCAACTGGTGGGTGATATCTATGCGCTCGCAACCTGTAACGAGATCGGTCATCGACGCCTCGTGGATATGATGGAAGAGTTCGGTTTGACCGATCTCACCGGGATCGCTGCCTTTATTTTTAAAAATTCCCGTGAAGCCACGGAAGCCTGTATTGCTACCCTGCCTGTTGGTGCGAGTGCCGACGGGGAGATGCGTATTGACGGCTACAGTGCAGAAGTACTATTAAAAGTCAGGCTCGACATTCAGGAAAAAATAATTCGTTGCGATTTTGCAGGTTCAAGCGGCTTGGACAAAAAAGGGATTAACGTACCGCTGGTGTATACAAAAGCCTATGCCTGCTTCGCACTGAAGTGCGCCATTGCACCGGACATTCCAAACAACGCCGCCTCGCTGGCTCCTTTCGAAGTGGCCGCCCCCGAAAACTCCATCCTGAACGCGTTGCATCCGGCGCCAGTGGCATTGCGTCATGTGATTGGTCATATGGTGCCGGATACGGTATTTAACGCGCTCGATAAAATCCTGCCGGACAGCGTACCGGCTGAAGGCGCCGGATCTTTGTGCAACTTTCAGGTGTCGCTGCGTCCGCGCACGGATTTTGACCTGAATGCGTCTTATGATGAAAGCGATCAACAGGCACGGCATGATCGTGACATGATCGCGCAGGCGGTGCGCTCGGAAGTGCTGTTGTTTAATTCCGGTGGCTCCGGTGCACGCCCGGAGTCGGACGGGTTAAATGCAACTGCCTTCCCGTCCGGTGTAATGACGATGCCGGTTGAGGCCACCGAACATGCGGGTCCGGTGATTGTCTGGCGCAAGGAACTAAGACCCGATAGCGGTGGCGCCGGCAGGTTTCGCGGTGGTCTGGGTCAGTACATGGAAGTCGGAGCCGTTGAGGGGCACGAGTTCGATATCTCGGCGATGTTTGATCGCGTCGATCATCCGGCCAATGGCAGGCACGGTGGTTTATCCGGTGGTGCGACTACGATTGGTCTCGATGATGGCTCCCCCATGCGTGGCAAGGGTCGGCAGTTCGTGCCGCACGGCAGAAAAGTGTTGTTGGCGCTTCCCGGGGGGGCAGGTTACGGCGCGCCCGCAGAGCGCGAGCGTGAGTCGGTAAAGCGCGATCTGGCGCGCGGGTATATCAGTGCTGAGGTGGCGCGTGAGCAGTACGGATTGTCCGATGCAGACATTGAAACAGTACAAAACGCCGTTCGCTACGGGAGAACAGTCTAATGAATAGCCAACCGATTATCTCAACCCCTTCGCAGGCAAGTTATGACGTCGTTATTGTCGGTGGTGCCATGTATGGTTCATCGGTCGCCTGGTGGCTTGCAAGCAACAGCGATTTCAATGGCTCGATTCTCGTGGTAGAGCGGGACTTAAGTTATGAGTTTACTTCCACGGCACACACCAACAGTTGCATCCGGCAACAGTTCTCCAATGAAATCAATGTGCGCATCTCCCAGTTCGGGGCCGAGTTTGTCAGAAACTTTCGCGATTACATGGGAGGCGACCCGCGCGTTCCGGAACTGGTGCTGCAAAGTTATGGGTACATGTATCTCGCCGACGATGAAGCTTTTGCGGATGTGTTGAGAGCTAACCAGAAAATTCAGTCCGAATGTGGCGCCGGCACCAGAATCATGACGGCGGAGGAGATCAAGAGAGACTATCCGTTTTATCAGGTTGATGACATTGTTGCTGGCAGTCACAACCTCATAGATGAAGGCTACTTTGAAGGTGCCACCCTATTCGACTGGTGGAAGCGTTCTGCGCGTGAGCGGGGTGCGGAGTACATTGGCAACGAAGTCGTGGCTATGCATCTGGCGAGCGATAAAAAATCCGTACAACGTGTGGTGCTGAAAAGCGGTGAGGAAATTCAATGCGGCACGGTGGTCAATTGCTCCGGTCCACGAGCAGTCGAGACCGCTCGTATGGCAGGCATCGAGTTACCGGTGGAACCGCGTAAACGCTACACGTTTATATTCTCGGCAGAGCAACCGCTTGATCGGGATTTGCCATTGACAATTGATCCCTCCGGCGTCCATATGCGCACCGATGGTACGTACTACCTTGCCGGTTGCCCGCCGGATGACGATCCCGCGGTCGACTACGATGACTTTGTGCAGGATCACAGTCTTTGGGAGAATAAAGTCTGGCCGGTAATTGCCAACCGGATACCACAGTTCGAGGCTATCAAGCTTACTAACTCCTGGGCGGGCCACTACGCGTTCAACACGCTTGATCAGAATGCGATTCTGGGTCCGCATACCGACGTGAAAAATTTCATTTTCGTCAACGGATTCTCCGGGCACGGCTTTCAGCAATCTCCGGCGATGGGGCGCGGTACTGCTGAGCTGATTACTTACGGTGAGTACCGCAGTCTCGATCTTTCGCCGTTCAACTATCAGCGCATTGCCGAGAACAGGCCTTTTATTGAGTCCGCTGTGATCTGATG
>CAZOXM010000074.1:0-21545 GCA_964583825.1 uncultured Granulosicoccaceae bacterium
CCCCACTAGAAGTTATCCTTGCGTGCCCGTATCTCAGCAAAAACTTCAGCGTCATCTGCGTCTGCCATCTTCAGGTGTTGGCGAATGGCCGGATCATTTGCACGCAGAAACGGATTAGTGGCGAGTTCTTCAGCCAGCGTGCTCGGTACGGTGGGTTTGCCTTCGGCACGCAGGGATTGAATTGTTGCCATGCGTTGCCGTAGTGCCTGGTTATCCGGATCAACGGTGACTGCAAATTCGGCATTGGCCAGCGTGTACTCATGGCTGCAGTACACGACCGTCTCCCGGGGCAGTGCCATCAACTTGCCCAGGCTTTGCCACATCATCTCGGCGTTACCTTCAAACAGACGCCCGCAACCGAGGGCAAAAAGTGTATCGCCGGTAAACACAATACCTTCTGTGGGCAGGTAGTAGTTGAGCATGTCGGTGGTATGCCCGGGCGTATGAATCACCTGCACTTCGCAGCCGGCAAACTGCAGCGTATCGCCATCTTCTACCAGACGGTCGAGCCCGACGATCCGGCTATGCTGCCTCGGGCCGGTGACACGGCACGCGGTAGCGGCTTTCACTTCTGCCAGTCCACCGGTGTGATCTGCATGGTGGTGGGTAATAAAAAGGTCGGTCAGTTTCCAGCCCTTTTCTTTGAGTACTGCCAGTAGTGCTGCACCGTCACCCGCATCGATGGCGGCGGTTTCTCCGGTGGCTGCGCTGTGCAGCAGCACGCCGTAATTATCGGACAGGTACGCGTATTGGCTGATCTCTAGTGCAGACATCGAAACGTTTCCTCAGTGTGGTTACCAGCTACCTGTGTTTTCCATTGACGCCCAGGGCTCCTGCTGCGGCAGTGCATCGCCTTCCTGCAGCAACTCAATGGAAATGTCATCGGGTGATTTGATAAACGCCATGCGTCCGTCTCTGGGTGGGCGATTGATCGTGACGCCGGCATCCATCAGCCGCTGACAGGTGTCGTAGATGTTGTCGACCTTGTAGGCGAGGTGGCCGAAGTTACGGCCGGGGACATAGTCCGGTTCCGGGTCCCAGTTGTAAGTCAGCTCAAGCTCCGGTGCTGCGTTTGCCGTGGCGCTGGATTCATCGCGGGTGGCGGCCAGAAATATCAGTGTGAAGCGGCCCTGTTCAAACTCTTTGCGGCGGGTTTCGACCATGCCGAGTTTGTTGACGTAGAAATCGAGAGAGGCATCGACGTCTTTGACTCTGACCATCGTGTGCAGGTAGCGCATGGTGATTCTCCGTTAGCGATATAAGTCAGTGAATCATACCTGTTATGGCGGGCCAGACAACTTTGCGCTCGTGAATGATGAATGGGCGGATGACGAATTGGCGACAGCCGCATCTGGTACACTCGCGCGTCCCGATCAAAAACAACAGGAGCGGCGATGTCTATTACCCGAATCAAGAGTGCTCAGCGCATGAGCCAGGCGGTGGTGTATAACGGCACCGTGCATACGGCCGGGCAGGTTGCGCAAAATGCCAAAGGCGAGAGCGTGACCAGTCAAACCAAAGACATACTTCAGGAAATCGACAACCTGCTGGCCGAGGCCGGTACTGATAAGAGTCAGCTGCTAACCGCGACGATCTGGTTGGCAGACATCGGCGATTTTGCAGAAATGAACAGCGTCTGGGACGCCTGGGTATCACCCGGCAACGCACCGACGCGCGCCTGTGTTGAGTCAAAACTCGCGTCTCCCGATTTCACCGTGGAAATTGCGGTGACAGCCGCTGTAGGCTGAGTTGAGTGACAGCGACTGGGAGATGCTTGAGCATCTCCCGTTCAGCGCGGACGACGGCATTGCCTGGCGTGCGAAGATCGGTTTTATCGTGCTGGCTTCTGACTACACGCTGGAATACGAACTGCGCCAGGTGATGTCTGTGCCCGGGGTGGAGTGGTTTCAGACCCGCATTGAGAATTCGCCTGAAATCACCCCGCAGACGCTGGTCGCGATGAAGCAGAAAATTCCGTGTGCGCTGTCAACGATTCTGCCCGGCGACCGTCTCGACGTGGTCGCCTATGGATGTACTTCGGCAACGACCCATCTGGGTGAGGCCTGCATTGCGCGCGAGGTGGCAAAGGTGCAGCCCGATGCACGCGTGACAACACCGGTAACCGCCGCGTTTGCTGCCTTCGATGTGCTGTCAGCCCGCAGAATTGCAGTACTCACCCCGTATCGCAGCGATGTGAATGAGACGGTGCGACAGTATCTGGTGGACGCCGGGTACGAGGTGCCGGTCTTCGGTTCATTCAATGAGAGTATGGATCCCGTGGTCGCGCGTATCGATATCGACAGTATTGAGGCGGGAATCAGACGAATCACCCGGGACCACGACGTCGATATGGTGTTTGTTTCCTGTACTAGCATGCGGGCGATGGATTCGATAGAAAGGCTGGAAAGTGCTGTCGGCCTGCCGGTCACGTCGTCGAACCACGCCATGGCGTGGCACAGCCTGCAGCTGGCTGGCGTCAGCGAGATTGTGCCGGGCCGGGGGCGGCTTTTTCGGCACACGCTGAATTGACACACGCTTACTGTAATGAATGGCGGCCGCTGGTCGTCAATTAAATGAAAGTGCGCGTTGTGTGGCAGGGTTGAAGTTTACAAGCCTGCCCATATCGCAATACACTTGGGTCGTGCCGCGTTAGCTGCGGCGCAAACGTTCTCGGGGCGGGGTGCAATTCCCCACCGGCGGTAATGGCGGCAACGGTCGCACTAGTCCGCGAGCGCAGTCTGATTGTGTTGTTTTCAGGCTGGTCAGCAGATTCGGTGTGATTCCGAAACCGACGGTATAGTCCGGATAAGAGAGAGCGGGAAATACCGGCTGTACCCAGCCGCCCGTGCGCCCTGATTCTGGAAACCATTCTTTGGAGAATGCCATGAATCAGTCAAACAATGCTGTCAAGCTTTCCGGCAGCGATATATCCTCCTCATCAATCGCCTATATTGAAGCCGGCTGGCACAACGACATTGTGTCCCGCGCAAGACAGACTTTCACCGAAAAAATGAGCACCCGCGGGGTGTCGAACATTGAACTGTTCAGCGTACCCGGCAGCCTTGAGATTCCGCTGCAAACCAAACTGCTGGCCAAAACCGGTGAGTACGATGTCATTGTCGCTGCCGGTCTGATCGTTGACGGCGGTATCTATCGCCATGACTTTGTTGCGCGAACCGTGCTGGACGCGATGATGCAGGTATCGCTGGATTCAGAGGTGCCGGTGCTGTCTGTCGTCCTGACGCCACACCATTTCCACGAGCACGGTGAACATCACGACTTTTTCTTTGACCACTTTTTGAAAAAGGGCGAAGAGGCGGCCAACGCGTGCATTCAGACGCTTGAAAACATGCAGCAACTTGCCGCGAAAGTGGCCGGCTGAGTCTTTACTGCATGGCGTTCAGGGTGGCAGTGTCCCTGACACCCGTGCTATACCGGTGGTGTCGCAGTAGAAAGGTGAGTCGCAACCAGGCTTTCACCTTATTCTTCTTCGTGGTTTGTTGCTTACGCAGGCGGGTGAGGGATGGCTGCAACTGAAAGAAAATCACACAAGGACTGGTTTGATCGGGCGGCGGCAAAAGCACTGGCAGCACAGTTTGCCGCTGTAGATCGCAGCTTCGATACGAAGGCGTTTGTCACGCAGTGCTGCAAAGGTTTGCCGGGACTGGAATTCAATGCCCGGGTCAGTCAGTTTGCCGGTGCCATGGCGTTCACGCTGCCGGATGATTATCGCCGTGCAATAGCGGTTGTTCGCAGAAGTTTGCCTGACCCGCTGCCCAACTGCGATGCGGTAACCGATGGCTGGTTGCAGTGGCCGGTGGGGCAATTTATCGCCGACTATGGTCTGCAGCACTTCGATGAATCGATGGACTGTATGCTGGCGCTGACACAACGATTCAGCGCCGAGTTTGCCATTCGACCCTTTGTGGTGCGCTACCCCGAGCCAACTTTTGAATTTATCTACCGTCACACTGATGACAAAAGCCCCCATGTGCGGCGCTGGTGTTCAGAGGGTACACGCACCCGCTTACCGTGGGGTGGAAACCTCAAAGCACTGATTGCGGATCCGTCGCCGATACTGCCGGTGCTGGAGGCGTTAAAGGACGACAGTGAGCTTTACGTGCGTAAGTCGGTGGCGAACAGCTTAAACGATTTGTCGAAAGACCATCCGGCTCTGGTTGTTGATATCTGCAGACGCTGGTCGAAAGACAGCAACGCAGGACGCGACTGGATCGTTAAACAGGGCCTACGCACACTTATCAAGCAGGGTGACGTCGCAGCCTTGAAGCTGACCGGGTATACCGCGCCCTCCCGTATACAGTCGACCCTCGCGCTGGGCAAAAAGCGTGTCAAAACAGGTGATGCTGTCGAGTTGCAGCTGACACTTGAGAATGCAAGCCGAAAAAAACAGCCGTTGTTACTGGACTATGTGGTGCACTACAAGGGTAAAAGCGACAAACCGCGGCGCAAGGTGTTTAAGTGGAAGTCGCTGACGCTGGCGGCCGGTGAAAGCGTCACACTGAAAAAACGCCATTCAATGAAACAGACGACCATTAGAGCGCTGTACCCCGGGAAACATTCAGTGGAATTACAATTAAACGGGCAGCTGGCAGCCAGTGCGGACTTTGTACTCCTGGCGTAGTGTTACACGTTATGGGGCAGTGACTGCGAGCCACACCGTGGTGTGCGTATAATAAAATTCTCACTCGGACACTTTGAGCGTGGCACAACACCCATGAGTGATATCACACTCTATTATGCGCCGGACAATGCGTCTTTGATTGTTCGCATTGTACTTGAGGAACTGGGCGTTAGTTATCGATCGGTGCTGGTAGACCGGAGTATTGACGAACAGCACAGTGAGTCGTATCGCCAGCTCAACCCGACTGGTCTTATCCCGGTATGCATTATTGACGGGGCCGTTGTCACGGAAACCGCCGCTATTGCGCTGGTGCTGGCCGAAGCAGCTCGAACTACACTGGCACCTGCCATGGAAAGTCCCGAGCGCCCAGCGTTTCTGCGCTGGTTGTTTTTTCTTTCCAACACACTGCATGCGGATTTACGCCATTTGTTCTACGCAGAAAAATATGTTGGCGACGATGCACTGCGACAGGCGCGGTATCGGGAGGTCACACGTGCAAGGATTACCTCCCATCTGGCAATGCTTGAAACGCAGTATGAACAGTCGGCGTTCACCTGCCTTTTGCGTCGAGAACCTGCGATTGTCGATATCTATCTGTGTGTCTGTCTGAGGTGGTTGCAGCTGTATCCGCTGGTGGATCGCGGCTGGCTGACACTGGCAGACTACCCGCAGCTTGCTGCGCTGGCACGCTCGCTGGAGCGCCGTGAGGCAGTTATCCGGGCTTGTGGGCAGGAAGGAATCACCGGCAAATTCTTCAGTGAAGCAAGCGATGCCGTACCACCTGAAGGTTCCGCCTTGTAGCGCGATATGCTCGGTCTTCCTGCTTCAGAAGGTGGACAGATTGATCAACAGTCTCACCAGATCGAGCCGCTCTCTCGAGCCGGTTTTGTGCAGAATAGACTTGACCTGCGATATGACAGTCTCGGCCTGTACGCCTCGTGCCTCGGCGATTTCGCGAGTTGAGTGTCCGTTAACCAGTAACTGAAACACGGCCGACTCCGCCTGCGTCAGGCCGTGCAGCGCGCAGACCCGGTCAGTTCGAAAAGCCGGTGTGCGACCGCTGTCGATCAGCGTCACCAACACGAAATTGCTGTCGTCGCTGATAGCTTGTCCGTCGTGCGTTAGTGTCGACACCTCGATCAGCAACGGGTGAGCACCGGTGTTGGTGTCGTGGACGATCAGCGACGGTTCGCAGCGCGGTGTTGCGCGGTAGCGGTCGCCGACCGATCTTATTCTTGCGTGCAATTCCTCGTTAAGTGCGGGGTCGAGCAGTCGCAGCTCGCCCTGATCGTTCAATTCTATTTGATCGGCAGCCGCAAGTGCTCTGGCAGCTTCGTCGTTTCGAACCACCACGCATCCATCGGGCTGGACGATACATAGCCCGACAGCAAGCTGGTCGAGTACTTTCAGTACGGCAAGATATTTTAAATTTTGCAAGGCCAGTCTACCGCGAACTCATCTGATCACAGTGCTTCACACGTGCCGTTACTACAGCTGGCCCGATTTCACTCCAGTGCGCACGGTAGCGCGAACAGGTAGACTTGTCCTCCCCCAATCGGGTGATACTGAGAATAACTTACGGAAACGTAGTTAGCTTGTAGGTCTGGTGAGAAGTCGGCCGCGATGCGGTGGTCTGCTGCGATGCCGGTGCGACCGGCCGAATGGTTTGACTACCCGAATGATGAAGGTTGAGCCGGGATCATTCGTAAGCTATTTTCACCGATCCGTTCATCGAGCAATGCAATGCCTGAACATTTTGATGTGCTGATACTCGGTGCCGGTGCGGCCGGATTAATGGCCGCGTGGCACGCGGGCCGTCGCGGCAGGCGTGTGCGGGTGCTGGAAAAAAGTAATAAGGCCGGGCGCAAAATACTGATGTCCGGTGGCGGTCGCTGCAACTTTACGAATTTGTATGTCACCCATGAGAACTTTATCTGCGCTAACCCGCATTTCGTCAAATCGTCGCTGAGCCGTTATACCGCGTGGGATTTTATCGGCGAAGTGCTGGAGCACGGTGTGCCTTATCACGAGCGTAAACACGGCCAGCTTTTCTGCGACAACAAGGCGAAAGATATTTTAAATCTGTTGCTCGACGAGTGCGCCAATGTGGGTGCGGAAATTGTCACTCGCTGTGAAATACAGTCAGTCGCGGTAAGCGGTGACGGACACTATCAGGTAACGACTAGTCAGGGAGAAATGACTGCCGACGCACTGGTAGTCGCCACCGGTGGTCTGTCCATTCCCAGTATGGGCACAACGCCGCTCGGTTACGAAATTGCCGAGCAGTTCGGTATGCGTGTTCTCCCGCTGCGCGCCAGTCTGGTTCCCTATACATTTGATGGCTCGCTGAAGGAGATGTTCTCGCGTTTGTCCGGTAATGCGATCGACGTGCAGATCCGTTTTGGCAATACATCGTTTAACGAAGCCATGTTATTTACCCATCGCGGGCTGAGCGGACCGGTGGTGCTGCAGATATCGAATTACTGGATTCCCGGGCAGTCCGTGGTGGTCGATCTGTTACCGGATCAGGACGTTGTGCAGTTGCTCATTGATGCGAAACAGCATGCACCAAAGAGTGTGATTCGGACGGTGCTCGGTCAGTGGCTGCCGAAGAATTTGGTGCTCGAACTTGAAAAGCTGTGGTGGCATCAGGCCAGGGATGTACCGCTGGCCGATTTTACTAATGTCTCACTCACGCATATCGGCACGCAATTAAACAACTGGGAACTTGTACCCGCCGGAACGGAAGGATACAAGACAGCAGAAGTGACACTGGGCGGTGTGGACACGGCCGGCCTTTCATCAAAAACTCTGGAGTCCAAAACGCAGCCCGGTCTGTACTTTGTCGGAGAGGTTGTTGACGTTACCGGTCACCTCGGCGGATTTAACTTTCAGTGGGCATGGTCGTCCGGCTATGCCTGTGGCGAGGCGGTGTAGGCGGTCGCAGTTCTGCGACACTGCAGGTAAATTTAAGCTCGCCGAGGCTACTTCGGCCTCACGATCCCTTTGCGACTCGCTGTCGATCAGCGTTTTCCGACAGTGCTTATCGCCGGTAGCGGCCGGTGCATGGCCACTGATTCTGAGCACCGGTGACAGGGATGGCGAGTAGTTCGCGTCAGTCTGATTTTTTATCGAAGGCTTTTACAAACAGGTCAAATTCATCGTCGGTTCCGAGCCCGATTCGAATACATCGGTTTAGCGGTTCGGCACCGGGCATTCGCATAAACACCCCGTGGCGGGCAAGGTGCTCAATCATGGCCGTGGCTTTATCTTTCGACTGTAAGTCGACTGCGACAAAGTTGGTGTAGGAGGGCTCCGCATACAAACCTCTTTGCTGTGCAAACTCCATGACTCGCTGTCTGGCGCTGGCCACCTGTGACTTGACGTGCGGTATAAAATCCCTGTCTTGCAGTGAGGCAAGCGCCCCGATTTGCGCCACGCGATTTATGCCAAAGTGATTTCGAATTTTGTTGAAGCCGGCAATGATATCGCGATGGGCAATGGCATAGGCGATGCGCTGACCGGCCATGCCATAGGCTTTGGAAAACGTGCGATAACGAATGACACGGGTGTTCGATGTATCGATCGGTGGCGCTGTGTCAGATTCTGCAAATTCGGTATAGGCCTCATCCAGCGCGAGAATCGTGTTGTCCGGCATGCGGTCGATGAATGCCTGCGCGACACCGGCGTCGTGCCAGGTCCCCATCGGGTTGTCCGGGTTGGCCAGATAAACCAGTGGTGCCTGGTTTGCCACTGTCGCCTTCAGCAGGGCGTCCGGGTCTTCATGGAACCCGTTGTAGGGTACGGTGATGAGCTTTCCGCCAAAGCCTGCAACATGATAGTTAAACGTGGGGTACGCACCGAGCGAGGTCACGGCACAGCTACCCTGTGGTACCAGCATACGCACGGTCAGGCCCAGCAGGCTGTCGATACCCGCATCGACCACGATCTCGTCCATATCGACACCATGTTTTGCTGCCAGTGCCTGCCTTAAGTCGAAATTTTCCGGGTCGGCATACCAGCCACTGCGCGTGAGGCTCTCTGCCATTGCTGTGATCGCTTTGGGTGAGATACCGAAGGCACTTTCGTTTGCCCCGATTCGTGCCTCAAACCTGCGATTGAGTTTTCGCTCCAGTGTTTCCGGTCCGACGAACGGTGTGGAGGCAGGAAGTTGTTGCACGATCGGTGTAAACGGAATAGTCATTGGTCAGTTCTTGAGTTGCTGCGCTACATACTCGCCAATCGCGAGCGAGGAAGTCAAACCCGGTGACTCAATACCGTACAGGTTAACCAGTCCGGTGATGCCGTGGTCGGCCGGCGTGCTGACAATGAAATCCGTCGAGCCTTCAACCTTGGGGCGGATGCCGGCGTAGTCCGGCAGCAGTGCATCATCCGGTAGTTGTGGCCAGTACTTGCGAATGGCCTGGTAGAAGTCTGCTGCCCGTTCCGGATCGACTGCATAGTCATGTGGTTCATTGGCAGCGAGCCATTCAACGTCCGGCCCGAAGCGCGCCTGTCCCGCCAGGTCGATGGTCAGGTGCACACCGAGGCCACCGGCCACCGGCGCCGGGTAGATCAGCATGTCAAAGGGCGCACTACCCTGCAGCTTGAAGTAACTGCCTTTGGCAAACAGCGGCGTCGGTATGGCCGCAGGTGGCAGCGTCGTGGTAGCTCCCGCCAGCGTGATTGCCTGCAGACCGCTGCAGTTGATCACTTCGTGGCAGGTGAGTGTCATGTCGGATGGCGCACCGATGGTCAGCGTGAAGACAGAACGTTCGCGGCTGATTTGTTGCACCGGTGCCTGACACACGACCATGCTGCCGCGGTTTTCTATGTCTCCCTGCAGTGCGATCATCAGGTTGTGGCTGTCGACAATGCCGGTCGACGGTGAGTGCAGTGCGGCTGTGCAATGCAGTTGTGGTTGACGTGCCATGGCCGTCGGCGCATCAAGCAGCTCGATGTCATCGACGCCGTTGCTGTGAGCGCGTTGCTGTAATTGCTTTAACGCACCTGTTTCTGCATCGGTGCTTGCAACGATTAATTTGCCAACGGCGCGGGCTTCAATATGGCGCTCGCGACAGTAGCGGTACAGTAGTTGTCGTCCGCGTACGCACAGCCGCGCCTTTAGCGAACCTTGCGGATAGTAGATACCCGCATGAATCACTTCCGAGTTGCGCGAGCTGATTCCGTGGCCGATGTCCGGCTGTGCCTCCAGCACACAGACTTCACGGCCGCTCAGTACCAGTGCGCGGGCCACGGTGAGGCCGACCACCCCGGCTCCGATCACAACGGTTTGCGTATCGACAGAAAGAGACACGGGGTGATGTCAGGCGATCGCCTGCATAAAGTTGCGATAAAGCAGTGACGAGTTACCGGCAAAGTCGTCGAGGGTTTCACTTGCTTCGCTGAGCAAGCGCGGCAGCGCCTGTGCACCCAGGGTTGCCTCCAGCGCCTGACGGTAGGCCGGTACCTGAGCCCAGGTGTCGACCGTGTCGGATTCCACTTCGACGTGATATTGCATCGACCAGGCGCGATCGCCGACGCGCATTGCCTGGTTTGCGCACAGTGCAGAACTGGCCAGCACCTCGCTGTGCGCAGGGGGTGTTTCTACCTGCACGGAATGCCACTGCAGCGCGCGCTGGACGGCGGGCATGTCTTTGAATATCGGATCGCGAAGACCGGAATCTGTCAGTTCAATTGACAGGACACCGATCTCCGGTGGCGTCTGTTGAGCGCACTTGCCACCCAGCGCATCGGCCAGCAGCTGATGGCCCAGGCACAAGCCGAGATACGGTCGATTGAGCTCCTGCACCCAGCGCCTGATCGCTGCCTTTTCATCGATAAGCCACGGGTGTTCCTGCGTGTCCCAGACGTCCATCGGTCCGCCCATGACCCACAGCGCGTCGAAATTTTCGAGCTCGGGGATCGGCTCGCCCTGATCGAGTTCCACGGCCGTCCAGTCGATTCCGTCGCGCGCGAGATATTCACGCAACTTACCCGGATGTTCGCAGTCAATATGTTGGAAGACGAGTAATTTCACGAATGTGGCCGATGGTTAGACTTGACCTATTGTGCCCTTAATGAACGATCAGCGGAATCAGTAGAGACGGTAATGCAGGTGCGGTTAGCGCTGGCATGCCCTGTGGTACTCTACTCGCTGATCGGCGCGCGCTTACAAACAGAGCGCTCTTTAACTTGCTGAGCGCTGGCACCTGAACCTGGCAGTGCGTCCGAATCCGCTTATCTGAACAGTAAACCATGCTGCAGCCCTATGAATTTTTCGTCGGTTTGCGCTACACGCGCGCAAAGAGGCGGAACCACTTTATATCCTTTATCTCTCTGATATCGATTCTCGGCATCGCACTCGGTGTCACCGCCCTGATTACCGTGATGTCGGTGATGAACGGGTTTGAAAAAGAGCTGAGAGAACGCATTCTCGGGGCGGCGTCTCACGCCACCATCACCCTGTTTGAAGAGCCGATGCAAAACTGGCGCGAGCTGGCAGAAGCGGCGATTGTGCATCCGCAGGTTGAGGGGGCAGCGCCGTACGTCGAAGGGCAGGTCATGGTGGTGAAGGGCAAGCAGGTCACAGGTATTGTCGTGCGCGGTGTGTTGCCTGAAGAAGAGCCGGCGGTCTCTGACATTGCAACGAAAATGGTCGCGGGCGAACTGGGGGATCTCAAATCCGGTTCGTTTGAAATTGTGCTCGGCAGTGCACTGGCTCAATATCTCGGCGCGGTGGTGGGCGACAAAATAACGGTAATCACGCCAGAGGCCAGTGTGACGCCGGTCGGCGTGCTGCCACGAATGAAGCGATTCACCGTGCGCGGTATCTTCGACATCGGCATGTTCGAATACGATCGCAACTTCGCCATCATGCATGCCGATGATGCATCGGTGCTGATGAAACTCAACAAGGGCTACACTGGTGTGCGCCTGCGACTGGAAGATATGTTCGCGGCCAGGCGCGTG
Source organism: uncultured Granulosicoccaceae bacterium (assembly GCA_964583825.1). Lineage (GTDB taxonomy): Bacteria > Pseudomonadota > Gammaproteobacteria > Granulosicoccales > Granulosicoccaceae. Next base: position 11,615 of record CAZOXM010000074.1, read on the forward strand.
GCCAGTGATCTCGCGCGGGATGTCGGTGAGGACTACTGGGTCAGTGACTGGACTCAACAGCACGCCAATTTCTTTCGGGCGGTGCGCACCGAAAAGACGGTGATGTTTGTCATTCTGTCGCTGATCGTCGCGGTGGCAGCTTTTAATATTGTCAGCACACTGGTCATGGTGGTGACGGATAAGCAGGCAGCCATTGCCATCCTGCGTACGATGGGGTCGTCACCGCGTTCCATCATGATGATCTTCCTGATACAGGGGGCGCTGATCGGCCTGATCGGCACGGCACTCGGGCTGGTGGGTGGTATTGCCCTGGCACTCAACGTTGAAACGCTGGTGCCGGCGATTGAGCGCTTCTTTCAAACACAGTTTCTGCCGAAGGATGTTTACTACATCGATGTGCTGCCGTCGGAGCTCGACTACAACGATGTGGTTCGCGTCGGTACACTCGCGCTGATTCTCACCCTGGTCGCCACGCTCTACCCGGCATGGCGAGCGGCCCGTACCGAACCTGCAGAAGCGCTGGCCTATGAATAATCCTGTGCTCGAAGCCAGTGGTATAGAACGCACCTATCGACAGGGGCAACATCGCGTCGAGGTATTGCGCGATCTGAATCTGACCGTCGCCCGGGGAGAACAACTCGCGATCATCGGCAGCTCCGGATGCGGCAAGAGTACCTTGTTGCACGTGCTGGCCGGTCTGGACACGCCCGATGCCGGCACGGTATACCTCGACGGCACCGATATTTACAAACTCAGTCCGGCGCGGCGCGGCAGGCTGCGCAATGATGCGCTCGGCTTTGTTTATCAGTTTCACCATCTGTTGCCTGAATTCAGCGCCGTAGAGAACGTCGCGATGCCGTTGCTGATCGGACGCCGGGAGCAATCGCAGGCCGCAGAGGAGGCGTCTGCCCTGTTGGAGAAGGTCGGGCTTGGCAACCGGTTGCACCACAAGCCGGCGGAACTTTCCGGCGGCGAGCGACAGCGCGCGGCAATTGCCAGAGCGCTCATCAATCATCCGCAACTGGTACTCGCCGATGAGCCGACCGGTAACCTGGATGAAGGCACGGCTGCCGCCGTGTATGACCTGATGCTTCAGCTCAACGAAGAGCGCGGCACCGCGTTTCTGATTGTGACGCACGATACGCGACTGGCCGCGCGCATGCAGCGCACCTATCGGCTCACCAATGGTTCATTGCACGAAGATCGATAACACAGGATTGTCAATCGTTGTAAAACTAACGACATTGTGACCATAGCGTGAGCTACAGGACTTGATTTCGTGATTGAGAAGGGACAGATTTAAATCTGGCACGCGTGTCGCTCGTGGAACCTCCTGACACAACGTGCCATAAACCTAAACCTTCGAACCTTAGTCAGTGGATCTACCGATGTCGGAGCCAACCCCCGAAACCCAACCGGCCGCACCAGCTGGCCAACAAGCAACAAAAGAAAAGCCGGAGAATTCGGCCAAAATCTGTCTCAGTCCTGAACGCGCTTCGTCCAGCGAAGAGCAGGACGATATCACGCCCTGCTATGTGCGCGGCTACAACTGAGTCAAATTTCCCGTTGTTGAAGTACCGTTGTTAAGGCTCAGCGCGATAGTCCTCGTGCTGTGACAAACCCTGGTGCGCTTGTGCACCAGATCGATGTGACGAGCCGCATGCCGGCTCGCAGGCGAGCATTCTGTTTTCTGAATCTCGCCTGCCGATGAGGCAGTGCCCGCGCCTGGCGGGCAAAGCAGTGATATAGTCTGCCAAACGCAGTCAGCAGTAAGAAGTGTGCAGTGGCAGTTAACGCAGTCAGCTTTGTCCTCGGTAGTGTCTTCCTCTTTGCCATGACCAGCGTGCCTCCGTGGTGGGTCTGCGCTGTGCTGGCGGCGCTGGCGCTTTGCGTATGGCGGCGCCTGCCACCGTTGTGCTGGTGCGCGTGCGGTTTTCTGCTCGCAGCCTGGCATGCCCACAGTGTGATTGACGCCAGGCTCGGCGCCGAATGGCTCAATCGGGAAGTGGCAGTTACTGGTGTGGTGGCCGGACTGCCGGAGCGCGATGAGCATAAAACGCGATTTCTCCTCGTGCTTGAGCAAGCCTGTCAGATTGAACCCGGTCTCTGCGAATCGCTTGCGCGACCGCAGGTGAGAATCAGCTGGTATAGAGATGCGCCGTTGATCCGCGCCGGCCAGCGCTGGCGGCTGCGCGTCAAACTGCGTGAGCCGCGTGGTTTTATGAACCCGGGTGGTTTCGACTACGAGAAGTGGCTTTTTCAGCAGCGTATTATTGCGACCGGCTATGTGCGCAATGCAGAGACAGCTGTCCATATCGAAGATCAGACGCATCCTGTTCATTGGATGCAGGGGATGCGATGGTGGCTGAAGCAGCGGCTGCATGCAGCACTTGAAGGGCGCGACCACGCCGGGCTGGTGATGGCACTCGCAATGGGCGATCGCAGTGGCATTGAACGGCAGCAGTGGCAACAGTTCATCGCCACCGGCACAAATCATTTACTGGCGATTTCAGGGCTGCATATTTCTCTGGTTGCCGCGTTTGCTGCCATGCTGGCGACGGTGCTGTGGAAAAACGCGGCGGTCTGTCGTCGCGTATCACGCCACAGCTTTGCACTGGGCTGTGCGCTGCTCGCTGCCTTTTGTTACGCGGGGCTGGCGGGTTTTTCGGTGCCAACCCAGCGCGCCTTACTTATGTTTGGCACGGTAGTCGTGCTCAGTCTGATCGCGCGACACCAGAATCGACAACACGGTCTGTTATTGGCGCTCGCTATTGTGTGCGCTCTGGATCCGCTGGTGGTGTTGTCCGCGGGGTTCTGGATGTCGTTTGCGGCAGTGGCGATTCTGTTATCCGTGTATGCCTTCGTGCAGGACAACCGGCGGGGTAAGCGCCTGCTGTCACTGGTGCGTGGTCATCTGTTGATCACTATTGGACTTTATCCGTTTGGACTGTGGTTTTTCGGGCACCTGTCGTTAATTTCTCCGCTGGCAAATCTGGTTGCCGTGCCGATGGTCGGTCTGTTGCTGACACCGGTCATATTTGTCGCCACGCTGTTGTCGATGATCACTGTGCCGTTGGCGCGCTTTGTCTTTGTGCCGGTTGACTGGCTGCTGAGCCTTGTCGTAACACTACTGGCTGCGTTGTCGGACTGGCCGTTTGCGCTGACCCATGTCAGTGCCGTGCACAATCCGGTGATGCTGTGGTCGGCCGGTCTGGCGGTGCTTTGCCTGTTGCCGCTGAGCTGGCGTTTGCGCTGGTTAGCGGCGGTGGTGGCACTGCCGTTGTTTATTCCTGATGTATCCAGACCCGCCAGTGGTCAGTATGAAGTGACGTTTCTGGATGTCGGGCAGGGTACTGCAATCGTGGTGCGGACACGTGAACACGTGTTGGTCTATGACACCGGTGCCAGATTCTCGGACCGCTTCAATGCGGCCGATGCGGTGATATTGCCTTTTTTGCGTACGGGTGGTCTCCGCCAGGTGGATCGACTGGTCATTTCGCATGCCGACGGAGATCACAGTGGTGGAGCACCGGCGCTGCTCGATGGTATCCAGGTGGATGATGTCATGGTCTCTGCACCGCTGGAATCAATCAATGCAGGCCTTTGCCGGACAGGGCAGACATGGGTCTGGGATGACGTGCAGTTTGAGGTGCTGCATCCCGACGAAAGCTACAGCGGCAGTAAAAATGATCGATCCTGTGTGCTGATGATAACGTCCGGTGACGGTGTCCGGACATTGCTCACCGGTGATATCGAAGCGCGCGGTGAGCGCCAGCTCATTGAGCGCGGGTTGGGGGCGGTGGCGATCCTGTTATCACCGCATCATGGCAGTGCCACGTCGTCGAGTCGCGATTTTGTCCGCATGCTGGCACCGGAGTTTGTGGTGCATACCACGGGTTTTCGTAACCGCTATGGTTTTCCGCACTTACAGGTACAGCAAACCTATCGGCAACAGGGGACGGTACAGTTTAATACGGCGATCAGTGGAGCCGTCACCTTTACCCTCGGTGGTGAGCAGCGCATCGATGTATCCGCTTACCGACCGCAGCAACAGACTTTCTGGCACAGCGACTGGCGCGGTAACGCATGGGAGCAGCGGCAATGAATGTTTTCTGTCGATTCTGCAACCGATCAGGCGAGACGTGCCGCGTTATCGTCTGGCTGTGGTGAACAATACGCCCCGGTTGGCTGGACAATGCCAGAAGCAATGGTGCGGCTCCCTGCCCATGTCGCACCGGTGGCTGTGATAAAATGTGTGATTCAGAATTTGGTCATACCTTTGTATAGCACCACTCTTTTGCGATCCTTCAGTCTGCGGGAAGCCGCTTGAGCAACGACCCGACCATGGCATCAGACGCCCGCACCCCGGACACCGGCACATCAAGCGCCAGTGTCTACAGACGGCTGCTGTCCTACGCTGCTCCGTATCGCGGATTGCTGTCGCTCGCGATCCTGTCGATGATGATCTATGCGGGTTCGAGCACGGCTTTCGCCGCGTTGATGAAACCCATGCTGGATGGCAGCTTTGTCGAGCGGGATGCTCAGGCCATAGCACTCGTGCCGGTGCTGATCATTGTGATCTTTTTATTTCGCGGTGTGGCGGGTTTTTTTGCCACTTACCTGATGGCATCAATCGGCTGGAGTATCGTCAAACAGATCCGTCGCGATCTGTTTGACAAATATCTCGATCTGCCGACGGCGACCTTTGACCAGACTTCCTCCGGCGACATGATTTCCCGGGTCACCTTCAATGTGAGAAACATGTCGGTGGTTGCCACTGATTGTTTGACCATCCTGGTGCGCGACAGTCTGACGATCATCGGTTTGTTGTGTCTGATGCTGTATCACAGCTGGAAACTGTCGCTCGGTTTTCTGTTACTTGGACCGCTGGTGACGCTGATCGTCATGCTGGTAAGTCGCCGTTTTCGCAAACTGAATTTCGGCATACAGGACTCCATGGGCCGGGTTGCCAGCGTGATCCAGGAAGCGGTGGAGGGACAGCGACTGGTCAAGGTGTTCGGTGGCAGAGATCGCGAGCGTGCCCACTTTGAAGCGGCCAATGAAAAAAACCGCAGGCTCAACGTCAAGGAAACCTTCACCCGCGCTGCCAGTGCACCGGTAATTCAGTTTCTGGTCGCTATCGCGCTGGCGATCATTGTGTATCTGGCTTCATCGGGTACTTATGTCGGTGAAATTTCGGTCGGTGTGTTTATGTCGTTCATTACCGCCATGTTGATGTTGTTTGCGCCGATAAAGCAGCTCACGCTGGTCAATGCAAAAATACAGGCCGGTATCGCAGCGGGGCAGAGTGTATTTGATGTGCTGGATTCAGACTCCGAACGAGATACCGGACGTAAGCTTTTAACCGATGATCGCATCGACGTGGATTTTGACCGGGTACAGTTCAGCTACGATAACGGCTCACCGGTCCTCAATTCGCTAAGCTTTAACGTCGGTGCCGGTGAAACCGTGGCGCTGGTTGGGGGCTCCGGCAGCGGCAAGTCCACCATCGCCAACCTGTTGCCACGTTTATACGATGTGACCGGTGGCAGCATTCGAATAAACGGTGCGGATATTCGCGACTATACGCTTGAGAGCTTGCGGCAACGCATCTCCTACGTCGGGCAGGAAGTGACGCTGTTTAATGACACCGTGTTTGCCAATATCGCTTACGGACAAATGCAGGAGGCGGATGAGGAAACGGTCAGGGCGGCCTGTTTCGCTGCCAATGCGCACGAATTTATAATGAAGCTTGATAACGGCTACGACACCATCGTCGGTGAGAACGGCGTGATGTTGTCCGGTGGGCAAAGACAGCGTGTGGCGATTGCCCGTGCCATTCTCAAGGACGCGCCGCTGCTGATTCTCGATGAAGCAACCTCTGCACTCGACACCGAATCAGAGCGCAAAGTGCAGCAGGGCTTGACTGAACTGATGAAAGACCGTTCCACAATTGTTATTGCCCACAGGCTGAGCACGATTGAAAACGCGGACAGAATCATCGTGATGGATGCCGGTCACATTGTCGAGCACGGCACGCATCAGCAGTTGCTAGCAAACAATGGCTATTATGCAGCCCTGCAGGGTCGACTCGGCAATGAAGTGCAGGCGGCCAGGTAAAGCGACGCGGTGGACGCTTCGCGCTAAACACTCGTGAGTGCTAAAACACCACATTTCTGGCAGTCGAAAAACACCATCGCGCTGGCGCTGTTCCCGCTGTCACTGCTGTTTCGCGGCGTCGTGGCTGTCAGGCATCAGTGTTATCGGTGGGGGCTGTTTAAACAATACAAGGTCGATGTGCCGGTGGTTGTCGTTGGCAATATCAGCGCCGGCGGTGCGGGAAAGACCCCTTTGGTGATCGCTCTTGCGCAGCATCTTCAGCAGCATTGCCGGTCGATCGGTATTTTGTGCGGTGGCTATGGCGGCAGTGCACGTGGTGGTGAGCCTGTGCGTGTCGATGCAGAGTCCGATGCCGCCTGCGTCGGTGACGAAGCGCTGATGATCGCGCGGCAAACCGGGCTGCCGGTGGTGGTGGCCAAAGACCGGGTTGCCGGTGCAAGACTGCTTCAGACCGAGTGTGCCTGCATTGTCTGCGATGATGGTTTGCAACACTATCGGCTGCAGCGCGATGTGGAAATTGCAGTGGTCAATGCTGCTGTGGAATTTGGTAACGGGTTCATGTTGCCGGCCGGTCCGCTGCGCGAGCCGGTCAGGAGATTGCATTGTGTCGATCTGATCTGTGTCAGCGGTGAGCAGCGTTCCGCACCCGGATACTCCTTACAGGCAGACGCGTTGGTCCATGTGCGCAATCAGTCGAGCATGTCGCTCGATACGTTCCGGCATCAGCGGGTGCACGCTGTGGCCGGTATCGCGTACCCCGGGAATTTTTTCAACATGCTGCGCGCGCTGGGGTTTGAAGTAGTGGAACACGCCTTGCCGGATCATTCGCCGTTTAATGCCGACACATTGCGCTTTGAGGAGCCGCTGCCGATCATCATGACAGAGAAGGACAGTGTAAAGTGCCGTTCATTTGCGCCGGATAACGCGTGGTTTTTGTCGGTGCATGCAGTGCCGGACCCATCACTGCTGTCACAGTTTGATCAGCTCATGGAGACTGCACTGAGTGAATGATCTCAATTACAAGATCGTTGTTCCGGCACGATACGGCTCAACCCGTTTCCCGGGTAAGCCGCTGGCTCTGATCAGCGGTGTACCGATGATTGTGCGCGTTTATCAGCGTGTCAGCATGACCGGTGCGTCGGAAGTAGTGGTAGCGACAGACGATGAACGTATCGCCGAGGTGTGCAGCAAGGCTGGCGCCGAAGTGTGTATGACAAGAGGTGATCACCCGACGGGTACCGATCGCATCGCCGAAGTGATCGAAAACAGGGGCTGGAGTGAGGATGAAATTGTGGTCAACGTACAGGGTGATGAGCCGCTCATTCCCCTCAGTAGTATTGATCAGGTAGCCGGGAATCTGCATCGTCATACGGATGCATCAATTGCAACCCTGTGTACACCAATCACTGATGCGAATGAACTCCGCAACCCCAACCATGTGAAGGTGGTGTTTGACCATCGTGGCATGGCGCTGTATTTCAGTCGTGCGCCGATTCCGCACAATCGTGATCACATTGACGATGTGCACCATGTTTATCGTCACCTCGGCTTATATGCGTATCGCGCCGCTTTCCTGCGGCGCTTTGCCGATATGCCGGCGTGTGAGATCGAGCAAATGGAAAAGCTTGAGCAATTGCGGGCGCTGTGGCACGGAGAGCGCATACATGTGGCAGTAGCCCGTGAACTGCCGGGGCCCGGTGTGGATACGCCTGAACAGCTCGCCCGGGTGGAAGCGCTGATCGCGGGTTGAGCGGTGCCACTGATCAGTGGCGGCCGCATCGAGCGGATAACAAATCAATGAACAAAAAGTGGCGCAAGTTACAAGAGGAAATCGGCTTCAGCGGTTTTTTTAAACTGTTTAAGTACCGGCTCCAGCACGAGCGCTTTGATGGCGGGTGGAGCGAGCCGATTGAACGGGAAATATTGCATCGCGGGCATGCCGCCGCAGTGATTCCATATGACCCGGCGACGGACAGCACCCTGCTGATCGAACAGTTCCGTCCGGGCGCAATACTGGGTGATGAGCCACCGTGGTTGCTGGAATTTGTTGCCGGTATGGTGGAACCGGGTGAAACTGACGAGGCCGTGGTGCGTCGTGAATCGCTCGAAGAGGCCGGCATGGAACTCGGCGACGTGCACCACCTCACAACCTATTACCCCTCGCCGGGTGGCAGCACCGAAACCATCGCCATCTATTGGGCCATTACCGATTTGTCGCAGGCCGGTGGTGTCTTCGGTCTGGCCGAGGAAGGAGAGGATATTCGCGCGTTTGTGGTCGGTTTTGACGAGGCGATGGAACTGGTTACCAGCGGAAAAATCAATAACTCCCTCGGTATTATTTCGATGCTCCGGTTCGCTTCAATTCGCGAGGAAATTCAACGGGATTCGGCAGATTTGTAGACCTTCACAACGCTTCACTCCGGCACTGTTCAAGATACCTAAATGCCGACCGCTAGTTGTTAGTCGAAAGTCAAAATAACGGAAGCAAGTCCACGAGTGTGCGACAGGGTGGAGTGTTAGCTCAATGGCAAATAACGTAGACCTCATGGTGGTCGGCGCTGCTGATGGTATCTCAGCTGCTGAACTCACCGAGCGGTTAATGAAAGAGTTCGGACAGCCCGCAGAGGCATTTTCTGAACTCGTCGCGGCCGCCTGCGACGGCGGGGCGCAATATGCTGCTCAAACAGGTGTCACCCTGGACACTGCGGTAGAGGGACAGGGAAAACTGGAGGATCTGGGTGTTGTTTGTCAGCTGATTGTCGACGGCGAGCCGCTGTCGAGCGGTGGGCTTGGCAGAAATGAACTTGGGAAATCAACCGCACCGGAATCCGGTGGCGGACACGATCTGTCGGTCGATAACCCTGCCGATGCTGACAACGCGGTCGTTGCTGAAACGTCGGGCGAGTCAAAGGGCAGTGAGGAAAGCGCCGATGCCGGAGCCGAGATATCACTCGCCCCTGAGGTCGATACAGAATTTGACGAGCCGTCATCTGACAATGCGCCTGCGGACGACAGCTTCGATGCGCTGGAAATCAGTTTTGACGATGAGCTGGATACGCTGGACACCGTCCCCGACGCGTCTGCGACTGACAAAAGCGGTGAGGGTGATGCGTCTGCCCAGTCAGATGACCTTGCCGATATCGCGATCGATTTTGACGACGAAATTGAATCACTCGCTGCTATCGGAGTTGCCGATCAGGCCAGTGTGTCCAGTGCACCGGAGGCGACAGATGCGGGACTTGAGCAGGCAGAGCCCGGGGCCGAGCCGGCCAGCGAAGTCTCTGTTGATGTCTCCGCGCAGGAAATCAGTGATGTGTCGTCACCCGATGACGTGCAGGCAGAAACCGCCGCTGACCAGCCACCTGCGTCGGACGTGCAGGGCAACCAGGCAGGGGACTCCGGCGAATTGGAGCTGTCGCTTGCGGTGGAAGACGACACCCCGCTTACCAAACCGAAGCAGAAGAGCGGCGTGGTGCCCGATGATGGCGGCCTGACACTGGTGCTTGACGATACGTCAACACCGGCCAAAAAAGACACGCCTGTCATTGCCAGCCCGACCAATATCGACGAGCACGCCGGCAGCGATGATGAGCACAACGACGGTGTTGATGAACTGACCGTAGACGCGTCGGACGATGACGCGACGACTCCCGCGCCGGTATCGGAAGGCACAGCGGATGAGATAGCGCTGCGTGATACATCGCGTGAGCCTGCGGAAGTGACACCACCAGTCGCCGCCCCCGATGAAGCTGCGCCCGAACCAGATCAGGACGAAGATGCGGCTCAGGACAATGGTGCGGCTCAGGACAAT
>CAZOXM010000074.1:21645-24165 GCA_964583825.1 uncultured Granulosicoccaceae bacterium
TGCGGCTCAGGACAATGGTGCGGCTCAGGACAATAGTGCGGCGAAAGATGAGTCGCTGGAAACATCAAACGATACCACCGCTGGTGATGCGCCGATCGCTGATGCACAGAGTGCGTCACCGACACAGGGCAACGATGCGCTGGCTGCTGGTGAATCCACCACAGAATCGGTGGAAGCGCCTACCGGCACTTCCAATGACCTGTCCAGTTTTATCGACTCAATGGTTACCGCTTCCGATAAGCCGGACAATGCCACAGCAAACACCGATGTCGCAGCGAATGACGCCGCTCACAATGGCGGCGGGCTGGTGCTGCCCGGGCAGACCGCCGCTCAACCTGCCGAGGCACCTGCAGCGGTAGCGGACACGCCCGCATCGGTCGAACCTGTCAGCGAAGAACCGGCAACGGAAGATCAGTCTGCTTCGATTGATCTGCTCGTATCTGCTCCGGCAGCCGCTGGTGATGATGACGAATGTTACGCACCAGAGGTCACTGCATCAGGCGGCCTGACTGAAGAGTTTCTGCGGCAGCGAAAGCGCAAGCGTATGGCAATGGCTGCTGCCGGTGTCGGTGCATTGGGTGTGGGTGCGCTCGTCGCACTGCAAACCGGACTACTCGAAAAATCAACCATACAGCCGGAGCAGACAGTCGCGGTAGTGACCACCAGCGACAAAACGTCAGAGCTTGATGCGGTAGCGGAAGTATCCCTGAATGCTGCCATTGAACGCTCTTCCGCGCTTAAAAACCCGGACAATTATTCCACTGAAGAACTGATCGCCTATTTGTCGGAAGATCTCGGGGAAAATGCACGCAAGGAACTCAAGGACTTTGTCAGCGGTGAGGGCACGAATAAAAGTGACAATCAATCCGTGCCTCGAATGGGGGCGGCCATACCGGCGGACAGTGACTCGGAACTGTGGCTGCTCAACCGTGTTGAGCACCCGGCGGACAAGTACTTCGACGAATGGTCCAAGCGCGAGGTCGATCTGCAGGCCTATCTGGAATTGCAGGAGCGACTGATTCAGGGTGGAGATCTCGATGTTGCTCTGGACGTAAGCGTCAGCACCAATGACAAGCTGTTTGCGGTGATGAGTCAGCAGCGTATTGCGCGCGCTTTTCACGCACGCGGTGCAACCGAGCGGGCGCAAAAGGTACTGGAGCGGGCAGTGCGCGGTACTTACTCGATCAAGTCCGAAGCAGAACGCGTGATGGCAATAGCCGACTATGCCACCACGGAAAATGCAATGGGTATGCTGGATGACTCTGCCGATTCGTTTTTAAAGGCACAGATTCTGGCGCGCAGCATGCACAAACCGGCCACTCGTACCGTAGCCTTCAGTGCACTTGCCGAGTACTTTCATCAGGTCGGTCGCAAAGCTGAGGCGTTTGATTATCTCGATCAGGCGATGACAACGGCGTACGAGTTGCCGGTGAACACAGCAGCACGCGATCTGGCAATTCGCCATGTCGCACTCACGGAAGTGCGTCTCGGTATGACCAAGCAGGCAACCGAGCATGCCAACCTGATTCTTGATCCGTTTGCGGCGGTGTCAGCGTTACACGGTATTGCGCTGGAGCTTGAGCGTACCGGTGATGCTCAGAATGCCCGACTAACGCTGAATATGGCGTATCGTGCCGGTAGTCTGATCAGCGATAGTGACAAGCGCGACAAGCTGCTGGATAAAATCAAGCTCTCGGGCAACTGATCAGTGCGGAGAATGTAGATGGATCTGACGTCAACTAGTCGATATCACAGCATCGCGGCAATCGTCGCGGCTGGTCTGACATTGAGTGGCTGTTCGGCCACCAGTGACATAGGCGATGCCGGTCAGAGTGCCGGTGTGGCTGTACCATCGCAGCAGTTGCCGTCAGTCAATGGCACAACTACCGGAAACGGTGTAACTACCGGTACTGACACGGGTGCAGGTGATACGGGTGGTGGTTCAGAATCCACTGCGGTACCTGATAACAGCAGTACAACGCCCGATATCAGCGCCGCACAAAACACCGATACTTCTGATAAGGCACCTGAAGAGACCACACCATCGGCATCACAGTCCGCGCTGGTGGCCAATGCGTCGTCCATCCCCTGTGACGCCGCCGCTGACAGCTTCCGCGATACGATGCTGGCGATGGTGAAACACTCTCGCCAGTCAGCACAGCAGTGTGGCGACTCGACCCTGCCATCTGTCGGTTCAGTAGAGTGGAATGATCAGCTGGCAACCGCTGCGCGCAATCATGCGAATGACATGGTTAACGCGAATTTCTTCAGCCATACCGGTTCCGACGGACTCGGTGTTGCCGACCGTGCTGAAGGTGCCGGCTACGACTGGCGCGCGGTGGGAGAGAATATCGCTGCCGGTCAGCGCGATATTGAAGAGGTGCATCAGGGATGGCTCGACAGTGCAGGTCATTGCCGCAATATTATGAATTCCTCCTACACCGAGATCGGCGCTGCCTGTGTCGCCAATGATGCCACCGACTTCCGCACCTACTGGGTCGTGGTCTTCGGGGATCAGCG
>CAZOXM010000075.1:0-23040 GCA_964583825.1 uncultured Granulosicoccaceae bacterium
CTAGGAGTCTGCGCGGCAGAACCTCCACTACTGCGAGCGCGCCGGATTACGCCTGAAAACGCCTTTATTCTCGTCGCGTAGGCATAACTATGCTTCTCAAACAAAAACGTTATCAGACGCAACCGGTCACGCTCTCGCGACGTGGACTTCTACCGCGCTGACTCCCAGCGCAATAGTTTTTCAACATCCTGCTATTTCACCTGCGGTGTGTGAATCAGCAGAGCGCGAACATCATCATGCGTCAATACGGCAGAGCGGGACAGCGAAGATGCTACTTTTTGTTCCAGCGCCTGCGCCTCTGCGCAATATTCTTTCCGCTCTTTCGAGAGCCTCTGCAGCGCAGCCCGATACTCATCTGAGGCCTGTGTCATTTCCCGTTTGAGTTCGTGGTGAAGGGTTTCAGTAACCGAGTTCGGCAGGGAAGGCCTGGTCAGATAAGCGGCGATTACGGGCAGTACCCAGGCCAACAGCACAAGGAGCAGTCCATTGGTAAGAAAGTCGGTGCCCACATAGGCTGCAGCGTCACTGGCTCCGTTGATAAAGCCTGTGATCACCCGGCTGACCACCCAGCCCAGTGCCGCCAGCGGTAGAATAACTTTCAACCAGCCAAGCACAACCTGCAGGGTTTGCTGCCAGGGGCGCCCCGGGTTTGACAGCGTTTTACGGACCGCTTCCGGCCAGTGTTCACCGATCCGATCAAGCGACGGGCCGTCCACCTGCGTACGAAGCCGTTTTAATCGTTCAACCGGTATCCCGTGATCGCGAGTGGCCAGCTCGAATTCTGCGATCGCATCGCTCAGCTTCACCTGCGACCAGTCATCCCACAATAATCTCGCTTCACCGGCGGTGGCCTTCAATTCATGCTGCGACGCATCTGCAGAATCACCGGTTACCACGGCCAGCGCATTTTTCAATGGCGAGCGGCGGTCGGCGGCAAATTTGGAGGCGAACTGAGTGAACGGTATATCCAGGCCGCCCGTCACTGCAACTTCGGCAGCTTCCCAATGCCGATCGAAAACCGCTACCGGTGCGCCTGATGGAGGGGCCAGCACTTTTAGCTGCTCAGCCAATAGCCGTTGCGCCTCCTCAAGTCGTCTGAACCAACCCACCTGTTCCAGCTGTTCCACGGTATTGCGCTCTGCCATTGCCGCCACCAGTTCCGCCAGCAATTCGAATTCATCTGCGGTCGACTCGCGCTCGATTCCGATTGTTTTAAACACCTTCGGCTGACGGAATCCGGAATCGTTTAACAGGCGTTTGAAATCCTGCATTTGCGATGCTTCGGCTTTATCCCACTGGTTCATGACGAACAGCCATCCGTGTCGATAGCCTTCGGTCACGAGTAGTTTCCAGCCCTGTTCGTCTTTGTATCGCTCGGGGGTCACCACGTAAATCAGCAAGTCTATATGGGGCAGCCACTGCAGCACCTGATCACGATTTTGTGTCTCATCACTGTCGAAGTCCGGCATATCTACCCACATCACGTCGCGATATTGATCGTTGCGATGTTTTACACAGTTGAAATTCGAGACAGAAAAACTATCGGGCAATGCATCTACTTCGCGCTGCTCATGCAGGTAGGCAGTGATTTCCAGCGAGGTCGGGCGCACCACACCGGTCTTCGCTATATCGCTACCCGCCAGTCGATTGAGCAAAGTACTTTTGCCAACCCCGGTCCCGCCGAAAAGCCCGACGACCAGAGGACGACTGGATCTTGATTGATGAAAAAGATCGGCAGCGCCGCGTTTCCCGGAAATTTGTTCAGCGGATGCGATCTGACACCAGCCGGCGCTGCAAAGTCTCTGCAGAAAATTTTCTACCTCACCATGCAGCGATTCGAAACTATCACCGGGTGTCATGGCGATTCTCTGGTTCTTTGTGATCAGCAACGGTTGTCAGCTGATAGTGCTGATGCAACGCTGCCAGAGCCTGTGGTGTGACCGATGGCGTCGAAGCGCCAGCCAGTGACTGCAATTTGATTTTGAGTTTGCGGTTCACCATCGCCGACACTGACTTCTTTTGATAGTGTTTCAGATCCCCCTGAACCTTATTCATATACTGACCCAGCGCTCCCTCAGTGAGCATCGTGGTGAGCGACAATACTGCGGGGGCAATGACCAGATCGGCCGCGCCTAGCCCGCCGGACTTCACCGCAAGCACCACTGCCGCTGCATCACCTGTTACACGGGCCGCCCGTAACCCATTGAGCGTCGCGGGTTGCTCTTCCAGTTTTTCATATAATGATCTGGCTGCACTTTCTGTTTGCACCTTCAGCAGGATCCGGTAGTTTTCGGACTCGTTCTTCCAACCCTGCTTTAACCGCGGGCGGGCATGCAACAGATCTTCCTGCAAAGCCTGCCACCATTGCTGATCCGACACCTGCGCCTGCTGTTGTGAGGATATCTGTGACGCGACCCCGGTGATGCAGTGCTCATACAGCGATTCAAGCAAACGTTCCTCTTCACTGCGGGAATCTTTCTTTTTTACCGTAGATTCAAATCGCGCGGCGCTGCTTAGCATTTTGCGCACAGGCCAGGTGACAACTTTACGAATCCGTGTCAGCGGCTCGGCCAGACCGGGTATTTCAAGCAGGACCAGTAATTCAGCCACTGCCAGTTGCAGCGTCTCGTCCTGACGCTTGTTGTCGAGATATTCCTTTTCGTAGGTCTGTAGAAGCGATTCGCAGGCGTGTTCGACGATCTGATGCCATGCTTGCTGATTACTGTGTTGCCTGGTAATGATATTCGTCCACTGCAACCAGTGGGCATCGACGAAAGCTCGCAGGTGTTGTTGCTGCACACCGGCGTCGTTACGGCGCAGTGTTTGTTGTAGTGCACTGCGCAATGCAGCCAGGTCTTTGGAATCTGTCAGTTCATCCAGAGGATCGTCGGACTCATCAACGAAGTAAACAGCAGCGGTGAATTCAGGCGCGACTGCTTCAATAGACTGAAATTTCTTTTGCACCGACTCAGTCAGGGCTTTTCTGATACCCTCCGGTGCTTTGTTGATAACCAGCACCACATCCTTGCGGGCCAGTGCCAGCGTGTTGAGCATATCCCAAACGGATTTATCCGCATATTTCTCTTTACTGACTACCATCAGCACCAGATCTGCCAGTGCGACGCACTGCAACACCGGGTTGAAATAACTGTCGTGCGCCACCGAATCGAAGTCGGGCGTGTCCCACAACACGGTATTCGACAGGGCATTTTTCTTCGGCTCTGCTACCGACCCGCCGACGTCAGTACAGGAATACTCGTTTAGCCGATCGCGCTGCAGCGCCTGCTGATCGACCAGCTGGCCCTCGGTAAAGAATGCCTTTAACCACTGCTTGTCCGTATTCTCCAGACTGAATCCCTGACAGTGCACCGTGTAACCTGCGGTCGCACTGACATCGGCCCCGCGCAGACCGAGCAGCAAATTTACCATGGTGCTTTTGCCGGCCTGGGTGGGGCCAACCGCCACGATCTGCCTCGGTACTTCAACACTCGATTGACAAAGATCTATCTTGCGCTCAATTGCCTGAGCAAAACCGAGCATGGATAGTGATCGGGACAGTACCGGGATATCACCGTCGTTGCCCGATCGTCGCTCGATTTCCTGTTGGTGAAACTCAACCAGCGGTGACAATGAATTATTCATACTGCTCGAATCATGGCCCGGAACCAAAGCCGCATCACTTGAAACTTAATTCGAGCACCAGGCCCGCAAAAATCGCCAGCCCCATGTAATTGCTCGTCTGGAATGACTTGAAGCAGGCATCCTCCTGACGGTCTCTGATAAGCCACAACTGATAAACAACCACACCCGCACCTGTCAGCCACCCGATAAAATACCGAAGGCCCATACCCTGCCAGAAACCCACTGCCGCGAGTACACCCAGGACTGAGAACATCACCACCGCTACCGCAGCAATATCCTTATTGCCGAACCAGATCGCGGTCGACTTGACGCCAAGCCTGATGTCATCCTTGCGATCAACCATTGCATAAATCGTATCGTAGGCAAGGGCCCATAGAATGGCTGCCAGAAAAACCAGCCAGGCCACTGGACGTACTTCGCCGGTTTGCGCGACACTGACCATCGGGACCGCCCAGCCGAACGCCAGACCTAGCACCAGCTGCGGCCAATGGGTAACGCGTTTGCTGAACGGATAGACTGCAGCGAGCACAACGCCGACAAACGACATGGCGATGGTCAGTCGATTCATAGTCAGCACCAGCACGAAAGCACAAAGCGCCAGAATGACCGCAGTGGCAACCGCCTCGCGGGGGGAAATCGCACCCGTGACGATCGGACGGTTTTTCGATCGGGTAACCGCACCGTCTATATGGCGATCGGCATAGTCATTGATGGCACAACCGGCGGACCGCATCAGAAACGTGCCGAGCAAAAAAACGAACAGCACCCCCGGCGACGGCCTGCCATCGGATACCGCCCACAAGGCCCAGAGCATCGGCCACATCAACAGCAGACTGCCGATCGGCTTGTCCGCCCTGATCAGCCGCCAGAAGTCCGGCAGTCTGTGATGCGTGGGGATTGCAAACATGTCTTGTATCTGTGGCCGCTAATTGAACTGCACGATGATGCCACTCAGTAGACTACAATGGCACCTTCGTCGCAAAGGGTCTGCGGCAAAATCTGCGCAAACCCCGGTTGGTTAAGAATAGGTTGTTATTGGTGTATTTTAAAGACACTGACTCGAACAGGCACCGCCGGGGCCGGTCGAAGCTCTGCACGACTGAACCCATCTCAACAACAGGAGATTCATCTTGAGTTTTCAGTACGACTTAATCGCAATCGGCGGCGGCAGTGGTGGCGTCGCAGCAACCAGAAGAGCCGCAAAGCACGGCGCAAACTGTGCGGTTGTGGAGGCCGACAGATTTGGTGGCACCTGTGTCAATCGCGGCTGCGTGCCAAAGAAAATTATGTGGTACGCGGCCCACCTTGCTGAAACGATTGAAAACGCCGCCGGCTATGGTTTCAGCGTGACAAAGGATGGTTTCGACTGGGAAACACTGGTTAACGACCGCGAAAAATACATCCGCCGTTTGAACGACATCTATGTCAATAACCTCGAAAAGGAAAAGGTGGCGGCAATATCCGGGTTTGGTACGCTGGTCGATGCCAATACCGTCGATGTCGATGGCAAGCGTTACACCGCAGAACGTATATTGCTTGCACCGGGCGGCACACCATCGGTGCCCGACGTGCCCGGCGCGGACCTCGGCATCACATCCGATGGTTTTTTTGAAATGTCCAAAAAGCCCGACAGGGTAGCGGTTATTGGCGCAGGCTATATTGCCGTCGAGCTGGCGGGCATGCTGCACTCTCTGGGCAGCGAAGTCAGTCTGCTGATCAGAAAAGAACATTTTTTACGGGAGTTCGACACGCTGGTTACCGATACACTGACCCACGCAATGGACACCGCCGGGGTCAATATTATCAACAATACCTCGGTGACCGAATTGTCGGGTACGGCTGGAAATATCACTGTCGGCACTCGCGACGGTGACAAGCTGGGACCATTTGACAGCGTGATCTGGGCGATTGGCCGGGAACCCCTGACTCAGCAGTTAAACCTTGAAAACGCCGGTGTAACCGTCGACGAGCGCGGTTACATCCCGACCGATAAATGGCAGGTAACCAATGTGGAGAATATTTTCGCCATCGGTGATGTCACAGGCAGAGAACAACTGACTCCGGTCGCTATTGCGGCAGGCAGAAGGCTGGCAGAGCGACTATACGGCGGTATGGATGACCGTCACCTGAGTTATGACAATATAGCGTCCGTCGTGTTCAGCCATCCCCCCATCGGCGCTGTCGGTCTGACAGAATCAAAAGCCCGCGAAAAGTTTGGCGACTCAGTCAAATCGTATCAGGCGGTGTTCACCCCGATGTACCACGCCTTCACCCCCCATCCGCAAAAGACCGCAATGAAGCTGGTCGTCGAGGGTGACAATGAACGAGTGGTCGGCGTTCATATGATCGGCGACGGTGTCGATGAGATGCTGCAGGGCTTTGCTGTGGCGTTGAATATGGGCGCAACCAAACGGGATTTTGACAACACCGTGGCCATTCACCCCACCAGTTCAGAAGAGCTTGTAACACTCACCTGAATATCGAATCGCCGTTGGCGGACCTTCCGCGTACACTATCGTTTGATCAGGGCTTTGGCAGAGAGATAAGCGCTCTCAAGATGAGCGCGCAATTTTTCAAAATCTGCCTCTGAAAGCTGATCGAGATCGGGATCATCGGCAAACACCTGCATTAGCGTCGCTGCACGTCCCAGGCCTTGAGGCGCCGCGGCAGTGGCGGCGCTTTGCTGCGAATGGGTGAACAAAGATTCGATTTCGCAATTTTTCAACACGCTGGCCACTGACCTCGCCCAGTGGACGGGTAACTCTGCCTCACCTCGCTCGACTGCGTTGATTCGGTCGGCGACACTGCCATGGTTCAGTTGTCCTTCCAGTGCGCTGGCAAATCCCTCCAGCGTGTAGCCTGCAGACTCACGAAACTGACGCAGCTGATCGCCGATGTTCCGCAGTTCCTCAGCGGTGGGTTCACCGGAGGGTGCAGTATGGACAGGGCGATTCGGATTGAATTCACGCCCGAGTTCACTGGCAAGATGGAAAAATCGCCCAAGCACCTCAGCAGCTTCGGCGCCTGCCCGCTCAAACTTTTCTGCAGAATTCCGGTTATCCATTCGCTCCCCTTCTCGCGTGTTCATATACACAACAGTTGGGGTAAAACGCGCAATTTCCAGTATTTTTTACAATTTGTGAAATCTGCTAAGGCCTGGTATCTAGTTATTTTCAGGGGTTGCGTGCGGATTCCGTGCACCACTGATCTATTAAATGCCTGGCTATTGAATCGGGCCGTGGCAACTTTGGTCCATCGGACCCGTCACCCCACTGACCAAAGGTGCTTAGCTCCTGAGCTTCAAACCAACGTGCTTCCGCGAGTTCAGTAGTATCCACAGTGATTTCTTGCGTAGTCGCTGTACCGATAAAGCCAACCATTAACGATTGTGGGAACGGCCAGGGCTGAGAGGCGACGTAGCGCACGTTCTCCACCACCACACCGGCCTCCTCGTAGACTTCACGGATAACCGCCTGTTCCAGCGACTCACCCGTCTCGACAAAACCGGCAAGTGTAGAAAATACCGTTTCAGACCACTGCGCACTTCGGCCGAGCAGACAGTATCGACTGCCATCGCTGTCGATTCGCTCGATTAGCATAATGACCGCAGGATCGGTCCGTGGAAACCACAGCCGGCCGCAGTCCGTCGACGAACAACTCAGCACATGTCCGCCACCCGACAATTCCACAGCACTGCCGCAGGCAGCACAAAAACGATTGAGCTGTTGCCAGTAACTGATGCCCCGGGCATAAGCCAGTACCGAGGCCTCCGCATGCGGTAGTGACGGGCCGGACTTTCTCAGGTCATCAAAACGATAGCCTCCGCCAATCGACTGCCAGGCACCAGCCTGCTGCTCGTTACAGACAAAAGAAAAAATCGCTGTTTCTTCCCTGAAACCGAGAAAAGTGGGCTGGCTGACGCTATCGATAAGTTCGCCAACCACGGCTCGCGACGGCATGACAGCACACCCGACATGCGGATCCACCAGGTTTTTTAGCTCATACACAGGCAACACAATCGACTCCGGAGCCGACCAGAGTGCCTGTATTTGCTGCTGGTCTTTACGTATCGCGTCAGCGCGGTCGAGTGGCGACCCGGTATAGTGCAAACTCGCCGTCAAGGGAATGAGCCTCGGTTCTTTGTCGCCAACAGACTACCCTGCCGAGGTGGCGCTGAGAAGCCCTCGATGCACTTGGTGATTATTCGCCAACGCCAATAGAAAGTAATGCAAGCGCGTGGACTGGTCGTTAAAACACAATGCCCAGAAAACCGGTCACCGAATTACCGTTCAGCACTTCCGCACCCTGCAATCGCGGTGTGTAATCAATACCGGTATATCGCAAACCGAGTCGCATACCCCGCCCTCCGTTCCACGCCCCGGCAATGTGGTAACGGATTGCGTACTCCAGCGTGTAACCCACTGCGTGATTAAACTCGACGTCGCCTGCACAAATAGAGGTAATGTCACAACGATATCCCACCGAGGTGTGTGCGGTAATACCGGCACCGAATTCGTGTGCGCCAAAGCTTCTGAGCATCGTTAAATCAAAGCGTAAACGATCGAACAGGGACTCACCGTTCCCACGACTGGTACCATCGACCTGATAGCCGCCGCTAAGCCTCAGATTGGTGTACGGGTCGACTGCCAGATGAAGGCCTGCTTCCAGCAGCCAGCCACCGCCACTGTGGACAGTCTCGCTGGAACCGAAATTATCGGTGAATCTGCCAACCTCATCGCCCCCGAAACCAAGCCCGACACCGAGGTAGGTCGACAACAGGGGCTGAGTCCACTCATCGTGGTGATGGTGCCGTTGACTGCGGTGATCAGCAAGTGCCGGTGATGCTACGTGTAAAGCCACTACTAACAACACTGATATTACTGCGCTCCAGCCCTTGTATCGACCCAACATACTATTCACCTGAACCTGATCAAGCTGTATTTTTACTATCCGGTGCTGAACTCGAACTGTCTGCAGTGCAATACCGGACTAAACTGCCCGTGAACTCTATTGGATTCATCACACGGTTTCGATATCGTTCACACAGAATCATTTCAGGTGAGGGCATCATGTGCGGTCGAATGAATATTTCCGATCATGAAGGTATTCAATGGTTACTGGATCAGCTGGGATTATCTCTGGCGGAAGATAAATTCACTGCCCGTTACAACGTCTCACCCACTACCGCCTTATGGGGTGTGGCGATCGTGCGCCATGAAATCGCGCTCGAGCCAATGCAATGGGGCTTTATTCCACCATGGGCAAAAGAAGGTGTCTTTAAACGCCCGCTTTTCAATGCCAGAAGCGAAACCATTTGGGAAAAACCGTCATTTAAAAATCTGATCAGGCGGTATCGTGCCATTGTGCCGATTAATGGTTTTTATGAGTGGGCCAGAAAAGGCAAAGAGAAGGAAGCCTACTACATCAGTTTGCAAAACGAGCCTGCGATGGCGCTCGCCGCTATTGTGCAAACCCATGCAGACGGCTATTTGCAGTGTTGTCTGGTGACCACCGAGGCAAACGAACAAATGCAAGGCATCCACCATCGAGAGCCGGTAATCATCACGCCGGGTAATATCAGGGAATGGCTGACTAACGACGATCAGAAGTTTCTCGACAGTTGCATGACACAGGATCATTCACCTGCGCTATCACTTAAAAAAGTCAGTGGCTATGTGAACAATTCGCGCCACGAAGGGCCGGAGTGTATCGAATAACCAGGCCTGGCTTTCGCCTGCATACACGAAAAAAACGGGGCCAGTACTCAAAACAACGTGCATCACTTAAATTTTGTCAGCGGCAGCCGATGCCGACCCATCGCTCTGTCACCCGAACTCTGAACCAGCGCCATGCTGACCTCAAGCAAACGTTTTGTTGCGAATCTGACAGTTACTCTGATCTGTGCCACCACCCTGACACTGATGGCGGTCACCCACACACAAGGTACGACCACGGCCTTTGCCGTAGTCGCTGTTCTGGTGTTATTTCTGTGTCAGCTCACGCTTGCGCGATCACACTCACGCCAGTTGCTCAGGGCAGATCGCTACCATCGACTCGGGCGCAAGCTGCTGCAGTTGAAGCGCACCAAAAGGCGCGATGAATCGATAGCGATCAACGTACTGAATCACATTATTCAGCAGTCACCGGATGCCTGTGCACGTACCCGTATCTGGCACCAGCCGCTCGACACCTTTTCGGGGGATTTGGCACTGACAGCACGCAGTGAGGACGGTGTCAGCTACACCCTGATCGCCGATCTGACCGGACACGGCATCGCCGCGGCAATGGGTGCAACCCCGGTCGCCTCAATTTTTCAGGCGATGGCCCGACGCGGATTGCCGGTTGAGCATATTATGGTGGAGCTGAACGAGAAACTGCGCGTCCTGCTACCGTCGGGATATTTCTGTTGCGCTGCCATCATCACCAGTGGCAACGGAGCACTCAGGGTATGTAACGCCGGCCTGCCGGCGATGCGATTGGTGAGTCGGGAGGGCGAACTGGTCGGCCATGTTAGCAGTGAGGAGCTGCCGCTCGGCATCGATGAACTGAACAGTGCGGATGTAGTATTGTTCTCAAAAACATTTCAGGACGACACCCGCCTCTATGCTTTTACAGACGGCTTGACCGAGTCGACAAACGTAGCGGGTGAAGTTTTTGGCGATGCTCGACTTGATCACATGCTCAGCACGCAATGTCCTGCAAACGGGCGCCTGGATTCGATCAAATCCAGTTTCAGCTCGTTTGTTAAAGGTTCGACCCAGAGCGACGACATAACAGTTGTTGAAGTAAAAATCTGCTGACAAGCGTTTTGTCGAGATTGTCCGCTGGCCCGGGTGATCGGGAATAAAACCTTAGAGGATTTTACGGAGACAAATGAGACTTACTTTCTCATAATGGCGGTAAATTGGTGGGTGAGGTTTCGGCTGATCCCACCCCTTTACTCCCGGCGCCGTTAATCTCTTCACAAACTGCTTGCGCGTTTAGCGACTTCCTGAGACTTCCCGAAAGGCTACCCGCCCGTTACGACAAGCGCCCAGTACTGACCGAAACTGCTGTCACCGTCGTAGCGACAGGCCAGCCCGAATTCAATTGCGCTCTCACTGACAAGGCTTTCACAATCGCGTGTTTGTTGCACCCAGTTTGATATCAGCGCAGCGGTATTGACGAAGCCGCCCGCCACGGATTGACGGACAAACGACACATCGCTTTCAACGCGATCAGATACGCCCAGTCCGTCTGACCCGTTTTCGGCAATGAAGTTATTGCCTGCCATATCCAGCGCCTGCCGATCCGCTATCTGAAACAAATCCTGTGACCACTGAAGGGATGAAGCCATCGGGAAGGTAACATCGCCACAGCGCGTAGGCGTCGACCGTATGCGATTGAGCTCCCGAAGCGCAGCCGCCTGAATTTCATCGGCATCAGGACAACGCGCGACCGCATCCCCGTCGCAACTCGAGTTTCCATCGCAGATATCGGTGCTGCCGTAAAAGCACACGGGCCCGCTGCAACCACCTGCTTCAAGGTAGCAGGCAGCGTTCATCAGGCTTAACAACACAACCGGCAGAGCTCTAACTAACACGCGATGATTGCAACGGTTCAGGGAGCCTGAGGGCTCCCTGTGGATTTAAATTTGCAAAAACAGACTGACTGACTGTTTTGCTAGTCCTTCAATACGAATGTCACTTTTAATACGACTCGATACTCCGTAACCTTGCCATTCTCAACAACCACATTCTGATCCTTAACCCAGGCAGCACTGATGTTGTGCAGTGTTTTACTGGCTCTGGCCACTCCCTGGGATACTGCATCTTCAAAACTCTTTTCAGATGATGCGATAATTTCTGTCACTTTTGCTACTGACATAAGGCGGTCTCCTGTAGTTTTAACGCTTTCTGTTATATGCAATTACTCGCACCACAGATAGTACAATAAATTCCCGCCTGCTTTTTCCCCAAAATCAGACCCCGGAGTAAACAACGATGAACAAACCGCAGTTCGATCAAATAATCAGTCGCGCAGCGACCGGCTCAATCAAATGGGAAAAGTATGCCGATAAGGACGTAATACCCATGTGGGTGGCAGATATGGAATTCGCAACCCCACCTTCAATTACCGCGGCGATGCGCGAAAGAATTGAGCATCCGATTTTTGGTTATACCACGGCGACAGATCGCCTCTGCCGCGTGGTCACAGACTATCTTGAATCTCATCATCACTGGTCCATCGACCCGGACTGGCTGGTGTGGCTTCCGGGCGTCGTGCCCGGCCTGTCCATGTTGACCGCTTTGTTGTCACCCGATGATCAGATCATGGTCTTCACGCCGGTGTATCACCCCCTGATGATCATTCCTGACAAGTATCAGCGACAGCGGGTTAATGTGCCGCTGCAGTATGCGGACAAACGCTGGCACATAGATTTCGATCTTTTCGAGCGTTCAATTAACAAGCATTGTCGGATGCTCTTTCTGTGCAACCCTCACAACCCGGTTGGCACCATGTTCACAGAACAGGAATTGTCACGGCTGATGACAATCTGCGCGGCGCACAATATTCTTGTAGTGTCTGATGAAATCCACTGCGATCTGGTGCTGGACAAAGGGAGAAAACACATTACCACCGGCAGAGTGGCAGGCGACAACCTCTCCCATCTGGTCACGCTGATGTCGCCAAGTAAAACGTTCAACCTCGCCGGCGCCAATTGTTCGTTTGCGGTTATCCCTGATGCCCGCCTGCGCGAGCAATACCTCAGCAAATTGCTCTACACACTTCCGGTTGTGCCCACCCTGTCTTATACCGCAGCGGAAGCGGCCTACGCCCATGGCTGGAGCTGGCACACAGCACTGATCGAATACCTCAGAGGCAACCTGAGTCTGTTACTGAAAGCCGTCAACGAAATGCCGTGCCTGGCCATGGATCCACCGGAGGCAACGTACCTCGCCTGGATAGATACGCGTGCACTGCCAGTTGAAGATGCCAGCGAATTTATTTTGCGGGCCGGCGTCGGACTGTCCCCGGGTGCGCAGTTTGGCGATCCGAACTTTCAGAGACTGAACTTTGCCTGTAGCCGATCCCAGCTGCAGCAGGGTATCGATCGGATAGCAGACGCGGTTCAGCGCCTCGAGCACTAGCAGGGTGTTCGAGGGGTATCAGGCCACAGGTAATATCAGATCACCCCGATGTAGTGCACGCAGCAATGCTACCGCTATTCTGGCCGACGCTCCCCACAACACTTCACCGTCATACTGATCGAAGTACAACACCGTCGTCTCCACCACATCGCCACCTCTTTTTACCTGCCGCTGTCGCGGCGAAAGATTTGACGGATCCGCCAGCCATGCCACAGGTATCGAGAATATTCGGTCAACCTCGGACGGCTGCGCCCGGTAGTCGTATGGCCACGGCACCCTGGCCACGACAGGACTCACACGGTACAGACTGGACGTCGTGTAGTCATCAAGCGTCAGCAGAATCTCGAGCGCGTCAGGAGCGAGACCGATCTCCTCATCTGCCTCACGCAGTGCTGTGGCAACCGCATCGCGATCGGCCGCATCGCGCCGACCGCCGGGAAACGCGACCTGTCCGCTGTGGCGGTCGCGCTCATTAACCACCCGCCGGATAAACAGCACATGCCACTCGTCCTGGTGCCGGAAAAGAGGCACCAGAACCGATGCCAGGCGGATCTCCGGCGTCTCGGAAGACACCGCTACCGGCACATCAAATGCCTGTGTCAGCCCGGCCATTGAATCGAGCCAATGCAGGGAATACGAACCAGTCAATTTCTTCGTCTTTTTGTCATTCTTCAGTGCGCCTTACGCCAATTCCGCGGGGCGGGAACCATCGCCTGAGGCACGCTAACAGATGCCTCCGGCACCGATCAGTGTGGCACATCCCGAAAAGTGTGGCACTGGTACCAAAATCGCATATCGGGTTACCCGGCGATCGATTGTGAGGGGCGCTACCAGTGCCCATTCAAATAATGAGAACACAACAGCAATATTCAATACCCGGCAATGACTTCAGCGGCTCGCTGCGCGTTCTGATCGCCGAACAGGAACAGGCCGTTCGCGACGCGCTGGCTGAACGGGTGTTCAACTCCCTCGGGGTACAGGCGGATACGGTAAACACGGCCAGTGCCGTACGCAAGCTACTGCAGTCCCACGCCAACGAATTCGTGCTTGCGGTTGTCGACACCAGACTGCCGGATGCCCCTGACGGTGAGGTCCTTGAAGTACTCACCCAAAACAACATACCGACCATCGCACTGTCGTCATCGGTAAATGAACATGTTGTAGACAGATTGCAGGACAGACACATCATCGACTGTGTTTTAAAGCGCAATGACGAAGACATCAACCTGATTGCGGATATCGTTGAGCGGACATTGTGCAACCATCAGCGAAAAATCATCTTTTTCAGTAACAACGATTTCAATCGAAAAAATATCAGACAACTGTTGGATATTCACAGATATACCGTTATCGACGTACGCAACGAAGCAGAGATCCGGCGACAACTCGGCAGTCACAGCGATACGTCGCTGATTCTGATCGATCATCACTCAATTCAGCACGACGAGCTTCAGCTCATCAATAGCCTGCGACAACAGTACCGACGCGAAGATCTGGCCATTGCGGTCGTTTGCGACGAACAAAACAGCCGCTCCAGTGCCAGAATGCTCAGAGCCGGTGCAACGGATGTTATTCACCGGCAACATCAGACTGACGAGTTTTACTATCGGGTACAGCAATGTGTTGAATCGATAGAGCGAGTCAGAGAAATTAAATACTCGGCCACTCGCGATCTGCTGACCGGTGTATACAACCGCGATTATGTTTTTGATATCGGCAAAAAACTGTTCGCCGGTGCACAGCGGGGGGATACTACACTCGCAGTGGCGGTACTGGAGATTGACAACATCAGCGATTTGACCACAACACACGGCATTGAGGTGAGTAATGCTGTACTGAAAGCCACCGCCAATCTGCTCTCGAATGAGTTCAGAAAAAACGATGTGCTGGCCAGATACAGCGCCGATAAGTTCATCTGTCTGGCAACCAATGTCGGCAGTCACAATGCGCGTATGGTGTTCGAACGCGTACGACAAAAACTGGCAACCTCACCAGTGGAATATCAGTCCCATGTGGTCTCCACCTCAGCGACTATTGGTGTCTCAACGAACGCCGATGACAGCTTTCTCGGCATGATCGCCAATGCGGAGCTACAGCTGGAAAACGCAATCGAAACAGGCCGAAATGCGGTCAGTGTGGAAGACTGACAACATACCTCACTGCTCCGCGGGGGAAAGCCCGGTTTAAGGGAGGTTTAGCCTGGCGGCTCGTGAATTATGCCACTAGTGACTTTTCACCTTGACCTTCCCGCACCGATCACAGACATACCGGGTGATCAACTTGCCGGTCCTCACATCGAACTGTCTGTTTTTGTCAATGCTCCACTTATGGTGATTGCTGGCACACAGTGTCTTACCCTTGCGGCTGGCCTGTTTCTTTTTAAAAGGAATAATGTTGGTCATTCAGGCCTGACTGAGTTCGTAGCAAGGATTGAGTCACCCGGGGATTGTGCGGTAGTGTAACGGTCCACCACGGGGATCCTCCGGGAAGCGAGTAAACAACGATATGTCATCAATTTCGACCCTGCACAGAATTCTACGACAATATAAAACTATCGCCATAGTCGGTTTATCAAACGCGCCGCACAGACCCAGCTATTTTGCCGCCAAATACATGCAACATCACGGCTACCGTGTGATACCGGTCAACCCGCGTTATGAAGAAATACTCGGCGAGAAATCCTATAAAACACTGGCAGACATCGCTGTGCCCATCGATATAGTCAACTGTTTTCGGAAACCTGAGGAAATACCGGCACTCGCTGAGCAGGCCATCGACGTTAACGCCAAATGTCTGTGGCTTCAACTGGGCATCAAACACGCGGCAGCTGAAAAAAGAGCACGCGATGCCGGGCTTGATGTAGTTGCGGATCGATGCGTGAAAATAGAACATGGCCGGCTGTTCGGCGGGTTAAACTTTGCCGGTGTTAACACCGGTATTATATCGTCCCGCCGGTCCGTCTAACCGAGTCGACCTGCCCAACGAGGAGTCAATCATGAGCGACCGAGTATTCGCCGATGAAACCCTGTGCCTGCATGCGGGGCAGATTCCGGATTCTGCCACAGGGGCCCGGGCACTGCCGATTTATCAGACAACATCCTATGTGTTCGATGATGCAGATCACGCTGCCAGTCTCTTCGACCTGCAAACGTTTGGTAACGTTTACGCGCGGCTCAGCAACCCGACCTGTGCGGCTTTCGAAGAGCGAGTAGCCGCACTGGAAGGCGGCCGCGCCGCGCTTGCCGTGGCCAGCGGTATGTCAGCTCAGATGATTGCCTTGTTGACTCTCTGCAACCATGGCGATGAAATTGTAGCGGCAAGTACCTTGTACGGAGGCAGTTACTCACAACTCGACGTGAATTTCAGAAAACTGGGTATCAAAACCACCTTTGTCGATGCGGATAATCCCGATAATTTTGCCAACGCCATTACTGATAAGACGCGGCTTATCTATGCGGAAACACTGGGCAATCCCAATCTGAACGTTCTCGATATCGAGTCAGTGGCGGACATTGCTCACCGAGCCGGTATTCCGCTGGTGGTTGACAATACCGTCGCATCACCCATTTTGTGCAAGCCGATTACCCACGGTGCAGATATCGTGATTCATTCCGCAACCAAGTTCATTGGCGGACACGGCACCTCGATGGGCGGGGTTATCATCGAATCCGGTACGTTCCCATGGGACAACGGGAAATTTCCAGAGATGTGCGAACCGTCGGATGGTTATCATGGCGTTAAGTTTTTCGAAACATTCGGTGACTTTGCATTTATTACCAAAGCCCGCATGGAGTATCTCCGCACCCTCGGACCATCGATGAGCCCATTCAATGCCTTTAACTTTATGCAGGGACTGGAAACACTACATTTACGGATGGAGCGACACTGTGATAACGCCATGGCCGTCGCACATTTTCTGCAATCCCATCCAAAAGTCGACTGGGTTAATTATCCGGGGTTAACAGACAATGCTTACCATACACTGGCACAGAAGTATTTGCCGCGGGGTGTCAGCGCGTTATTATCTTTCGGTGTGAAAGGCGGCATTGAATCAGTAGTTAAATTTCTCGATCAGGTCCAGTTCATCAGTCATGTGGCGAACATTGGCGATGCCAAAACCCTGGTCGTTCATCCTGCATCAACTACTCACCGCCAACTCAATGAAGCAGAGCAGCGAGCGGCGGGCGTCACCCCCGATATGATTCGCCTGTCAATCGGCATCGAAAATGTGGACGATATTATCTGGGACATAGAACAGGCTCTTGCTCACGTCTGAACGGCTGCCATAGTCCGCAACAAACTTGCAGCACCGGAAAAAAAACGCTACCTTCAAGGCAAGGTTTGAACTACTCAGTAATTCACAGCACGTGGGTATGGAGGCTGCATGAAGACTGCGACTCAACTTTTGGCCGGTAAAGATTCGGTCGTCTGGTCTATCACACCGGACAATACCGTGCTCGAAGCCATCAAATTAATGGGCGAAAAAGAAATTGGCGCGCTGCTGGTTACAGAAAACCAGCAACTGGTTGGCATCGTCTCGGAGCGAGACTACGCCAGAAAAGTGATCCTGCAGGGCAAAGAATCACACAGCACACTCGTCTCTGAAATAATGTCCGGCAATGTAGTGTCGGTGAAGCCGGATGAGTCGATAGAAAACTGCATGGCATTAATGACTCGCCATAAAATCAGACATCTGCCGGTAGTAGACAACGATGTTATCGCCGGCGTGTTGTCTATCGGTGATCTGGTAAAAGCCATTATCGCCGAACAGTCGGATACCATTGCACAGCTCGAAGGATATATCCACAGCTGAACCTTCCTAAACATGGAGGGTTACCAGGGCCAGCCGCCAGCACCGGTCGGCCTTGCGCGGGATGCTCAATCTGCTTTTAGCAGGCACCCCCATTTGCTGTTGGCGATCATTGATCCCAGCAGTCTCAGTGCCTTACCTTTAGCAGCCCCGCACCACATCAACCGGCAACAGTCCCGGTTCCCGAACTCACACTGCTATAATCGATGTACGAAACCTACCGGAAGTACTAATCCGTATCCCTACCCGCTATGACAACCGATCAGATAACCATCAGTTGCATCCTTGCAATTACCCTGGTGCTTTTCGCCTGGGGCAAGTATCGCCACGACATTGTGGCAATCTTTTGCCTGATTATGGGAGTGGTGGCGGGTGTAGTACCGTCCGATCAGGCGTTCACCGGTTTCGGTCATGCCGCTGTGGTTACTGTGGCCGCTGTACTTATTATTAGCCATGCACTGAAAAACGCCGGTGTGGTCAATGTAATCGCTTCCTACCTGACGCCATTTACCGGCAACATTTACATTCACATCGCTTCACTTACTGCTGTTGTCACTGTGGCCTCGGCGTTTATGAACAATGTAGGCGCGCTGGCGCTAATGCTTCCGGTAGCAATTGCGACCGCCAATCAAGCTAATCGCTCGCCAGCGCTGGTGTTAATGCCACTCGCTTTCGGCAGTATTCTGGGAGGAATGACCACACTGATCGGCACACCACCCAACATCATTATCGCAAGTTACCGAGCCGAGATTAACGGCGGGCAACCATTTTCCATGTTCGATTTCAGTGCGGTGGGACTGGTAGTAGCAACCATAGGACTGGCATTTATCACACTGATCGGCTGGCGGCTGATTCCGGCTGACAGAAGCAGCAGAGACGGATCAAAGGCGCTGTTCGAGATATCCCATTACCTAACCGAAATAGAGGTGAATGCGGAATCGGAGCTGGTCGAGCAGCTGATTTCAGACATAGACGCATTAAATTCCGAGCAGATTGATGTCGTCGGCATGGCGCAAAGAAACGGTTTTGCACGCCCGATACCGC
This sequence comes from uncultured Granulosicoccaceae bacterium, assembly GCA_964583825.1. Lineage (GTDB taxonomy): Bacteria > Pseudomonadota > Gammaproteobacteria > Granulosicoccales > Granulosicoccaceae. The sequence goes on from CAZOXM010000075.1 coordinate 18,628, forward strand.
GTGCCTATCGACTGGCCGCAGGTGATATTCTGCTGGTGCAGGGAGATCCCTCACACCTGCAGACACTGGTCGAGGAAAACGGACTGACGCTGCTGACAAGCGCATCGAGCAACTTTATCCAGCCACAGTCAGATAATGAAATCATGCTTGAAGGTGTGATCGGACAGCAATCCCCGCTGATCGGTCGCAGTGTGGAATTCCTGCGTGTGCAGGCAAAGCGCACCCTCGCGCTGGTAGGCATCGCGCGCAACGGGGAAGCGATCACCAACCGACTCAAACGACAGCGATTCAAGGAAGGCGATGTACTGCTGTTGTTCGGTGACTCTGACTCGATCGATCAGAGGTTTCAGGAACTCGGACTATGGCCTCTGGCAAAACGGCCTCTGTCTCTTAATCGTCAGCGCAAAGTGATTCCCGCATTACTGGTGTTTGCTGCCGCCATCGCCATGGGTGTGGCGGGCCTGGTGACGCTGCCCATCGCGTTTCTCATTGCGATTGGTATATTTATTCTGATGAACATCATCTCTGTGCGAGAGATATACGACGAGGTCGACTGGCCGGTGATCGTGCTGCTCGGGTCAATGATTCCGGTTGGCCGGGCACTGGAAAGCACGGGCACAACGGACTGGATGGCCAACGCAATTCTGGCGGTGACCGCCGGGCTGCCCGCAGCCTCACTGCTGGCGATGATACTGATCGTGACAATGTTCCTGTCCGACATTATCAACAACGCTGCCACGGCACTCGTGATGGCGCCGATCGGCGTCTCTATCGCCAACTCGCTCGGGGTAAGCAACGACGCATTTTTAATGGCCGTTGCTGTCGGTGCTTCGTGTGCCTTTCTGACCCCTATAGGACACCAGTCGAATACGCTGGTGATGGGGCCGGGCGGCTACCAGTTCGGAGACTATTGGCGTATGGGACTACCGCTTGAGATTATTATTATCGCGGTGTCAGTGCCCATGTTGCTTATTGTCTGGCCGTTATAGCAGGGTTTACAACATCCTGTTAGGCTGCCACAACTCAAACCGGAGATCTGTAGGCCTCCGACTCGTTTCCTTCGACGATTGGTTTGAGATAAATTTCGACTCGACGGTTACGCTCGCGACCCGACTCCGTGCGGTTGTCTGCGACCGGCTGGGTCTCACCATAGCCTCGCTGCTGCGCTCTGCGAGACTGCATGCCCTGATTGACCAGATAGTTTTTTACACTTGACGCACGTTTCTCGGACAGTTGCTGGTTGTACTCTTCTGAGCCCACACTGTCGGTATGACCTACGATATGTACTACCGTGCTTGGATAATCGACCAAAACGCCAGCCAGTTTGTCGAGACTTTCACGGAAGCCCACCTTTATCATGGAACTGTCAAAATCGAACGACACTTCGCTGTCCAGATTCAGCTTTAACGAATTATCCGGCAGACGTGCGATGCTGATTTCGTTCGCCGCCTGCTCACGGCTTAACTCACGCTCCAGTTCGCGCTGTTGCTCATCCATGTAACGACCAACTGCATTACCGGCAATGGCCCCTACCACTGCGCCGACAAAACGTCCTTTGTCTCCGTCCACCTGATGACCCAGCACTGCACCGGCTACTGCACCGGTTACTGCACCGGTCTGACCACGTGTGACAGAGTCACCGGTGGCACATGCACTCAGGGCAATTACACAGGAAAGACAAAGAGGTATAGTTCGCAGGTTTTTAATCATGGCTTCCTTCACGCAAGCATTCACACACTGAGGCTTAGCGGCAGATTGTAGGCAGCTTTAATAGACCTGAGCTGAATGTCAGGTCTGTCATCAAACCCGGATCAAACGGAGTTCGCAGAGCGTTGCGACGCTACTGAAGCACCCGAATTTCAACCCGTCGATTAGCCTGCCTTCCCTCGGCCGTGCTGTTGCTTTGCAGTGGCTGACTTTCGCCGAAACCGACTGCCGACAGTCGCCCGAGATCAATACCGCCTACGTCGGCCAGATAGCGAACCACAGCAATCGCCCGCTGTCTCGATAGTTCCATGTTGCTGGCTGCCCGACCTTGGTTATCGGTGTGGGACTGCACCTCCATTCGCAAATCCGGATTCTGGCCAAGCTCGACAATCACGCGATCGAGTGCGTCGGACGCCTGCTGCGACAGCGCAGCGGAGCCGGAGGCGAAGTTCACCCCGGCAAGGGCAGCCGGAGCGACACACCCGTTTGCAGCAACACTGGCGCCGGTGGCGGTCGCATCGCACAAATCATTTTCATCCGCCACACCGTCGGCGTCACTGTCCAACGGTGGTGGTGGCGGTGGAGGCGGAGCGACCACGACAGGGGTTTCCGCTGGTGCGGCAGTATCATCCGTCGCCGCATCGTCCGCCGGATCAGGTTCCACCGACCTGGGAGCAACCGGCAACTTTCGAGCGGTGTCGCCACCAAATCGCTTCACCAGACTGACACTGAAATCCCGAGCATCCACATCGTGATTCAATACTTCGGCACGCAAGCCCAGGCCATTGCCAAAGCCGTATTCCAGACCCAGACCGGTGGCAAAGTGCTCACTGTTGACTCGCCTGAATTCAATGCCGTTAGTGCTGCTGTTATCCATAAATCCGACGCCGGCACGTGCGAACGCCAGGAACCCGCGACGCGACGCAAGATCCCGATTGCCGTACAGGTAGATCAGACCCGAAACACCCCCGGCCTGGTAGTCTATATCGCCGGTAATCACCTGATTGCTCAACTCGGCGTTGCCCAGATGCGAGTAATAGGCCTCAAGACTTAATCGACGTGTGAGATCGACACCGGCAAAAACACGCGCGCCTGCACTGTTTTTTTCAGTCACCGTAAAGCCGCTGTTATTCACTCTTGGCTCCAACTGCGATCCGAGTGCACCGGCGCCGGCGTAAAACGCACTCTGCGCATTGGCGGAAGACACCCCGGCCACCATAGCGGCCGGTGTGGCGATGAAGTACAAACAGTACAAAGATAGTTTTCTGAGCGTCATCTTTTATTACTTTGTCAGGCGTCGTCGACCCAAACCTGCGAGCGCCAACAGTCCACAGAGCATTAGAATCGGATCAAAAGCACTGCCGGTCCGCAGGGTACAGCCGCCGCCGCTCAGGCCGGTTTCAATCATTGATTCGCTATCTCCAGACTGTGGTTCAACCACCGGCTGGTCCTCTATAGCATTGCCGTCGTCACCAATCCCATCGTTGTCCGAGTCGAGATCGAGCGAGTCCGGAATCCCGTCTCCATCTGTGTCGACAGCGCCGCTGCCTTCTTCAATATCCGACAGGCCGTCTCCGTCATCATCGAGATCGACATCATCGGTGAGACCGTCGCCGTCAGTGTCGGTCAGTACATCATCGCCGGCCGGTTCCTGGGAATCACCAATCCCGTCCTGGTCGGTATCGCCGGTTTCTTCGGCATCGGGTATACCATCCGAATCAGAGTCGCTATCCAGCGAATCCGGGATGCCGTCGCCGTCGGTGTCAACCAGGCCATTCCCCTCGTCAATATCGAGAATACCGTCGTTGTCATCATCATCGTCTAGCACATCGTAGATGCCATCGCCATCCGTATCGACCAAAGCACTGATAACAGGGTCTATCTCATCGGCGATTCCGTCCAGGTCAGCATCAGTGCAGGCACCGGCTGTGATCGTCCAGGTCTGCGGCTCTGAGGTATCGCTGCCGCCCTGACCCGTACCGGACGTATCAATCAGCACCGCCGTGACAGTAGAAAATGCACCGCCCTCAGTTCCAGGCTTCAACTGATAGCTCAGTGTTCTGGACGGCCAGCTTACCCACGGAAACTCCACAAACATGTCCGGGTTACTGATGCCTGTGATGCGAAAGCGAAGACCGGATGTGCCACCATCCCCGTCCGAAACGTTTTGTGCCCATCCCGGGAAGGTAACCAGCCCGTCGCAGGGAGTGCTCGTTGTATCTGCGCCGGGTGTGTAGGTAGGGGGATTGTTAGGGGCTGCTGATGCCGGAGCACAAACAACTGCTGCAGCAACCGCTGCTGACAAAGCTAATGGTACAAATCTCATGGCGACCTCGAAAGACATTCACATTGCCGCCATTAAACCTCAACGCGGGCTCTGGATTTGTCGATTTATCCAAATCTTTACACCTCGAACCATACCATTGAAACTGCCGCTACTCACCGAACTTCCTTTTACAAATAAGCAATAGAATTAATAAGTTATTGTTCATGCCAGGCAACGCAGACAACGAATGCCGGGAAATCGATTGTTAAATTTGTGAATCAACACAACTGACGGGGCATCGGAGCCGGACACTCGCGAGAGTTAGATCAACGAACTGTACCCGCGATACCGCCGCGCCCGGGCACTACCGCATTCAATACCCGCCAGGAGCCTGCGCGGTAGAAGTCCGCGTAGCGAGAGCGTGTCCGGTTGTGTCTGAA
>CAZOXM010000076.1:0-23025 GCA_964583825.1 uncultured Granulosicoccaceae bacterium
GGTCGGAAGTATTTGATGCAATCTGCCCGTGACAGTTCCCAGCCTTCATCCAGTGCGGCCACAATAGTGTCCGGCAGCGGGCCACCGGCCACCGCGGCGAGGTTGGATTCAAAATGCGGCAGTTGGCTGGCGCCGATAATAACGCCGTCGCCTTTGGCTGCGCTCAGGTCCGAGTGGTGAACCAGCCAGCGGAGCGCTGCTGCAGAGGGCGCTATCGACTCCGACCGACAGACATCGGTAAATTTCGATATCGCATCGAAATAGTCCTGCTTCCAGTAGCGATTCTGATACTCAACGTTGGTGGAAAAGCGACCGAGTTGCGGTAACTCTGATTGGCTGCGATGTTTGCCGCTTAACATGCCGCCAGCCAGCGGGTTGTAAACGTAAAACGCAATGTTGAAGTGACTGAGGCATTTAAACAGTTCGCGCTCCACGTCCCTTGTCAGTGCGTTATACATACCCTGATACACCGTGGGCCTTACATAACCTTCGCGTTCGCACAGTCGCAGGATATCAGCCACCTGCCACGCCGCGTAGTTGCTCAGGCCCAGGCGACTGAATCGGCCGGCCGCATGGTGTTCGTTAACAGCGGCCAGCGTGTCTTCTATCGGTGTGTCGGGGTCGGGTTGATGCAGGTAGAGCAGGTCAACAGCGGTGGTGTTGAGCCGTTGCAGGGACTCCCCGAACTGCTTGTCAACTGACGCTTTTCCAAGGCCACCGACTTTGGGGTTAACTTTGGTCGCCAGGGTGGTGCCGGCGAGTTGGCCATCGTTGTTAAGTGCCCCGAGCAATGCTTCGGTTTTACCATCACAGTAGACATAGGCGGTGTCGATTTCGACGTGCGTGGCTGCCTTGAATGTATCGATCATCGCCAATGCGGTGGGCTGATCGACCTGATCGCCAAAGGTCATGCTGCCGAGGATTGTTTTCATGTGGTAGTGAGTCATGGAAGTGTCTGATCGATCAGTTTACCTTACCCTGCAGTCAGTGTTTTGGCGTTGTTGCAGGGCAGGTGGCGCGTTGTGATCTGACTGACTGGTATCACCGGTGGCCTACCGTGCCACAGGGCGCGTCTTCTGACGGTACCGGAAACGCGATACATTCATCGATCAATTTCGACTTGTGTCATGTTTCCAGCCAGATGCGCACAACGCGTGGTACGGGACTCGCAGTCGATTTTTGCAAGCCACAAGCTAACGAGTAAGAGGTAGAGATGAGTGACGCCACCCCGTTGTCATTCCGCGTTCCAGCGCCGGAAATCCGACCTGGTGACTCGCCTGATTTTTCCGGCGTGGATATTCCCAGAGCAGGTTCTACACGACGTCCCCCGATCGATAGCGACCCCGAAGATCTGCGCGACCTTGCGTTTACCATTATCCGTGTGATGTCCCGTGATGGCGATGCTGTCGGAGACTGGGCGCTGGATCTTCCTGCGGAGGAACTGCTCACCGGCCTGAGACACATGATGCGCCTGCGTGCTTTCGATGCGCGGATGTTGATGGCGCAAAGGCAGGGTAAAACTTCATTCTATATGCAACACCTCGGTGAAGAGGCGATCTCATGTGCTTTTCAGCGTGCGCTTGAACCCGGTGATATGAACTTCCCGACCTATCGTCAGGCAGGGCTGCTGATCGCGCAGGATTATCCGATGTTTTTGATGATGTGCCAGATCTACTCCAACGAGAAAGATCCGAACCACGGACGGCAGTTGCCGATCATGTATTCCTCCAAGGCACACGGATTCTTTTCGATCTCCGGTAACCTGGCGACACAGTATCCACAGGCGGTCGGCTGGGCAATGGCATCAGCGATCAGTGGTGATACCAAAATTGCTGCGGGCTGGGTGGGTGATGGTTCGACAGCAGAAAGCGACTTTCATGCGGCGATGGTGTTTGCGTCCACCTACAAAGCGCCCGTGGTGCTAAACATTGTCAACAATCAATGGGCGATCTCTACCTTTCAGGGGATTGCCCGCGGTGATGCCGGTACCTTCGCCGCGCGCGGACACGGCTTTGGCATACCGGCCTTGCGAGTCGATGGTAACGACTACCTCGCCGTGCTGACGGTGGCTCGATGGGCTGCACAAAGAGCGCGGCAGAATCTCGGACCGACACTGGTGGAATATGTCACCTACCGGGCCGGTGGTCACTCAACGTCGGATGACCCCTCCGCCTATCGCCCGAAAGAAGAGGGGGATGCCTGGCCACTTGGTGATCCGATATTAAGGTTTAAAAATTACCTGATTAAGCAGGATCTCTGGTCTGAGGACCGCCATGCCCAGCTGCAGGCGGAAATCGAGGACGAAGTACTGTCCGCGCAGAAAGAAGCGGAGGCGATCGGTACACTGAGCAGTGGTAGTACACCGTCGGCGCGCGACATGTTTGAGGATGTGTTTGCAGAGATGCCGCCGCATCTGATTAAACAGCGTCAGGAGGCGGGATACTAATGGCCGGCATGACCATGATTGAAGCGATTCAAAACGCCCATGACAATGCCATGGAGCGGGATGATCGAGTCGTTGTATACGGTGAGGATGTCGGTTTTTTCGGTGGTGTGTTTCGCTGCACGGCCGGACTGCAGGACAAGTACGGCCCGACGCGTTGTTTTGATGCACCGATCAACGAGTCGGGTATCGTCGGCACGGCGATCGGGATGGCAGCTTACGGCTTGTTACCTTGTATTGAAATTCAGTTTTCGGACTATGTGTATCCGGCCTATGATCAGATCGTCTCCGAAGCGGCGCGCCTGCGGCATCGTTCAGGCGGAGATTTTACCTGCCCCATGGTAATTCGTATGCCGGTGGGTGGCGGCATCTTCGGTGGTCAGACGCACAGTCAGAGTCCCGAGGCAGTGTTCACGCATGTGTGCGGTATCAAAACGGTTATGCCATCCAATCCGCACGATGCGAAAGGCTTACTCATCGCAGCCATAGAAGATCCCGATCCTGTCATTTTTCTGGAGCCGAAGCGTTTGTACAACGGGCCGTTTGACGGACATCACGAAAAGCCTGTGGTGCCGTGGCGCGACCATCAGCTGGGTGAAGTACCGGAAGACTACTACACCGTACCGCTCGGTAAGGCCGCGATCAGACGGGAAGGGCAGGCGCTGACAGTACTGGCCTATGGCACGATGGTTTATGTAGCCGAAGCCGCCGCGCAGGAAACCGGGATCGATGCGGAAATTATTGACTTGCGTTCTCTGTTACCACTCGATCTCGACACGATAACAAACTCGGTAGCCAAAACCGGTCGCTGTGTCATTGTGCACGAGGCAACCAGAACGTCAGGCTTCGGTGCCGAGTTGTCTGCGCTGGTGCAGGAAGCCTGCTTTTATCATCTGGAAGCGCCGGTGACGAGAGTAACCGGTTGGGATACGCCTTACCCGCATGCTCAGGAATGGGATTACTTCCCGAGTCCGGAACGGCTGGGTCGTGCCATGCGCAATGTCGTGGAGGCGGTTTGATGGGAATACACTCAATTACACTGCCTGATGTTGGTGAAGGTATTGCGGAAGCCGAACTGGTGGAATGGTGTGTCGCTGTGGGTGACACCGTGCTTGAAGATGAAGTCATTGGTTCGGTGATGACGGACAAAGCGGCGGTGGAGATTCCTTCCAGTGTCACCGGTAAGGTAATATGGCTCGGCGGAGCAGTCGGTGATGTGATAGCGGTCGGTGCAGAGTTGCTGCGACTCGAAGTGGATGGTGCGGGTAACCAGTCTGCGATACAAGAGTCGCAGACAAGTGACGATGATACCGACAGCAGCAACAAGGAACCATCACCGCAAACAACAGCCGCCACACCGGCGGATAAAGATGCAGAGAACGCCACACCGACAGGGCCGGCGCCAGTGCCCGCAGCCGCTGCAGTGTCTGTTGACGCGCCGGCACATAAAGGCAAAGTGCTGGCAGCACCTTCCGTGCGCCGCAAAGCGCTCGACAATCAGATTGATCTGACTCAGGTACGCGGCACGGGCCCCGCCGGTCGGGTCACCCATGAGGATCTGACGAGTTACATGGAGGGTGGGCAGGCAGGCGGGCCCGGGCGCAACACGGCGGTGACTGAAATCAAAGTGGTTGGTATGCGACGCAGGATTGCACAGAAAATGTCGCTCGCCAAAGCACGTATTCCGCACATTACAATCGTTGAGGAAGTTGAGGTCAGTAACCTTGAAGAACTCCGTGCTGAACTCAATGCCACGCATCAATCTGACCGCGCCAAACTGACGGTGCTGCCGTTTGTTATGAAAGCCGTTGTGGAAGCGGTACGTGAACAACCGCAGATGAACGCGCACTACGATGATGAACGCGAAGTCATCGTGCAGCATGGCGGAGTACACATTGGCGTGGCGACACAAACCCCGGCTGGTTTAATGGTGCCTGTGGTACGACATTGCGAAGCGCTGAGTCTGTGGGAGAGTGCCGCAAAAGTTGCCGAGCTGGCCGACAGCAGTCGTGCCGGTGCAGCGTCGCGCGAGGACCTCACCGGTTCAACGATTACAATCAGTTCCCTCGGTCCGCTGGGGGCGCTGGCGACCACCCCGATCATCAATCATCCGGAGGTGGCCATTATCGGTATCAATAAAATTGCGGTGCGACCTCAATGGGATGGGCAGCAGTTCGTACCGAAAAAGATGATGAATCTCTCTGCGAGCTTTGATCACCGCGTTATCGACGGCTGGGACGCTGCCGTGATGGTGCAGAAATTAAAGACGCTGCTGGAGAAACCTGCCATGTTGTTTGTAGGGAGCTGAAATGGCCGATATCAAATGCAAACTACTTGTCGTCGGTGCCGGTCCCGGTGGTTATGTCTGTGCGATCAGAGCGGCGGGGCTCGGGGTAGATACAGTCATCATTGAAGATCAGGCGCCGGGTGGCACCTGCCTCAATGTCGGCTGCATTCCGTCAAAGGCATTGATTCATGCCGCCGACGAATTTCACCGCCTGAGTCTTGCCAATACCGGCAACTCGTTCGGGATCACAACAGCACAGCCGACGCTGGACTTTACCCAAACCATTCGATGGAAAGATGGCATTGTAGATAAACTGAACAATGGTGTTACGGGGCTGCTCAGGAAGTCGGGAGCGAAACTGATTAATGGTCGAGCGGAATTTATTGATGGTAAAACCGTACGGGTGCATGGTTCAGACAGCACCACCAGTACGGTCGCCTGTGAGAACGTGGTGATAGCAACGGGTTCAAAGGCGGTGGAACTGCCGACTGTGCCGTTTGGCGGGGCGGTCATTTCATCCAGCGGGGCGCTGTCACTGTCCGACGTGCCGGAGTCACTTGCCGTCGTTGGCGGTGGTTATATCGGGCTGGAACTGGGTACCGCGTTTGCCAAACTCGGTACCCGGGTAATGGTGATAGAGGCTGCGGCGTCGGTGCTGCCACAATACGATACGGATCTGACTAAACCTGTGGTGAAACGACTGGCGGAACTCGGAATCGAAGTGCTGACTGGCACTCGAGTTACCTCGGTCAATGGCAATGCGCTTGAACTTCAACGGGCGGATGGCGAATCGCAATCCTTCACTGCCGGAAAAATACTGGTGACCGTCGGTAGAGTGCCAGAGTTGCAGCGTTGCGCCGTTGATGAGCTAAAGCTGACCATGGATGGTGCATACATAGCCATCGACAGTCGTTGTCAAACGTCGATGCGTGGTGTCTTTGCCATCGGTGATGTCACCGGGGAACCGATGCTGGCGCATCGGGCCATGGCGCAGGGACAACTGGTGGCAGAGGTGGTTGCCGGCCAGAATCGCACGTGGGACAAGCAGTGTATACCGTCGGTTTGTTTCACTGATCCGGAAATCGTCACTGTCGGTTTGTCTACAGCACAAGCGCTGCAGGCTGACTATGAAGTAACGGTTGGCATGTTTCCGCTGCAGGCAAACGGTCGTGCAATGACGATGGAGTGCGACACCGGCTTTGTGCGGGTTGTAGCGGAAAAGAACAGCGGTGTGCTGCTTGGGGTACAGGCGGTCGGACAGCACGTGTCCGAGTTATCTGCGGCATTTGCGCTGGCGATTGAAATGGGCGCGTGTGCTGAAGACATCGCGGCGACAGTGCATGCGCATCCGACAATCGGTGAGAGTTTTGCTGAGGCATGCATGCAGGTCACCGGCACAGCCTTGCATATCTGACTTGCAAAAATCACTCAAGATTGCGGTCTGATTTATTGCAGCCTGACCGGTACGCTCAGCGGTCCCCGAAATGCCCAGCCGCCAAACGCGACTTCATCGGCCAGTGACAACTTTGGAAATCGATTAAAAAGCGCCGGCAGTGCCACGTCTGCAATCAGTGCGCGCGAAGCTGAAGCGCCGGCGCAGAAATGCGGACCGGCACCGAAGCTGATCGCCTTTGACGTATCTCTGCCCACCTGAAATTGATCAGGGCAATCAAACACTCGTTCATCACGGTTGCCACTGCTGAACATAAAAAACACGCGTGACTCGGGCTGCAGGGTGATGTTACTCCATTCAAAAGTGCGTGCCACCCGTCGGGGTGACATGCCAATCGGAGCGATCCAGCGTGCGTATTCTTCAAATGCCTGCCGCCAGCTGAAGCGACCTTGTATCACATCGGCGAGTTGCTCCGGGTGCGTCAGCAGGGCACACACGGCACCGGCAATGGCATCACGCGGTTCGTTCTGCCCGCCGCTGATGGCAAGTTTGATATTGGCGCGTACACTGTCAACGTATTGGCCAGATTCAGTCAACACATGTAGCAGGGAGGCAGTATTATCGGCTGTAATCTGCGCTGCCATTTCGTCGATACAACGATCGATGAGTTGTGTTGCGCGATGACAATTTGCCTCTACTTCCGGGTCACCTGCGTAGTTGGCTATGCCGTCAGTCATTCGCTGTGAGCTTTGATCCATTTGCTCAGGTGTCATGTTCATCAACCCGGTGATATGACGCAGCGCATGGGCTGAAACAGGCATGGCGAAGTCAGTGACGAGGTCACAACAGTCGCGCTTCGAAAGTGCTTCGAGTACCTTGTCGGTTTCCTGTATAAATTTTTCCATCCACACCTTGCGGACAGTGCCGGGAGACAAGGTCGGGAATGCCTGTCGGCGTTCCGTGCGGTGTGCAGCGCCGTCCTTGCGCATCATGTTTTCTCCCATCAGGACTGTCATGAGTCCACCGGGCTGCTGTGACGAAAACACATCGATCATTGGTTCACAGGAAGCGATATCGTCCCGACGTGTGAACAGCACTGCGTCAAGTTGTGGTACATAGGCAATCGGGGACGCTGTGCGCAACTGACGCAGCGCCGGGTACGGGTCCTGCCAGAATTGCGCAATATCAATGTCGATGACCGGGGGATTCATGGCGACTTACTCGTAAGGCAGCTGGTCAGGTGTTTTTCCCACATGATGTGGCGGTACATGGCTTGTAAACCGGACTGCTTTTATATACGTGTGGCCCATCAGATAGGCTTTGCAAACCCGGTGCATTCCATCCATCAGTCTGCCTTCATGGCACAGAATAATCGGGTAGCTCAGGTCGGCGTTTTGTATCAGTCTGGTGTGGTCGGCAATCGCTTTGCAGGTCATTCCGGTGTCGTCATCGTGCCAGTAGGGCTCGTGAAGTTCAGTGATCTGATCGAGCGGGTGGTCGAACGTTACAAGCGTCTGTGCGAGTTCAACGAGGATCCTGACATCCCAGGCCTGCAGCCCCTGTGGCGACGGCCGAAAGTGGTACTGAGGTCTGAGCCGTGGTGCTTTGTGCACCATGTCAGTTGTGCTGCCGGTCTGGCAGTATGCTGCGACGGGCGATCATGTCATAGTGATGAGAGCGCTGGCTGTCTATTCTTGTGAAGTCACTAATCCCTATATCGCTCAGCACTCGATGCAGGCGCTGCGGGTCTACCCAGTGTTCATCGACCTCATAGTGGATCGTGTGCAGGGCATTGGCGAAGTCGCACAGCGCCAGTTGCCTGAACACGGTTTCCTCGTGTCCTTCGACATCCACCTTGACCACGATTTTTCCAACCGGTGTGACAAGATCATTGAGTGCACGATGATCCAATGTTTGAATCGATACCCGCTCCATGTCTGTACCATCGACCTCCTGCAATGAAGCACCACCGGTATGATTCGGGTTCACTGTCAGTGTGGCTGTGCCACTGTGGTCGGAGATGGCAGCGTTGATCGGCTTGATACTGGCGCACTGGTTGGCGGCGATATTGCGGGTGAGATACTCGAATGTTTGCGGCATCGGCTCGAAAGAGAATATTGAATGGCAGGCCGGATTAGTCGCCGCGATAAGACTGTACAGTCCCTGGTTTGCACCAATGTCCAGAAACGTAAACGGTTCATTGAATTGAGTCAGGAGATCATGCAGTTCGTATCCGTATGCGCCATCAATGCAAAACCGAAACGTCGTGTCCTGCCAGTTGGGCACCATATTCACGCCGTAGCGCGATGGTACAAGCGGCGTTTTGCGCAGCTGGTGATATCCCGCCCTGAGCTTGTTTTGCGCTTTTAATTGCCTGGCTTTGATGAATCCGGCGGTACCCAGTGACTGCCATTCGCGTACTAGGCGGCGCATTGGCGTGCATCGGGAAATTTAACGAATGGGCACAAGAGGATGTTGCGACCTGTGTAGCGTGGGTATTTGAAGTTTCTGCAATACATAGTCTGGTTACGATGTCAGTTGCGAGTGTATCGATGTTGTTGGTGGCGTTGTGAGACTGCTCCGGGAGCCGGTGGGCTCCGCTAGTAAAACCAGGTGCGCTATTGAATTGGCATAGTAATGTAAAAGTGGCAGATCGCCGCGATCAATCCGGTAGATACCGTCATCGACGCGCAGCACGCGGCGCAGCACCAGCATTCTGATTCCCACCGTGACTGCGTAGTCCCGGTCACTGCGCGGGATATATGCCTTGAAGCCGCTGGTTTCCAGTTTGTTCAGCAGACTGAACACGCTGGCTTTAATTTCAAGTTCACTCCAGTCATGGTCGATTCTTTCCTGCAGTACCGTGGCGACCATCGCGACGGGAAGAATCGGTGTAATGCGTCCGATGCGCTGCATCATATCTTCGGCGAGTCCGGATACATCTGTCAAAGGCCGGGTCATATCATGGCCATGCTGTTGCAGCCATTGCTTTAAAAAAATCGGCTTTCCAAAATTCACACAGGCGTAACCATTGCGAAAGCGTCGCCCGATAATGGCCTGGCGCAGGTTTTTAAACGCAAACCCGAGAAAGCTCAGCGCGGTGGCGAGCTTTGCCGGGCGTGGTTTGTTTTCCATGGCGTGCAGCAGGCTTCTGTCCTCGAGCACACGGTCGTAGTTGATACCCACCGGAATAAAGACGATATCCCGCTCTCCCTGCGGTGCGAAGCCTTTGGTGATATAGCCCAGCAACCCGAGTTTCGGTGGGCCCAGCCGCCCGTCTCTGGACAGGCGGCCCTCCGGAAAGACTGCCTGTGGTACTCCGCCAATCGCTGCCATTTGGACGTAGACTTCGAGCACCTTTCTGTAGAGCGGGTCACCGGAGTCGCGACGGACAAAGTAGCCCCCCATGGAACGTATTAACTGTTGCAAGGGCCAGATACGCGCCCATTCTCCAACCGCGTAGGACAATGCGGTGCGCTCCGCGGCCAGATAAGTTGCTACGATGTAGTCCATGTTGCTGCGATGATTCATCAGAAACACCACACTGGTCTTGTCATCGAGTTTAGCGAGCGCCTGATCTTCGGCAAAGCCGAGCCTCACTCTATACAAGCTGTGAACCAGTTTGCGGGCGAGCCAGTAAGCAGCCTTAAAGTACAGCAGGGCATTAAAGGCCGGCACAATTTCCTGCGCGTACGACTTGACCTCAGTCATCAGCACTTCACGTGTTACCTGGCGTTCGGCGGCCAGCGTCTCTGTCAGGCTGACTATTTCCGGGTGATAGCACAGGCGATCCACCAGTACTTCGCGACGCGTCAGTTTGAATGACGGTATCTTCAGCGCGAGCCGTGCGTTCACTTCCTCGATGACTGAATTGGCGCGTCGCCGGAAGAACCAGCGGACTGAAGGCAGCAACAGGTGTTGAAGCAGCCAAAGGGCCGCCAGCAGAAGTGCCAGCAGCGCGGTCCACAGCGGCAGTTCAATGGTGCTGTTCATGGGTTGCGCGCCCGCTATACGGTGAAAGACACGCGGTCATGTCAATCAAAAAGACCACTGCTGTTTCGGGAGAGGTGTACGGGTATTTCAGGCACTTTTAATCATCCCCTTCTGAGCATGCCCGTTTTAAACCTGTCCGGTCAATGCGGTCAGAAGTGAGCGGATCATATTAGTTGCCATCGGTTACCAGCACCGCTCTTTCGAAGCTTGACCAGCACACAGGCTTGTCGCTGCACATTGCCAGCCGGAGGCGAGCAAGCGCCGGAGCGTGCATGATTCTACCTTGCGAACCCCCGGCTCGCACCATTCATTCAGGTTTGTCACCCGGCATCGTCCGGGTGTTGTGATCGCAGTGTGCACTTGCGTGCTTGCGCCTGTAGTCTCATGGGATACACTGCGCGTTTTCCACAGGCATTGACTTGGCATCTGAACTCCCCACTCGACCGGCTGAGTCGGCGCAACAATGGCTGCTGGTTTCGGTGGCGACCTGTTGCGGTTTTGCAGCGGCCTACAACATAGGAAAACTGCCGCCGTCGATACCGGCACTGCGCGCGGAGTTTTCAACCACACTTACCTCGGTGGCGGCACTCGTCAGCAGCTACAGCCTGATTGCGATGACCTGTTCGCTGTTGATGGGCGGCGTGGTCGCGCGACTGGGTATCTGGCGCACGGTGGCCGGTGGTCTCTGTCTGCTGATAGCGGGTGGACTGATCGGTGCCACCACGCACGAATTTGAGATTCTGCTGTTTGCCCGTGTGCTGGAGGGAATCGGGTATCTCGCCATCGCGATCACGATGCCGGCGTTTATCGGGCGCGTTTGCACGCCGTCCAGTCGGTCGGTGGCGCTCGGCGTGTGGGGTACATTCGTGCCGGGTGGTATTACGCTGTGTATGCTGCTGGCGCCGTGGTTGTCATCACTGGGTGGCTGGCGCGCGCTGTGGTGGGGCGGGGTGCTGGTGGCGTTGGTCCTGTTAGTGCTGGCGGTGCTTTTGATTCGTCCGGCCGCGACTTCAATCGAAGCGGCAGCGAATCAGCCGCGCCCTGCAATCTCGTCGGTGTTCACCCGCACCAATTGGTTACTGACGGTTTGCTTCGCGGTGTATTCCATGTGCTTTACCGGGCTGGCAACGTTTCTGCCCACCTATTGGTCCGAGACCTTTGCAGCGGTATCGCTGGCCTCGGCCACTCAGTGGACGGCGCTGGTTATCTCGGTGAATATTATCGGTAATCTCTGCGGCGGCTGGCTTAATCAGGCGGGCGTGTCACTGCGTGCGCTGATCCTGACCGGCACTGTGGTTGCCGCCGCGTTCGGTGTGCTGACTTATTTCCACAGTCTGTCATTCCACGCACAACTGATCTCAGCGTGCCTGTTTACCTTTCTCAGCGGGATCACACCGGCAACGCTGTTTGTTACCGCCTCCCGAGTCACCGCATCACCGGCACAGAACGGTCTGCTGGTCGGGTTGTTGTTTCAGGGGGCCGGCTGCGGTCAGGTGTTCGGCCCGCTGCTCGTTGGCGGGTTGGTTGATTCCGCGGGCGACTGGTCGGTCGTGCCGTGGTACTTCGTTTTGTGTGGCACGTTGTCAGCGATAGTAGTTTTCCTGTTACCACGGAGGTTGCACCACAATGATCGATAAGCGAAACCCGGACGACGGTGTCACGGTGCAGCACGAGGTGATCGATGAACAAGAGGTCATCGCTGAACTCGCGTCAGTGGCTGCACTGAAAACCGCAGAGGTTGAGGATGCGCTGGCCAGGGGCGGCGTCTGGCTGAGCAAGGCCAATGGAAAAGCCGGCACCTATAAAAAGCCGGTAAGAATTCGCGAGTGCTCGAAAGTCCGGGCCGGCGACCGTGTCCATCTGAACTTCAATGCGAAAGTGCTGGCGATGAAGGTGGATCCGCCGCTAATGATTTCTGATCAGGTTAACTACAGCCTCTGGTACAAGCCGCCCGGTGTGTACAGCCAGGGCACTCGCTGGGGTGACCACAGCAGCATGCCGTTTCTGGTTGAAAAGCTGCACGGCAAACCTGCTCACCTGGTGCATCGTCTGGATCGCGCCGCCAGTGGTCTGATGGTACTGGCGCACACCAGAAATGCACTGAAAGCCCTCGCTTCGTTGTTCGAAAAGCGTGCGGTGGAAAAGACCTATCAGGCGCGGGTTGCTGGGGAGTTCCGCGCTCGATTGCCCAGGGAAATTAACACCCCGGTGGATGGTAAGCCGGCGCTGACCCGTGTGTTGCAATGCAGCATCAGTCAGGATGGCACGTCGCTGCTGACGGTCGGTATCGATACCGGACGCAAGCACCAGATTCGAAGTCACCTGGCGTCGCTTGGTCATCCGGTGGTCGGAGATCGACTGTTCGATCCGGATACCGCACACCGCCACGATCTTCAACTGGTTGCAATCAGGCTGTGTTTTACCTGCCCATTCACAGAGCAGTCCATTGCGGTAGACTTGCCGGAACGTTTCAAGCTGCAACCGCTGACAGGTTCATCTGAATCGGACGGTCGTGCAACGATCGATAACAACGAGTAGCTACTGAATGTCTTACCCGAACCTGTTGTCTCCGCTGGACCTTGGCTTCACCACATTGAAAAACCGTGTGCTAATGGGGTCGATGCACACGGGCCTTGAAGACGGCAAACACCAGGACAAACTGGCGGCGTACTTTACCGAGCGGGCTCGGGGCGGGGTGGCACTGATGGTCACCGGTGGTTACGCACCGAACATTGCCGGTTGGGTAAAGCCGTTTGCCGGCACACTGGCAACGCGTCGCGCTGCGTCGCGACACAAAGCGGTAACCGATGCGGTGCACGAGGCGGGTGGTAAAATTGCCCTGCAGATTCTGCACGCCGGTCGCTATGCGTATCATCCGCTGCTGGTTGCTCCGTCGCGAATAAAGTCACCCATCACTCCTTTTACTCCGCGTGCACTTTCGCGCCGCGGTATTCAAAAACAGATCAGTGCATTTGTGCGATGCGCCACCCTGGCACGTGAAGCGGGCTATGACGGTGTCGAGGTGATGGGGTCTGAGGGGTATCTGATCAATGAGTTTCTGGTTGAACATACTAACCAGCGGCAGGATGACTACGGCGGCAGTTACCGCAATCGTATGCGCTTTGCTGAAACAATCGTTCGCCAGATTAGGGCGGCAGTCGGCAATGACTTTATAATTATCTATCGTCTGTCACTCATTGACCTGATTCCCGATGGCAGTACGTGGGAGGAAGTAATACAACTCGGGCAGGCTGTTGAGAGTGCCGGTGCTACATTGATCAACAGCGGGATCGGTTGGCACGAGGCGCGTATTCCCACTATTGCCACTTCAGTACCGCGCGCCGCGTTCAGCTGGCTGACGGCAGAACTAAAGGCGACGCTGAACGTGCCCGTCATCGCCTCCAACCGTATCAACACGCCTGACGTTGCAGAGAGTATTGTTGCCGATGGGCAGGCGGACATGGTGTCCATGGCGCGACCGCTGCTGGCTGACAGTGAGTTTGTGATCAAAGCTATGGAGGACCGTGCTGATGAAATCAACACCTGTATTGCCTGCAACCAGGCCTGCCTCGATCACACCTTTAGCGGCAGGCTCAGCACCTGCCTGGTGAATCCGCGTGCCTGTCATGAAACCGAACTCAATTACCTGCCGACGCGGCGTGCAAAGCGAATTGCCATTGTCGGTGCGGGCCCGGCGGGTCTGTCGACTGCCACTGTGTTAGCCGGTCGTGGTCACGAAGTGACGCTCTTTGATGCCGACAGGCAGATCGGCGGCCAGTTAAATATGGCCAAGGTCATTCCGGGTAAAGAAGAATTTTATGAAACGCTGCGTTACTTTGAACGACAGCTGCAATTGCTTGAAGTGGACGTCAGACTAAATACCCGCGTCAGCGCCGATGATCTGACCGGTTTTGACGAAGTGATTGTTGCCACCGGTGTCGTGCCGCGGGATCCGGGTATACCCGGCCAGTCCCATCCGAGTGTTTTAAGTTATATCGACGTGTTACGACATAAAAAAGCAGTGGGCCGCCGTGTGGCAATTATCGGGGCCGGTGGTATTGGATTCGATGTGGCTGAATATCTCGCCACCGATGGACAATCGGTTTCTGAAGATCTGCAGGCCTGGATGAAAGAATGGGGCATTGTGAGCCCGGCTGAAGCCCGCGGCGGGGTGCTGGCATCTGCTTCGGCGCAGCACGATGCCGTGCGGGAAATTACTCTGCTGCAGCGATCGGGCGGCAAGCCCGGTGCACGCCTTGGCAAGACGACGGGATGGATTCACCGACTCAGTTTGCGAAAAGCCGGTGTGAAAATGTTCGGCGGATTAAGCTATGAGTCTATCGGGGAGGAAGGGCTGCGCGTGACATACGAGCACGACGGTTCCACCTCGGTGATTGAAGTGGATAACGTGATTCTGTGCGCCGGCCAGTTGCCTGACCGGTCTTTGTACGACGACCTTCTTCAACGCGGCCTGGCCGGCGTGCATATCATCGGCGGGGCAGACAAAGCCGCAGAGCTGGATGCAAAGCGTGCAATCGATCAGGGTGCACGACTCGCCGCTGCGCTTTAAGTTAAACAACAGGAAAGTAATTCGATGACACATACGCCACCCGCTGATGCAGATCGCAGGCGTGCTGAGCCTGCCATTGTCTGCTACGAAGTTAGTCAACTGCCAACGTTCGATGCCGGATTCTACGACACCGCCAGACAGACCATGCAAAAGGTCGATGAAGTAACCGTCGCACCCAGAGATGCCAGTACTTTTGATGTTAAAGCGGGGCAGTTTTTCCGTATTGTCAGTGTTGAAGGTCCGCAGGTGGGTGATCTGAACCTGTGGAATGCACACAATATTGAAGAACGCTTTTTCAGTGGCAAGACACGCCAGCTTCATGCTACCCATGTCTCCACCGGCGATCGGTTGTGGAGCAATTTGCCGGCGATGCGTCCGCTGGCAACCATCACAGAAGATACGCTCGACTGGTACGGCTACGATCAGGACGGTGGAGGCGTGCACGACGTCATTGGTACGCGCTGCGATCCCTACACCAACCACCTGCTAAAGGGAGTCGACTACCATTATTGCTGTCACTCCAACCTGACCCGCGCACTGGCTGCGCATCAGCAAATCCCGCTGCCGCAGGCAGAGCCGCACGTACATGATGTGCTCAACGTTTTTATGTGTACCGGTTTTACACTCGATACGCATCAGTACTTCATGAAAGCGAGCCCGGTGAGGCCCGGTGATTACCTCGAGTTGTTTGCCGAAATCGATCTGATCGGAGGGTTGTCTGCCTGTCCGGGGGGCAACTGTGGCAGCAGTCACTCCGATGACGCGACGCCTTGTTACCCGCTGATGGTTGAAATTTATGAGCCGGATCGCGCGACTCTCGACGGGTGGGCGCCGGCTATGTTAAACGGCTATGATCGCACCCACGGTGTGTGATGTGCAGGTAACAAGAGGCCGAGTTGCTATACGAGCAGTTTATTTAAGCGCCGATCGGCAAAGTTGCTGAAGCGATCGGACGGCAGCTGCAACCATTCGCTTAATACGCGACTGTAGACGGCGCGGTAGTCCATGGTGAACTGCAGGTCATCTTCGGTGAGTTTGCCGAGGTCGGGCATGTCGCCATACAAACCACCCCGCACCAGCCCGCCGGTCACAAAGTGCGCAGCCGCTGTACCGTGGTCGGTGCCGCCGCTGCGGTTTTCTCGCGCCCTTCGGCCGAATTCGGAATAGGTGACCAGCAGCGTGTTGTCCCACTCGCCGCTTTTCTTAAGCTCGCTGCGCAGTGCAGCAATGGAACTTGCCAGTTGTTTTAGCAGGTTGGCATGGCGTGCCAGTTGATTGTCGTGGGTGTCGAACCCGGTCAGGCTGATTTTTATAACCGGGGCCTGAACCCCTGCATTAATGAGGTTAATGGCGTGGGTTACCTGTTGCGCCAGCTTGCCACCGCGAACATGCGCCCGAGTCTCCAGTGCCTGCATTTTTGACGACAACCGGTTCAGGGATAATTGCAATGTACTGGCACTCTCCAGCAGCGCCTGCATGGCGCTGTTGGGCTTGCCGGCTGCGGCGATGGTCGGCGCAGTGACTCCGTTATACTGATCGGCAGTGTTCATCGACAGCCAGTTACCTGTTGCGTTTGAAAACACCCCCATACCTCCGCCGAGGGTGATGCCGTATGCATCCAGCTGGTTTGTGGCAAATGCGTGTTCAACATCGTGGGTGATCCAGCCATCCCGACCGGGCTGCTGGCCGTCGCCGCCGGTTTCCCAAAGTGCAATGGATTTAAAATGCGAGCGGTTCGGCTGCGGGTAGCCCAGTCCGTGTATCAGTGAAAGTTCGCCTGCCTCCCACAATGGCATGAGTGATTCAAGTGCCTCGTGCAGCGCGAAGTCGTCGTTTAATTGAATGATTTGATTTTCTGCAAGGCCGATTGTCGGGCGCAACGCGTGGTAGCGGTCGTCAGACCACGGCACCAGCGTGTTGAGGCCGTCGTTGGCTCCGCCCAGCTTGAGCAGGATAACGCGTCGTCCGTTGTAACCATTTGCCTGTGAAGCGGCGAAGGGTGCCAGCGGCAGTAACGCCGCAATGGCAGCCATCTGAATCAGTTGTCGTCGTTGCATATTTGCTTACCGTGTTAGTGCAGCTGATACGCCAGATTCGTCAGTGCATCCGAGAGCGATGCGGGAGCCTGTGCGCCACCCTGTGCACCTCCCGGCAATAACAGTTGGCCGAGACCAGTGATGCGATGCTGTTTATCCAGTGCACGCATGTCCCGGCGGATCTGTTGGTCGCGGCGTCCGGCGGCCAATGGTCGGGCATTCACAGACGGGGCCTGCATCATCATGGCCGGTTGTTCCGGTGTGGCCACAGTGATTGCGGCGGGCCTGGACGGTCCACCCGCAGTGCCTCCAATATTATCGATGTGAGTCTGCCATGCGTTAAAATTATTGTTGAATTGTTGTGCTTTCAGCTTGCGGCTGCCTGAGGCGATAGTGTGTATTTCCGGTGCACGCATCACCAGTGTGTCGATCAGTTTTTGCTCTGTTGAACTAAGCTTCGTATAGGCACAGCTGGATTGATAATCCCGTGCAATATCTAACACCCATTTGTCGCGCGGTTTGCGGTTGGCGGGGCAGGCAGGCCGTGTATTAAAGCATTGCGGCCAGCAGTCGGCATCGGTCAGGGAAAGCTGATACCGCGTGCCCTGGTCAATGTTGTGGATATGGAACGAGAGTGAATGCCACTGTCGGTCTGCGAGCGCCACGTCCGTCAGCAGATACGAGATTGCCGGGTGTCCGTTTTTCTTTTTCATCGGTTGCGCATAGCGCGGGTAGATGCCGCTGGTAAACAGTGTGTCGCGGTGGTTCCGGTGTTCGGGATTTTCTTTCGCAGTGGCTTGAAGTGTGAGTGTGCCATTACACAGCAGGTTGCCCCCTTTGGCCCGCGCTATTTTGGGGCAGGTGTTTGACTGCTTTCCGTCTTTTGCGCGGTAGTGGCGTTCGTTGAAAGCCGCATATTTTATATACAGGTTGCGGGACAGCCCCGGTCCATTGGCATCGTTAAGGAATTCAATGTCAATGGTATCGAATCGTTGTGCTGCCGGTGGAATTGACAGATGCACATCCCGCCACGGTAGTCCGGCGGTGCCGCGTACTGCGCCAAAGCGGCGAGTGTCGTGGCCGTTTTCGAGCGCGCGCTCACCGGATGTCCATAGTATGGTGTCATCTGCGAACAGGGTGACGCGGTAGCGCACAGGCTCATCGAATTCTTCCGACGCCATGTGCAGCAGGAGAGTCTCCTCCCGCGCGGTGGATTTGCGCTTCATCGCATTCACCGTTGCCGTGGCACCGGTTGCCTGCATAAAGTTGTTCATGGTCATCTCTTCACCGCAACCGGTACAGTCACCGGCATAGCGCTTCAACCACTCGATGCGGTTTAGCAGTCGACTGGGTGTTATCCATGACTCACCACCGGGCCATCCGGCAACGTTCGGTGGATCAAATAACTGCTGGCCGAGTTGTGCGAGTTCTGCTGGTATGGTTTGCCAGTTGTTCGGCACGATGCCGGTAGAGCGGATGGTGCCGATGATCAGTGACGTTGGAGATTTGATCAGGTTGCCCCGGTTATCCGCATGCCAGAACGCATCGGAGTTCAGCACCGCGCGATAAAGCGTCGGGATGTCATAGTCGGATTCGCTGAAAGCCTTGGCCAGCCGGTCGAGTTGCGGCCCTGTCGGTGGTTCGTGACTGACCAGCCAGTGCCAGAACTTCTGTGCGATGAATCTGGCGCTGTCCGGTTGTTCGAGGATCAGGTCGATCACATCTTCACCGTTAAACGTGCCCCGTTCATTAAATATTGTTTTCATGCCGTCATCGTGGCGGCCGGTGCTGAATTGAAACTGAAGGTTGCTGTAACGGTTAATCCGGTAACCGGTCAGTGCGCGGGCGACGTTTTTTATATCGGATTCCTGATAGTTGCCTTCCCCGAGGGTAAAGAGTTCGAGCAGTTCGCGGGCGAAGTTTTCGTTGGGTGCTGACTTTTTGTTGTTGTCGTTGTCGAGGTAGCTCAGCATGGCAGGGTCACGCAACATTGCCCGCAAAAACGCTCTGAAGCTACCGGCTGCGTGTTTGCGTATGGTCATGTGTTGTCGAGCTATCAGGATCGCATGGTCGTTAAGCGCTGAAATACCGCTGGTAAAGTGGTTGTGCCAGAACAGCACGAGGTGCTCCGTTTGGGGTGACGGAGTTTCGATCATCTCTCGTACCCACCATTCTCTGAGCAGGCGGATTTCATCTTCGCGTGCCTCGTGAAAAAGGCGTCGCTGCACCGGCTTTAACTGATTGCGAATGAAGTGGTGCGGTGCCGGTTGTTGTGTCCATCGGGGCGGGGGCACCACCGTGTCACTGTGCAATCCGTCGCTGATGCGCTTAACCGCATCCGTACGACTCATGCCAATCAGCTGGTTCAGCGCGTGGGGACTGGCTCCGAAGCCGGTGCGAATTAGCAGGTGACGGGCATCTTCAACTGACAGGGGTGACGCAGCAACGGGTTTGAACCCACCTGCCAGCAGCAGTAAAAGGAGGATGAATCGCATGGTTCGCTCGACCGTGTCTCTGTGTCCGGGAAGTCCAGGTTGTGACAATTTCATTTACTTCCATCGGCCGATGCAGGCGCAAGGTGACCTGTAATGGTGACAGTTTGTGCCATTCTCGTGCCGCAGCTTGTAATTTTATACGTCATGACGCTAAAATAAGGGCATGTTGTGGTGTTTGCCTTGTGATGAAGCCTTCATCTTCAGAGTATATGTCACAGCGATGTGGCCGGGATGCTAGTGAATTGCCATGCGTCCATTGTTGATTAGTCAGTTACCAGCGGCGGGACAACGCCGCGTTTTCTTACCGAATTGATGTCTATGCAACACAGCCAGTCAGTCAGCGATCTGCTCGCAGGGGAAGCCCGAATAGCCGTCTGGCACCGTCGAAAGGCAGTGGCCCTGGTGACGACTGCGTTGTTCCTCGCCGCCTGCGACGCAGGGCGGGATGAGATGATTGTCATCGGTGAATCGGGCGAGACAGTATTCAGTCTGCCACCGGTGCTGAGGCAGGCGCGGTCGATTAGTACTGATTCACTGTCCGTTCAGGTGGAAGTCAATAACGTAGCCTCGTCGATATTGAAGTCCGGGGATGATCCGGACCAATGGTCCGCCATCGTCAATGTGCCCGCCAACCGCACTTCGATTGTCAACGTGGAATGGTCGCTGGACTACCCGATTCGTACAGGCACGGTGGCACTAACACTGGCACAGCAACAACAGGTGGTCACCATGGGTACCGGGCCTGCCGAGGTGTTCTTCCGCACTGGTGGCTATAACACACGCAATCACGACCTCGACGATGACGGCTTCAGCAACCTCGATGAACTGGTTGAGGGGCGTTCTCCGGTAAATCGCGTAGATGCTTATTTAAATGCTACCGGTATTTATCCGACCGGTACAACATTGCAGCCGTCACCCGTTTGTGGAACGCAGCTGCCGATTGCAACACAGGTACAGTTCGAAACGGATGATCAGGGCGTAGCAATGGACGCCAATGCGAGTGCCTGGTGGTGTGCCCGATTTATCGCTGAAGAAACCGATGATGAGACGGGCCAGGTGCTCGTGCCGGAGGGGATCGAAATTACTGTCAATGTGGACGATGACATCGCCGGTCTCACCGATAGCGCGCCGTCGCGTCGATACGATGACGACAGCGTTGAAATATTTATTGATGGTAACAACAGCAAAGGTACGACCTACGACGGGTGGGATGACTACCAGTTTATTTTTTTGGCGAACGGCGACAACGCACAGCCAATGACAAAAGGGCGTCGGTTGCCACCGGGCCTGACGTCCGATGTGCAGGCGACGTCCGCAGGATATCGTTTGACTGTGTTTATGCCTCGCGGTGAGCTCGGTATTCAAAATGGCCAGCCGTTTGGCATCAACGTGGAAGTCAATGACGACGATGACGGTGGTGAGCGCAATACAAAATTCTCATGGGTTGGAAAAGAAGGTGTCGATCAGTCCTGGGTGCAGCCGCGCAAGTTTGGCACGGCACAAACTCCCTGATCTGAAGCGGTTCGACTCAACCGAAAGTACCAGCGAAAATTTTTACAGACATATAAGCAATCGGAGCAATATTTTGAAAAAGCAATTGGCAATAGCGTTGTTCAGCGCCGCACTCGCTGCGGGCTGTGGCAGCGATAATGAAGGCTCAACGGCCGGCAATAACCAGGATGGTATTGAAGGTGGCTCGGGCGGTGATACGACCGACGGTACCGGCAACACGGATGGCGGTGAAGACAACGGCGGCTCCGGGAATGCCGATGGTACTGACAACTCGGGTAACACGGGCGGCACCGATACCACAGATGGAAATGAGACCACAGATGGCACAGATGGCACAGATGGCACAGACACCACAGGTGGCGACGGCGACAACGGTGACGGCAATAATGCCGAAGGCACAGACACCGCCGCTGACGCACCATCCGGCCTGCTGGATACGGCACAGCCTACCTTTGTATGGCCTGCGGTCGCAGGGGCTGAGCGATACAAAATTGTGGTGAAGGATGATGGTGGCAGTGGCTACGCACGGTCACTGGATCCGGTGGCGGCCAATTGTCAGACAGGAGACGGCATGTGCAGTGCGGCAACTTCACTCGCGTACTACGACAACGATCTGAACTGGTACGTCGAGTCAACTGTGAACGGTGCACCCGGACCGGTCTCTGAAACCAATCGAATCACCACGCCGCTGTCGGAGAATATGCAGCCGATCAAATCCAATACCATCGAAGACTGTGAAGCCTGGGCGGCGGTTGCCTACGACAAATATGTTGTGCTCAACAACGCGTGGAATGCAGACACCATGTCGAGAGATGACTGGTCGCAAACTATCAACGTGACTGAAAATGCGAATGGCACGGTGACACCTGCGTGGGCATACGACTGGCTCGGGCAGTATGATACCAACACAGACTTTGGTGAGTTCGAAGTGAAAGCCTACCCGGAGGTGCTGTATGGCCCCAAGCTCGGTACACACGTCTCCGGCACCAAAGAGGAAACCGGTTTGCCGGAACAGGTAAAGAACCTGCCGGAGTTTGTGGTCACTTACGACTTTAGTGAAACGCTGGACGAAGACGCCGAGCGCAATGTCGCACTGGAGTCCTTTTTCCACGATTCGGACGACATACGTGGTCCCTGTGATTTTGACGAAAACGGTAATCGCACCGACAACCGTGTCTACGAAATGATGATCTGGGTCAATAACCCAAGCATCAGAACCCCCGGTGATCTGGCGCTGACAGGCGTCATGGTCGACAACCAACTGTGGGATGTATACATCAAACCGCGCAGCAACAAGCAC
This sequence comes from uncultured Granulosicoccaceae bacterium, assembly GCA_964583825.1. Lineage (GTDB taxonomy): Bacteria > Pseudomonadota > Gammaproteobacteria > Granulosicoccales > Granulosicoccaceae. The sequence continues at coordinate 22,030 of CAZOXM010000076.1, forward strand.
TACATTGCATTCACTGCACAAACACCGAGCACCAGCGGCACCCTGAACTGGAAGCGTTTTGTCGAGTGGACCCGCGACTGGACAGCGGAAAACGCGGAAGCGCTGGAAATAAACGTGCTCGATCCGGAGTACTACATGGGTGCGATCGAAATCGGCACAGAGATGTGGTGGGGAGCGGGCACGTTCACTCTTAATAAATTCGAAGTCACATTCTAGCTTTGTGCTAATGAAGCGACGCTCCCGGTTTTGCTTCACAAAAAGATCTGGCGCTTTCCGCGTTTGATCAGGTCGGTGCGGCAGGGATGCCGCAAAGCGCGGATTCAGCCACGGACGGCTGTGAGCGCAGCCGCCGGAGCGATCCATCTCAAATTGCATAGCGACCGCAGGGCATCGTAGTCGCACAAAGGCTTTTCTACTTCGTTTTGATCTTTGTGCTCCCGCAGGGAGTACAGTAAATCCACCGGCCGGGACAAATCACGGCACCGGCCGCAGGTCCGGCAGCGCTGCTATGGCTCGCCGCACACAATGATGGACTGCCGCAGCACGCCAAAACGGCAATCTGCTATTGAATTGTCAGCCAATGCCGCCATAATAGAGGGGTAAGAGTTTTGGGGGCGACCTGGCTTCGACGCGGGTGGCAAAACCCAAGGAGCATGCCGAGGGGCAAGTACCTCGTAAAACCAGTTGCAAACAATTTAGTTGCCAACGACGACAACTACGCACTGGCTGCCTAATTAGACTTTAACCTCTAGTTAGTTCAGTTCTACCCCGAATCCGTTTTGCCTGTGACTCGGACCGGGGGCACTAGCCGCAGGATCGCGAGGGAGGGGCGCCTTGACCCGAACCGCTAAATAATCAGAGGATCGCTGATTCAGCCCCTGTTCGTCGGGTCGATGAAGCTAAACCTAAAGACGAAACTAAGCATGTAGCGCCAAGGGCGGAGTGCTTGCGGACGCGGGTTCGATTCCCGCCGCCTCCACCAAAACAGCAATCAAA
>CAZOXM010000077.1:0-16307 GCA_964583825.1 uncultured Granulosicoccaceae bacterium
AAGCTTACGCAGCAGATTTACAGTCTGCCCCCTTTGACCGCTCGGGAATCCCTCCGCGCAAGAGCGGAATTATGATAGCCATTAAAACCTGTGTCAACATACGAAAGACAAAACTATCCATCCTCCGCGAATCGAGGCACTGCTGACACCCCAGAGTGTATAGCTCATGTCAGAAAAAAGTACACCACCGTCAGCACCCCAGCACACCGACTCCAGGCTCGCCCATCAGCAATTCGAGGTGCGCGCTCTGCCCCAGCCTCCACCGCGAACCGGGGATAGATAGCACCCTGGCAGAGAGGAAGACGCACAAAGGCGTGTTACCGACACTGCGGTAGAGGACCTGCAATGCCAAAACCGGGGCCGGTGACCGAAATTCATCCGGCCAGCTAAATCCACCGCCTGAACGGATAAATGAGGTATCCACCGATCTTCTCCAGCGCAGAGCGGTTCATCAAGCGCTCAACGGTAATGCGACTGGACATCTGCTGGTCACGCTCATACTGAGCCACCAGCACATCGCGGACGGCCTTGTCGTACAGCGTCACGTCCACTTCCAGATCGTGATAAAAACTGCGGTGATTAAGGTTGGTGGTGCCGACGCACACCCAGTCATCGATAATCAGCGTTTTTGCGTGCAGCACGGCAGGCTGATATTCAAAAATCTGCACCCCGGCCCGGAGGAGACCGCGGTAGAACATCCGACTCACATAGGATACCGCGGTGACATCGGAAATGCCTGGCAACAGCAATTTCACATCGCTGCCATTGCGCGTGGCCTTTAACAGCGCCGCCAATACAGACGGGCTGGGAACAAAGTAGGCTGTCGTGATCCAAACCCGATCCACCGATTTCTCTATGAGTGCAGTCATCGCGGAGTTGTGGTGCAAGCGGAGCGGCCTGGTCACGTTGGTGCGCACGGCGCCGGGACCTTTGATGCGCCGTCGATCACCGAGCGACCGTCTGGCGCGTAATCGGGCGCGCAGCTTGGCCGCCCGTGTCAGCCCCGAGTAACCCGCCCGACTCCAAATCAGCTCAAAAGATCTGCTCAACTCACTGACAGCGGCACCAGTCAGCCTGACGGCCGTCTCCCGCCACTCACAGTGCGAGGAGGAAACATTGCAGGAACCGACAAACGCGGTGCGATCATCTACCACAACGAGCTTGCGGTGGTTGCGCTTGTTGATGGTAGAAAAAAAAGCACCTGCCTTATGCAGGGAAAAAAGCCCGAACAGGTCCGGAATGCGTGGCGTTGGGTGGTAGACCCTGACAAACACGCCCTGCTCCTTCAGAGACGCGACCAGATCACGTCCGAATGCAGGTGATCCGAAGCCATCAACGACGATACGCACGTGAACCCCTCGTCGAGCCGCAGCGCGCATGGCACTGAGCAGCCGCAGCCCAAGCTCGTCGAGTTGGAAGATATACATCTCCAGCCGCACAGTCTGCCGGGCTTCGGCTATGGCCTTTCCGATCAAATCAAAGTATGCCTGTGGCTTCAGGCATACTTTCTCACTCGCCCACATACACTCCCCAAGCGGTTCCTGTGGAGGTTATAACACGTAATCACCCGGTACTGCTGCCAAGTCATCTGCTCGATCACTCGCGCGGGCACCGCACCACCCAAAAACTCAGGGTTGACCGTTCAGTCCAGGTGATAAATTAGTTAGTGGAGGAGTATCTGGCTGAGAAATTCCTGCGTTCTCGGTGACTGCGGGTTATTGAAGAACGCATCCGGCTCGTTTTCTTCGATAATTTCACCGCCATCCATGAAAATTACCCGGTTGGCCACTGTCTTGGCAAAGCCCATCTCGTGGGTCACGCAAATCATCGTCATGCCATCGCGCGCCAGCTCAATCATTACATCGAGTACTTCCTTGATCATTTCCGGATCGAGCGCGGAAGTCGGCTCATCGAACAGCATGATTTTCGGGTTCATGCAGAGACTTCTGGCAATGGCGACCCGCTGCTGCTGACCGCCCGAGAGTTGCCCGGGATATTTATCCGCCTGCTCCGGAATTTTTACTCTTTCGAGATAGGACAAGGCCACTTCCTCGGCTTCTGCTTTGGGCATCTTGCGTACCCAGATCGGAGCAAGTGTGCAGTTTTCGAGGACAGTCAGATGTGGGAACAGGTTGAAATGCTGAAACACCATACCGACTTCTCGCCGTATCTTTTCGATGTGTTTCAGGTCACTCGTCAGTTCAATGCCATCGACCCAGATCTCGCCTTTCTGATGCTCTTCCAGCCTGTTAATGCAACGGATGAGTGTTGACTTGCCCGACCCCGACGGACCGCACACCACGATCCGCTCGCCGGATTTCACCGTCAGGTTAATATCCTTCAGCACATGAAACTGGCCATACCACTTGTGCATCTGGTTGATGCGAATCATCACCTCATCGGACACCGCCATCGCGGGCGTTGTGGGCACTTGATCATTCATGGGTTATTCCTAATCTTCGCGGTGACCGGTATGGAGCTTCTTTTCAAGGAAAATCGAATAGCGAGACATGCTGAAGCAGCAGATAAAGAAAAACAAAGCGATAAAAACATAGACTTCGGTAGACAGCCCCTGCCACTTGGTATCCGACAAAGACGCTCGACCAATACCCAGCGGATCCAGCAACCCGATAATAACGACGAGCGTCGAGTCTTTGAATAAACCGATAAAGGTATTAACAATACCGGGAATAGATATTTTAAGCGCTTGCGGCAACACAATCAGCCGCATTGACTGCCAGTATTTAAGCCCCATGGCGTCCGCAGCTTCGGTCTGTCCTTTCGGTATTGCCTGCAGACCACCCCGCACCACCTCTGCGAGATAGGCGGCTGAAAACAAGACCACCATAATCAACACTCGCAACAAAAGATCGAAGTTGGACCCGGGCGGTAAAAAGTAGTTAAGCATGGTCGAGGCGACAAATAGCAACGTGATCAGCGGCACGCCACGCATCAGTTCGATAAAGCCGGTACAGACCCACCGAATAATGTGCAATTCGGACTGACGCCCAAGAGCCAGTAAAATACCGATCGGCAGCGATACAGCGATTCCCGTGACACCGATGACCATGGTCAGCATAAAGCCGCCCCACTTATCGGTACTTACGGGCTCGAGCCCCAAACCGCCCGACAGCAGCCAGAATGCAAGCAACGGAAAAGCAAGGGAAACCCATAGGAAATCGCGCCGTTTCGGCATCTTTCCCCAAAGTATCGGTAACAATGCAATGATAAATAGCACGAACGTCAGATTGACGCGCCAGCGTTCCTCAGACGGATAAAAACCATAGGTAAACTGCCCGAGTCGCTTACCAATAAACCCCCAGCATGCACCGCTGCCCAGCTCACGACAATGGTTACGCGAGTCGGCAACAAATACTGAATCGACAAACAGCCAGTTAAAAGCCGGAGGTACGATTTTATAAAGCAAATAGCCGGTTAGCAGGGTCAGGAAAATATTAAACGGCGAGGAAAACAAATTGGTATGCAGCCAATGCAGCAGACCACTCTGACCGATAGGTGGTTTTTGATCCGGATGCTCGCCGGGCGGGTAAGTGCGCGCTGCCTGATCCATCGCTATCGCTCCACCAGCGCAAGTCGTTTGTTATACCAGTTCATGATCGAGGAGATAATCAATGAAAACAACAAATACAACCCGAGCACAATTAGCATACATTCCATTTCACGCCCGGTCTGGTTGAGGGTAATACCACCAATAGTGGCCACTATATCCATGTAGCCGATGGCAATAGCGAGCGATGAGTTCTTGGTGATATTGAGATACTGGCTGTTTAACGGCGGAATAATCACCCTCAATGCCTGAGGAATCACCACCAGATTAAGCGTCTTGCTTCTGGGCAAACCCAGCGCCAGTGAGGCTTCCGTCTGGCCTTTGTTTACCGCTTCAATACCGGCGCGAACGATCTCAGCGATAAACGCGGCAGTGTAGAGAGAAAGCGCAAGCCACAACGATAAAAACTCGGGCTTTAGCACCATACCACCTTGAAAATTGAAGCCCTTTAGCGCGGGTATATCCCACGACAAAGGCATACCTGTAAGGAAAAAAACCAAAACCGGCAAACCGATAATCGAACCGAGCATCACCCAAAGCACCGGAGACTGCTCACCGGTTGCAGCCTGCTTGATACGTGCCTGACGTCGATACCAGAACGCGTAAATCACTCCAATAACAAGCGCTGCGAGCACAGCCCAAAACAACGGTTCGGGTACGGGGCTGGGAGCAAAGAAGCCACGATTGGTCAAAAATACGCTATCGGAGACGTTTATCGCCTGCTTGGGTCTCGGCAACGAGTGCACCAGTATGCCGTGCACGAGCAATATGTGCACAAGCACCGGCACATTGCGCATAAACTCGATATAACAGTACGCGAGTTTGTTCACCAGCCAGTTGGGAGACAGACGCAGCACACCGAGAAAAAACCCGAGTATGCTGGCGAGAATGATCCCGCATATCGCAACAAGCAGCGTATTAAGGATACCCACCATCGCAGCGCGCGCATGTGAGCTGCGGGAGTCATACTCAATCAGTGTCTGATTGATGTCGTAGTTCGATTCCTGCCATAGAAAATCGAATCCGAAAGGCTTCCCCAGCTTTTGGAAGTTCTCAGCAACATTGCCTGCCAAATACAGCACTGCGGCACAAATCGCGAGTGTTGCGATAAGCTGGATAACAAGACCACGCGTGCGCTTGTCAGTCCAGATCTTGCCAAGCGAAAAGCTCTGGCTGGGGGGAGCCTGGATATCCGTATTTTGCGACACAATATGGCCTGGTATAGAAGAGGTTAACTTCAGTGAAGTCGAAGCAGCGAGGGCGCTCAGGGCGCCCTCGCTTCAACCACCGAATGCTACTAGCGGAACGGTGGAGAGTAGAGAATGCCACCGTTGGTCCACAGCGCATTCACACCACGCTCGATACCAACTGAAGACTCCTTACCAATATACCGATCGAAAACTTCACCGTAATTTCCGACCATTTTGATCACACGCCAGGCCCAGGCCTTATCCAGACCGATCATCGCACCGAGGTCACCCTCGCTGCCCAGTAACCGGTTGATTTCAGGGTTTTCGGTACCCGTGGCAAGCTGATCTACGTTTTCAGAGTTTACACCCAGCTCTTCCGCGCTAATCATCGCATTCAACGTCCAGCGCACTATATCACCCCACTCGTTGTCGCCATGTCTGACCAGTGGTCCCAGCGGCTCTTTTGAAATGATATCAGGCAGTACAACGTGCGCTGATGGATCTTCCAATGCTGAGCGAGTCGCGTAGAGTCCAGACGCGTCAGTGGTGTAGACGTCGCAGCGGCCGGCAACATAATTTGTCTGTGCTTCGTCGTTGGTTTCTATCGGGACTGCTTCGTAAGAGATACCCTTGGAGCGGAAATAGTCAGCAGCATTCAGCTCAGTAGTTGTGCCGGTTTGGATACAAACAGACGCACCGTCCAGTTCTTCAGCACTTGAGACACCCAGCTCGGCAGGCACCATGAAACCCTGTCCGTCGTAGTAGTTGATGCCGACGAATTCAAACTTGAGGTCATTGTCACGGCTGAAGGTCCAGGTCGTGTTGCGCGCAAGCATATCCACTTCGCCGGAAGCCAGCGCAGTAAAGCGGGTTTTTCCGGTGGTCGTGGTGTACTTCACTTTGCTTGTGTCGCCAAAAATAGCTGCTGCCACTGCCTTGCACACTGCCGGGTCAAAGCCTGCCCAGTTACCAGCGTCATCAGTGAAGGCAAATCCCGGGAAACCGGTAGAGATGCCACATTTGAGCTCCCCGGCTGCCCGAACATCGTCGAGTGTGCCGGCATTGGTTGCGTTAGCAACCAAAAGTGTTGCGGCCGCAGCAGCGGCAGCGATCTTATTCAGATTATTCATGGATAGGTAATTCTCCAGTTATGGGAAGCATTGGGTGCGCGTCCTGCACGGCTGGGAGACTCATCCATGAACTCTTGTAGTGCGTCTGTGTGTGACGGCGCGAAACTAACACAAATTGGCAGCTCACATCAAAGGCCACAGGCGTTGCTGGCAAAACGAACGGCGATTAAGCAGATTTTCAACTAAGGGAAAAAATTTCGCGACCGCTTACACAAAAGGAACGGCTTTTGATAAACGAATCATAATTGGCGCGTAAGGATGCCCGCCGTTACTTGCGTTTGCACCGCTTGCTCGCCCACTCATCAGCTAATGGAAAGGAAGCCAGGTTTGATAATTTTGATGCATCTTGTAACCTATCTGGTCCACCCCGGGGCCGGTAGTTAGAAAACGATGAAAAGATTCATCTCTGTATTTCTTTTGAGCTCAGCGCTCTGGTTGCTCTGGAGCGGCATGCTAAAACCGCTGATGCTGTTCTTCGGTCTGACCTCCTGCCTGCTTGTTGCACTGATCGTTTCGCGGCTTCATGTTGTCGACAAAAACGAGCGGACAGCAGCGATTTTCGCCAGACTGGTCGGCTACGCCCCGTGGCTGATTGTTGAAATCGTCAAATCCAATATTGATGTCGCCAAACGCATCTGGCGCCCGGATTTACCGATATCGCCGACGATTGTCACGGTCAAAGCCTCCCAGGACACAGCGCTGGGGCTGGTGATACACGCCAATTCCATCACACTGACACCGGGCACGCTGTCGATTGACGTCGAACCGGGCCTAATAGAAGTGCATGCCCTCAGCGCCGATTCCATTCCGGATCTCGAAAGCGGAGAAATGGACCGACGGGTCGCACGCCTTGAGGGAAAACGCCCATGATGTTCGCCGCTGCAATGCTCGCCATTCTCGCCACGATGCTCATGGCGCTCGCTCGCTCATTTATGGGGCCAACTATCTACGATCGCATTCTGGCGATTAATTCCGGGGGTACCGCCACAGTCCTGTTCATCGCCGTACTGGGCTTCCTAATGGGGAGACCGGAGTTTCTGGATATCGCACTCGCCTATGCACTGATCAACTTTATCGGTACGCTGGCCATTCTGAAGTTTTACCGGTTCGGCAACCTCGGCGGATCAGATCCGATCGATGTGTCTGTCTACACCGGCGATCGGCAGGAGCACTGACATGGATCTGCTGCTCGATATCGCCAGTTGGCTGCTATTAATCGCCGGCGGCTTCTTTTGCCTCACCGCCGGATTGGGCCTCGTTCGAATGCCCGACTTGTTCACCCGCGCACACGCCACCAGCATCCTGGACAGCATGGGTGCCGGACTAATCCTTGTCGGACTGGCACTGCAGGCACCCAATTATCTGGTGGTGGTCAAACTGCTGTTTACTTTTTTCTTTCTTATGATCACGGGGCTTGCGGCCGTTCACGCGCTGGCGCAAACGGTCAATGTGGCAGGCATCAATCCACGACTCGCCAACATCGTCAAACGACTGGATAAGAACACCGGCGCCAAATACCCGGAAGGTGAGCCCGTCAGCCCTGCGAAAACCGGAGAATCGTCATAGAACTTCTCATCAACTGCCTGCTACTGGGAATGCTGGTAGCCACGGTGATCACGATTACCCGAACTCAGAAGCTGATGTCAGCAGTGCTGCTAATGAGCTTCTTCAGCTTGCTGTGCTCCAGCATTTTTATGGTGCTCGATGCCGTTGACGTCGCGTTCACCGAAGCCGCAGTTGGCGCAGGCGTATCAACCATCTTTTTTCTCGCCGCTATTGCGATTGTCGGGCGAACATCCAAGCCAACCGCTCATGCAAAAAAGATCATCCCTTTACTGGCCTGTATCAGCACTGGTCTTTTGCTGTTCTATGCCTCCTTTGACATGCCCTACTTTGGTACCGTCGATGCACCGGTACATCAACATGTCGCCCCCCGATACCTGCATGAGTCAGCAGAGGAAGTCGGCCCGCCCAACGTGGTTACCTCAGTACTGGCGAGCTACCGGGGCTATGACACCTTTGGCGAGGTCGGGGTAGTATTTACTGCTTTTGTAGGCGTATTGCTGCTGCTGGGCGCCGGCACCCGCAAGGCGGGCGTCGAAAGATCTGTGCCGCGCACTGTTGTTGAAGAGTCCATGCGTCAGAAGATCGTGTTACGCGAAGTATCTGATCTGGTCATCGCACCGGTGCTGGTGTTTGCACTCTATGTGCAGTGGCATGGTGACTTCGGCCCTGGCGGCGGATTTCAGGCGGGTGTCATTTTTGCCAGCGCAGTTTTTCTATATGCACTGATCTACGGCATTGTGCCCGCACAGAAACTGCTGCCACCGCGCAAACTTGCCTACCTGCCGGGAGTCGGTCTGCTGCTGTATGCTGCCGTCGGTTTGTACAGCATGATGAGAGGTGGCAACTTTCTCGACTATGACTTCGTTGCGGCCGATCCGCATGACGGTCAGCACTACGGCATACTGATCATTGAACTAGGTGTCGGCATTACAGTAGCTGCTGTGATGATTAACATCTTTTTTTCATTCTCAGAGCGATCACTATAGCGGTGCACGATACACCGGAGTCCTGGGACTGGACAAATCTGATGCAAACACCATTTTTGACTAACACAGAGAAGTCTAAAACTATGTTGTCTTCGAATTCAGGGTCCGCTGTATGATCGCCGGCCTTTTCAACTACTGGGTAGTGATAGTGCTGATGATGACTGGCTTGTACGTCGTCATGTCCAGCCGGCATTTGGTGAAGAAAATTGTCGGCCTGAATATATTCCAGACAGCGGTATTTATCCTGTTTATCTCTATGGGCAAGGTCAGCGGAGGCACTGCCCCTATACTGGCCGACGGTATCACTCTTTACAGCAACCCGTTGCCTCATGTGCTGATACTGACTGCCATTGTAGTCGGCGTCGCCACCACCGCCCTGGGACTGGCAATCGCCGTTCGCATCTATGAAGCCTATGAAACAGTCGACGAAGAAGATATCGCTGCACTGGATGTCGAAGACCAACAACGCGACACGGCAGTGACGACCGTGACAAACAAACCATCATGATCGAAGCACAACTACCAGCGATCGTATTGCTGCTGACACTTTTGGCAGCACCATTGTGCTCGATGCTGCACAACGGCGATGATGCATGGAAACTCGCCATGTTTGCCGTCTGGCTGTCAGTCGCCTCAGCGATCGGCTTAATGATGCAGGTCTGGAATGGAGGAACCATCAGTTATCAGATGGGGGGATGGCCACCGCCCTGGGGCATTGAAGTAGTCATCGACGAGTTGACAGCGCTGGTGCTCGTTCTTATTACCGGTTTCGGCGCGCTGGTAATTAGCGCATTGCGCGAGTCTCTGCGCACCGCAATGCGCAGTCACCGACACAGCCTGTACTACGCATGCTTTTTGTTGTGCATGGCTGCGCTAATCGGCATTACGATTACTGGCGATGCGTTCAACGTGTTTGTGTTCCTCGAAATCTCGTCACTTTCCACATACGCCCTCATTGCCCGCGGACGGGACAGACGTGCATTAGTCGCCGCGTTTCGCTATCTCATCATGAGCACCATTGGCGCCACCTTCATACTGATCGCCATCGGCTTTATGTATATGGTGACCGGCACCCTCAACATGGCCGACCTCGCACAACGGCTGCCGCAGCACACAGACAACCGGATCGTGCAGGCTTCCTTCGCGTTTTTCACCGTGGGCATCGCGATTAAGGCCGCCATGTTTCCACTACATTACTGGCTGCCGGGCGCCTACACATACGCTCCCAAAGCAACCACTGCATTTCTCGCAGCCACCGCCACCAAAGTCGCCCTGTATGTGATGATCCGCTTTGTATTCGATGTCTACGGGGTGGAGTTTTCTTTCAATCAAATGCGACTCGATCTTATCCTCATTCCATTGAGCATCGCGGGCATCCTCTACGGTGCACTGACCGCAGTCTTTCAGTCTGACGTTAAAAAACTGCTCGCCTGGTCAAGTGTGTCGCAACTCGGCTACATGATGCTCGGCATTGGTTTACTGAACACAAATGGCCTGACCGCCTCGATCACGCACATGTTTAACCACGCGATGATAAAGGCCGGTTTGTTTTTGGCACTGGCCGCAATGATCTACCGTGTCGGCACCAGCCAACTGCGCGATCTGGCAGGCATCGGTCGGACCATGCCACTCACTACCGCTGCTTTCGTCATCCTCGGTGCAGGACTGGTCGGCGTACCACTCACCGCCGGGTTTATCAGCAAGTGGTATCTCATTACCGCAGCACTGGACAAAGGCTGGTTGCCGCTGGCAGTTCTTTTAATCATTTCATCACTGATGGCACTGGCATACGTCGCCAAAATTATTGATGTGGCGTATTTCAAACCGGTGCCGGACAACCACCAAAACGTGCGTGACATTCCCGTGTCAATTCTGATTCCTGTATGGACATTCGCGCTGCTAACGATCTATTTCGGCATTGACGCCCGAATGACGGCCGATCTGGCTGAACGCGTTGCTCAAACACTGTTGAGTGTTGCCTCATGACAACTTCAACACTGCTCATTCTCTCTCTGGTTATTCCGCTAATTGGCGGTGTGCTGCTATCGCTGCAGTCCAACCCCAATACAAGAGACACCATCAGCCTGGTCACGGCAACCCTGCTGTTTCTGGTGGTGTTGTGTATCTATCCGTCCGTATTGAGTGGCTCAAACGAGGCATTCGTGCTGGCAGAGCCAATCGCAGGTTTGGCCTTCTCGCTGAAAGCTGAGCCACTCGGCCTGCTGTTCGCTACCATCGCTTCCGGATTGTGGATACTCACCACTATTTACGGCATGGGCTACATGCGCGGCAACAAAGAGTCTCATCAGACACGGTTCTTCCTCTGCTTTGCCCTGTCGATTGCCGGGGCAATGGGCATCGCCTTTGCGGGCAATCTGATTACCCTTTTCGTGTTCTACGAAATGCTGACAATTGCCACCTATCCGCTGGTAACGCACAAGGGCAATGAGGATGCCCGGCGTGGCGGGCGCGTTTATCTCGGCATACTGATGTTCACCTCCATCGGCTTCCTCCTGTTTGCAACGCTATGGACTTACAACCTCACCGGCACACTGGATTTCAAGCCTGGTGGAATCCTGGAGGGCTACGCAACACCGACGACGGCACTGATACTCCTTACCCTGTTTGCGTTTGGCACCGGCAAGGCCGCTTTAATGCCTTTTCATCGCTGGCTGCCTGCGGCCATGGTGGCCCCGACTCCCGTCAGCGCGCTGCTGCATGCCGTTGCTGTTGTGAAAGCCGGTGTCTTTACGGTGCTGAAGATCACTCTCTATATTTTCGGCACCGACTTCATCGCTGAGACCGGTGCCGGCACGATCATACTGTGGGTGGCAGCGTTCACTTTAACAGCCGCGTCATTCATCGCGCTCACCAAGGATAACCTCAAAGCACGGCTGGCCTACTCAACGGTGGGACAGTTGAGCTATGTGATTGTCGGCGCAATGCTCGCTAACGCCGCGGGGATCGCCGGGGCGGCCATGCAGATAGCCATGCATGCGATGGGTAAAATTACGCTATTCTTTTGCGCCGGCGCGATTTATGTGGCCACACATAAAACCCTAATCAGTCAACTGGACGGTCTTGGTCATCGTATGCCATTTACCTTCGCAGCGTTTTTTATAGGGTCAGTGAGTATTATCGGTCTGCCGCCTATGGGTGGCGCCTGGAGTAAATGGTTTCTTCTGATGGGTGCTGCTGATGCTCAGCAGTGGATACTGATCGGATTGCTGTTGTTATCCTCACTACTCAATATCGCGTATTTGATGCCCATTGTCGGACGCGGTTTTTTTCGGCCACTGCCCGCGGAAGATGCCGCTCAGACACCAGCCGGAACCATACAGGAAGCACCGATGAATTGCGTGGTTCCGCTTTGTATTACCGCAGCAGGCTGTGTCGTATTATTTTTTTACGGCGGCGTTATCTACGACTACCTGCTCCCCATCTTGCAGACGTCCGAACTGGCAGGCACAAACAGTGAATGAACCGAAAGACGAAAACACCTGGTTCGATAAACCGGCGAACGTTAAGAAAATAATTGTCGCGTTGTTGGTGGTTTGCGCGTTGTTGCTGGTGGCAGAATTTTTCTACCACAAACACCCGCACTTTGCAGTGGAAGAATGGTTCGGATTCTACGCGTTCTACGGATTCATAATGTGTGTGTTGCTGGTACTGGCCGCCAAAGTGATGCGCGTATTCCTGATGCGCGACGAGGATTACTATGATTGAGGGACTCAACCCCGCCCTGATTCTCATCTTCGGGGCACTACTGGTACCACTGATTCCTCTGTCACTGCGCCGGCCATACGTCGTTGCGCTGCCATTACTTTCCATGTTGCAGCTGGTATTGCATCCGTCCGGGACCTTTGCGGAACTCTCGCTGTTTGATTTAACCCTCGAAACCTTCCGAATCGATGGGCTCAGTTTTGTGTTCGCGCTGATTTTTCACATCGCAGCGGTATTGGGTGTTATCTACGCACTGCACGATGATGACCCCATCCACCCCACCGCGGGCCTGATTTACGCCGGTGCTGCGATCGGTGCTGCATTGGCGGGTGACTTGCTGACGTTATTCATTTACTGGGAGCTCACCGCCGTATCATCCGTTTTTCTGATCTGGGCCAGACGCACAGAATCAGCCTACAAAGCGGGCATGCGCTACCTGATTATCCAGATCGGCTCAGGCGTCATCCTGCTGGCCGGCCTGATCATGCATTTGCATGAAACAGGCTCCATCGCGTTCAACGATATGAACCTTGCATCGATCGGCGGTAAGCTCATTTTTCTGGCGTTTGGTATTAAGTGCGCATTCCCGTTCCTGCATAACTGGCTACAGGATTCCTACCCGGAAGCGACTGCAAGCGGTACGGTTTTACTGTCAGCATTCACAACCAAACTTGCGGTCTATGCGCTGGCGCGCGGTTATGCGGGCACTGACATGTTGATTTGGATTGGCGCCATCATGACAGCCTTTCCTATCTTCTACGCAGTAATCGAAAACGACTTGCGACGGGTACTGGCCTACAGCCTGAATAACCAGCTGGGTTTCATGGTTGTCGCTATCGGTATCGGCACCCCGCTCGCACTGAACGGTGCCGCCGCTCACGCGTTTTGCCACATACTCTATAAAGCACTGCTGTTCATGAGCATGGGGGCTGTGCTCATGCGAACAGGCACATGTAAAGGTTCTGAACTGGGCGGTCTTTATAAGTCGATGCCCTTTACTACTGTCTGTTGCATCATCGGTGCAGCGTCGATCTCGGCCTTTCCGCTGTTTAGCGGGTTTGTCTCCAAGTCCATGATTGTCTCAGCGGTTGCCGGCGAACATCTCACACTGATTTGGCTGATGCTGATTTTTGCCTCTGCCGGCGTTTTTCACCATTCCGGTATCAAAATTCCGTATTTCGCATTTTTCGCTCACGACAGCGGCATTCGATGCGAAGAGGCGCCAATCAGCATGCGCGTAGCCATGGGCATCACGGCAGCCTTGTGTATCGGCATCGGCGTATTCCCGGGTGCGCTCTACGCTATTCTTCCCCACCCGGTCGACTACGTTCCGTACACGACTGCCCATGTCATCACCCAGCTCCAGTTGCTGATGTACTCTGCACTCGCTTTTACAGTGATGATGCTCTGGAAAATTTACCCTCCGGAGCTAAAGTCGACCAATCTGGATACCGACTGGCTATATCGTGCGGGTGCCGTGACTTTGCTAAAACCCATCCGGACCGCCGCTGCCGGGGTTACTAACAGTATGCAAAACCTTGTAGCAGGCTCCGCGACCATCGGCCTGGCAGCGATTCATCAATTGTTGGGACCTCAGGCGAAGCTCTCGCGCGCGCTGGATTCAAACCTGATGGTTACGCTGGTCACTGCGGTCCTGGCCGTTTGCCTGCTGCTGTATCTGATCCTCAGCTAACCAATTCGGTTAAGGACAACACCGGCTCTCACCGAAATCCGACTCTGGTGGATTTTACGTAGCCAATCCAGCGCAGATTGCCGGGCCTGACGCGCGCCCCTCGCTGAAAATGACCAGATGGCTAGGCAGTAATGCTCCGGATGTTGGAAATTTCCAACATTCATTTATATTAGTGTGGTGGAAAAAACACATAGAATAATCCTCCAATACTTCTCCCCGGAGCCCGGAATGATAAAAAAAATAGAAATGACGCTGATTGCGGTTGCTGTCAGTGCCGCCTCAGCCTCTGCACATGCACTGACGCTGGAAGACTACCTTGTGGCTAACAGCGCCTATGACGAGGCCAACCTGTTCGGCAATTTCAGCGCGACCGAGCCGCAGGGAGACGATGCCAACGAACGCCTGGGTTACGAATACACGCTGGCAGCGGACTACCAGAAAACCTTCAGCACTCTGCCACGGTCGTGGGGCTATGACGTTATCCTGGATGCCAACGGCAGACGCTCAACCGAAAAAGAAACCACTGTGGTTCTGGAAGACGGATCAACTGAGACGGTCACCAATGAGAGCGTCAGCGACTGGGGTATTGCTGCCACTGGTGTAATCGACACCTACTTCCACCAGTCTGCCTACCCAAAGGCCTTCTGGTTCGGTAAAGGCCAGTTCGAAAGTCGAGACGGCCAACCTGATGACGCTGTATCAGCGACCGTCGGTATCGGTTACGGCCGCGTCTATGATGCGACTCCACTCGCCAAAGTCATCCGAATTGTCGAAGCACTGAACAGCGAAGGTTTACTGACCGGCCCGATCCCCGACTCAATTGCACTGGAAGCGGCAGAGATCATTCAGCGCGAAAACGAGTTCAAGAGCAAATTCGGAGACGATGAGTACCGCCCTGACTTTTACGCAGCTATCGAGTCAGCGCTGGCGAGAAGCGGCAGCCTTCGCGACGGCAAGGTCGGTGCACTTGGCGCAATCACGATGGACGACGTACTCGTCGACGAGCCGATCAGTGTGCGTAAGCATGGCTGGGTGGTACGTCTGGGTGCAGGTTTTCAGGCCAGTGACCTCTCCGGTATTGCAGACAACGACCCCAAGTTGTTGTTTGAATGGGAATATGCCAAGCCTTTCGGTTATAAGGGTCAATTCATTAACAGCCTGACTTACGAGCCGGTATTTGGCGACAACACCATTCAGGTCATCACCAATGAAATGTCCTATACCTATGAAGTCTCTGACACCGTCGACTGGGACAACAGCTGGCGACTCACGTTCTCGGACGACGACACCACCTCTACCACTACCCACGTGATAAACACGAATTACTCGTTTGATCTTGGCAGCAGCCTTGACTACTTTATCGGCCTGAATCTCAGACAGTCCGATACTGATCCAAACGATGCAGGTTCGATCGGCGACGATCCTGAGATTAGACTCACCTCTGGCTTCAACTATCGCCTGAAGTAGGCAGTCGCCAGCAATAGTGAAGAAAACGGGAGCTCTGCTCCCGTTTTTTTTGCCCGTTAACACTCTGGTGTCAGGTCAAATTCAAAATACACAAATGACCGCAACACCCCGAAAAACAATTGGTGTGCTCAAACTCGACACCCGCTTCCCCCGATTGCCCGGCGACATCGGCAATCCGTCATCATTTAGTCACCCGGTGATTTATGAAACCATTCCCGGTGCAGTTCCCGCCACAGTGATCACACGGGGTCCGATTGATCCGGGCATTAACGATGACATACTGTCACACGCGAAAGCGCTACAAAACAAAGGCGTCAACCTCATCACTACATCCTGTGGTTTTCTTTCACCGCTACAGGAACCATTATCCAGCGCACTAAAGGTACCCGTCATCACTTCATCGCTGACGCTGCTGCCGGTGCTGAATCAGTGCTTCGGCCCTGACCACGTGGGCATCATCACCTTCGACGCAGAAAAGCTCACGACAGATCATCTTCAAACATCGAATACATACATAGAAGGATTGCGTGTTCACGATTCACTCCGGGTGACCATTGAAGAGGATCTTGAAACGCTGGACGCTGGCAAGGCCGAGTCCGAGGTAGTCGACGCTTTTACGCGACTGCTGCAACAAACACCATCTGTACGGGCGGTGGTGCTCGAATGCACCAACCTGTCGCCGTATAAACACAAATTACGACAATACAGCGGCATTTCGGTCTTCGACATCGTAGACGCCGTTCACTGGATGCTTGAATCGCAATAGCGCGAATCACACCGGTTGCGTTAAGCTCAAACCACAAAGCACATAACTGATACTGCTATGGATGACTGGATAGCCAGGCGCTCACACTCTAAGCCGGTCGGCAAGACCCGATTTAACGCCGGCACCACCGACAGCCACTATCAGCGTGATCGGGCACGTGTGATTCACAGCGCCTGGTTTCGTGCGTTGCAGTCAAAGACACAAGTGCTGGGGCTGGG
>CAZOXM010000077.1:16407-22118 GCA_964583825.1 uncultured Granulosicoccaceae bacterium
GCAACACTGAGCACGGTGAAATACCCCGGGTTTTGTACCGAACTGGCCCACTACACTCCAGCCGCACTGGCACAAGAGGATGCCTTTAACCTCGATCAGTGGCACCCGCCGAAAGGCATATACGTCGAAGAGCGCGACGTCCTCGAATGGATACTACAACCATTCAGCGACGCAGACCGGCAGCTGTTTGTTCAAACCTATACACAAGATAACGGCGGACATCGCAAAACACGCTTTAAAAGCTTCGACACGTCGATGATGGAACTGGCTGACGACATTGCCTACGGCGTCCACGATCTGGAAGACGCTATTGCCATGTCGCTGTTATCACCCGGGCAATGGGCATCCGGGTTTCTCGACCCACTGGCCTCCATCCCCGGCAACCCGATCACAGCCAACCACGACTTCTACACCAACAGCCTTTTCAGCGGCAGCAACAAGGGACGTAAACACGCCATCAGTAAGCTGGTCGGCTGGTTTATCAACCACACCGAGCTAATCGAACTGTCGGAGTTTGAACATCCGTTGTTGCGACTACAGGCAAGCTTGCAACCCGAGGCACGGGACACCCTCAAGCTACTTAAGAAGTTCGTGATGGATGAAGTAATTATGCGGCCTGAACTGCAGGCACTGCAGTATCGCGGGCAACAGGTTATTCTGAAAATTTTTGATACTTACCAGCATAATCCCGAACGCCTGTTACCGACCCAGGTGTATCTGGAAAGCCGGCAAAACGACAACCCGCACCGTATCATCTGCGACTACATCTCGGCCCTGACCGACGCATCGGCCACCCGAATATTTCATCGCTTCTCAACACCGAGTGCCGGTTCTATTTTTGATCGTATCTAATACCTTGCGGCATCACGGACAATCAGCTTTCGCGTCATTCTGATTGCTGCCGTGCAAAGTTAGGTCGGCAGGGGACCCGAGTTAACGCGGCAGCGTGCACGGATCGCTGCCCCGGGTCTGTACCCACTCAGGCCGTTTGCGCACATTGCTTCAGTATTCCCGCTTTGCTAAGCTCGAAAGCTGCGAATGCCCATGCCCGACTATCCGGGAGTCCGCACCCGCGCACCGGAACCCGTTTTTCGGGGCCGTACCGCCGGGTCACTTTCCAACCTCTACATGCCCGAAGGCAGGAACAAAGGAAAAGGCACATGAAATATTCTCGGCAGTTCCCACTGACCGCCACGTTCACCGCGCTGCTGTTAATGATGCAGGCCGGTGCACAGGCAGCAGACATAAAAATCGGACTTGTCACGGATGTCGGCCGCGTCAACGACCGCAGCTTTAACCAGTCTGCCTGGGAAGGTGTACTGCAAGCCTGCGAGCAAATGGGTGGTGAAGAAGGCAAAGACTGCAAATATATAGAGACGCGCGACGCCAAAGACTATGCCGACAACATCGGCCAGTTTGTCGAGGCGGAATTCGACGTCGTCGTCTCGGTCGGATTTGCACTCGGTGAGGCCACAGCCGCCGCCGCTGCAGAAAACCCGGACACGTTCTTTATCGGGGTCGATCAGTTTCAGGGTGAGCCCATGCCAAACCTTGCGGGCCTAATCTTCAATGAAGACCGCTCAGGCTTTCTGGCCGGTGCACTGGCTGCCAATCTGACCAAAACCGACACCATCGCCTCCGTGCTGGGTACTGATCTGGTGCCACCAGTGGTGGCATTTGGTGAAGGGTTTACCGCAGGTGCTCAGTATGTGAAACCGAACATTGTGGTCATCACAACCTATCACCCGGGTGAAATCTCACAGGCATTCACAGATCCTGAATGGGGTGCTGCCACCGCCAAACAGGCAATAGACAAAGGCGCAGACGTAATTTTCGGCGCTGGCGGCATTACCGGTAACGGCGCACTGCAGGAAGTTGCCGCCAATGACGGCTTATTCTGCATTGGCGTCGACACCGATCAATGGCAGACACTCCCGGCGGCGCACCCGTGCCTTGTTTCAAGCGCAATGAAGCTCATCACACCGGGCGTTGTCGAACTGATCGGCACCTTCAGCGAAGGCACCATGACCAGTGGCAACTACTTCGGCGGCTCGGCGCTGGCGCCTTTCCACGATTTCGATGCCACTGTGCCGGACGATGTTAAAAAACAGCTCGAAGAAATCAAAGCCGGCCTGGAAGACGGTTCTATCAAAACCGGCTACGGCCAATAGCATCAAGCGGAATTGGCCTGCAGTGCATTAAGTGTGCGCTGCAGGCAACCCGCACAATTCCGGTGCGAAGATGAGGTTCGTGAGATCCTCGTTGCAATAGCCAGTCGTCATGCGCATTACCGGCCTACCTAAAAAAGTGTTTCTATTCGCTATGAATAATGCAGGCTAGCGTGCCCGAAACTGAAACACTGCGCCGTGTCGCCGGTGCACTGACCACCTCTCTGATAGCGCTTGTATTGGCTTTTGCCATTGGCGCAGGGGTCATGCTGCTCTTCGGCGACGATCCGGTAGCCGCCTACCGCGGACTGTTTGATGGCGCTTTTGGCAGCGAACGCGCCTGGGCCAGAACGCTACTCAAAACTACTCCCCTGATTCTCACCGGTCTCGCCGTTGCAGTCGCGTTCAAGGCCGGCTTGTTTAATATTGGCGCTGCCGGTCAGTTTATTATGGGCACGGTCTGCTCTGTTGCAGTCGGTGTGCACTTCGAAGGTGCCCCCATCTGGCTGCACTTACCGGCGGCACTGCTGGCAGGTATCGCGGGGGGTATGGTCTGGGGTGCGATACCCGGTCTGTTAAAGGTCCTGACCGGCGCGCATGAGGTGATCACCACGATCATGCTCAACTATATTGCGTCACTGTTTGCCGGCTGGACGGTTTACGCCGGTGGGCGTCAGGGACAAACACCGGGGCCGCTGTGGGACCCAACCGCCCGCGCCATCTCGGAAACTCCCGATGTATTTGTCAGCGCTCAGTTGCCACTGCTCGGCAATCCTAAGCTCGATCTGCATCTGGGCATTATTATCGCGCCACTGGTCGCTCTGATCATGTGGTGGCTGATTTACCGCACAACCTTTGGTTTCGAAGTGCGCACTGTCGGTCGCAACGCCAGTGCATCCCGCTATGCCGGCATGTTCCCACGCCGCACTGTGGTGTTGTCGATGGCCATCGCCGGTGGACTGGCCGGATTGGCAGGTGCTATCGAGACGCTGGGGTTGAACCACAAGTTTGCACCGGAGTTCGGCGGAGGGGTCGGCTTTGAAGGCATTACCGTCGCCCTGCTGGGTCAGACCCATCCGATCGGCGTGGTGCTGGCCGCCTTTCTGCTTGGCTCACTGGAGGCCGGTGCCAGTCGCATGCAGTTTGAATCCGGCGTCGCAGCAGACATAATCGATGTCATTCAGGCGCTGGTGCTGATCTTCGTCGCAGCCCCGCTGATTATTCGCTCGCTATGGCCCAAAAAGCGGTCACCCGCCAACACAGGTGATACGCAATGAGTCGCCGCGCCATGGTTTTTTCCTCGCTGGTGCTGGCATTTCTGCTGATGGCGGTCTGGGTTAACACCACGACTTTCACACCCGGGTCGTGGCAGGCAACCTGGCTGCCCGTGTTTTTTGGTGTCAGTGCATTGAACTTTACCCTGCGCGCAGCGGTGCCACTGATATTGGGCGCACTTTGCGGCATTCTTTGCGAACGCTCCGGCATCATCAACATCGGCATAGAGGGCATGATGCTCTCAGGAGCATTTGCCGGTTTCGTGGTGAAGGTAGCCACCAACCACTGGCCGCTGTACGCAAGTCTGTCTGTGTCAGTAGCCGCCGCCATGCTGATCGGCGGACTGATCGGCGCACTGCACGCTGTGTTCTCCATTCGGTTTCGCATGGATCAAATCATTTCAGGCACCGTGCTGATTATTCTGGCGCTGGGTCTGACTTCATACCTTTATGATCGCGACGCTGTGGCACAGGGCAAATTCACCGCAGTCGCCATTCCAGGCTTGTCCGACATTCCCGTGCTTGGCGACATTCTTTTTACCAACCCACCCATCACCTTTGCAGCGCTTATCCTGGTCGCTGTGGTGCACATCGCCTTATTCCATACCCGCTGGGGACTCAGAACCAGAGCGGTGGGAGAACATCCAAGTGCGGCAGACACCATGGGCGTCAGCGTGAACCGCTACCGCTATGTCAACACCATTCTCGGTGGCATGCTTGCCGGACTGGCAGGTGGCTTTCTTGTACTAGAAGCGGTGGGTCAGTTTCAGGAAGGCATGACTGCAGGTCGCGGGTTTATCTCACTGGCTGCGGTGATTTTCGGTAACTGGACACCACTCGGCGCGATGGGTGCGTCGATGCTGTTCGGTTATACCCAGGCACTGCAAAACGAACTGCTGCTGGCTGGTGTAGTGGGCGTACCGCGGCAGTTCGTCAGCATGATCCCCTATGTGGTTACGATTATCGCAGTGGCAGGGCTAGTCGGGCGCGTACGTCCGCCCACTGCCATCGGTAAGGTATACGACAAGGACGGACACTGAGCCCGCCATGGTTGTTCACCCACAGCAATGCAGGCACACGCGAATGACCTGCCAGCCGTGCCAAATATTCAGTGGATGGTTAACACAGCCGACGTACCTCCTCTGCAATAAGGGGGTTGCTCGATGACGTCACCCCTGCTTGAAATAAGAAACGTCAGCAAACACTTCCCCGGTGTCATTGCCAACGAGGACATCAACCTCAGTCTGCAGCGCGGTGAAATACTCGCCTTGCTCGGTGAAAACGGCGCCGGCAAATCCACCTTAATGAATATCGTCTACGGTTTGTATCATCCCACCGAAGGCCAGATACTCATCAATGGTGAACCGGTACTGATGGACTCACCCAGAGATGCGATTGCACATCGCATCGGCATGGTGCATCAGCACTTCCAGTTAGTACCGAACCTGAGTGTTACCGAGAACATCATGCTGGGCGCTGAAAGCACCCGCCACGGATTGCTCAATCGCAAAGCAGCAGCCGAACGCATCACAGCACTTTCAAGCCAATATGGTCTCGATGTAGATACCGGGGCAATGGTGGAAGACCTTTCAGTCGGTGAAAGGCAGCGAGTTGAAATTGTTAAAACGCTGTACCGGGAGGCAGATGTACTTATCCTCGATGAACCGAGTGCCGTGTTAACACCTCAGGAAGTGGAAGGACTTTTTTCGATTATGGCGCGCCTGCGCGAGCAGGGAAAATCGATGGTCTTTATCACCCATAAGCTCAAGGAAGTGCTGCGCATTGCCGATCGCATCGCTGTGCTTCGCGGTGGTCGTCTGGTCGGTGAGACCCAACCCGCGCAAACCAGTGAATCAGAACTGGCAACCCTGATGGTCGGCCGGGACGTTGACTTAACCGTACAACCCGCCGATGTAACTACCGGCAACATCGTGCTCGACGCACGCAACCTGTGCGGGTATGACGATGCCGGACACCTCGCCGTAAACGATGTCAGCCTTCAGGTACGTGGTGGTGAGATTGTCGGCATCGCAGGCGTACAGGGCAATGGACAAAGCGAGCTAGTGGAAATACTTACAGGCCTGCGCCGCAGCGAGCGCGGCACCATCAACGTTGCCGGTATCGACCTGACCAATCGACCTCCCCGCAACTTCACCGAGGAAGGCCGTACCTGCCACATCCCCGAAGATCGACACCAGCACGCCATGGTCTCCGACTACAGCGTCGCCGACAACCTGGTACTCAACCGATACCGCCATCCCCCCTTTTC
>CAZOXM010000078.1:0-21653 GCA_964583825.1 uncultured Granulosicoccaceae bacterium
GGGAAATTTGCCTACTCAGACCGTCGCTCATCACGTTTTTCAACACCCTGCTAAGGTGACAGCCGGCGGTGTTCGTTAACCGATCCGCTTTGGCCAGGCCCGATATCGGGATAGTATCAGGGACAACAATAGAGTTTGAAAAAAGATGAAAAATGATATCGGCAGCGCCGGCGGTGAAAAGACCAACTCGAGTTGCACGGGCGTTGCATCGAGGTATGCGGAGCTAGGCTTTTACTTTCCCGTCGATGTGTTAAGCGAGGCGGAGACCGCCGCGCTGCTCGATGATCTGGAATCTGCTGAAAACGCGCTGGCTGGCGATGCGGAGAAGCTTGGTATTCTGAGTGCTTATCCGGATAGAGTGCTGCCGTCTTTTGACCAGCTTACCCGACACCCGGTAATCATAGAGCAGGTCAGTAAAATACTCGGTCCGGATCTGATGGTATGGAGCGCGAGTATCTTCGACAAGGCGCCAAAGTCTGAAAAGATAGTCTCCTGGCACCAGGATCTGACTTACTGGGGTCTCGACTCGGATGATGAGGTCACCGTGTGGGTAGCGCTCACCCCGGTCACGCAGGCGAGCGGCTGCATGTGGTTTGTGCCCGGTAGTCACAAGCGACAGGCGGTGCAGCATATCGACACCTTTGCCGAAAACAATCTGCTCAGTCGCGGTCAGGAGATTGCGGTGGAAGTGAATGAGGGTGAGGGCGTGCCGGTTGAACTCAGGCCCGGTCAGGCCTCCATGCATCACGGTCACCTGTTCCACTCATCCGGTCCGAACACAACGGCCCTGCGTCGTACGGCACCGGCGATACGCTACATTAAGCCGGCTGTCAGACAGGCAGGCGGAGAAAAACCACTGGTCGCCCATGTGAGCGGGGAAGACAGTTTCGGGCACTATGAAATTGCCGGCACACCAGCCGACCGCTTGCGGAAGGAAGATTTCGAACGCTGCCGCAGGGACATGGAGATTCGTCGAAAAATTCTATACGCCGGTGCCAAACAGCAAAAGGGAACGCGGTATTAATGCGCAATTACAAGACGTTGTTGTGCACGATTTCAATTACCGTGTGCGACTGACTTTTCAGGTTGAGGCGTAAATTCAGAGTGAGCGATTAATGAAAGACAGTCCGAACCCGGAACTACAGCCACGTCGAAGTTTTATATTCGCACCGGGACTGCGCCCGGCGCTTTTTCCAAAAGCGCTCGCGTCCGGTGCGGATATCGTTTGTGTTGAACTTGAAGATGGCATTGCGCCCAAAGATAAAGCCGAGGCGCGTCAGTCTGCACTGGCTTTGTTTGAAACGCCGCAGGCCGACGATGGGGTCGAACGAATTGTGCGTATCAATTGCGTACGCGACGCTTTTGGACTGGCGGATGTCAGAGCGGTGCTTGAAACGGACACACCCCCGCCGGCACTGATGCTGCCCAAAGTGTGCTCACCGGAAGAAGTCGTGTGGCTTGACGATCTTTTATCCGAGCGCGGACATACCACGCGTCTGCACGTCATTATAGAAACCAACCGCGGTTTACAGGCGGCCTTTGAAATTGCGCAGTGCAGCCGTCGGATCGATGCACTTTTTTTCGGTGGCGTTGATATGGCAGCAGAGTTGCGCTGTGAAAATGCCTGGGAGCCGCTGCTCTATGCGCGCTCACGGGTTGTTCATGCCGCGGCCGCAGCCGGTGTCGATGTGGTGGATGTGCCTTATCTGGACCTCGACGATACCGAGGGTATGGTGGCAGAGGCGCGCCGGGCGAAAGCACTCGGGTTTTCCGGTAAAGGTTCGGTACACCCAAAGCAGATCGCAGGTTTGAACAAAGTATTCACGCCTTCGGCAGACGATATCGCTCGCGCCGAGCGTATTACCAGCACGTTTGAGCAAGCAGATACCGGGCTGGTGGTGATCGACGGCAAGCTCATTGAAAAACCGGTGCTGCGTGAGATGTATCGGATTCTTGCTATTGCCGGACGCAGCGAACCATCTGCTTAGCAGGGTGTTGAAAATCGTTATGAGTCTATGGTCCACGCCGCAGTTCGTTTGACAGCACATCGCCATGTGCGTCCGACCGGCGCCGGGAATGCGCACACCTCATTGCTGCTGGAGTAGGTCTGCAATACACTGCAGCCGGGGTGATGTTGACTGAACAGGATCAGCACAGCGATGCCACTACGCATATTCTCTGACAAAAACCGGCCGGTACATCTCGGGCCCTATCCGCTTGAGAGGCTGGCGCGGGCGGATTCGGCTGACTTCGCTGACGTACCTGCGTTTGAACCCTTGTCGTTTGTTCGTCCGGATGAGCCGTTGAACCTGGTCAACGCCATGGACGAGTATCAGTCGATGATGGATGTGATACGCGATGGCTTCACCAACGACACCCGCTCAAGTATTCCGGCGGACCTGCGCGAGAGAGCAAACCACCTGAAAGCATTTGCCTACTTTCAGGATGCTGCGATGGCAGGGATTGGCCGGCTGCCCGAAGCGGCTCTGCTGCGGAAGCCGGTGCGTAATCCCGGTATTGAACACCTGGCTGAAGCGCTTCGTACGCGCCAGACCAAAACACTGGCTTCGGGTATTGATATGATCATGGCCGACCTCAAAGAATCGATGGAAGCGCCGCCGGCCAGTATCGATCATCATACCCATACGCTGGTCATTGTGAATGAAATGGCGCGCGATGTCCGCGCCGGTGAAACCGGTACCGGCTGGTTGCGCGACTGTGCACGACATGCTGCTGCGATGCGCGCTGCAGAAACAGCGGTGGTTATCGCCAACTATATCCGTCTGCTTGGCTGGGATGCAGTCGCGCACACGGCATCCACCACAGACATCGACATTAATATTGCCGCGGTGGCCGCGGGAATTGCCACAGCTGACAATGGTGAACTGTGGGTGCCTTACCTTGGCAATCGCTTTGCCTGCGCGGTGGTAACCACAACGCTTGATATGGCTGTTGATAAACCGCTTAAAAGCCAGGCGCAACAACCCTGGTTGCATACCCGCGGCCCGGCCTGGTGGTTTGGTGCGGGTGTTCGCAAAAGTGCGTTGAATAACGACCCGTATCTGAAGCGCGACTTTTATCAGGGGCCGCATCCGTTTGAATCACTGAAGCGGGTCACCCAACCGACCACGTATATTGACGAAGCCAATGTAGCTCGAGTGCCCAAGCGTACCGATATGTTTGCCAGAGCGCAGTTCGGTGATATGGGGAAGTCACTGCAGGAAGGTGCCAAAGGCGGCCACTATGCGCGCAAAGCAGCGCCGTCGATGGCACAGCGACGAATGCTTGGCGCATTTGTTCTGCTGCAGGATGGCACGCCGCAAGACGCTGTGCGCCCGACCGACGAAAAGGAAAATGCAGCATCGATTAAAGCCGCCTCTTATTTTCTGGGCGTGGATGCGGTGGGTCTGTCGCGCTGTCCCGACTGGACCTGGTACAGCCATGATGCCACCGGCGAGCCGTTGCAACCGCCCCACGATCAGGCAATCAGTATGATCATTGATCAGGGGTATGAAACGATGGAGGGGGCGAGCGGTGATGACTGGATAAGCGTTGCACAGTCGATGCGCGCCTACCTGCGCTTTTCGCTGTTGGGCGGTGTGATTGCCAAACAAATCAGAAACCTCGGTTACAAAGCCAAGGCGCACACAGTGCTTGATGGTGAAGTGTTACAACCACCGTTGCTGTTGCTGGCAGGGCTCGGTGAAGTCAGTCGAATTGGTGAGGTGATTCTCAACCCGTTTCTCGGGCCGCGCCTGAAGTCCGGCGTAGTGACCACCGATATGCCGCTGGCGCATGATCAACCCATTGATTTCGGTCTGCAGCCGTTTTGCGAATCGTGCAACAAGTGCGCACGTGAATGTCCGTCCGGTGCCATCACAGCCGGTCCGAAACTGATGTTTAACGGGTACGAAATCTGGAAGTCGGACAGCCAGAAGTGTGCGACCTATCGAATAACCACCGAAGGGGGGGCGATGTGCGGGCGCTGCATGAAAACCTGCCCCTGGAATCTTGAAGGCATATTTAAGGAGCGTCCGTTCCGGTGGGCGGCGATGAATCTGCCGGCCACCGCGCCGGCACTGGCAAAGCTTGATGATGTTGCAGGCAACGGCGGGCTGAATCCGGTAAAAAAATGGTGGTGGGATCTCGAGCTCGATTCGGAGGGTGGCTATCATCCGGCCACGCAGGCCGTGAACGCACGCGATTTGCAGCGGGATCTTCATTTAAAGTATGAAGATCAAACACTCGCTGTTTATCCGGCGCCGCTGGCACCGCATCCATACCCGTACCCCTTTCCGATGGATCGTGAAGCTGGAATAGAAGCGTATCAGGCCATGATCACCGCTGAAGAATACCGCACACGACTTGAACGCGGTGATGATACGGCGATACATCGTTATTCGGCGGATGGTGTCAGTCCTGTGCTGCGGGTAGTGGTGAGCAAAGCGCAGGCAATGGGTGGAGGTATCACCCTGTTTGAGCTGCGCGATATCGATGGCGGTAATCTGCCGCCGTGGGAGGCAGGCGCGCATCTGGATGTCGTGGTTGCACCTGAATTTTTACGTCAGTACTCCATGTCTGGCAATCCGGCCGACCAATCGTTTTATCAGATAGCGGTATTGCGTGAAGAGGATGGACGCGGTGGCTCAAAGTTGATGCACAGAATCTTCTCTGAAGGCAGAAAGGTTTTTATTTCCCGTCCGATTAATCATTTCCCGTTGGATGAGCGTGCGGACAACTCAATACTGATGGGCGGTGGTATAGGTATTACCCCGATGATTGCGATGGCGCATCGACTGCACAGCATCGGGGTAGACTTTGAACTGCACTATTCGGTAAGCACCCGCGCTGTTGCAGCATTCGCTGACGATATAGCCTCGTTTGACTGGGCTGACCGCGTAACGCTGCATGTAACGGACGAAGGCTCGCGCGCGGTACTTGAGGAGCTAATAGCGGACTATCGCAGTGGATCGCATGTGTATATCTGTGGCAGTGAGCGCTATATGAACGCCGTGATGACCGCTGCCGCCACTGCCGGTTACCCCGAGGAAGCCTGCCATCTGGAGTACTTTTCGGTGCCGGAAGTGCCGGACTACATTAATCATGACTTCACCCTGCGGCTGGCAAAAAGTGGCAGGGAGTTTTTAATACCCGCTGATAAAACCGTGACTGATGTGCTGGCTGAAAATGGTTTTCAGATTGACGTGAAGTGCTCTGACGGCATTTGTGGTGTGTGCAAGTGCACACTGGTGGACGGTGAGGTGGAGCATCGTGACTTTGTGCTTTCAAAAGCGCAGCGGAAGACGTCCGTTATTTTATGTCAGAGCAGGGCAGTGCATGAAAATGCAGTGGTGACTGTTGATTTGTAAGCGGCCTACCGCCGGTTGTCGATCCGGCGGACGTTTTGACAGAGGGTATGTGATTTAGACGGTTTGGTTAGTTCCATGGCTGGTCCCTGAAAAGTGGTATCATCCGCATTTGTCATGTCACCGGTAAACAACAGTGAGCAGAGCAGTCATGCGCAAAACAATCGTCAGTGCTTTACTTGGTATTGCATTAGTCGCAGTCGGTGGCTGCGCCACCATGTCCTCCATGACTTCCGAGCCAGCGCCTTTTATTCTTGGCGTTGATACTGACAATGTCATCGTTTTCGTTGACGAGGAAAATGACAAGATCACGCTGACCGGGCATGTAAAAAGCCGACTCGATAAAGACAAAATTGAGGAATACATGCGCGATGAGCGTGGCTATCGGAATATCCTCAACCAGATAACCATTCAGTAAGTCCGGTATCCTGTTGCCACGTTAGTTGAAAGCTAACGTCCGCTCGATACCATTGCATCACTCGCTCGCCCCTGCGTGTTGTGTGAAGTGTTGTCTGGCTGTTCATCTTGTTGAGTTACACAGTGCAGAAAGAAGCGGGGAATGCACGTGAATGAGTCAACTCTCGTTACCGCTCCGCGTACAGCGCTTGTAACCGGTGCCGGGCGGAACATCGGGCGGGCAATTTCCCTTGAGCTGGCAGCTCAGAGCTACAATGTGCTGATCAACGGTTCTTCCAACCGCGAAGCATGTGAGTCAGTGGCTCGTGAAGTACAAACCGCAGGAGGGCAGGCGCTGGTTGCCATGGGTGATATCGGTGTGCAGCAGCAGGCGTCCGCCATTGCAGCAACCGGTATCAAACATTTCGGCAGTATTGATGTACTGGTGAACAATGCAGCCATCCGACCCGCATTTGATCTGCTGCATGATGACGAGGCCGATTTTCAACGCATTATGGATGTGAACTTCCACGCGGCGTGGTGGCTCACACGTGCCTGCCTTCCCGGTATGGTGAAGCGTGGTTGGGGACGAATCATTAACTTTAGCGGGATGAATGCTCAACAGGGTTACACCGGCAAGTCTGCGGTGAGTATCTCCAAGCATGCGTCCTGGGGACTGATTAAATCCATAGCACGCGAATACGGCAGCTGCGGTATCACTGCCAATATTATCTCGCCGGGGACCATAGTTGGAGATGACGAACAGCCCGACCAGTCCCGCTATCAGGCACTGTTGAAGAGTAATCCCGCCGGGCGATTGGGTGAACCTGTGGATGTGGCAAAAATGGTTGGCTACCTGGTGGGTGATGATGCGGGCTTTATTAATGGGCAGTTGTTGCAGGTGAACGGTGGCGTGGTAGGGTAAGTCAGTGCAAGGGTACTGAACCCGATTTATTACCAATGGATCAGGTTGGGCGTGGTCGCCCGCTTTTCCGGGTGCCGTCATGGCACTATCCGGGTTATCGAACCTGATTCGATGTGTGTCATTTGTTGCGATGGAATGGAGGCAAGTGTGAATTCTCAACATCCTGGTGTTTGTTCAGTTCGAAGCCTGTGTCGGGGGCTGTTCTCTATGTGTCTGGCATTTGCGATCCTTGGTTCGCCGAATGCGAACGCTCAGTGTGCGTATCCCGACGATGACCGCACGCGGTGGGGGTGGGATAATGCCGCGCAACAGTCCTGTCCGCCGTCTTCAGCGTCGAGTCCGGCCACAGATAACGCAGCGGGCAACTGCAGTTATCCGAACAATGACACCAGCCAGTGGGGGTGGGACGACACGGCAAAGCGTTCCTGCGCACCGATCGCCTCCGGCGGCAGTGCGTCCGGGGATGATAGTGACAACTGCCAGTACCCGAACAATGACACCAGCCAGTGGGGGTGGGACGACATTGCGAAGCGTTCCTGCGCACCGGTTGCGTTCGGGGGAAGCCCGTCCGGGGATGATGTCGACAGTTGCGTGTACCCGGGCAATGACACCAGCCAGTGGGGGTGGGACGACATTGCGAAGCGTTCCTGCGCACCGGTTGCGTCCGGGGCAGGCCCGTCCGTGGATGATGGTGACAGTTGCGTGTACCCGAACAATGACACGAGTCAATGGGGGTGGGATGCCATTGCAAAGCGCTCCTGTGCACCCGTCGCGAACAACAATGATGCCGAGGTGGCGGGTGGCAATTGCGTCTACCCTGACGGGGATGTCAGTCAGTGGGGCTGGAATGATGTAACCAGTACTTCCTGTCAGCCACTGAACAATGCAGGCGGCAATGCTGAAGCGCGTGCTTATCCTTACAGTATCAACCCGACTGCCCGTGTCTCCCACGACTGGTCGACCGCTTTACGCAAGACCTGGGCGGGCCTGAAACAGCGCAATATCGATCGCTACAACACCGGTATGGTGCACCGGCCCAGATCCGAACAGCCGGGGGATGCCGTGTCCGAGGGCATTGGCTACGGAATGATTCTGGCGCTCTACAGCAACGATCAGACGTACTTCAACAAGATATGGGACGCCGGTGAGCGAGTGCTCTGGAACGGCAGATTGTATGACTGGCGCAGCGATCAGTTCGGTAACATCATCGGCACAGGTGCAGCCACTGATGCCGAGCAGGATATCGCCATGATGCTGATCTTTGCTGATCACCTCGTCGATCTCGGCTTATGGTCGCCGCATGTGAGTCCGCAGGGCGCTGACTATGCAACGCGGGCGCAGGATCTGCTGGATCTGATTTGGTCTGAAATGATTGACGGCGGACGCTATCTGCGACCGGGTAACTTCTGGGGTGGTCGCGACTTAACCAACATTGGTTACTTTTCCCCGGCCTGGTATCGACTTTATCAGCAATTCGATGCGCGTGATGATCACAACTGGCAGGCGGTCATTGATCAGGGCTATCAAACAATCAGTGCGGGTGCCGGGTACGGACGTGGTCTGGTTGCCGACTGGTCCGATGCCCGGGGCAACACACTCGCCGAAGGTCCCGGCTACAATGCCTACGATAACGGCCATTCCATGTTTAAGGATGGCATACGCATCTATTGGCGACTGGCTGCGGATGCGCTCTGGTTTAGAGAAGGGCGGGCTACCCGGTTCCTGAACAATGCACTCAATTTCCTGGAGCAGCAGGCGGCATCCGGTGGCACTTCTAACCAGCCTAACTCGCCTGCGCACCTCGCCAATTTTTATCAACTAAACGGCGATCAGGTGCCTGTGACAGATGTATGGACCGAGTTCAATGGAGGTAACAGTCAGCGTTCAAGAAACGAACACAGTCACCTCACGCTTGGTATGTGGGCCAGTGCGGCGATCGGCACTGGCGGTGCCGGCCGGGCAGAGTCTTTTAGTCGACAGCTGCAGACGTTTTATGAGGGCGGTGACTTCTGGGGGAAATCCGTCGATGCGACAGGCAGAGGCGAAACCATCGACAACAACGAAATGTACTTTGATCAGTTCCTGGCCTGGTTTGGTGCCATGACGCTCAACGGTAACTTTTGTAATATTCTGACCTGTGTCAATGAGTAAGCCACGATTCTGTGCGGTATTGGTCCGGTATTCACCTTATACACTATTGGCCCTTAAACACAGGCTTGCGCTTTTCCATAAACGCACGGCGTCCCTCCACATAGTCTTCTGAGGCGAAGCACGCTGCCACCATTTCATGGCAGCGATCGAGGTCGCGCTTTGCCGGGTCGGGCTGTAGGACCTGGGTGGCGATATACTTCATTGCGCGAACAGTCAGTGGTGCATTCCCTGCTATCGTGCCTGCGAGCTCGTCAATGCGGCCTGCCAGTACGCCTTCTTCCACCACTTCCTGTATGAGCCCCAGACGCAGCGCGGTATCGGCATCGATAGACTTTGCGGTGAACATCAGTTGCTTGGCCGCACCCGGACCAACGGCATTAAACAGTCTGCGGATCGCATCGAACGGGTAGCCCAATGCGAGTTTTGCCGCGGGCATGGCAAAGCGGGACTTAGCCGACGCAATGCGAATATCGGTGCACGCCGCGAGATTCAGGCCGCCGCCGATACAGTGTCCGTCAATCATCGCGATGGTAGGTTTTGGGTAGTTTTCGATGGTTTCATACACTACTTTAAGCCTTGCGTTGTAGTGCTCGGTGGCGTCTTTTGAACCACGTTCCTTTTCGAACTTTGAAATGTCCGCACCCGACACAAATGCCTTGCCACCGGCACCGGAGAGAACGACGACGCGGACCTGATCGTCTTCTGCGAACGTTGACAGTGCCTGTTCCACGGCATCCCACATTTCAAGTGAAACAGCGTTATAGCGTTCCGGGTTATTGAAAACAATGTGGCCGGTAGCCTCTTCTGTTTTTGCAATTATTTTGTCGGTGGGCAAGGCCAGTGTTTTGGTCATTGTTGTTCCTGCGCAGCACAGTCGTTGGATGTGCTTCGTATGAAGGGCTGTCTGATATAAAATCTGAGGTTGTTGTTTGTTGCTAAATCGCACACGGTGCTGACAGGCGAGTGCGGCAGTAGCGCAAATTGATTATAGTGTTTTTGAGCACGCTTCGTCTAAACATTGAAGTCTTAACCCTTCATTCCTCACGGTGAACAACGCAATGACCCGCAATGCGATCGACTCCGCTCTGGCGGTGATGGAGCGACATATCAGTGCATTGAATGCCGGCGATGAACAGCAACTGGCAGCAACGCTGCACTTTCCGCATTTTCGTCTGAGTGGTGTGTCACTAACAACATGGCACACACAAGCGCACTACTTTCGTGATTTTCTGGCCAGAGCCGGCTCGCAGTGGTGTTATTCGCGCTTTAAAGATATCCAGGTGCTGCAGGCATCGAGCGAGAAAGTGCACCTCGATGTAGAGGTGCGGCGCTTCGCCGCCGACGACGCCCTGATCTCCCGTTTCCGCTCGCTTTGGGTTATTGTGCAGATAGACGGCGTATGGGCGGCGAAATTCAGATCATCCTTTGCAACTCAATAGGGCAGGCGCATGAAAATTACATTGCTTGGTACGGGCTCCCCGGTGCCGATGACCAGTCGGGCAAGCGCGGGGTATCTGGTGGAAATCGGTGATGAAATACTGGTGTTCGATCACGGTGCCGGTGCGCATGAAAACTTTATGCGTTGCGGCTTCCGGGCTGTTGATCTGAACACGATCTTTTTCACCCATCTTCACACCGATCATTGTCTGGACTATGCGCGGCTGGTGCACAGCCGTTGGGATCAGGGCGCGGGGCAGATTCCCGAGCTTAAAGTGTATGCACCGGCTTATATGCAACGCATGACTGATCTGCTGTTCGGTGAGGAAGGCGTGTTTCATCCGGATCTCAGTGGCAGATTGAACGCGCCGGGCAGCCAGCTGGTTTATCAGAACAGAGGGGGTGTGTTGCCGCGCAAGCGACCGTCTCCGGAGGTAACCGCGCTGCATGATGGGCAGGTGATCGAATCGGATCACTGGAAAATAACTATCAGAGAAGTCTACCACCAGCCAGGTTACATCGAACCTTATGGGCTGCGCCTTGAAACGGATGACGGAGTGCTGGTCTACTCCGGAGACACCGGTCCCTGTGAAGGCATTTCCGACCTTGCGAAGGATGCGGATATGCTGATTCACATGTGTTATTTCATCTCCGGTACATTCACCAATGACACACCACTGGCCTCCTCCGGCCACATGGAGTGTGCACGTCTTGCGGCAGAGCAAAATGTTAAGACATTGGTCACCACGCACTTTACCCCGCAAATGGATGCCCCGGGTGTGAAAGAGCAGTGCCTGGGTGAAATGCGGGAAGTTTACCAGGGTCGTATTATCTGGGGTGAAGACAGAATGCAGTTTCCACTGCATCCACAGGCTATCCCCCACGCCGGTTAAGTCGCTATCGCACTCAGGAGCACATACCCCGATGACTAACGTTGCCGTGTTCGGCCTGGGGGAGGCCGGTGGTTTGATAAGCGCCGATCTCTCGGCGGCCGCTCAAGAGACGGGGGAGGCGCTGCAGATCGCAGCGTTCGATCCCGCAGATGTTCAAACACCGGCGGGAGTGCAACGCAAGTCATCGGCGGCAGAGGCGGTTATCAATGCAGACTATGTGCTTTCATTCACCGGCGCGGTCGACGCGATGCAGGCGCTAAACCAGGCGCTTGATGTGATTCCGCAATCGGCGGTGTATGCGGACTTTGCCAGTGCCAGTGCCAGTTTGAAACGCGAGCTTGCACAGGTGGCGGTACGTAAAGGTATTCTGTTCTGCGATGTCGCGCTGATGGCCATGGTGCCGGGTAACGGGGTGAAAACACCGGCAATGTTTGCCGGTGATGGTGCGGTTGAGTTGAGTGCCTTGTTAAGCCGCTTCGGTATGCCGCTGGACATTGTCAGCGCTCAGCCCGGCGATGCTGCTGAGCGTAAACTGCTGCGCAGTGTGGTGATAAAAGGACTTGCAGGTTTGCTCATTGAGTCGCTTGAGGGGGCGCACCGTGCCGGTTGCGAACAGTGGCTGTGGCAAAACCTGGTCGATGAGTTCACCGCAATGGACCATAAAATGTTGCAGCGACTGGTGCAGGGTACCGGTGTACATGCAGCGCGCCGTTTTCACGAGATGGAAGCCTCCGCGCAGCAACTCGATGAATTAGGAGTGGCGCCGCTGATGACGCAGGCCACTGTTGAAAACCTGCGCAAAGTGAAACGGCTGGGAGTGCCGGCGGTGCCCGCCACACGCGGCTAAGCCTGTTCAGCGCTTGTATTTGTGTAACAGTGTCTTATCCAGATGGCAGTAGTCATCAGGACATCTAAGCAGTCGATCCTGATGTTCTGCGTCACTTGCGACAAAGTTGCTCAGTGGCAGCACCTCAACGACGATGCTGTCACTATTGGGTTGCTGGTCGATAAACTGCTGCGCTTCAATGAGGTGCGCCAGGTGATGGCTGTAGACACCGGTGCGATACTTAATGCCGATGTCTGCTCCCTGTCGGTTGACGCTGTGGGGATCGATAATTTCAAAAAAGCAGCGCATCAGACCAGTGACGGACTGGCAGCCTGTATCGAAAATAGTGCGCACACACTCGGCATACCCGTCGTATTCGCTGCAGGTTGAGTCAGTGGTGCCGTTGGCGCGGCCGGCCTCGGTGGTGATGACGCCGGGCACATGTCGAAAAAACTCCTGTACCCCCCAGAGACATCCACCTGCGAAAAAAATTTCCTGTTCGTTACTCATCAGGCAAGTGTAATGTTTAAGCCGGTCGTATCAAGCGCGGATTGCTGTGACGCCGACAATGGCGCTGTATGACCACACGCTGATTTCGATTTTCGCGACGAGAATCATTCACGGGCCGTGTTGTGTGTGGCCTGATGTGCTTTGAGTATCTGCGGTGAGGCGATCTGGTCGGAGATATGAATATCCCAAATCATCGAAGTGTTGCCGTTTAAAAACTCTGTCATGGCCTGTGCCATGTTGTCGAGTGCGATAAAAGTTTTGCCGTGCAGTCCAAAACCCTGTCCGATGCCTGCAAAGTCCGGCCGGCCGAAGACGGAGCCTTCGTCGGTGACACCGTTTGCCCGCAGTTTATGCACTTCCGAGCCATAGGCGCCGTCGTTCAGCACCATCACCAGGATTTTCATGTTGTGGCGGTGCATGGTTTCCAGTTCCTGGATGTGCATTAACGCAGAACCATCTCCATCGATTAACACGATGGGTCTGTCCGGGTGTGCGGTGGCAACACCCATGGCAAATGAGGTGCCGTTGCCGATTGCACCGAAGTCGCGTATTACCGTGTAATGGCTCTGCGGATGACTGTTCATTTGCGCCGTGTAGTAGGCGCTGTGTCCGGATGTGTTGATGACATGGCAGTGGTGAGGAATGACTTCGGCAAGTTGCTTTACCACCGCCATCGGGTGTAACAGGCCGTCGGGTGTGACGTGGTGGTCCGGCATCATCAGCGCTTCGCGGGAGCAACGCGCCATGGCTTCAGTCCGCCATCTGGTTTGGGAAGTCACGGCATTTGTCAGTGCAGTAGCGCCCGCCGTTGCATCGGCGGTAATTTTAAGGTCCGATGCCTTGCGTCCCTGCACTGCAGACTGTGGGTTAAGGTCGATATGTATCACGCGTGCCGCAGGTGCGAGCTTGCCACCATCGAACGTATGTGCTGCCAGTCGCGCACCGATGGCGATGATCAGGTCGCACTGTGCAAAGATTGCCTTTGCATCTTCCGTGGCGAACCCGCCGGCAACACCGAGACAGAATGGTTGATCGTGAAAAAGCCCTTTGGCAGGCAGTGTGGTGGCGAGACAGGCGCCACTTTTTTCTGCCAGCGTGATACAGGCTGCTGCCGCCCGGGGCGATGCCGCACCGAGGCCTGCCAGTACAACCGGTTTGCTGGCGTCGTTGAGCCACGCTGCTGCTTCGGTGATCAACTGCGCATCCGGTGGCGTGGTCACCGTTTTGCGCTGTACCGGGGTAACGCCGGGTGTTGAGGACTTATCGAATATCTGTTGCTGCAGATCGAACGGTACACCAATAACGATGGGTTGCTGCATTCGTCTGGCGTCTGCGAAAGCGCAATGTACTTCGCTGATCATCGCTGCAGGCTGGTGCAATGCTCTGTATTGCGCACCACAGGCATTCACAAAGGGCGCGTGATCGATACCCTGGTTGTACCAGGATTTTTGCAGCGGTGCTTCACCGGCAAAGATAACCAGCGGTATTCGTGCTCTGACGGCAATCGGTAAGATGGTCATCACCTGAGTTAGCCCGGGGCCGCAGGTAACGGTGGCAACACCGACCACTCCTTTCGCACGCGCATAAGCTGTGGCACCCGCTACTGCGGCGTGTTCGTGACGGGTATAGATGAATTGCACGTCACGCTCGGCCAGTGCGCCGGCCCAGTGCATATTGGCATCACCCAGCAGGGCAAAGCAGTGCTCAGTGTGTTCCTGTTTAAACGCGTCAGCAAGTGCTTCGTAAAGTTTCACTTGGGTGGCCCTTGATAAATTTGCATTGTGCTATTTGATGTTTTTATCTTTTTCAACGCACCCACTACACCAGTTTAAATACGCGCCTCGACAGAAAGTTGCCGATAGAGATGGTCAGCAGAATTCTCACCAGATGGTGCAGGGCGACCACCACCGGATTGAAGTTCAGTGACAGGGCAATCAAACTCATTTCTGCCAGACCTCCCGCAGTGAAGCTGATAAACAACGCTTCAAATTCGGCCGGCACAAATTGCACCAGCACGCTGGCAAATAATCCGGCCAGACAAAGCATATACACACCCGCCAGCAGGCCCATATTGAGTCCCCGGAGCAGTAGTTTTCGTGAGACACCGGAGAACTGTGCGCCAAGGGCTGTACCCACTACGTACTGCGCTGCGTGTGAAAGCCAGGGTGGAATATTGATTGCGACAAAGCCACCCACTGACAGAACCAGCCCGAGTAGCAGTGGCCCGAGCATGTGTGACACCGGAAGTTTTGCCAGACGACCAAACGCCAGTCCGATCAGACCAATAGCAATAAGCAGCGCGATATCGGTAAAGTCGTAATCGCTGGTGGCCATGGATTCTCCAGCCAGTGAGCCGACGGCATCTCCGCGTATCAATAGAAAAAGCAGGGGGACGGAGGCCACCACCAGAATGATACGGATGAAATGCTGTGCAGTGACAATACGCAGGTCGGCACCGGCTTCCTCTGCCAGCGCGGCGGAGTCGATGATGCCGCCGGGCAGGGCGGCGAAATAGGCATCGAGTTTTTTATAGCCACCCAGCCCGCGCATGATGGCGTAGTTACCAGCGTGTGCAAGCAGAATATAGGGCACCAAAGCCAGTCCTGAAATCCAGAACTGTGGTAACAGGTTCAACAGCTCAGGGGAAAAGCGTGAACCGATCATCGCACCGATAATCGACATCGACACCGGCCTTACCCATCGCGACAGCTTGGGCAGTTCGCGACCATCCCTTTCGTACCACAATACGAAACAGGCGGCGCCGAATACTCCGCCGAGTAAAAACGGCATGGGCAAACCGATCAGGAAAGCAGCAACACCGCCGACGAATCCGAAGAAAAAGATGGGCAGATAGCGTAGATCGAAATGGATCAATGGACTAACCATGGCGCAAAGATATCGCTAGTGTGCTGCCACTATCAAACGCCAGGCATGAGTGCTTGTTTCACAGCAAGACGCAGCTCGCAGGGGATGACCCTTCCATATCGATCAGGCCCTTTTAAGAAATGCAACGCAGCTGTGGGCCAAATGACGGGCTCCCGAAGGGGCGATGACTACAGTGCCTGAGAGTGGCATAAATAGTTTGAGACAATCAAGTGTACTGCCCCGTATTCATTGTGAAAGCCGGGACACCGTATCAGGTTTCGTTGCGGCTGCGATAGCTCGACCAGGCACGAAACAACACCACCGCTGCGCCAATCATCAGAAAAATCGGTGCATAGGAAAACTTTCCCTGGTATTCAAAGCTGGTGAACACCAGAAAGCCTTTATCCGAAATGATCATTGACTGACGAAAGGCTTCTTCCATGCTGGCGGTGAGTACGAAGGCGATAATGAAAGCCGCCGCGGAAAAGTTGGTGCGCCGCATCGCATAGCCGATCACACCGAACAGCAGCGCGAATCCGACATCCCAGATAGAGGCGCGCGAGGAGTAGCTCGCTGCCAGTGCCGTCATGAAGATAAACGGGTAAAGATATTGTGTGGGCAGCAGTGCGATCATCCGGCCAATAAACGGCGCGGCGAAATAGCCGATCAGTGCATAACAGGCAATACCGATGAGGCCGGC
The DNA here is from genome assembly GCA_964583825.1 of uncultured Granulosicoccaceae bacterium. GTDB lineage: Bacteria > Pseudomonadota > Gammaproteobacteria > Granulosicoccales > Granulosicoccaceae. The sequence continues at coordinate 16,070 of CAZOXM010000078.1, forward strand.
GGCGAAAATGCCGAAAATAAATTCTCTCGGGCTGATCAGTTGCCCCCCCATGAACAGTGGTGGTTCTGTAGCGAATATAGTGGGGCCGGGTTGCAGGCCGTTTACCAGAAACATGCCGATCAATACGGCGGCGATCGTCGAGCCGGGGATACCCAGCGTGAGCAGGGGAATCATCGACGGGCCGGAGACTGCGTTGTTGGCTGACTCAGGGGCGGCGATTCCCTCGACCACACCGGTGCCCCACTCAGCTTTATTTTTAGCTTTTCGCTTTTCCTCACCGTAGGCGACAAAACAGGCCACGGAGGATCCGAGCCCGGGCATCATGCCGATCAGTGAGCCGTAGATAGACGAGCGGAACATCAGCGGTACGCATCGTTTGAATTCTGACCACGTGAAGTAGTGCGCGGAGGGGTCTTCAATTTTGTCAGCGGCGAGGTCGATCATTTTAACCTTTGCCGCTTTTTCCGCCTGAATGATCACTTCGGATATCACGAACACGCCGATCAGCAGAGGCACCAGCGCCATGCCCGACTCCAGCTCATCGATACCCATCGTCATCTTGAACTGACCGGTGATAATGTCCTCACCAATGAGTCCGATCACCGCACCAAACAGTGTAGAGATAATGCCCTTGATGATGCTGTCGCTGACCACAGAGCCGATAACCACAAACGCCATCAGGTAAATCGCGAAGTTTTCCGGCGGGCCAAACTGCCGGGTGAAGGCGGCGATAGAAACGGCACCGAATATCAGCACCAGCTCGCCAAAGTAATCGCCGTAGGCCGATGACACTGTTGCGGTTTTCAGTGCCTTACCGGCCTGGCCTTTTTGTGTCATCGGGTAGCCGTCCTGCATGGTTGCTGCGGAGGCAGCAGTGCCCGGTGTATTGAATAATATCGCGGCGATGGAGCCACCGTAGCGGCCGGACTTGCCGATCACATAGAGAAAAGCGAGCCCCGCCAAGCCGCCGATCTCATCGTTGTAGGCAATCAGGATTGGCAGCATCATGGCGATTGCCGCCGCGGCAGTAAGGCCGGGCAGTGCGCCAAACACGATACCGACGAACGCGGCGAGCACGACGAATATCAGTGCAAACGGGTCGTTAAACAGAGTGACGAAACCGCAGGAGATATCAAAAAAAATCGACAGGAAACCCAGCGATTCAAAGAAGGCTTCTACACCGGCGCATTGGCTCTGCAATTACTTTGCTCCTGTGATCCAGTTGGTATACGGACGCATGTCGACAATCGCACCTTTCGGGTCGTTCAGCAGCATCACGCCCATGAACACCCACTGGAATACCAATGCGAGCGCGACTGCGCCGAGAATCATGGCGATCCAGTTGCGCACACCGAAAGTAAAAAGCATGGCGATCAGGGTGACAATGACGGCGGCAAAGTAACCGAATGCCCAGAAGGTTGCGACAAACAGCACGCCGCAGGCCACGACCATGGTGATTCTTTTTACATCACTTTCGAGAAAACCGTAGCCGTCTTGCAGGTCGCCGGTTTTACCCCGGTATGCCCGCAGCGCGAGCCATAAGCCACCGATGACCAGTGAGATTGCGAGGATCATCGGCAGCGTGCGAGGGCCGACGGATTCACGCGAGGTTTCGATCGTGAAGGCCTGGAAGATAAAAAAGACGCCAACCAACAGCACCACGGCGCTGACGCCGTATTCGACTCTGGTTTTGTAGTCCTGATTATCCATTGATGCTTCCAGCTAACGTTTGGCGAGATGCGTCGCTTCCCGTCCCCGGGAAACCGGCGCTCGCCTTCGAGATAAAAGCGCAACCGACCTCACGCGTTTGCTTTACGACGGTGACGCGGCTACGTGATACTTTGGAATAAAACTAAGGCGGAGACCGCCGGGAGACGGTGCAGGCGACTCCCGGACAACAGGTCTCCGCCAGTATGCACTATTGGTTTTTGATGATCTCTGCGACCACCGGACCCATCACACTGAACATCGTGTCCTGTGCTGCTGTGGCGGTTGCCGAGTCAGTGTAGAAAGAAGCCAGATCGTTGCCCTTCATGTAGCGCTGATAGCCTTCGATGTCAGCAATGTGTGCGATGGCCGAACCGACATCTTCTTTCACTTCATCAGGAATACCGGCTTTGCCGAACAGACACATCAGACCGGTGAAGTCGATACCTGCTGTGCCCTGCTCGCTGAATGTGGGCAGATCCGGCGCCATCGGATCGCGTTCGGCACCGGCAGAGGCCAGAGCGCGGATGTCGTTTTCGAATCCGACTACGGTGTTCACGCCGCCAAATACTGCTTCAACGGACTGTGAAACCAGTGCTGCACGCGCTTTCGAGCCACCTTTGAAAGGGACCTTCTTGTGCGGAATGCCGTGTGTATCGAAGAATATATGGCCGATGGTCGCGTGCATGGTCGCCGCCCCTGAAGTGCCCCAGGTGATTTCCTCGCCTGACGCTTTCGCGTTTGCGACGAATTCTTCCATCGTCGTGGCTTCATTAGACGCATGTACCTGCAGCGAAGTTACCAGTTGCGAGGCGCAGCCGAGATTCACAAAGTCATCGGAGATGTGATAGGGACGATCGTCGCCTTTCGCCAGTTCGCCGGCAATGAAAGTACCGATGTTGATCATGTAAAGGGTGTAGCCGTCGGCGTCTTCATCGAGCACCGCCTTTGCCGCTTTCTGACCGGACGCGCCTGGCAGGTTGACGATGTAGGCAGGCAGCCCGTTCATGGTTGGGGCTTCGTGCATGTAAGAGGCAAAACCACGGGCGGTGGTATCAGTACCACCACCGGCAGAAAAGCCGACCATGATCTTGACGGGCTTTTCGGGGTAGTCTGCCAGCGCGGCAGTGCTGACCATCAGCGCGGTTGCGGCGACACCGGTGGCGATTTTTTTGGTAAAACTCATGAAAGTCCTCCAGTCGGACGGTGAATTTCGTGGTTGAACGGGTATTGTAAACCCGTAGAAATTGTTTCGCTGATCAATTTACAGCGGTATTTGAGGCGAGTGAGACTTTCGCTGCGTCTCGTTACCCACCGGTTCACATTGTGAGAGGCCTTATGTCGACAACTCATCCATTTAACGGGCTGCGTGTCATCGATTTCACCCATGTACTCGCGGGCCCGGCCTGCTCATATTATCTCGGATTGCTTGGTGCCGAGGTGATCAAGGTCGAATCTACGGCAAAGGGCGATGCGATCCGGCATCGCGGCGGTACCGACAGCGAGGCAGCCGCCTCCGGCATGAGCACCTCCTACCTGACACAAGGGGCCGGGAAGCGGTCGGTGGCGCTCGATCTCGAGTCTGCATCGGGCCTCGAACGTTTCCATCAGTTGCTGGCCCGTGCGGATGTGCTGGTGGAGAACCACGTGCCGGCAACCATGCAAAGGCTGCAGCTCGATGAGCACAGCGTGGCGGCGCGACACCCGCATCTGATCCATTGCGCGATGACCGGCTATGGCCGTGGAGGTCCGCAGCAAAACACGGCCGCTTACGATGTGAACATACAGGCCGCCTGCGGTCTGATGGAGGCCACCGGTAACGAAGCCTCCGGTCCGATTCGCACCGGTGCACCGGTGCTCGACTACAGCACAGGGCTTGCGGCGGGCTTTGCTGTGGCAGCGGCCCTGTACGAACGAGCGGCGACCGGCCGGGGGAATTTCATTGATGTGTCGATGCTCGAAACGGGATTGACCCTGATGAGCTCTACCGTGACTGATTATCTGCAAACCGGCAATGCGCCGGTGCGTCGCGGCAATCTTGCCAACAGTCGTTCCCCGGGCGCGGGCAGTTTTCCCTGCAGAGAGGGCGTGCTATCGCTCGGTGTGAACGAGGAATCGCACTTTGTCAGTCTGGCGGTCGCACTTGATCGTGAGGACTGGCTGAGTGATCCGCGTTTTGTCGAGCGCAGCGCGCGCAGAGAACATGCCGCTGCACTGACGGCTGAGCTGGAATCTGTGTTGGCGGGTCAATCCGCGGAGGTCTGGGAGGCGATTCTGCAGGCTGCGGGTGTACCGTGCGCACGGGTGCGCACGTTGCCGGAAGCGCTGGCGTCACACCAGGTGCAGCGCCGTGGTTTTGTCCAGACGCCGACGGGTGGTGCCGCGGTGCCGACCCTGCCGTTCCGACTTGGAGGAGTTGATGCCTATAAACCGGTGTCCAAAGCCCCGGAGCGGGGTGAGCACACCGATGAGATTCTCGATTGGCTGGATACCGATTCCTAAAATGTGCGTTTGCGGATGTGGCAGATACCGCTGATACCGCAGCGGATGCTTTGTTGTGTGGCATCCACCAATGATTTGTTCAATACCACAATCCGCTCAGGTGCCATCGCGGTCGCAGTCTGACTCTCGCATGGCTCGGAGGTCTTACCTGGATCAGCAGATCTCTGAGTCTGTCTGCGGGACCCGGTGCCTCGGGTAGTGGCGCAATGGCGCCGAGGCGGGCAACGCGCTGCTCGGTGGGTGGATGAGTACGCAGTGCGGCCGGTATCGGTGCGCGTTTGCCGGGCACCATCGTATTCCAGAACCCGCCTCGCTGAATGCGTTCGAGCTTATGCAATGCGGACGCAAGCCCTGCGGCATCGCCGGTCAGTTCGACCGCGCCTAAGTCTGCAGTGAATTCCCGTGAGCGCGACAGCGCCAGTTGCAGCAATGTGCTCAGCAGCGGGGCGAAAATCATCGCGGCGAGCTGCAGCGGTCCGAGGCCGATGGAGTTGCCGAACAGGGCCATGGGTATAGAGATGAGCAACATCATTTGTCCGAACTGAGAGATTGTGCCCAGCACACGGGATACAAAATCTGCCAGTCCCATCACGCGGGTGTCCTGGTGGCGTATGTGACTGATCTCATGTGCCAGCACACCGGTGAGTTCACGTGCGTTCATCACCCTTAAAAGACCATCGGTGACTGCTACCGCCGAATCGTGGTTACTACCGACAGCGAACGCATTGAGCATTCTGGACGGTATGTAGTACAGCTTTGGAGTGACCGGTAGTTCCGCACGACGCGAAAGTTCCTCGAAAATTTCATGAATGCCCCGTGCACTGTGTTTGGGCAGTGGCTGTGCTTTGGACATACGCAATACCAGCGCCGGTGAGAAGCGCGGTCCGATCAGGGCCATCAGTATGCACGCGATCAGCGCGACGATCGCACCGGGCAGGCCCCACAGCAATGCGCCCAGCACCATTAGCAAAGCAGTTAGCGATAGCAATAACAATACGGAGTGGGCTGTATTGACGCGTTTATGGCGTTCCAGTTCTTCAATGTTCATAGCGCTGCATTATTTCCGAACGGGTGAATGCAATTCAAGCACTGACTGCAGAACAGAATCCAGAGTTGCGTTATTCCGCTGATGACAAGTGACATCCGACTTGTTCTCTGCTTTGAACGTCTGTCGTTCGGATTGATTGCCACGTTTCTACTGACTTTAGTCACGGCGGGTTACCTGTCGTCCGCGCCGGCTCAGGCGCATGCGGTGATGCCGGATGGAGTGGCGACTGTGTCGGAGAAAGCAGCAGTGCTGCTGTTTGGATGGTTACGTTATGCCGGTGACTTGCGCGTCGCCCACTTCTTCGCCACGCACGCACTGCACTTTGTG
>CAZOXM010000079.1:0-21604 GCA_964583825.1 uncultured Granulosicoccaceae bacterium
GAGCCACGACCTGTCATTTTCGTTGGCGCAGCCAGCCGAGGAAATGCAAATCCGGAGTGGGCAATTGTTGGCGAGTTGTCTAAAAAGGGCACTGTCTACGAGTTTCGATATACGGCTGGTGCCTACAAGCTTCCCGGCGTTGCTCCGTTTCCCGGGTTACCGGAGTTGGATCAGGTCTATCAGATGGAAGATCTTTTCCCAATCTTTAAAAATCGATTGCTCAGCGAGAGACGACCTGAATACAAACAATGGTTGTCGTGGGGAGGATTTGACGACGGTGATACGCCGGACCCGATTTCGGTTCTCGCCACCCTCGGGAGTCGCCGGACTGCGGATTCACTTGAGCTCTTTACAGGGCCTCTGAAAACCCCGAATGGCGATTGCACTGCACAGTTCTTTTTGCATGGTGTACGACACCACGTAACCTCAGAAATGCTGAAGGTTTTACATTCGGGTGACAGACTCGTGCTGCGCAATGAAGACGATAATCCACATGACCAGCTGGCGGTTGCCGTGGACAATGGTGAACAACAGTGCCTTGGGTATGTGCCAAAGTTTTTAACAAAAGACATTCGATACCTCTCAGAGAACTGCCCCGATCAGCTGGAAGTTACCATTAAGCGGGCTAACATCGACGCGCCCTCGCACTATCAGATTCTTTGTCAATTGCATTCATGTTGGCCGGTTGGATTTTCGCCGTGTAGTGACGATGATTTTAAGCCCATCGCTCGTGACGACTCTAACGAAAATTCATCATACGAAAAAGAAGCGTTGTAGGATTTTTCGTTTCTAATATATACCTGTCCAAAGTCTTACTGTCGGCAAAAATGGCAGCGGCGGTTGATAGTAAGGAAGACTACATCCATGCCCGGGGACAGGACGACGTGTTTTACCGCAAAGTCATTATCGACTTTCTGACAAAGTACGGCAGCGCGAGCCGCAGCGATCTGAATAAGCTACTCTGGAATAAGCTGAGTGATTCTCTCGAAGATGGTCAAAAGGATACGAAGATTGGAAATCTACTGACAAGGATGCGGTCGGCCGGGACAATTGTGAATGATGGTTCAAGACGATCTCCAAGCTGGAAATTGAAGAATATTCGAAGAAATACTGAGGAATAAAGTCTCGTAAGCATCTGATAATTAAGTATTAAATATACTTTCGGTATTGGGCGGTATTGGTGTTTGATGAATAGATCGAGTTGGTGTGAAATGGCATGAGTTCAGTCTTGCGGATTCTTGCCTGCAATGGCGTCCGCCTAACGGCCTCCGTACTTGCCGGAGAGCTGGGGTTGCCATTGTTTCAGGTCAGGCTGGATGGCTTGTTAACTAAATTTATGGGGGAGAGCGCAGCTAAGCTCAGGCAGATATTTGATGCCACGCAGAGCGCGCGGGGTGTGTACTTCTTTGATGAGTTCGATGCCATAGGTTCTGATCGCGGCTCAGCCGATGATGTGGGTGAAGTCCGGCGACTCCTGAACAGCTTCCTGCTTATGATGGAGTAGGCATCGTCCGCCACGGTGTGATAGAGCGACTCACAAAATTTGATCGATAGATAATTTGTCGTGCCCAGTTGATAAACTACGATTTTTCGCCGGTACTCACCCAATGTTAAAAATAGATCGCTCAAACCAGTCACTAAGCAAGCTGGCTACTCCCTCCTTTGCAGACTCGTCCATCACTGAAAGATACGACTTACAGGAATTTATAAAAAACTCACCGGATGAATTCTTCAGGGAAATCGGCGAAGAGCTTTTTCTGATCGGGACTGAGATCACGCCTTCAAAGAACGTTGCGGACCGCATTGATTTGCTAGCCGTAGATAAAAATGGGCAGGTTGTCGTCGTTGAGTTAAAACGCGGCAGTAACAAGTTGCAAATGCTGCAGGTGATTTCCTATGCGGGCATGATTTCTCACTGGACGGCAGAAGACGTACAAGGCCTGTTGAATCAGGAACAGCAGGACGAACTAAGCGACTTCATAGACTGCGACTCTGATCTGATCAATGACACCCAGCGTGTCATACTGATTGCCGAAGGTTATGATTATGCGCTGTTGGCTGGAGCGCAGTGGCTATCTGAAAACTATGGGGTCGATATCATCTGTTGTCGGGTCGCGATGGCGACAGATACATCGCAGCAGGCTGAGTACCTGACCTGTTCTGTTGTATACCCGGCCCGTGAATTGTTCGAGGAAGCGAAAGCACGGGGGCGGGGGCCAGGACGTTCACGTACAAATAGATGGGCAGACTGGGATACCGCGCTCGAGAATATCGAAAACGAATGGGTAGTGAAATTTTTTCGGACGGAGTTGGCAGCCGGTCGCGAAGACTACCTGAGAAAACGTGCTGTTCGGTTTCAATCCGCAGGCAGGCGCAGTTGGGGAGTACATGCGAGAAGGGAACACGCCTACGTTTGGCAGCATCGACGGTTCGAAAATGATGTTGACTATTGGCGACAGAGAATCTCATCCGCTGAATCTGTAGGTCCGGTGAAGGATGATAAAAGTCTGCGGTTTAATCTTGTGACCCGGGAGGATTTTGAAGTGTTTCTCTTTTCGGTTGCTGAACTGGAAACAGTACATTGGCTGAAAAGTTCGGATGAGTCCGGTGACACCTCTCATGACCAAGGCCGATAACACCAGGATTCGGCTGACGGTTTGATTTCACGGGATGTTGAAAAACTATTGCGCCAGATCAATATCCGCGGCATCGATACTGATGCTGCACTGCCGTTTCCTTGCGAGCAATTGAGGAGTGCCGCCCGTTGAGAATATTCTGGAAGCTGAGGACGAATATGGAACGAGTGGGCAAGTCTCGACACAGGCCGTCGAGCGACCAAATAATGGCACTCCATTGTTCGGAAGGTAAGTGCTATGGAACCCGAACCGCGCTGATGAATAATTATGCACAAGATCACAAAAACACCATTGGTTGCAGGGAGTGCGCTTGTGCACAAGGCAAGGTAGTTGCAGCCATTACGTTCCATTACAGTCGTTTGTTGTAATGGCGGGTATAGTGCCATCTTCGTTGGCTGATCCGACAGTTGTAAGGAGTATTCCGTTGAATGCATATAATTCTCTGTGTGTTATCCGACAACTCTTCCCGCTACTCTGCGCCTTGTCACTATTTTTTGCTGCTGTTGCGGCGGCGGATGATTCGTGTGACTGTGTTTTGCCGCAGGCAACTGATGCGACACAACTGAAGACTGAGTGGACGATAGAGCTCTCCTATGCGACCTATCATACCCTCATGCCTATCGCGGGGTATCGGTACACACAAGAGTTTGCGGTTGACATACCCGAGCCGGGCAGCTCGATTTCGTATGACGGGTTTGCTGTACAGGGAAAGTTGCGCATTGGAAATTTCTTTATTGAAGTGGCCGATCGCGGCTTGTACGGACCTATGTCTCAATCCAAACTGGGGTACTACGTCAGCGATGATGGAGGCCGACAGACATCTTTGCTGTATGGAAGCACGCATCCTTATTACAGACCGGGTCTGGCGAGTGGCTTTGAAAGTCTGGAAGCCAGAGAAGGTGATGAGGTAATTGGCATACGTCGCAGTTATCTGGGTGATGACTACCAGTTAGATGTCGAGCTCTTTAAAGATAATCGAGTAGACGCCGGGTTCAAGGGGGCGGCGCGGTATGAGCGGTACGGGCAGCTGGGCCGACTGGGGCTGGAGGGCAGTATTGGACTGACGTTTCTGTCGAGTGACTATAACAACCACTATTTTGGCGTATCAGAGGCGGAATCAACCGATCTGATACCCGCGTATACTGCGGGTTCCGCACTGGAGGCTAATGCCGGCTTTCGTGCAATGTGGCCGGTAAAGCGCAACGTTTTTTTTGCAGTGAGTGGAGATTTTCTGCGACTGGCGGATAGTACCGCAACAAGCCCTCTCGTTGTCGGCAGAAATGCGCACAGAATACGCGCGGGTATTCACTGGATTTACCAGTAACGTATCACGTGGCTTATTCAGAGCGTTGGTTGGTGGTAAAGACGTGGCGGTTACGCCTGGTATTTGTTTGTACGATGGTAATCCCGTTGATTCCTGCACTACTTATCGCGTCTGCTCATGCCCAGGAAATGGTTGCCGAACCCAGTCCATTGCCGCCGCGTTGGCCTGGTGGGGAGAGGCAGCGCAAAGTACACCTTAGCTGGAGCTCTCCGAGCGCTGGTAATTACTGCATTTATACCCGGAAAAAGGCTTTTCGTTCGTCCGGGTATGAAGGCATACGCCGGATTCAGTGCTGGGTCGGGACCAAAAAGGCTAATGCCATAGACGTTGTCAGTGAAGAGGGTGAGCATCACTATCTTCTTGTGCGCGCGCACGCTGACGGTCATATCCTCGCCCGCGATGTGGTGGAGTATATTTTTATTAACAGGCGCAGAGGGGTGAAGCGTACCATCGGGATATGCTGGCCCCGGATTCTGTGTAGTTGGTCGCGGGATTAGCATCCTGCTGCTGGTAATGCGAACTTACAATTGACGTTTTTTGGAGTAGTTGCTATGTCCGTCGACATTTTATTGGCTGATGACGATCCACAAATTGCTGCGGATATCGGTGAGTTGCTGGAAAAGGAGGGGTATCTACTCACCATCGCCGACAATGGCCTTGATGCACTCAGGATTATACAAGAAGACAAGCCTGATCTGGCGATCCTGGATGTTGATATGCCGGGCCTGAGCGGGCTGGAAGTGTGCCGTGCGGTGAGAAAGCACAGTGCAATGCCGCTAGTACTTTTAAGCGCTCTGAATTCTGAACACGACGGAAACGCGGGCTACGAGGCGCAGGCAAACTGCTATATTACGAAAGGACCTTCGGCAGATTGGCAGCTAAAAAATCAGATCAAGCTTTTGCTGCAACCGGATGGTCAATTTAAGAATAGATATGTGTTGGGTAATACAGAGGTGTGTACCAGAACACAATCCGTGCATATAAACAGTGTCCAGGCTGACATCGATAGTGCCGAAAGGGCAACGCTACTGGCACTTATACGTAAGCAGGGTGATCTGGCTTCTAAACAGGAGTTGTCTGTGGAGCTGTTGAACTGTGACTATGATTGTTCAAGTCGAGCACTTGACGGGCGTATCAGCAGGCTGAGAAAAGCACTGGTGTTCTACGGCAGCTCGTTAAAGATAGAAACCGTCAGAGGTGAAGGGTATCTCATATTCGCGGTAGAATAGCGCATGTCCAGAATCTTACTACCACTTGTTCTGGTGGTTGTCGTCGTCGTGTTTCTGGGGTCTGTTGCGTTAACCTTGCTGCTGAATCGACAAAGCTGCGACGAGTCAGGCTGCCTGGACGAGTATCAACAAATCGTAGTAAAGCTGGTGGATACACTGGCCACTTCGGAGCTTCGAAGTGAGTTTATCAAGCACTGGAATAGGCAGCCGTATGGAGTGCAGCTGTCTCATGATTTCGTCGATGAGTTGAATGCGGAGGAGCCTGATGAGCGTTTGGTCAGCAATTACGACCCCAAAGATTCTGCAAGCGCGATTGTTTTCGCATATGGGCCGGAATATCGCAGCTTTGCAGTTTTTAAAAACATAGCGATTGACAATCACAGTACACAACGATGGTCTGCGTTAACGGGTCTTTTTTACACCTTGCTTATCGGTGCTTTATTCTTATGGGCGTTTCCACTTGTTCGGCGGTTGTATGCTTTGAGAACGGCCGCAACAAGGATCTCGCAGGGTGATCTCGGCGCGCGAATTGAACCTTCTCGCTTTTCCTACATTGGCGAAATTGAAGCAGACTTTAACCGTATGGCTAATCAGATTCAGAATCTGGTGGCTGACAACAGGCTCCTCAGTTCCGCTGTGAGTCACGATTTGCGCACCCCGTTAACGCGAATCGGTACCGGGGTAGCTCTGCTCGTGCAAGAAAATGGATTGCCGGAAACCGGCAGGGTAGCGGGTATTCGTCGGGACCTAAGCTATATGGAGGATTTGGTTCACGCGATGCTCGAACTGTCACAAATCGATGCGCAAGATATCGCTGCAAATTTTGAAACGGTTGATCTGGTGGCAATCGTCCGTCAGTGCTTAACGGTCTCTACGGAAGAGAAGGAAATTCGGCTGGTCTGCACGGAGACTCCGTTGTGTGTGGCAGGAAACGAATTTTACCTGAGGCGTGTTGTCTACAATCTGCTGGAGAACGCCGGCCGGTATGCGGCGTATATCATTGAAGTCAACATTGTCCGTGAGGGACATAATGTCCGGCTGAGCGTACACGACGACGGGCCGGGAGTACCGGTTGAGTGTCAGCAGCGGATATTAAAACCTTTTGAGCGAGATAAAAGCCACTTGGATAATACCGATGGCGAAGCTGATGGCTTTGGTTTAGGTCTCACTTTTGTTGAGAAAATAACCCGTTATCACAATGGATCAGTGTCGGTTGGTCGTTCGTCGAGCCTTGGCGGGGCAAGCTTTACGGTGACTCTGCCCGGGGTATGATTCGTGGAAAACCTCTCCATTCCAGGTCGCTACACCACATAGCGCAATAGTTTTTCAACACTCTGTTAGTACACTGGTTGTCGCGACCGCTCCTGCGCCGCGATGCGGATTTTGTGAAGCGGAAGAGTAGAATGGGGTCAGACAACCACCACCCGGCTCTCCAATGACTAATCGCACAGACAATAGTGGCTGGTACGCCATTGTCGGCTCCTCCTCCATTATGTCGCTGGCACTGCTGGGGGATGCATTGCTTTATGCGGTGCTGCCGGCCTATGCGGAAAGTTTTGGTCTGACACTCGGCTGGGTGGGGTTGATGCTGTCGGCCAATCGTATCGTGCGGGTGTTTGCGTACGGGGTCATAGCGCGCCTGACACAGCGGGTCGGAGTGCGTAGCATGTGTATAGCGGCAGCGGTGGCAGCAACGGTATCAACGGCACTGTATGGTGTGAGTCAGGGTCCGGTCATGATGCTGTTCGCCAGAATTCTGTGGGGCCTGACCTATGCCACGCTGGTGCTGGCAACACTCTCGTATGCCATTGAATCGCGGGAGCGAGCGGGTACGCGGGTCGGTGTGGGTCAGGCCATTCAACGCATGGGGCCGGTGTTTGCGCTGCTCTGCGGTGCATGGCTGGTCGGCCAGGTGGGGCCGACAACAGTCTTCCTGATCATGGCGGTGCCGACAGCAATGGCGATTGCGCTTGCCTTCACACTGCCGCGAGGGGTGTCTGCACAGGTGAAGGACAGCAAGCCGATATCGCTTGCCAGGCCGAAGCCGATTGATGTGCTGTTTTTTCTGCAGGGGTATGGTGTTGATGGTGTGTTTGCGGTATCGATCACACTGATTTTTGCGCGCGATGCGCCATTGTCTGAAGCGGTGATCGGCGGCGGTGCGCTGTTGGCAATGCGCCATTTCGGTGAGGCAATTGCAGCGCCACTGTTTGGCTGGATAGCGGATCACACAGGTGCGCGGCGGGTGTTCTTTGTGGCCGCTGTACTGACCATGATCGGCTTTATCGGTGTTGCAGTCGGGCTGACGATCACGGGTGCGCTACTGATGCTGATTTTCAGAGGGGCGCTGGCATCACTGGGGCCTGCCGTGATCGCACAATCGCTCAGTGCCGAGGAAGATGCCCTCGGTGCAATGGCCCGCATGCAGACCTGGCGTGATATCGGTGCTTCGTGTGGTCCGCTGGTGACCGGCTTTTTGCTCACCGTGGTGTCGGCGGAGCTGCAACATGCGATGGTTGCTGTGGCGATGGGCGCCGGCGTGGTTTACTGGGTGGTGAACAAGTAGCAGGCTAGTGGAACGCCTGACTCTCAAGCGCATTATTGTTCTGTACTCAATAACAAACGTGCGTTTTCCTGATCAATCTGAAAGCGAAACTGCCCGAGTATATTCATGCCGAGCAATCCATCGATTCCCCGGCCGGTATCAAAATCGATCACCGCTATTTGTGTGTCGTTAATGGTATACGGGCCGAGCTGCAATTCGGGCACGACATAAACGGTCCCCATGATTACACCACCGGCGGTGTGAAAGACTCTGCGCTCCTGAGCCACAGCGTCACCATGGGTGTTCAGTGTATTAAAAGCAGATGACGACATCGCCGTCATGGACGCGCCGGTATCGATGAGCAGTTGAACTGTGTGTTGCTGACTATTGCTGAGGCCGATCAAGTACTGATTGCCGATTTTCTTCAACGCGATGGAGTCGGCGCTTTCCAGGGTCGGCTCCCCGACAATTGCCAGTGTGCCGGTACTCTCTGCGAGTTCATTACCTGCCGTGGTGCTGCCCGCCAGATTGCTTAGCGCCCGCGCTGCGGAATCACCGACGATGCTGTCGCTCAGCAGTTGGTTAAATTGCTCTATAGCGAAGGCTTTGTCGCCGCTTCTGAGGTAGGCGAGCGCCTGTCGATACTGATGAGTCGAGGTCATCAGGCCGGAGGTGTCGATGTGTGCGTAGAGGTTAATAAGTGACCACCAGTTCTGCTGACTGGTGTATGAGCGGTCAGCCTGTTCTACAAATTCATTGAAGCGGCCGATGACTTTGTTCTGGTCCTGATCATTGTACGCATAGGTTTTCGCGAGCAGATAAACATTGATCACTTCCAGGAAGCTGCCGTTGGCGCGGTTGAACTCGGCCAGCAGCAGGAGCACATCGATATCGTCATAGTAGATCGACAGATAACTTTCAGCGAGTTCTGAGAAATCACTGTTGTTGCGGCTTTCAGTGAGTAGCTGCAGCCGGTCGATCAGCAGGCGTTTCAGGCGTGCAGCGGTGAGTTTGTCGTTCTGGAATTGTTCCTGATACAGCACCATCGCATCGAAGTACTGACGGCTATCCAGCAGTTGATTGTAGGTATCAATCACCGAACGGCTGTCGGTGGACAAAGTGGTCCCGGTTGGATTGGAAACGGTGGTTGGTTTATTTGTGCTGCGGATGCTGAACGATTCCTCGCTTTGCGCTTGCGGGGCGAGTGGTGCACTTTCGCTCAGCGTATTGCGACCCGGGCGGGAAGCTGAGGCCGACTCATCGGTAGTGAAACCGATGGCCGGGCCGGAGGGCACCGGACTGAACCAGGTGCGACCCAGCCAGCCGATGCTGACGCCGGCGATAAAAACAGGAATAAGGAAAAAATGTGTTTTCATGATGCCGCAGGCTTTAGTGAGCCTTTGTGCCTGATCTCTGGTGGGTCCGGATACGGCGCAGATGGCGGGATGACACGGCAATTGGCAGACGACAGTCTCTCCCGGGGCTTTTGGTGCCATACGTCGTGTAATCGGGGGCCGCGTGCATAGGTGGTTTCTTATGTTTCGGGAGCGCTGCTAAAAAGATGGGATAACTGTGGTCGGTATCAAGAGCGCCACTGATCATCCCTTTCGTTTTACGGCTGCCATAACTCAGTCTGAGGGTGAAACTGTGACCAGGCAACCCAGTAAGCCTGGTGGCCGCCGACGTCGCGGCTTGTTTCATCGACGGCACTGATACCGCCGGCGGTCAGTTGCGGGGGGATGTTTTCGAATTGAATTGCGCCCGCGGCGAAAGTCCGGGTTGTGACCCGGTGTATAGCGCTCTGGCAGTATGGTCGAGAGCGTGCTTAGGCCGCGGCAGTACTTGCGAGATCGCAGGGTTGCGCTGTGCTTATAAGCAGATTGAATTGATTGCCACAGGTGGCCTGTGGCCAAGCCGTGACGCTCCTTTTCTGATCCATGTGATAGGTCCGGGTTCCCGTGGTCGCGTTATGTTGCTCAAATAGCGGTTGCAGCGGTGCGGTACACCGTGGCATGTTAGCGCCCACTGTGGCAAACGGCTGAGACCATGATACATGTAGTGGCAGTGATTCAAACCAACCCCGGTCAGAGAGAAGCGGTACTCGCTGCTTTTAAAGACAACATACCCGCGGTACTGGCAGAGCAGGGGTGCATTGAATATCAACCGGTCACGGATACCCCTGACGCCGGGCCAATGCAAACGGAGATCGGTGCGGATGCCTTTATGGTGATTGAAAAATGGGAGACGATGGACAACCTCCGGGATCATGCTGCATCAGCGCATATGGCCGCTTACGCTGCCAGGGTTAAGTCAATGATCGCCGGCAGGTCTGTCCACGTTTTATCAGACCTCGAGTAAACCGTCAGGGCTTATTGAGGCTGTACCAGTTTCTCCAGCAGGCCGGTTCGGTCAGCAATGAACAGGTCGTCGCTGCCACCGATGTGTACGTGACCGATGAACACCTGAGGGACCGTCGCGCGCGCTGATCGCGTTTTCATTTCGTGCTCACGCTTCGGATCGTTGAGAATATTGATTTCGTTGTAGTCGATGCCGCGCCTTTTTAAAAGATTGATTGCGCGTCCGCTGTAGTGACACCATGGTTTCGTATAGACGTCGACTTTAGTCATGTGAGTTCCTCGTTGTTCTGTTGAGTGGGTTTGTGACAGGTTAGACGAGGTCGGGGCGGGTTTGTTCTGCGCTCGAGTGGCCGATCTGTACGGTTTTAGAAAATGACGACGGTGTTGTTAGAAATCTCTTAGAAACGAATTGAATATGGCACAGAAATGCCGCCGCAATGCTGTACCACCGGCTGATCCTGCCAGCGTCGGACCGGTGCTTCGACAACGCATCAGTGCTTCTGTCGCACGTTAAAGTGTGGCACGGTAGCGGGTCAGCACATGCGCCCCCGGTGTTCAATTGAAGCAAATGGACCGTATCCACAAGCTCGACGCGCTGCTCGCCAACGGGCGGTCGAGGTCGCTTGAGTTTCTATTGAATGAACTCGAAATTTCCCGTGCGACTTTTAAGCGGGATCTGCGCTTCATGAAAGACCGTTTGAACGCGCCCATTTACTGGGACCGCGACACCCGGGGTTACCGGCTGGGAGCACTGGCAGGGGCAGGGCCGCGCTACGAGCTGCCGGGTTTGTGGTTTAACGAGCGCGAGTTGCTCGCCCTTGCAACGATGCAGCAGTTATTGAGTTCCATGGACCAGGGCGGGCCGATCGCCAGTCAGCTGCAGCCGCTGATGGATAGAATCAACATAAGGCTTGGACATGAAAAGGAAGAAGCAAAAGAGCTTGCAGAGCGCGTTACCCTGATCTCAACGTCCAGTCGTATCAATGATCTGACGCATTTTGAAGTGGTCGGTTCTGCGCTGGTAAAACGCCGCCGACTTAATTTCGAGTACGGTGCGCGCGGATCGTCACAGTCAGTAACACAGCGGGAAGTCTCTCCGCAGCGACTTATCCACTACCGCAGTAACTGGTATCTCGGGGCCTGGTGCCATCGCTCCCGCGGCATACGCACTTTTTCGATGGATGCCATTGTCTCTTGCGTGGTCATCGAAAAGCGCGCGATCGATGTGCCCGGGGAGGAGCTCGCCGCTTACTATGATACGGGCTATGGCATTTTCGGTGGTCAGCAGCGTCGGTGGGCCAGG
This sequence comes from uncultured Granulosicoccaceae bacterium, assembly GCA_964583825.1. Lineage (GTDB taxonomy): Bacteria > Pseudomonadota > Gammaproteobacteria > Granulosicoccales > Granulosicoccaceae. Next base: position 11,395 of record CAZOXM010000079.1, read on the forward strand.
CTCCAATTCAATGCGCGGGCTGCACGCTACGTGGAGGATGAAGTGTGGCATCCGGAGCAGCGTTCAAGCAGCGACGATCAGGGACACTACTACCTGGAAGTGCCTTACGTGCATGCCAATGAACTGATCATGGACGTGCTGCGTCACGGTGCTGATGTGGAAGTGCTGGGTCCGCGCAGTTTAAGAGGCGAGGTGGCATCCAGGGTAGAGAAGTTGGCCAGTGTCTATGGTCAGGGTGTAAAGTAACGGGGCGCAGGCTTCGATAGCGGCTGGCAGGGGTCGCGTGTTGTGATGCAGGGCAGTGTGTATACGAATAGTCTGACGTCCCATGGCGAATGCTCAGTCGTCTCCATCGCCTGCGGTTAGTCGCCGACAAACCTTGCCATCGTGGCGGTGTATGAAACTCACAGACAACACTTTTTACCGGGCGGTTGTTACCGTCATACTTGCCATTTTTCTGTTTGATGTACAGGGCGCGATGATCAAGCACATGGGGGGGCGGTATCCGGTTGAACAGATCGCGTTTTATCGCAATTTGTTCGGTATGATCCCGCATGTGCTTGTGTTGTTGTTGTCCTCAGAGTGGCACCGCAGCGGGCGAACAATCAAAATCGAACGCTGGCAACTGGCCATCGGGCGGGGGGTGTTGCTGATCTTTGCACAGGTATCTTTCTACTCGGCACTGGTGCACATGGAAATGGCCACGGCGACGACGCTGGCGTTTTCCGGACCGTTGTTTGTGACCACCCTCTCTGTGCCTTTGCTGGGACATCACGTCGGCTGGGTTCGTGGCGCGGCAGTGGTGCTGGGTTTCATTGGTGTGGTGATGGTGGTGCAACCGGGTGGGGACGCATTTAGTGCAGTCGCTTTACTACCGGTCGCGGCGGCGTTTTTCTATGCGCTGACCAGTATCTCTGCAAGGTTTTTCAATGACGACGATTCCACCGCGCTTATCAGTATCTATGCTTCCGTCGGTGCGTTGGTTGCGGCCCTTGTCGTGGTGTTGATTAATGGCAGCCCGCTGGCATTGAGTTCGCCACGGGACTGGTTATGGTTTATCGCCATGGGCAGTGTGGGCGGGACCGCCGTGTTTTTACTGATTTCTGCCTATCGAATGACAGAACCGAGCAATTTGTCTCCATTCGAGTACTTTGGTATTCCGTTTTCCTTTTTACTTGGGTGGTGGTTCTTTGCGGAGACGCCGTTCGATTCCCTGTTCCCCGGTGTGTTGTTAATTGTCGGTGGCGGGCTGCTGGTGGTGTGGCGTGAGCGGCGTCTGCGAGCGCGTAAGGTGAGCGCGTGATTGGATTAGCCAGCCTGCCAATGTACGACCGTTCCGAGTTGCAGGAGTCGCATCGGCTGTACTGGCAATTGATTCGGCGTGAGCTGCAGGCACGGGGTGTGGCATGCCCGCCTGACTTATCTGTTCCCGAAGATTTGATGTCGCATTGGCAGGCACCCGGTCTGGTATTGAGCCAGACCTGTGGTCTGCCTTACCGCCGTTTGCTGCACGGTCGCGTCGCACTCATCGGCACACCGGATTTCGGTGTCGAAGGCTGTGCCCCCGGATACTATCGAAGCGCGATAGTGGTCAGGGCGGGTGATACCCGCAGGAGTCTTAAAGACTTTGCCGGGGCGGTATTCGCATTGAATCAGTTTGATTCGCAATCCGGGTATGCCGCAGCGTATCACCATGGTAAAGCACAGGGCGTTACTTTCACGCAGTTCCTGGAAACTGGAGCACATGCGTTGTCAGTCAGTGCCATATTGCGTCGCGAAGCAGACATCGCGGCCATTGATGCCGTTACCTGGGCGCTGTTGCAGCAGTATGATGCGGCAGTGGACGGCCTAAGCGTCCTTGAATATACAACACCCACACCGGGGCTGCCGTATATTGCATCTGCCTCGGCTGATGTGTCGGCCACTTTTAATGCCGTCACCCGCGCGATAGAACAACTGCCGGTTGAACACCGTCAGGCCTTACGACTCAATGGGCTGGTGAGGATACCGGAGCAAGCTTATCTCGCAGTGCCGAATCCGACACCTAGTGTACGAATGCTGGGCAACCGGGTATAACCCGTTAATGCACCGGAACGGAAGAACGCATGGTTAACATCACGCAGGCATCGCAGTGCGAGATGCCGTTGGTGCGAGCGCTTTTTACGGAGTATCAGCAGTGGCTCGGTGTTGATTTGTGTTTTCAGGGCTTTGAACAGGAGCTTGCCGGTTTGCCCGGTTGCTACGCACCCCCTGAAGGTGCGGTGCTGTTGGCGCGGGATGATGCCGGCGTCTGTGGCTGTGTGGCCTTCCGGCCCTTGAGTAATACAGAGGCTGAGCTAAAACGCCTCTACGTCAAGCCTGCGCGGCACGGTGAGGGTATCGGTCGTGCGCTGTTCAACGAGTCGATGAAGTGTGTGCAGGCGTGCGGATATCAATCGGTGGTGCTGGATACGCTGCCGTCTATGATCATTGCGCAGTCGATGTACCGAACCTATGGCTTTGTCGAGGTTCCTGCCTACTACGATAACCCCGAGCCGGGTGTGACGTATCTACGCTACCAATTTGCAGCCCGCTGAACGGGTATACCTTTTACTACTGCCCGGTATTCGCTGCTGATTTAAAAACAATCGGGCTATCCTGTGGTGCCTGCTTGGGCGGTAATGCGGCTTGTGGCGGTGCGTAAAATACCGGGTCGCTGACATCAGTGGCGCGCTCGAACGGCTTCTTCATTTGCACACCGGTGCCGTTGGCCTCGGCATCCTGCTGCGCTTTGTGCAGTTGTTTGGCGGATTCCTCTGACCACGGCAGCTTGTACGAACGCGGCTCGCTGACCTCGGGTAGTTTTAACCAGAGGTAAATGCCTTCGTCTTCCTTCATCAGTGCACTGATGACTGCGACTTCTTCAAGCCCTTTGTGCAGGGACTCCAGTTGCATGGGCTTCGGTCTGCTGAGTATGTCGTTCAGGCCGATGTACCCAACCGGTAAGAACATCGCGGCGCATACCAGAGACAAAACCTTGATGCGCACCGAACGCGGTGCCCAGATCGCGATGCTGCATAATGCGGCGGTCAGCATCGCCCCTATCACAAACCAGTGCGTGGTAATCGTCATGATTTTTTGTTCCGGTTGCGCAGCTTGACTGGCAGGTTATGGACACTGCCTGTAACGAGGTTGGCTTTCTCGTCCAGCTGAAATCTGAACACGGTAGATTCTTCCCCCTGATGTGTCAGTTCAAGTTTACTCACCAGGAGTTGCTTGGCAGACTTATAACCCGGCTTCTTCAGGCTGACGACAACTGTTGCCGGGATCGGATAAACCGCCGTGGGGTTGCGATACAAATGAACGTTTACTGCGTACTCACCTGACGGAACCCCTCTGGAGTAGGTGAACTCGTAGTTCAGTCCGGTCATGTCAGCAGTGTCGCCCAGATCATCCCGCAACAGATTGAAGACTTTACCGCCCTTGTTTGAATAGCCGACCGGCATATCGCCGGGTGCTTCCACCCACAAGTCCACATCCGCGTTGATGTCGTCCGGCCAGCGCAGTTCGACGGTCATGTTGCCCGGGGATTTATCACCCTCCTGGGCGACCGCTTTCGGGTTGATGTGTGGCAGCAACAGCAACACCAGCATAACGAAGCCGGCCAGCGCCAGCATGATGACGTCACGAAACAGGGTGGAGCTGCTATCTTCGTCAAAGAGATCAAATTCACGCATTTTTATCGACGGCCTGTTGCAGAGCGCCGATAAGTTGAACGGTACCCCCGGTGAGTATCTGATAGTTTGCCATCAGCCAGACGTTAAGAATGGAGCCTATCAGGGTTGTGTACAGTGCGGTCGACATGCCGCTGATCAGTGTCGACACCATAGGGGCGATTGCGTTGACGTCCGAGACGGTGTCGGGGTCGACACCGGACAGTGCGATGATAAAGCCGAGCACTGTACCGATCAGACCGAGTAACACCAGGGTGTTGGCGAGGTGTCGCACTACTGAAATTCTATGCGCGACCTGCATGCGCATCGAACTGCTGAGTGTGGTGTTGACTGTCGAGTCATTATCAGTATTAACAAGATGCCGGATCGACTCTGAATGAAGTCCGGCAGGGCTGTTGATTGCATCTATCTCATGATTGGTGATCCATACCTTGCGTGCTGCGATAGCAAGGCCCACCAGAAACACAATGAAGATAACCACAGAGAGATAGGTCTTGTCTGCAGCGATCACCTTGTCCACATAACCCTGTGACCACGCGACGCCAAGCAGCGAGAAAGCGATTATATTCAGGAGGGAAAAACGCAGTAGCAGCAGGGAGCGGAAGGGGTCAGTCAGCACACCGACAATAGCGGTGTTCAATCCGGTTGCATTAGTCGAGTCACTGTCTTTGGTTTGATCAGCGCTTGCGATTGCATGAGCCATTGGGGCACCTCGTCAGTTGCGCGGCTATAAAGCATTGCCGCATGTACTGTTAGCGATTGTCCCGGTGGCAACTTGAATTACCGCACAATTTGTCAGCTTTTTGGCGACCCTGTCCGGCTGGTTGGTCCTGCCACCTGGAAATCGTCCTGGGCAGGGCGGCGCACTGTTTGTGCCATAACAAGGTTTGGAATTTGTAAAACCTGCTCTAACAGATAAAAACACTATGTACCGCACAGCGCGAAACGAATAAAGATAACCGCCAGTTATATAATTAACTGGCGGTTATTATGCAGCCAATGCAAACGCGGTTTTTTCAGGAGTAGGCGCTGTTTACGATTGCGCGGCTTTGGCTTCTCTTCTGCGATCATACAGAATGAACTCAGTATATCCGTTCGCCTGTGTGCGGCCTTTAAGTGCCAGGTCGAGTGAGGCCTGAAAGGTAACGCTGTTGTCAAAGTCAGCGGACATCGGCTGGTAGTCGGGATCACTGCTGTTTTGTTCGTCAACAAACAAAGCAAGGCGCTTCATGGATTCAATGACTTCTGCTTCACTGATGATGCCGTGGTGTAGCCAGTTGGCAATGTGCTGGCTTGAAATTCTTAAGGTCGCGCAGTCTTCCATCAGTGCGACATTGTTGATGTCGAGTACCTTTGAACAACCGATCCCCTGTCCAACCCAACGTGCCACATAACCGAGAATGCCCTGGCAATTGTTGTCGAGTTCATTTTTGATTTCTTCGGCGCTGAGGTTTCTGCCGGCAGGTAACAATGGAATCGTGAGTATGTCATCGACACTGGCAGGTGTGCGGTTCTTAAGTTCGTTTTGTCTGTCTCGCACGTTCAGTGAAAAGTAGTGTGTGGCGTGCAATGTTGCCGCAGTTGGCGAGGGCACCCAGGCGGTGTTGCCACCCTGTTCAAGGTGGCCGATTTTGGTTTCAAGCATGGCGGCCATTTCATCCGGCATCGCCCACATGCCTTTGCCGATTTGTGCGTGATCCTGCAGGCCGCACTGAAGTCCACAATCGACGTTGTTGTCCTCATAGGCCATTAACCAGGTGGCCTGTTTGATTTCAGCTTTTGGCAGCATTGGCCCGGCTTCCATGCAGGTGTGTATGTCATCGCCGGTTCGATCAAGGAATCCGGTGTTGATAAATACGACTCTCTCGCGCGCGGCATGAATCGCATTTTTTAGGTTAACGGTAGTCCGGCGTTCTTCATCCATGATGCCCACCTTCAGTGCGTTTGCATCGATAGACAGCGCTTCCTCCACGCGTGCGAACAACTCGTTGGCCAGTGCTACTTCGACCGAACCATGCATTTTCGGCTTAACAATATAAACAGAGCCACTGCGACTGTTTTTATGTGCTCCGAGTCCGAGCAAATCATGCTTTGCACTCAGGGAGGTCACCATGGCATCAATCAGTGTTTCCGGTACTTCTTCGCCGTCGTAAAGCACGGTGTCGATCATAAGCTGGGTACCGACGTTTCTAACCAGTAGTACGCTGCGACCCGGGAGTGTAAGTGTGCTGCCGTCAGGGGCGGTATAGGTGCGATCGGCTGCGAGCTTGCGGTCGATGGTTTTGCCGCCTTTTTCAAAACTGTGTGCGAGTTTACCGGTCATCAGCCCGTGCCAGTTACGGTAGACCATGCATTTGTCTTCGGCATCAACTGATGCCACTGAGTCTTCGCAGTCGCAGATCGTGGTAATGGCGGATTCGAGGACAATGTCGCACAGGTTGGCGTTGTCTGTTTTTCCTATCGGGTGGCTGGCATCGAAGCACAGCTCTGCGTGCAGGTTGTTTTTACCCAGCAGCACCTTGTCTGGTTGAGTCTGATCACCACCGAAGCCTTTGAACTGCGTTGGATCCTGTAGTGAGACACTGTCGCCGCCGGCGAGGGAGACGCTAAGCGCACCGCCGTCTACCTGATAGGCCGTCGCATCCCGGTGTGAACCGGTGGCCAGCGGGAAGTGCTGATCGAGAAAATTTCGACAGTAGGCGACGACTTTTTCACCGCGAACCGGGTTGTAGGCTTTATCGCGTGTTGCACCGTCTGCTTCGGAGATGGCATCCGTACCGTACAGCGCGTCATAGAGGCTACCCCACCTGGCGTTAGCCGCATTGAGCACAAAGCGGGCGTTATCCAGAGGTACCACAAGCTGCGCACCGGCGATGGATGCGATTTCGGGGTCTACGTTACTGGTGGCTATTTTAAAATCGGTAACTGCAGGCTCAAGGTAGTCGATGCTGCCTAAAAACGCCTTGTATTCGGCAGGCTCGAAGGTTTGATGCTGTCGATGCCAGTCATCGATTTTTTCCTGTAATTCATCGCGAGTGGCAAGGTGCTGACGAATACGGGGAGCAAAGTCTTTTATGATTGCTTCAAGCCCGGTCCAGAAATCTGCGGGTTCGACACCGGTACCGGGGCATATTTCTTCGTTGACTAGCCGGTGAAGTGGCGAGGCGATGCTCAATTTGCCATGGGTGATATAATCTGTTGCGCTCATCGGCCAGAGTCCTCTGTATAGCGATGCTGTATGGCTGGATTAGCAGGATGTTGAAAAACTAGTGCGCTAGGTCTGAGGGTGTTAAATTCCCCCTCAAAATGCTCATTTATAACCCATAAACTGCGCTTTTTAGGGGAAATTTGCCTACTCAGACCGTCGCTCATCACATTTTTCAACACCCCGTCAGGTGGTGGGTGAGGGCAACCGCTCGGCACTGCTGACCGGCTTGATCAAGCCTGGTGGCAATGGTTGGGGGTGTGGTACACCGCGGATGCCAACCGAATAATAGTAACAGTTCAACCGATACAATGTTAACCGGGCCATAGAGCAGATTAGCTCAATATGTGCCTGAAAACGTACTGTTGTATCGCAGCAATCACAAGAGTGTCTTATGGCTCAGTATGTATACACGATGAACCGGGTGAGCAAGATTGTGCCACCCAAACGGGAGATCCTGAAGGATATATCCCTGTCGTTTTTCCCGGGCGCAAAAATAGGGGTGCTCGGGCTGAACGGTGCGGGTAAGTCCACGCTGCTTAGGATTATGGCCGGTCGCGATACGGAAATTGATGGTGAAGCACGCGCGATGCCGGATATCAACGTCGGCTACCTGCCGCAGGAGCCGGAACTCGACCCGGATAAGACCGTGCGTGAGGCGGTGGAAGAATCAGTCGACCAGGTCAAGGAAGTGCAGGCGCGTCTCGATGAAGTCTATGCCGCCTATGCGGAACCCGATGCTGATTTTGATGCACTGGCCGCGGAACAGGCAAAGCTCGAAGCAATGCTGCAGGCGACCGGTGGACACGATCTGCAACGGCAACTGGACATCGCCGCCGATGCGTTGCGCCTGCCACCATGGGATGCGCAGATCAATACCCTGTCGGGCGGTGAGAAACGCCGTGTGGCACTGTGCCGTCTGTTGCTGTCCGGCCCCGATATGTTGCTGCTGGATGAGCCCACCAACCATCTCGATGCTGACTCCGTCGCATGGCTCGAGCGCTTTCTGCACGAGTTCAATGGCACCGTGGTGGCGATTACACACGATCGATACTTTCTCGACAATGTCGCCGGCTGGATTCTGGAACTCGATCGGGGGCGTGGTATCCCGTTTGAGGGGAACTACTCTACGTGGCTCGAGGCAAAGTCGGAACGACTTGATCAGGAAGCCAAGCAGGAGTCGTCACATGCGAAGGCAATGAAAGCCGAGCTTGAATGGGTTCGCAAAGGCGCAAAGGCGAGGCAGTCCAAGTCCAAGTCGCGGCTGGCTCGCTTTGAGGAAATGCAGTCAAAGGAATTTCAGAAGCGCTGCGAGACGAACGAAATCTATATCCCCAACGGTCAGAGACTCGGGGAAAAGGTGCTCGAGTTCAACAACGTCAGCAAAGGGTTTGGCGACCGGTTGCTGATTGATGATCTGAGTTTTTCAGTGCCACAGGGTGCGATTATCGGTGTCATCGGGGGCAATGGGGCAGGAAAATCCACGCTTTTCCGTATGATTATGGGTACAGAAACGCCGGACAGTGGCAGCATTGAACGCGGTGAAACGGTAGATGTGGCCTGGGTGGATCAGAGCCGCGACGCACTGGAAGGGGACAAGACCGTCTTCGAGTTTCTGTCCGGTGGCAACGACCTGATTACCGTCGGTAACTTTGAGATGCCGTCACGTGCCTACATCGGTCGTTTTAATTTCAAAGGCGCCGATCAGCAGAAACTGGTCAAGGATTTGTCCGGCGGGGAGCGAGGTCGACTGCAGTTGGCGATGACGCTCAAGCAGGGAGCCAATGTGCTGCTGCTCGACGAGCCGTCAAACGACCTCGACGTCGAGACACTGAGGGCACTTGAGGAAGCGCTGCTTTCATTCCCCGGTTCGGCCATTGTCATTTCCCACGATCGCTGGTTTCTCGACCGCGTGGCGACGCATATTCTCGCCTACGAAGACGACTCGCACGTTGAGTTTTTTGCCGGAAATTTCACCGAGTATGAGGAGGATCGACGCAGGCGCATGGGGGATGACGCGTCGCAGCCGCATCGAATACGTTATAAAAAGCTTGCTTAACCCACCAAATCCGGCGTTTTCATTATTACTGCTTTGTTAGTCTCTCTGTTTGGTTAAGAGTAGCAAAATCAGAGAGTTAGTGATGAGTAGCTGTATTTCTTCCGATAATTGTCAGCCCGAACGAATCGGGCGGTGAACGATAAGTGCTTCGTTGTCCGTAGATTCAACTAATTATTAGGGGCAAAGCAGGATTGCGCACTGCAGGCCCAGCGCGTCGGTTAGGCGCCGCGCCGGTTCTATCCTTTGCGTAATCCAGCTTCGCATTTGGCGTGCCGACAACCGTGTACGACGCAAAGTTAAAGCTGAATCTAGGTACTAAGTTATTGTATTACCGTCGTTTAACCTGACAACGGAACAATAATTTTTATACTTGTTCACGTTTTAACGCCGCGATTTCAGAGTGCGAGGGACCGCTAACCCGAGCGTTTTTCTGGAACACGGATTTCGTCACGCAAATACTCAGTCACAATAACCGGAACCAATCCAGTTGATTAAATTCTCCCTTAAGCGGGTAGCAGCCACACTGTGCTGTTTACCCACTATGATCCTACTTAGTGGAACTCCAGGGATAGCGAGTGCCCAGCAAGTCACCTGCACCAGTGCCATCGTAGACACCGACGGCGATGGCTGGGGCTATGAGAACAACCGATCGTGCAAGATCTCGGATAAGCATCCCCCGTGTTCCCCGACCGCCGACATCAACGGCAGCTGGGGTTTTGAAAACGGTCGTTCCTGCATTGTCCAGTCCGGGCAGTCCGGCAACCAAAGCGGCAGCAACCAAAGCAATAGCCAAAGCAGCAGCCAGTCCGGCTCCTCCCGACCCACCTGTACATCTGCCGCGATCAACAATGGCGATGGCTGGGGCTGGGAAAATAACGCTTCCTGCCGGTTCTCCAACAGCAGCAGTAGCAGCGGGTCAGCCAGCTCCAGTGCTTCATCATCTGCCAGCGGCCGGCCGGTTTGTTCTTCGGCGGCGATCGACAACGGCGATGGCTGGGGCTACGAGAATGGTCAGTCCTGCCTGTTTTCAGCCAGCAGTTCGAGCAGTAGTTCGAGCAGCAGCTCATCCGCCGGCAGCAGTAGCCGTCACCCGGAATGCAGCAACAACGCCATTAACAATGGTGACGGTTGGGGATACGAGAATGGTCAATCCTGTCGATACACCTCGAACTCTGCCAGCAGCTCCACAGGCAGCTCCACAGGCAGCTCGTCAGGCAACTCCTCTTCAGTCAG
>CAZOXM010000080.1:0-12809 GCA_964583825.1 uncultured Granulosicoccaceae bacterium
CCGAACTTGCCGAGACGATGACCTCGCCGGACGATCACATGACCAGCCACTGGCAGGCAGATATGAACTGGTTTGGACCGACTGGCATCGGTGCGTGCCTTGGTTTTTCCGGCTACCGCCGCGGACATACCGGGCCTTTCGAAGCGCAGCAGGATTTTGTTGACTACTATCCGGAGTCTGCCGCGACCGCAGAAGGCAACTACGCCGCCTTTCTGTGGCGACCGTGCCTTGGCATGCGCAACACCAGCGGGTACATGGGTGTGCCAGCAAACGATATTGTCGCTGAAATGCGGGTAGTCGATGTCTACCGACGTTCAGGTGATAAGCTCGCAGAGAACTGGATCTTCATCGATATGCTGCATTTTATGCTGATGCAGGGTATAGACCTGCTGAACGATACCGGAGACACACCATGAGACGATTCGTCCCCGATCGCTCGAAGTCCCATCACCCGGCGCAGCCACTGTCGCGAGCACATATGCCGGACAACTTTCACATTTCGCTGCAGGAATATACGCGCGGACGCTCCGTCAGAATTCCAGACGACTTCGGCCCGGACCAACCACTTGCCGGTTTTGATCCCGACTACCGCAATATCATTGACTACATTGTGCGTATTACCCACCGCATCTGGGAGACATCACAACGCGAAGTGGAATACATCGCCGACTGCTATGCACAGGACAGTCTGGTTTACGATGACTACGGACTGCAAACCGGTAATCAGAAGATTATCGCGGATACGCACCATACCACCGGCGCTTTTCCCGATATCATTCTCGATGCAGAGGAAGTGATCTGGGCGGGCGATGATCAGATCGCCTTCCATACCTCACATCTGACCCGAATCATCGGCACCAACACGGCAAGCAGCCGTTACGGTGATGCCACCGGTGCGAACATCAATGTGGTGGTGATTGCCAATTGCGTTGCGAAGGGCAATGACATTTTTCTGGAACACGTGTTGTACAACACCTCAGCAATGTTGCAGCAACTGGGCATCGACCTGTGGGCTGAGGCAGATCGCCTGGCGGCAGATCCACCGGCTGGCTGGCCCCGCACCGCTGAGGTCTGGGACCAGCTGCGCGGCGCGGCATCACCCGCAGCACCCCTATCTCGAGCGGAGCCCGTCGACGGGTTCGATCCGGATGCGTTTACCCGCAGCGTACACCACAATATCTGGAACGAGGATGGGTCTGCAGTTAACGAGTGTTACGCTGAAAGCGTCATTTTCGAAGGCACGACGGAAAGGCAGTTAACCGGTGCTGATCAGTATCGTCACTACGTTAACGAATTACGCCGGGCCTTTCCCGATCTAACCCTGCAGGTCGACGAAGTCTACTGGATGGGCAACGATATAGACGGATACCGGATTTCAACGCGCTGGAGCGCAGAGGGTACCCACACCGGGCAGGGTCTCTACGGCGACCCGACGCAGGCGGCCTGCCAGATCTGGGGTATTACACAATGGCGTGTAGAAGCAGGTATTGTCCAGCAGGAATGGCAGCTCTTTAACGAATTCGATCTGATGATGCAGATTGCCAAAGCGCGGCAGCATGGCTGATTTGCAGGCAGCCAAAGCGCTGGTGCTGCAGGCGTGCAGCGACCTGGACAAAGCCCCGCCAGATAAGACAACTGAGGCGTTGCGCCGCTATGTTACCGACGACTATCGCTGGCGAGGTGTGCACCCTTTCAATGAACAGACAGGTAATGATGCTGTATCCGACGCGTTCTGGCAGCCCCTGAAAAATGCCTTTGGGCCGCAGCAAAGACGTCGCGATATATTCCTTGCCGGATTAAACCAGATCGACGACTGGCAAAGTGTGTGGGTGATCGACATGGGTCACCTGATGGGCCTATGGGACGCACCCTGGATTGGTATTGAGCCGTCCGGCAAAGTCGCTTTTTTGCGCTATGTCGAGTTCCATCGGGTCTGCGATCAACGCATTGTCGAGACCGCCTGTTATGTAGATATCATCCATTTGCTTGAACAAATCAACCGATCGCCATTGTCATCCACAACCGGTATCGACGGCTTAACACCAGGGCCGCGCACGCACGACGGTTTGTGTTTCGAACCTGCAGTCGAATCTGAAGGACGACAGACGGTTGAACTAATTGCCGCGATGGTGACCGACCTGCGTGCCCATACCGTGCAGTCACCGGCAGATCATCTCGATCGATTCTGGACGCCGGATATGTGCTGGTTCGGACCGGGCGGTATTGGTACCAGCGCTTTTTTTGAAGGGTATCGCCGCGGCCATGCCGGACCGTTCGAACAGGGACTCGAATACGTCAGACATACCGAGCACGTTGCCAGACTGGGGGAAGGGGCCTTTGGAGGTTTCTTTGGCTACCCCAGCCTGACCATGCGCAACACCGGTGGCTTTCTGGGTCTGCCCGCAAATACCCGGGCAGCAGACATGCGCATTGTCGACTTATACCGACGGGAAGGGGATAAGCTCTCGGAAAACTGGATCTTCATCGATTTGCTGCATTTCTGTGCAATGCAGGGTATTGATCTGCTGGAACGTGTCAGAGGACAAGGGAGAGGATGAATGGCGGTAGCTGAACCACGCACAGCACTTGCTCGAAAGCACGAAACCGAATTTACAGTCGAGCGATCAAGGCAAAAGGGTACTGCCCGTGACTTTCCCGGAACGTGTGGCTTGTTGCTGTGTTCGGTTATTTCTGCCAACCGGCGATTCACCGCTGTATATTTGGAAAACATTTTTACCTGACGGGCACGTATGGTATCGAAGACTCCCTACCACCAGCGGCCGCGCCTGATTGGCGAGCGTCTTGGGAACCACTTTGGTGATGTCGACCCTGATGCGAAGCGAGTGTGGGCGCTAATCGTTCAACTATCGGTGCTCTTTCGCGAGAAAAATAATCCAAAGTTGAAATCGGAGGGAATAGCCCTCAGTCGCGGTGAGATCATAATACTGACTGCATTACGCCTGGAAGGGCGGCCACATGAATTGCGCCAGACAGATATTACCGAACGGGTACAAATGTCATCGGGCGGTGTGACCAATACCTGCAGCGCACTGACGAGTCGGGGGCTGATCGAACGAACACGCGACGATTTTGACTCGCGGGTTACCCTCTATCGCCTTACACCTGATGGCGTGACTCTGATAGACCGGGTCATCCCGTTGATACATGACACTGAAAAAGCACTTTTGGCTTGTCTCAGCCCTGAGGAGACCGCCAGACTGTGCGATTATCTGGAGCGTATTACTCAAAATTTTTAACCGACGTCGAAAACATTTCCTATTCGTATAGTGGACCAGGAGTCTATTTCCCAGAGTTTTCGCCCGGTCGCTCATAAGCCATACGTCGGACATACCTGACGCACTTTTGACGCAACAGGTCGCGTTGCGCAACCCCCGTTCGCCGCCATCGCAATAACGTTACCAAAACGACCCGTCAGCTTATTGACATGGCCGCAAGGCCAAATATCTTTCAACAAAGCTTTATCCATTGTTCGATAGTGCTTCACTTCTGAGTATTACCATCAATAATCCATGGGTAACTATTTATAAATTGCACGGTGGGTGACATGAGCAACCTAACAGACGATCTGCACTTACGGTTTTACCGTGCGCTCTATCTTTGCGCAAACCCGAGTACGACAGACGATAACGTGATTCGCATTGTTGCCGGTCGGAGACTTGTCACTGTTTGCAGTTGTGTCCGATCATTCACACAGGGGCTCACCGATGAGTCTCCGAACCTCATCGTGATAAAAAGCGCAGGTTTCAGTAAAGAAGAGATTGCCTACCCGGTCTTTATGGCACACTGCCTGGCGCCAAAAGTTCCGGTGGTGCTTGTTGCTGCGAGCGCGATGCATCGCTCGACGATGTTGCAGTTTCTGAATTATCCCACTGTATTGGAGGTTGTTGTATCGGATGATCAGGCTGATTCGCCGCTGGATGTGCACTGAGAGCAGAGGGTGCTTCACAGAAAAAAAGGATCCAGCGCTCCGCGCAGCATACCCCCTTCTTCAGCCACGGTACTGCCGAAGTCAGTAACTGATCCTCGCGACAGTCCGAACGTTTCACTCAATCCAATATTCGCATCGGCGAGCCACGTCAGGTCGTGCGGGGCAAAGTAGGCGCTGTTTCAGTGGCTGTTCACAATGCGTCCGTCGTGCTCGCAGGGTAGGAGGTTGCCGGGACATACATGGGAATTTGAGTACGAGCGACACGGCCCACGGGAGCGACACGTGTGCTGTAACCACTTATCTGTCTTCGGCTGGTCGCAAAACATGGTCAAGCAGTAGTGGGCATTGCCGATAACCTCACACAGTAATTTTTGTGTTGTCGAATGACGAATGAAAATAAGCAATTACGGAATGGGGGTGTACCTGAGGGAATCCTATCCGACGTATAGACAACCCGCCCCCGTGAACCCCCAATTACTGCGCGATGGCGCCACTGGTAAAGCCGACTTGTCATTGGCCAGTGTCCTCAAACAACTGGACACGATTGAGTCGGTGATTGATTCGAATCGATCACGCGGTAGTGCCGGTATTAAAACCATCTTGTCCAGTCAGCCATTGCAAATACACACCGAAGACAGTCCAGCACAGCTTGAGTCAACGCAAGAGATCACCCGCTTTACTTCCGACTATGCGCCAAAGCAACCGACATGGAACGGACTTTCATCAGCCGAGCTGTCAATATCCGGAGACTACGACGGTGCACTGGGCGGCGGCAATCTCACTTTCAATGTTCAGCGGGGTGGCGTAATCGGTCTCGATACTATCGAGCTGGCAGTCGTCGGGCCAAACGGTGAAAATATTGGTGTGTTTGACTTTACCAGCGCCGATGAGGCTGTCGCTATTGGCCATGGACTGACCCTTTCCCTTGGCGCCGGACTGGTAGCTAATGCGGACAGCACAGACACAACGTTGTCAGTGGACTACGCTGCATCTCCTAATGTAAACGGGGTGTTCAATGAGTCAGGTAATCCTGGCCCCGGATTCGAAAACGGTTACCAGGTAAATGCGGGCAGCTTTACGATTAACGACCAGATGATCACCGTTGCAGAAGATGACACCATTACCACTGTTTTAAATAAAATCAATGTTTCATCCGCCATGGTGCTGGCGAGCTATGACGAAGCCAGAGAGCGAATAACCCTGGTGCACACGCTCAGTGGCGACGATCACGAAATAAATCTTGAAAGTGATACTTCCGGGTTTCTTGAAGCGACAAAGCTATCCGATGCTGTGTATGCTGCTGGTGCGTATGATGATACCCAACGACCACTTACTGACGTTGCAGCATTCTCAGCGGTTTCCTCCGGAACATATCGTGTCAACGATACCGCGTATACTCTCGACACGGTCACCGATACCGTGGAGTCGGTGGTACACGGTATTAATCAGGCTCCACTGCTTGCTTCGCTAACAACGAATAAGCGGAAGTTGTCACTTTCAACTACAGGCGGTGTGGAAAGTCTTGTACTACAAAGTGGCAGTACAGGCCTGTTTGCAGCGTTTCATATCAACGATGGACAATATGACTTAACGAGTAACGCAAGGTTACGCGGCGTATCCAAGGCGCGATCCTATGAGGTCGCAAATGCATTGGAGGCGGTTGTGGATGTGCTGAAGAAAACCGATCTGGACTCGTCGAGGAGTAAAAAAGTAGCCAATGCGATAACTGAAATCATTGAGAACATTGACACCACCACACTGGCGCATCTGAAACGCAACGGATTGGAAATTACAGATCTGGAGAACGGGTTGTTTATTTCGTCACAGGAAAATCGAAAACGATTTACCCACGCGCTGCAGGACGCAGATCGACGGGTTGTCGAGTTTCTGAACGGGCGAGGAGACGAACCCGGCTTCATAGACAAGGTACGCCAGGTGATTCTGGACACTTATCGGGCTGACACTGGTTTTTTTGATTTTTATGCCTGACTATGAACTTTGATTGCATTACCTGCCGCTCCGCATTGATTCATCGGCAGGCAACCGGTGGGTAGCCCTAGTGGACCGCTTGATAAATAAGGTAACACGGATCGAAGCTACAGCCGCCATTGCTACGTTGGCCCTTTTTTATTATCTTCGGCTCGACGTATGACCTATTGTTGAGCAAAAAAGGGCCTGCGTTTTTCCGCCTTGCACTGACGACTGTAGCTGTAAAAAGCTAGTCACCTTATTTATCAAGCGGCCCACCAGTTTTGTAAGTTCCTTATTCACCTTATTGCCTCTTGCCGAAACACCAGACACTCGCAATCCTTTTGAAGATACGTCTATATAGTTTTGAACGATTCCAAGAGTCGTATCTGTAGAGTTTATTGTATTTTCCGAGACTGGCGATGGACCGGAAACTGCTAAAAACGGTTAGCAGTTCAAGGATTGTCTGTATTACCACTCTTCATGCATTGACTGCTATCTATAAACTAAAAAACTGTCTTTGAATTTCTGCCAACAGAATTGGCGAGGTATTGCTGATGGATCGGTCTTCCTCCTGTTTGTGTTATTTACGCCCGAAATTTTTGTGTCTATTGGTTGCCTTTGGTTGTGCCCCGAGCGTGTATGCAGAAGGTGTTGCACAAATGGGTATTGGCCAATGGCTACTGGACCACGAAGCGGTCCAGTCGAACGGTTATGCCAGCGATAGCGCCTCAGCCTCTGTGTATGTAGACATTCTTACGGCCGGTGAGGTGATCAACGTCTCTCTGTGTGGTTCCACAAATTCAGATGACGTGTCTGTGTCTATCTACGCGCCGTCTGATAACGTAAATCCAGTTCAAACGCTTGGCAACGCTTCCGGCACAGTCGATTGTGGTGACGCGATGACCTCGACGCTCAATTCGCCTTTGCGTTATACCACCGCGGAGTCTGGTACCTATCGCTTGGAGTTACAAAATACTTCCCAGTCCGGCTGGCCCAGCAGCCATTTTAAGCGTTATGACGTGACTGTTACGCCCGATACCAGCACAGACCCCGATCCGACTGCAGCTGACGGTCGCCTTTGGGGTTATACGTTTGGGTTTAATGCAAACGGTTTTGGCGAAGCACAGGCAACAGATGCCGACTACTATGCGCTGGTCCCCGGTGGTCGCCCCAACACGGAGTATGTCTGGCAACTGGATCTCAATAACTTCGCCGGTTACGGATATAACCTTGTTGCCAATTCCCTGGGGGTTGACAGTCCTAACTCGGGTTACAGTGTTGACCGTTCAGGTAATTCCGTCACGTATCAACACCCGATGTACCTGAGTTATCCGGCTGTTGCCGATCCAAGGCCGACCAATCCGCCAGCCCTGTCGGGAGTGCGATTTGTGGATTCGGCCGGTCAGGATTACGCGATTTCTCCCGGTGATACAGCAGGCGTACAGGATAGCGGAACCTTTGAATTTACCACTGATGTCGATGGCACCTATTCCATCCTGATTGATCTGAACGAGGATGGTATTTATGGCAACGCAGGTGATCGACAGTTGCTGGGCTTTGCAAGCAACGGCTTTAATCAGGTGGCCTGGGATGGACTGGATGCAGCCGGCAATTCACCCGCCAATGGCATTTACTACGCACAGGTGCGCGTGCACATGGGGGAGTATCACTTTATCGCCAACGACGCGGAAACCAGTGGCGGTACCGAAGACGGCCTGACCATTTTTCTCGCCAATGCCAATGGTACGCTGACCGACACGCAAGTGTACTGGGATGACGTGACACTGCTCAGCTCAGGGGGCACCAGTAATACCCCGCAGGGCGCGCTGTCATCAACATCGGCAGGCAGACACACCTGGGGTAACTTTACCGGTACCAGTTTTGGTAATGAGCGATTTCTCGACACCTATGTGTTTGGTCTGGCATCGACGTTTTTTGCTCCGGCGGCGATTGTTGGTGACGATAATCCGCAAACGAATTTTGATGGTACGCTCACAGTCGATGCGAACAGCACACCCGGTGCATCCATCGCGATCTCCGTCACCGACGCAGATCTGAACGAAGATGCCGGCAGCGCAGAAACGGTTTCTGTCGATGTGGTCAATGACGTCACTGGCGAGGTTGAATCAGTAACACTGACTGAAACCGGCGCCAATACGGGTATCTTCAGCGGGTCACTGGCAACCGTGCAGGGGATCAGTGCAGGCACTGACAACGACGGTAGCCTGATCACTCAGGACGGCGATACTGCTACGGTGACTTATATCGATCTGGTGGCTCAGGACTACACCTCACAGGAGCGCAGTCAAAGCCACAGTGTATTGCTGGATACCGACACTGACGGCATACCCGATATCAATGATCTGGATGATGACAACGACGGTATTGCCGACGCAATTGAAGGTAACGCTGACAGCGACGGTGACGGCATTGATGACAGTCTGGACACCGACAGTGACAATGACGGCATCAGCGATAATGTGGAAGACAGCAGCAGTCCTGTGCTATCCGGCAATGATACAGACGGTGATGGCATTGATGATTCTGTCGATGCCTCCGAGACAGGCGGTGATGACAGTAACGGCGACGGTATTGACGATGCACTGCAACCGACCGACAGCGACAACGACGGTGTCTACGACCACCAGGATATTGACAGCGATGGCGACGGCCTTGCTGATATTGTCGAAGCCGCTGGTGGCACGGTCGACAGTGACGGCGATGGCATCGCCGATTACCTGGATTCGGACAGTGACAACGATGGCATCAATGACGGTGTGGAAGATCAACGCAGCCCGTTACTCACCGGTACTGACGATGACAGTGATGGTGTAGACAACGCTCTTGATGTTGACAGCACTGGCGGCGGTGATGCCAACGGCGACGGCATCGATGATACGCTGTTACCCACCGACACAGACGGAGATGGCTTGTCCGACCATCTCGATATCGACTCGGATGCTGACGGCATTATTGACCTGCTGGAAGGGGCTGCCGACAGCGACGGTGACGGCACACCGGATTATCTTGATCCGGACTCGGACAACGACGGGCTGAGTGATGCACTGGAAGACAGTCGCTCTCCCGCACTGCTCAATACCGACAGTGACAACGACGGCATTGATGATGCGCTCGATGTAGATTTGGTCGGTGGCACTGACAGCAACGGCAACGGTGTCACTGATAGTGTCGAACCCAGTGATACGGACAATGACGGGCTTGCCGATGCAATTGAAATCGACAGCGACGACGATGGCATCGCGGATATTATTGAAGCCGCCGGTAGCACACCGGTAGATTCGGACGGGGATGGCAGCGCCGACCATCTCGATACCGACTCGGACAACGACGGTATCAGCGACGACATCGAAGACAACACATCGCCCGCACCGCTCGGGTCTGACACCGACGGTGACGGCATCGACGACGCATTGGATGTCGATATCACGAGCGGCAGCGATGTCAATCTGGACGGTATCGATGATGCACTGATGCCATCGGACAACGATGCCGACAATCAGCCGAATCACCTCGATATCGACAGTGACGCTGACGGCATTGCAGATATCATCGAGGGTGTCACAGATACCGATGGGGACAGTGTCGCCGATTATCTCGACACTGACTCCGACAACGACAATATCCCTGATGATGTTGAAGACAGCAGCAGCCCGACGCTGCTCAACAGTGATACGGACGGGGACGGAATCGATGATGCGATCGACCTCGACAGTCAGCCCGGAACCGATGCCAACAACAATAATATCAATGATTCGCTGGAACCGGTTGACAGTGATGCCGACGGCATTCCCAACCACCGGGATATCGACAGCGATGCAGATGGCATTATCGACTACTACGAGGGGGTGATTGATACTGACAGTGACGGTATCGGTGACTATCTCGATACCGATTCGGATAACGATTCACTGACCGACGTGGCTGAAGATACACGAAGTCCGGCGTTATCAAACATCGACAGCGATGCAGACGGTATTGACGATTCGATAGATGCGTCTGTCACCGGTGGTACGGATAGCGATGGCAACGGGATTGACGATGCCCTGGAGCCAGTCGACAGCGACGCCGATGGCACACCGGATCATCGCGATATCGATAGTGACAATGATGGCATCAGCGATGCCATTGAGGGCGCAACAGATGCGGACTCTGACGGCATCGCAGACTTTCTGGATGACGACTCGGACGGTGACGGTGTCCCCGATGCGGTTGAGGGGTCCGTCGATTCCGATACTGACGGAACTGCAGACTATCTGGACACAGACGCCGATGGCGACGGTATACCCGACTCAATAGAAGCAGGTGATACACCGGCGATTCCTGTCGACACCGATAATGATGGTACGGTGGATATGCTCGATACCGACAGCGATGCCGACAACATTCCGGATAGTGTCGAGGCGGGCGGGGTGCCGGCTGCGCCACTGGATTCTGACAGCGACGGCATCCTGAACTTCCGCGACATGGATTCTGATAACGACCTGGTGCCCGACAGCATCGAAGCGGGAACCAATCCAACAATACCCGTAGACAGCGATAGTGACGGCACAGTGGATATGCTGGATACCGACTCGGATGATGACGGGATAGACGATACCACAGAAGCCGGTAACAACCCGGCGTCACCGATCGATAGTGATACAGATGGTTTGCCGGATCTCGTCGACAACGATTCGGATAACGATGGGATTAACGACAACAGTGAGGGCACGACCGATTCGGATGGCGACGGTGTACTCGATTATCTTGATGCAGACTCGGACGCCGATGGTATTTCCGATGCACTGGAGGGCACCACAGACAGTGATACTGACGGTGTGGCCGACTACCTCGACATTGATAGCGACAATGACGGCATCGCTGATATTATTGAGACCAGTAGCGATACTGATAGTGACGGCATTGCAGACTTCCGCGACACCGACAGCGATAACGACGGTATTGACGATAACACGGAAGACGATCGCTCACCGGCATTAGCCAACAGCGATGCAGACAATGACGGTATCGATGATGCACTCGATACAGACCTCACCGGTGGTTCCGACGCCGACGGCGACGGTATTGATGACCAGCGCCTGCCGGCTGATGCCGATGTCGATGGTATCCCCAATCACCTGGACACAGACGCCGACGGTGACAGCATTGCAGATGTTACCGAGACCAGCGCTGATGCAGATGCCGATGGCGAACCGAACTACCTCGATACCGACAGTGACGCAGATGGTATTGAGGATGTAATTGAGAGCGATACCGATAGCGATGGAGATGGCGTTGCGGACTACCTCGATACCGACAGCGATAGTGACGGCATTGCAGACAGCATCGAAGGTGCGACCGACAGCGATGGTGACGGCACCCCTGACTTCCACGACAGCGATTCAGATAACGATGGCATCACCGACCTCGTCGAGGGAACGAACGATGCCGACAGCGACGGAATTGGTGATTTTCTCGATCTTGACAGCGACAATGATGCGCTGCCCGATCAGCTGGAAACCTCGCTCGATACCGACGGCGACGGCATCGCCAACTTTCGGGACCTCGACAGCGACAATGACGGCACCGATGATGTGATCGAGGCTGGTGTTGCAGGGCTCGATGGTGATGGCGATGGCCGCATCGACGGCACTGTGAGCGATAACGGTCTGGCAGATAGTGTAGAAACCAGTGTGGACTCGGGCCTGCTCGATGTTAACCAGGACGGCAACGCGGACAACGGTGCGATAGACACTGATGGCGATACCATCGCGGACTTCCTCGACATTGACAGTGACAACGACGGACTGACCGATGTCGTTGAGGGCGGACGACAGGATGTGGACAACGACGGAGTGGTGGACGGCCTGACAGACGCAAACAGTGACGGTCGCGACGACAACAACGCACTGCCACTGGATACCGATGGCGATGGCTTGTTTAACCTGGTTGATCTCGACAGTGATGCCGATGGTTTCTTTGATATTGCAGAGGCCAGCGACAGCGATGCTGACGGAGATGGCAGGGTCGACAACTTTACTGATAACGACAGCGACGGCTACGATGACTCGCTGTCATCTGCCGCCTTTGACATCACCGATACCGACGGTGACGGGATTCCCGATGCTAATGACAACGATTCTGACAACGACGGTATACCCGATACCACCGACGGTAACGGCGACACCGATGGTGACGGTGTGCCAAACCGGCTCGACAGTGACTCCGACGGTGACGGTATACCCGACAGCATCGAAGGATCTATCGACTCAGACGCCGATGGTATTCGCGATTTTGAAGACACCGATGCAGATGGCGACGGCATTCCCGATGCGATAGAAAGTGGTGCCAGCGGTTCCCAGCCGGTCGATACAGATCAGGATGGCGTGGGTGATTATCTCGATAGTGACTCGGATGGCGATGGTATTGGCGACGCAATAGAGGGCACGGCAGACAGTGATGCCGATGGTACCTACGATGCGCGCGACCCGGACGCTGACGGCGATGGTATCAACGACAGTGTAGAGGGCAACACAGACAGCGACGGCGACGGCCTGGCTGATTACATCGATCGCGATGTGGACGGTGACGGTATTGACGACAGTGTAGAGACCGGCGTGGACAGCGATGGTGACGGTGTGGCCGATTACCGCGATGTCGATACCGATGCCGACGGCATCCCCGACAGTATTGAAAGCGACGCAGACACCGACAACGACGGTACGCGTGACTTCCGTGACAGCGATTCGGATAATGATGGTATCGATGACGTAATTGAGGGCATTGTCGACAGTGATGGCGATGGCATCGCCGATTCACTGGACGATGATTCCAATGGCGATGGTATCCCTGACAGTGACATCAGCTCACTGAGCAATAACGACCTTGA
>CAZOXM010000080.1:12909-21598 GCA_964583825.1 uncultured Granulosicoccaceae bacterium
GGCGATGGTATCCCTGACAGTGACATCAGCTCACTGAGCAATAACGACCTTGATGGAGACGGTATTGCCAACTACCTCGACCACGATATCGATGGCGACGGTATTGAGAATGCGTCAGAGCTGCCGGGCAATGACATCGATACCGACGGTGATGGCATACCCAACTATGCCGATACAGACAGCGACGGAGACGGCATTCCCGATCAGGTCGAGGGGACGCGGGATACAGATGGTGATGGCGACAGTGACTATATCGATATTGATTCTGATGGCGATAACATCCACGACACTATTGAGGCGGGTACAGACGCTGAACAACCTGCTGACACCGATGGCGACACTGTGCCGGATTATCGCGATGAGGATGCCGACGATGACGGTATCGCCGATGTCATTGAAAGCGGCGCTGATGCCGACGGGGACGGTATCTCAAACCACCTCGATACCGATTCGGATAACGACAGCATTGATGACGCGACAGAGCTTTCGCTCGACACGGACGGTGACGGCGTTGCCAACTATCTGGACGCAGATGCTGACGGAGATGGTATCGCCGATGCGATTGAAGGTTCGCTCGACAGCGACAACGATGGAAACGCGGACTATCTGGATACCGATGCCGACAACGACGGTATTAGTGATACTGAAGAGTTGAGCGCACTGTCACCACTGAGTGGCATAGATAGCGATGCGGACGGTATTGACGATGCGATTGATATCGACAACACCAATGGTGTTGATGCCAACGGCGATGGCATTGACGACGAACTGCAACCCGCAGATCAGGACGCTGACGGTACAGCCGATTATCTTGATCGTGACAGCGACAACGATGGTATGCCCGACGTGCTCGAGCGACAACAGGATACTGACAACGACGGTATCGCCGACTATCGCGACACCGACTCGGATAACGACGGTATCGACGATGCGTTCGAAAACACCGGCTTGCCTGCTGCACTGGGGCTGGACACCGACAACGACGGGCTGGACGATTCAATCGATGTGGATCAGACCAATGGTGTCGATGCCAACAACGATGGTATCGATGATGCGATCGTTGCGACAGATACCGACAGCGATGGTATACCGGATCATCTGGATACGGATGCTGACGGTGACGGAATAGCTGATATCAACGAGTCCGCTGCCGACAGTGACCGCGATGGCATCCCGGACTTTATCGATCTCGACAGCGACGGCGACGGCTTGCCGGATGAGCTGGAGACGATTGGTGACAACGATGCCGACGGCATCCCGGATTATCTCGATGCCGACAGCGATGGTGATTCCATTCCGGATGCGGTTGAAAGTCGCGGCGGTGATGCCACACTCGATACCGATGGCGACGGCATTGCCGACTACCTCGATACCGACTCCGATGGTGATGGATTGTCTGATGCGCTGGAAGGCACGATTGACAGTGACGGTGACGGCATCGCCGACTACAACGACCTCGACAGCGATGGCGATGGCATCGAAGACGGTGAGGAAAACATCGGTGACACCGATGGCGATGGCACCCCGGACAGCCTCGACACCGACAGCGACAATGACGGTATTGAAGATGTTGTCGAGGGAAACAGTGATGCCGATGGTGATGGCATTCCAAACGCGCTTGACCTCGACAGCGATGGCGACGGTCTCAGCGACAATCTGGAAGCAGGTGCTGCCAACGGACAAATTGATACTGATGGAGACGGACTGCCTGATTATCTCGATCCGGATGCTGACAATGACGGTACGCTGGACGGCATCGAAGGTATAGGCGACAGCGATGGTGACGGAGTTGTCGATTATCTCGATGTACCCGACTACCTGCTCGATACGGATAATGACGGTCTGAATAACGAAATCGAGGGAACAGGTGACCCCGACGGAGACGGACTGCCGAATACACAGGACTCAGACAGTGATGGCGATGGAATATCCGATCGAGTCGAGGCCTTCTTCGTGAGCGATACACCATCCGATCGCGACAATGATCAGGTCCTCGATTTTCTGGATCTGGACACAGATAACGATGGTATCCCCGATGCAATAGAAGGGGAGGGGGATCGGGACGGTGATGGTGTGGCGGACTATCGCGATCTTGATGTGGACAACGACGGTATCTTTGATCTCATCGAATCGCGTATCGATATTAATGAAGTGACGAACCTCGACGCCAACATCGACGGCATTATCGATCCGGATCGTTTTACCTCCGGCGACAACGGCCTGGCTGATATCGTTGAACTGGGTAGTGAAAGCGGTACGATAAACTATCAGCTGCAGGATGTGGATGACGACGGTCTGCCGGACTACCGCGATCACGACAGTGACAATGACGGCCTGCTGGATACCACAGAGTCGGGACACCCGGATATTGATTTCGACGGGTTTATCGATGACGTCGTACTGGACGACTTTGTTTTCAGTGACGCGCCCGTAGATGATACTGGCGTCGCTTTGGCGGCAGGCAATATACCCCCCAACAGTGACGATGACGTGATGGCTGACTTTCGCGATGGAGACAGTGACAATGACGGCTTGTCTGATGCCTTCGAAGCGGCCGGTGTGGCTGCAGATGCCAATGGAGACGGCCGCCTCGATGGGTTTGTCGATACAGACGGTAACGGAGCAAACGACGACACAACGGGTGTCGCACCGATAGACACCGATAATGACGGCGTCGCAGACTATCTTGATCTGGACTCTGATCAGGATGGCTTGTCTGATCTAATAGAAAGTGGTGGGGTCGATGCCAACGAGGATGGCATGCTCGATGATTTTTCCGACACAGATGCAAATGGTATTGACGACACCACCGAGCAGTCTCCCAATTCTGCAATGGACAGCGATGGAGATGGTGCGCTGGATCACCTGGATCTCGATAGCAATGGTGATGGCGTGTTCGATATCGCAGCGTCCGGAAACGCAGACGAAAACAACGACGGCAAACTCGATCTGGCATCCGATGATGACAACGACGGTATTCCCGACCAGGTGGATGTGGACAACACCGGTGGCACCGACCGGGACAGTGATAGTATCGATGATCTATTTGATAGCGATTTCTCAGCCGAAGGGGATCTCGACGGTGATGGTATTGTCGATTCTGCGGACGCAGACCGAGACGGCGACGGCCGCTTCGACTCACGAGAAGATGCAGAAATTGCCGCCGCCAGGCATGGTGGTGTGGTTTTAACCGGGCTTCAGGGTCATGGCGGATGTACACTGCGTCTCACGGGAAGTGAAATCGATCCGCTGTTGTTATTGTTGTTCTTTACTTCGGTACTGCTGCTGTCAGGAAGAAGGCTGCAAATGTAGCGAACAAAGCGCGATGAACCGCTGATTAACTAAACGCGGTCATTCTGGCAGGAGTATTTTTTCGAGCGCGGGGCGTCGATTTGCTATAAAAGGTTGCTCCCTTGATAAAATCGCTACGAAGCGCTCGGTAAGCGACGCTGAGCCGAGCCTATCCCCTGTTTTCTCCCGCAACGACTACATGCTTTATTGCAACGCGCAAGACAGTGGTCTTCACTCGAGCGACAGTGCAGGGCAATTCTGGTACACCACACTGTCCTACACAATTTGATGTAAATTTTACAGTGATCAGGCAGGAGTGATGCGATGCGAACATGATGGTGACCAATCCATCCTCCGGGTTCACCGACATTTCCATATGCTAACGCAAAGCTCGATCAGCCGTTCTCAGCGCACAAACGCTATTACCGCCAGTGAATTTGCCGTTTGTCAGAGACAAGAGCAGTATCGGCAGGCGGCTGGTGGTGTGACAAATAGATCTCAAGCTATACCTGCGAGTGACTTGAGCGTGTATTATTGTTGTTCAGTCAGTACACCAATGGCTAAGATAAAAATACGGATTTTTTTCGACATTGGTCAGGATGTTTTCTTATCAGAATGAACGAAGCTATGAGCGAAAGACAGGGTCAGGGTGTACGCCTGATACTCAGCGACAACTCTCTACCAGTACTTTCAAATGAGGATGAACGTTTGCGTGCGCTACACGCCTACGGTTTGCTGGATACTGCCAAAGATGAGTTCCATGAAGAAATCACAAGACTCACAGCGACCGCACTGGACATGCCAATCGCAGTGATCAGTCTGGTCGATCGGGATAGAATCTGGTTCAAATCTGCCTACGGGCTGGATATAACAGAAGTCCCGCGCGATCCGACCTTTTGCTCCAGCGCAATCTTGTCCGACTCGATCTATGAAATCGAGGATACGCATCTTATCCATACGTCGAGCCAGTTGGTCACCGGTGTGCTGGCGGTGCGCTACTACGCTGCTGCGCCCTTGATCGATCCGGACGACTTTCGGCTTGGAACCTTGTGTGTACTCGATCAAAAGCCACGAAAACTGTCCGCCGAGAACCGCACAAGGCTGCAGCAGCTAGCCGCCGTGGTGATGAATAATCTACAAAGCATCAAGCACTAACCGGTAAGCGACAGCCTCGCTAGAACAACCGGCAGGACGCTGTTCCATTCCAGCCCCAGCCGTCACCGATGACACCGGTATCGATACACGTTGAGGTGAGACGACAGGAGCGCGCACCGTCCCATCCCCAGCCATCCCCGACAACACCGGTATCTACACACACACGGGGAGTTACCACCGGGCGCTGACAACGTGAGGAAGGCGGGCCTGTGTCGAAACAGGCAATACCGATATCGCTTAGTCTGTACCAGTGGGTATTCGAACCCGACCGCCCGGACCATCCCCATTTCGCATCTCGTGTGCCGCCGTTTTGATCATTGTTGATCTGTATATCAATTCCGAACTCACCACCTGTAAGTTGTAGCGATGCCTTGCTTAACTGGATCTCATACGTATACCGTTGCTGTACACTATCGTAGCGTCGCACATGTGCAAAGCGTGCACCCGGAATTGCGACACCGGTAATTTCACCCGTTGAGCGCAGAATCAAATGCGTATCGTCCGTGTCGTAACGGTCTGTACGTTGATTGCCGCCGTCAATAAAAATTTCCACGCTGTCGTCATGTTGCGCCAGCTTCGAATCACGAAAAGGCGTGCTATCGGGCACGGTGATCGCAATATAAATAAAATTGAGATCATGCATGATCAGCCATTGATCGAGGCCCCGCTCACTACGCAAGCCTGATATAGCCACCGGCAGGCCGAGTGCGAGCCCGTCATTGTCGCGTGTCGTAGCTGCACTCCATTCCGCTGCACTGATCAGGCCGTCAAGCACTACCTGATCTCCCTTGTTTACTATGATTGAGGGCGTATTTTGTCCGCTTGTAGTCTCAAGCGCGAAATTAGAAAGCGGGACGCGACACGAACGTTGGCCGTCCCAGCCCCATCCATCATTCAACGGTGCGGTGTCTCGACAAACCGGGGAACCGCTGCCCGCTATACCGGTCGGACGGAACGGGACAGCGGGGTCCGGGAAGCTGTGACACAAGTCGAACGATATCTCGCTGCTGAAACTCCTAATCGCATTATTGCTACCAGGCCCCGCGCCGACAATTTGCAGATGCGGCGAGCGAGCAAATGGCGCCGGGCCGGTGTAGCGTCCAACCTGCAAGGTCCAGTCCTCGTAACGAATCGTCGTCGCCAGATAGGTTTGATTACTGCCACGCACATACTTCGCAATTTCTGTGGTACCGGTACCACTGCCACGAGAGAATGGCAGATGGCGATAGCGCGTGTAATATGCAGGGTTGACCAGATACTGGTTTGCTAAACGATCATACGCATATGGCCGGCATTCAATGGTACGGTTGACCAGATCACCGACATTCCACGCATGGCTATTCAGAAAGATTGCCTGACCGGTCCTTCGATCAGTATATTCAGGGATTTCCGTGTTCGCGCTGCTCGACGGTGTTGGGCGACATGAAGCCACCCCGTTCCAGCCATATCCGTCACCATCCTCGTCTACGCATGGGCCGATGGACGATTGACTGCCGTTAAGCGTGGCCTGCGCCGTGTTATTCCGAAGATTGTTATCGAAACTTGCTCCATCAGCGTATTCTGCGAGCAACGTCTGGTTGCCTGGGCCCTGGAATTCTATGTAAAACTGGTATGGGGAATTCGTCTTAACACCAGGCAATACACAGCTGAGTTCCCTGCTGTCGAGGGCGCGACAAAAGACTGGTGCATGTTTGACAGGTACTTCATGTGTGATACGCACCTCGGGAGATACCGTCGTATCGAAGCTGGACTTACTCTGCACAGCCACCACCACCGCGTCTTCTCCAGAGGGTCTGAGCACAACACTTCCGTCATGAACTTCCAGGTAGCACGAGGCTCGCTGCAACGTTGCTTCAATGCGATCGACACTGCAAGTGGACAGTTGCGTCGCGCCATCGATCGACAGATCCATCAATTTCGACATATCCGCTTTACATCCGACTGTGTCCCTGTCGTGTAAAGCACCAAGGTTGTGTGCAATTTCGTGCGCTGCCAGCTCCACCCCCCGATAGTATGGAGCAGAAACACTGACATCCAGACCGTTGCGGCCGCACACCGTTCCGATGAATGCATAACCGATTCCGGCCCCGGTAAACGTTGGCAGCGCACTCCCGGTGAACAAGTGAACCAGGGCGATGTCTCCCTGTAATTCAGGAACACGTTTTCTGAATTCGCTGAAGCCTGTCAGCTGTGATGGAGAAGCACCCGGCAGCGACGAAAAGGATTCGCTCACTGTTGAAATTGCAACAGTCAGTTGAATTGCAATGCCGAGTTCCTCGCGCATGATGCCATCTACGCCATTAATTATATTGATTGCCTGTACCAGACCTCGACCGAAATACTGTTGATCGAAGAGTTCATCCACCACGATCGCAATGGGAAGCACGCGCTCAAACGTCTTCCCGACAACCGGAGAATTGACCACATTCAAGCGGTAGGATTTGCTGTATCGTCGTTGCAACTGACCATTATCAACACTCGAGATGACCTCCCCGCGCCGCAGATTGGTGATTTCATAGCGTTGTGTACCGGTGTCAATCAACCCGAGAATCGCATCACCCTCGATGGTAATTCGAGCCCAGCTATCCGCTGCATCAACTATTTGACCCGCGAAAACCTGTAATTGCCTCCCCGGTTGAACGCCGTGGTAATCCACATGATCGAACCACTGCATTGGTTGCAGGCGGATGTCGACGTGCTCCCCGGTCGCAAGCTCCAGCTTTAATCGATGCGCAGGTATGCCCTGGGCATTTATGCCGGCAGGCACCAGTGAGAAGTGATTAACGTTCACTAACTCGTATGCGGTTGCTGATGCGGGAACGAGCAGCAACCATACAATCAAAACGTAAAACCATCGCCACCATCGAGCTGTGCAGGGCGCCATCAAATGATTTTTCATTTTCACATATTCGGTTAAGAGAAATTGCCTGAATCGCCAGCTGTAACCGGTCGCCCGGCGACTTCTGGCGGTGGCTTGATCCGGTACGCTGCGTTCAGGCCATCCACCAGCTGGCCAGACCGAGAAATGCAAAGAAACCGACAACATCAGTCACCGTCGTGAGTAACACCGAACCCGCCAGAGCTGGATCCTGCCCGATTCTCTTAAGCAGCATCGGCACTGCCACACCGCTGGCCGCGGCGCACAACAGGTTAAACAGCAGTGCAACTGCGATCACTATACCGAGTACTACCGAGTCAAACCAGAACACGGTAACCGCACCGACCACCACCGCCCACGTCACACCGTGCAGACACCCAACTGCCAGCTCCTTTCGAAAAATCCAGCTGATATTCGAAGCCTTGATCTGTTCCCTGGATAACGCTCTGATGATCAGGGTAAGTGTCTGGCTGCCGGCAATCCCGCCCATACTGCTCACAATCGGCATCAGTACAGCAAGCGCGACGATCTGTTGCACAGTATCCTGAAAAAAACTGATTACCCAGGCGGCGAAGAACACAGTAAGCAGATTAATCGCCAACCAGACGGTACGCTTCCTGAAGCTAACCACGCGCGTCGCAAAAAGATCGGTCTCATGGTCGAGGCCGTCGCGCTTCATGAACTGATCATCTGCAAGCTGTGCTGTCAGGTGAAGTGCGTCATCCACGGTGACCCGGCCGAGTAGTCGCCCGTGTTCATCCACCACCGGCACATTGACCACCCGGCGATCAGCGAATAATTCAACAACATCACCCTCACTGGCAGAGTCGCGGAGCGTTACGGCCTCGGTATCCATATGCAGGGTAACGGGATCTTCCAAAGGGTGAATGATCAGACTCGCGATGGAAAGCTTGCCAACAAAGCAATAGTGCTCGTCTGTAACCATCACCGCCGTGCTATAGCCGGACAGGGCGTCTTTATTTGTACGCAGGTGAGCTTTTACCTCAGCGAGCGTCCAGTCAGCACGTACACTAATCGCCGGCGTCATCCAGCGCATCGCTGAGTCTGACGGATAGTCGAGCCGCAAGTTGATCTGCTCGCCGGTTTGCTGATCCAGATCATCCAGTACACACGATGCGCGCTCGGTATCCAGTCGATCAATCATATCCGCCGCATCGCGAACTTCCAGCTGGCTGGCCAGCGATGTCAGCACTTCGATGTTGGTACCTTCGACTATTGGCCGATGTACCTCAGGTGACAACAGTGGCAATATCGCAACACGCTGGGCTTCAGTCAGCGCGTTCCAATACGCGCTTCGTTCCTCAGCAGGCAGGCTACTCAGATGATCAACCTGATCAACAACCT
>CAZOXM010000081.1:0-3725 GCA_964583825.1 uncultured Granulosicoccaceae bacterium
CCCCGTTCAATACGGGGCTGCCAGTGGCTGGTTATACGTTTACGCTGCTTTTTTAGGTTGTGCGAAATCAGTCTGTGATTCTGCTTGTGACATACTACTTGAATCTATAGTGAAGAATTCGACCAGCTCTCCAAGGTGTTTGGCTTGCTGGTCCACGGTTTTGCTTACTGATGCTGCCTCTTCGACCAGGGAGTTGTTTTGCTGAGTTGTTTTATCGATTTGAGAGATGGCGGAATTTATCTGATCGATACCCTGAGTTTGTTCAGCACCGGCGGCAGCGATTTCGGTAACAATATCACTGACCTTGTTGACTGAGACGACAATCGCGCTTAACGCCTCACCTGACTGGCTGACAAGTTTCTCACCTTCGGACACTTTAGTGACGCTGTTTTGAATAAGATCCTTAATTTCCTTGGCAGCTGTGGCGCTTCTACCCGCGAGATCCCTTACTTCACTCGCTACCACGGCGAAACCGCGTCCTTTGTCTCCGGCGCGTGCAGCCTCTACCGACGCATTGAGTGCGAGCAGGTTGGTTTGAAATGCAATTTCGTCGATAACACCAATAATCTCTGAAATTTCATTGCTGGCGGAGCTAATCTCTTTAACCGCATTCACTGCCTTGATTGCGACATCTCCACCATGCTTAGCCTCGTTAAGCGCCTCGTCTGAGAGCTTGTTGGCTTCATGTGCAAAATCCGAGTTGGTCTTAACCGTATCGGAAATATCATCCATTGCTGCGGACGTTTTTTGCAGGTGTGCAGCCTGTTGGGCGGTACGCGAGGAAAGTTCTGAATTACCACGCGCTATTTCGTTCGCACCCTTGTTTAAATTCAATCCAGTGCTTCTGATATCGCTTACTATATCTGTCAGCTTATCCACGGTGTTGTTACATTTTTCTTGTAAATCTGCAAAAACACCTTTGTGTTCACCGACGACTCGTTCATTGAGAGAACCTACCGATATAGCATCCAGCACACGGACCGTGTCGTCGAGCCCGGTTTGCGAGATCTCTGCAAGCGAGTTCAGCATTATGGATACGTTTTTATAGAAACCCGTCATTGCCGTCGTATCAATTCGTTTGGAAAAGTCGCCGTTCGCCGCCGCGTCAACCATTTTCTGTAACTCAATCTCGGCACTGACTTCTCTTGATCTATCGAACCACTCTACTACCGTGCCAAGACGAATTCCGTCTGCATCAAATACCGGGGAAATCCTGATATCCACCGTTGTAGTTTCGTTTTTCAACTCATGTTTCTGGCTGGAATTAACGTTTGACAGCGCCTGCGAAGAAATACCACATGCCGGGCTAAAAATATCGATTGAACTGCCCATGACAGACGCGGCGGTGAGAGACTCCAGTGACGCCGTCATCACCAGGGATTGACAGCTAGCCAACAGGTTGATAAACGAATCGTTAACATAGACAATCTTGTGGTTTTCATCTACCAATAATGTGCTCACAGTCGCACTGTCCAGCGCTTTCTTGATTCTGCCAAATTCTGCAGCCTTTCGTTCTGAATCATCGCCCGCAATCAGGTTGTGTTGCACGCTGTTCAACGCAAAAGACAGTTCGGCAAGTTCATCACTGGAGTGCACATCGAGTTTGTTGTCAAGCTTTCCACGAGCAATCTCTTTCGCTACTTTTACACTGGCGACAATACGCCTGCCAAAGCCCCGATCTACCAACGAGCCGAGAATGACCGACATCAGTAAAACAGCGACACCACCGGCAAGGTATAAATACTTTAACTTTTCATGAACGGTGGCCTGGATATCTGTGGTGTCCCAGACAGTAAGGAGTTGTCCGATACTGGGCTGGTCTTGTTTTAAAACGACCGGTGTACTGATCAGTATAAAGTTTCCGTAGTGCTGCACCTGAGTGACTTCAGTGATTTTTTGATTTGCTTCCGTAAAAAACGCGTCATGTTCGTCTGTCAAAGAAGGATCCTTGCTGAAAAGTGCATTCATATCGCTGGATTTTCCTTCCTTGCCGCGTACACCCATTGCGTGTAGTGGGGATTTGTCACCTTGCACAACTTTCTGAAAGAGCACTTCAACCTGCTCAACCTTATTCCATTTTATTGCACCGGAGGCTGTATCAGCCAATTGCTCAGAGAGTACCGTATAATCACGTTCAGCCATTGTCATCAGGCTGTTTTTAAGGAAATTCCCGGCGATAAATATAAAGCCAGAGAACACCAGCGCGACAGAGACAATTATCATAGCAATTAATTTGCGTGTGACTGTCCAGAATCCCCGCTTAAAATTGTCGCCTGCGGTGTGGTTGGTTGTATCAGTGTTGTTGTTTGAAGTAGTTCCTTCCATGTCACTCTCCATAAAACCCTTGTTA
Source organism: uncultured Granulosicoccaceae bacterium (assembly GCA_964583825.1). GTDB lineage: Bacteria > Pseudomonadota > Gammaproteobacteria > Granulosicoccales > Granulosicoccaceae. The sequence goes on from CAZOXM010000081.1 coordinate 2,351, forward strand.
ACTTTGATTAGAACCGGTAGTCAAAAGCGGCGGGAAACCGGCATACTATGTTGCCGGCTCCGACGTCGGATGCACGAAGGTTTGGGGCTGGTTCTTGTAGGATTCGCACTTGTTTATAATGCGTATTTTCGTGCGGCTGGTAAAACCAACTGTCCCCTCACAGCACCACGTGCCACTGATGCCTAGAAATCGTCACCCAGACTAATCATATCGAGAGCCTCAGCGTTAACGCCAAAAGTTGCCGCACCGATGACGCTGTTTGTCTCGCTATCCACAACAGGTATACTTATCTGTAGTTGATACGTTTGTGAAGACTCATCAAATTCAATTTCTGACGCGTGTACTGAATTCGGTCCTGTGGAGTAAGTCTGCTGCCATTTGTCCTCATCACCCTGCCAGTAGTCAGAGGTCAGACCACTTTGACCAACGTTAAGTCCACGATTATCCATCACAAAGATCTCAGTGAAAATGCCTTCACTGTCATCAAGGGACTGCAATAGATAAGCTGACAACTCATTGGAGAGTACCTTGTCTATCAGATCTCCTGAGCCACCATCTGCCTCTGATCTCCACTTTATATCCAGTGCATCAATGTCTGCCTGGCTGAGGTTTTCGTGCGCGAGATTTTGTTCCTTGATGCTCGAAACGACCACGCCGGAATTCAGTATTTCCTGTAGGGTGGTATCAACGAACTGCTGCAGATTTGAGTTAATATCGGCGTGGACGGCGCCACTGAAAATAGTTGCGGTTACAATTGCAGCAAACTGTGCTTTGAATTTCATTGAATTCCCTCTCTGATTTAATGTAAATCTGATATCGCGTTAGGCAGTCCAGTTGCCCGCGTGAATATCACTGTTATAACGAACGTATTTTTAACGATAGTTAACGTTGCGTTGCCTCAAAGGTATCGGGTCTCGATAATGAGTCTTTAGAACACCAATGTAAATTCGCCTGAGCCCCTTAAAAACCCATTCACTAACCTATAAATGAACTGCATGGTGGGAGAAGATCCCGGGCTTACCTAGTCTCGATGGGTATCGATTAAGCCTGGAGATTGTCGAAGAAACACAGTCTGAATGGTGGCGTTCGGCGGGTTTCGCCCGTAACCGGGACGATCAGTCCCAGTTTCTTGTTCGTCTCGCTCCGCAGGGCTTAACGGGACCAGTATAAACCGGAGTTCCTAAAATATGCATATGAAGTGCGCCAGCCGACGGTAATATTACCGTTGCTTCGCGTGTCGTGCCTGTTTGACCGAATCGGTCACTCTTCCACTTCATGCACCTATATAGTGGAGCCGAACTGGCTGTCCCACGATCACTATTGTAGGCTAACACCAAATGGGGATTATTCTGTCAATGCAATAAGCGATGAGTCA
>CAZOXM010000081.1:3825-11843 GCA_964583825.1 uncultured Granulosicoccaceae bacterium
ATCATGCAGCATAGAATTGAGAGATCCCAGGGCGCTTAAAGGGATAGATCATGATTCTGAGTGGACGAGCATAGGCTTTTTTAATCTAAAATGTCAGTGTACCGAGGCCAGATTTCAGTACGACACGCATCAAAATATGTATGGGGACGATGTTGGGGTGCACCGGTTTACCTTTAGTGATAACTACAATAAAGTGGTAAAAAAGGGTGGTTGGGTGGCGCTCAACGAGTTCGGAGAAGAGGTATACGTCCGACAATAGAATCTGGCGGTAATTCGAATGGAATCAGTATGTGCGAAGGGCCAGCCATCGGGAGTAAGTCGAAGAGGTAAATAAGCCATCAGAGATGACAATCTCGTGGTTCTTCGTAGTACTTTATTCGGTGCCCGCGCTTGTTGTGTCTATTGGTTGAGCGGGATCCCTCAGGCTGAGGCACGGCAGTGGGTTGGAAAAGGAATTTGGAACTGGCTGGCATATTTTATATACTGAGAATACTTGCCTATCTAATGCCAATCCTGGCGCCCTGACCAACCCACACGTGGCGGCGTAAAAAATCACTAGTGCTTATGCGAGAGCGCCAGGTATCGCTCAGGTCATATACAAACTAATCTGGTAGCTGATGAAGTAAATGACGTGTGTACTGTATTTTATAGCTGGTACTGTTTGCTTTTGGTTAACAACAGAATTATCGAATTTTGCAAGTGATAAGCTGTGCGGAATCGCACTTAGTGGCCAGGATCTCGCGTGCAGTCTGGTGGGCAATATACCGCTGTACCTGGGGATAACAGGTGTAGTCATTTTTGCTTTCAGGTTAAAGAAATGGGCAATGTTTATTGCGCCACTGCTGCCGGCTCTGCATTTTTCTGTGCTGGTGTTGTCTCGATGGGGCAGCAATTACTTTTATGAAGATTTCCTGCGCGATCTTTACTACTTTATTAGCAATTATTCGGTACCGTTTTTTCTCGCCGCTTGTTCGGCTGTTTATGTATTGAAGCGAGCGATACGAGGCGATAGCTGAAGGAATTGGGAGGATGCTTCAGAGTGGCGGATTATAGAGGCTCTGAATGAATCAAGTAATCAGTATGATGTTGATAGTAGTTGCTGTTATCCATCTGCTGCCCGTTTCCGGCGTGATCAGCGGCGAGCGCTTGAGCACACTTTATGGTCTTTCGTTCGACGAAGCGAATATTGAAATACTGATGCGACACATGGCTGTATTGTACGGGATACCTGGAGTGTTTATTCTGTATTCAGCGTTCAGGCTGATATACTATCTGCCAGGCCAGTGTTGTTTCGTTTCTGTTGATAGCCTGGTCAGTGGGTGACTATAACAGTGCGGTTGGTCGCGTATTTGTCGCTAACGTAGTGGCGCTGATATGGATATTGATCGCAACTGGTGCTTATCTGTTCGTGAGAATAAGTGGTAACAATGAACGGTGAACAGTTATTAGCCACGCTACGTGGTCTGGAGGTTGAACTGCATCCGTCGGAATGCCGTGCAAACCCTGAGCGGATGGGAGCCATTCTGCATGATTCATTCTGCGAAATAGGATACGCCGGCAGTATATGAAGAAAAACAGAAATATTGGACACGCTGTCCAAAACGAGCATGAGCCACATAATAGTGTCTCAAGGGTTCGCAGTACATGTAATAAGTGATCAAACCGTATCGCTGACCTATTTGTCAGCCAACAGAAGCGAGTCCGGAGTTCTGTCGCGCTATTGTGTCAGATCGTCATTGTGGCAGAAAACACCGGCAGGGTGGAAACTGGGATTTCACCAGAGTACGCCGACGGATTCACCGATGACGGAATGCCGGTGGGCCTGCAACTGATTGGTCAACCGCGCGGGGAGGCCGGCCTGCTGCAGGTTGCACGTGCTATCGAAATCGTTGTCGGCGGGCCGTTCGGTCCGATCGACCCGCTGGCACCTGAATAAGCGCATTATGCTTATGTTGCGGTCGCCGGGTGCAGGTTATCCGAGCGCACTAACGCACCACACCGGGGTATTAGTGACAGTTCCTCGCCGGTGCAGCATGGCATATGTGACGTCGCTCCATCGGGCCGGTGTTCAGATGTGGAAGTTCAGGCGTGATCTGTCGGATTCACGCGTACGATGTTCAGCCCCTCGTGTTCACCCGGATATTCAAACCAGGCGGTTACGGCTTCAAACATTTTCAGGGTATCTGTTTGTGCTCGTTCAGGGTTTTCACGCGCCCGTTTTAGAAGTTGTACCTTGCACGTAGAGTCCGGCAGGTCTATCAGGTGCAGCTCGTGATTCGCCTGTGCGGCCACAGCCAGTGAGCACAGCCAGGCGCGTTGCGCTGCCGTGTTGGCGGGAAAGTCCATTACGACGGACATCCCCTTTGATAACAGACTGACGAGTAGTTGCTCTATTGCAGTCTTGATTCTGGTGGAGCGATTGGCATAGGTTGCCAGATCGATGATTTCCCCGGGGTACAAGGTCGCGAGCCACTCATCCTCGCTGAGCAGTATCAAGTGTTCCCGTTCTGCGAGTTGTTGCGCCAGTGTGGATTTGCCGGCGGCCATTTTTCCGCACAGCATATACAGGGTGGCAGTATGTTTTATTTCGGGTGCTGCAGTCATAGTGGCTGTGTGAGGCTAGCGGGTTGGAACGTCATCGCGTGTATCCGGCTGCGGCATGCTAATGACCACCTTGCCGCAGTGCCGGCCCTCTCCGAAGTATTGGATTCGCTGCGGCAATTCGTCCAGAGGATAGGGTCCGTCGATGACGGGCTTAATTGTGTTGTTCAACGTTAGATCGGCCAGGTATTCGAGGTCCTGGTTGGGTTTCAGAGCAACGATATGAAACTGCTTGCTGCTAAACCAGGATACAAACGGCTTCAGCAGAAGCACCTGCAGCAGTCGCGGCAAATGCCCGCCGACGGTGACATAACGCCCGCCCGGTGACAGCGCTCGCATATAGTCGAAGCCTGATCGGGACGTTTTCGCGTCGAGTATCAAGTCGTACTCTTCGTTTGTGCGGGTGAAGTCGGTAGTGGTGTAGTCGATGACGTGATCGAACCCGCTTGCAAGCATGTTACTGTGCTTGCTCTGGCTGTCTACACCGGTGACTTCAGCGTGATAATGCCTGGCCAGGCACAGGCCGATAGCGCCCACACCACCTCCGGCACCATTGATCAATACCTTTTCGCCATTGCGTATCCCGCCGCTGTTAACCAGTCCCTGCAGCGCCAGTGCTGCGGCGTGGGGCAGGGCGGTGGCTATCTCATCACTAAGCCCCCGGGGCTTTTTAACCACGGCGTTTTCATGGACAGCGATGTATTCGGCAAAGCTGCCAAAGCCGAAGTCAGATGTATCACCAAATACGTGATCGCCCGGTTTGAAGCGGGTGGCACCGGGACCGGTCGCCTCAACTACGCCGGCCAGTTCCATGCCTGGAATCTTTGCTTTGGGCTTCCGCAGGCCGAACATGAGACGGTAAATGTAAGGTTTGCCACGGATCAGGCTCCAGTCATAGTCATTGACAGCCGTTGCGGTCACTCTGATCAGAATTTCGTTGTTCCCGGGGACCGGCCGATCTGTTTCAGCAATGCGATGGCTTTGCGGTGGGCCATACTGCTCGACGATGAGTGCCTTCATTGTGATATACCGCCAGTGGTTTTAGTGTGTCGGCAGATTCGTTCAGTAAGTGGCTCTGCCACCGGAAAGGTCAAACACCGCACCGGTGGTAAAAGAGTTCTCTTCCGAGACTGCCCAGGCAATCATTTTGGCTGCTTCGTCGACGTCGAGAAATCTGCCTCGTGGAATTTTCGATAGCATATAGTTGATGTGTTCTTCGCTCATCTGATCAAATATTCGAGTGCGCGCCGCGGCCGGTGTGACGCAGTTGACGGCGATGTCGAAGTCGGCCAGTTCCTTGCCGAGTGACTTGGTGAATCCGATGACGGCAGCCTTTGAAGAAGAATAAGCGGATGCGTTCGGGTTGCCTTCTTTGCCCGCCACGGATGCGATATTGAGTATGCGACCATAACCCGCTGCTTTCATACCCGGTACGCAGACTTTGTTGACCAGGAAGGTACCGTTCACGTTCACATCAAAGACCTTTTTCCATTCATTAAAATCGTAGTCTTCAACAGTGGCGTTGGGGCCTGCAATACCGGCGCTGTTCACCACAATAACCGGGGTGCCGAAACCTTCACAGGTTTGCGTGTGGGCCGCTTTGACGGATTCGGGGTCTGTGATATTGCAATGGATAGCCTTTGCCTGATCACCGAAGGCACCCATTGCACTTTCATTGGTGGCGTCATAGTCCCAGCTGGCAACCTGTGCGCCCTGACTAATGAGCTGTTTGACAACTGCAAAGCCAATGCCCTGTGCGCCACCGGTCACTACGGCAACTTTGTCTTTCATGTTTTCCCCGATAAATAGTGTGTGGATTAGTCCGCCTGTCCATTAGTACCCGAGGGGTTAACGCCCAGGAGTATACTTAAGTTTTTGTACCATCCGCTTCAGTGTGCACACCCAGACCTTTTGTGGTCCAGACGATCAGCCCGATCACAATACCCCAAAATGCCGCGCTGATCCCGAGCAGTGTCATGCCGCTTGCGGTGATCAGAAAAGTCAGTGCCGGGGCTTCGAGCTGTTGCTGATTGGCAAATGCGGCTTTGATCGACGCAATGAGTGCCGGTATCAGGGCCAGCCCGGCCACTGCGGTGATCAGTCCGGCCGGTGCACGACTGGCGATGTCGATGATTGCGCCCGATACGAAAGCGAGCAGCAGGTAGGCGATGGCAGCGGTCAGTGCGGCCCAGTAGCGACGGCCCGGGTCTTCCCCTGCATCATCGCCACACATCATCGCTGCCGTGATCGCAGACATGTTTACCGGAACAGCGCCGAGCGGTGCGATAATCAGACTAAAAACACCGGTGCTTTTTAGCAGCGACGGTCTGTCCACCCGATAGCCGTTGAGCGCCAGCAGGGTGAAACCGGGAATGTTCTGCCCCGCCATGGTCACCAGATACAACGGAATGCTGATAGAAACAATTGCGTTGAGTGTAATCGCGGGGCGCGGGTAGGTGTCTGGCAACGATAACAGTTGCGTTGTCGTCGGTGAATTTTCCATGCTGAACCACAGTACCACTGCCAGCGCGAGCACTGCGCAGGGCATGGCGGCCAGTCGATGCCACATGAGTCCAGCCAGCCACGCTGCGAGCACCGGCAGAAACATCCATGGCGATAAACCCAGCGCAGTCGCCGGTGCAAAGCAGAGTTTTAATAACACACCAGCCAGCAGGGCGCTGGCGACCGGTGTCGGAATGGCACTGACGATGCGCTTTAGTGGCGGAATGAGTCCGGTTGCGATAATCAGTAAGGCGCAGACAATGAACGCGCCCGCTGCTTCCGGAAAACCACCCGGCAATGCCTGCGCCGAGGCGAGCAATGCAGCCCCGGGGGTGGACCACGCGACTGCTGCGGGAATACGGGTGCGCAACGCCAGCCATACACCGCAGGCACCCATGCCAAGGGTGGAGAAGAAAAGCCCGGTGGCCGCTTGTTTGTCGGAAGCACCCATTGCAGTCAGCCCGGCCAGTATGATGGCAAAAGAGGAGGTGTAGCCGACAAAGGCCGCGAGCAGTCCCATGGACACGGCTCGGACAGGTGGGAGGTGATGAGTCACTGGAGGTTGATAGACAGGGTGTACACGGAGTGTTAGTGATTGGCCGGGGGTTGATAAGTGACGGCCCCGGCCGGGCAGTTTTCTCTCAAATTGCGCCTGTAAAACCGTAACAGGCGACGTTTCAATATAGTTTACCGGTTCGATGTTACGCCGTTATTTCAGAACCACCAACTGTTCTGTAACATCAAAGGGCCAATCCGTTTCCATGCGCCCTTTATGATTGAATCTCTCATTAAAAAGTCCGAATTTACCGGCCTTGAGTCCGTGGCGCATCTCGCCACGGGTGGCGAGTCCCCGATGCTGCGTTCACACGAGCTGGCGCTGCAGCAATTTATGCGGGATAAAAGCCGTGGAGAAGCGGCGCGTGATCTGCAGCACGCCGTCCTTAATAAAGCCAGAGACCGTTGTGCTTCCCTGTTCGGGGTGCCGGCGCATGACCTGACCTTTCTGTCCTCCGCCACCGAGGGTATCAACACGCTGTGTTATGCACTGGACTGGCGTGCCGGTGACAATGTGGTGGTTGCCGATGTGGAGTTTCCGTCCGACGTTTTACCGTGGGCCAACCTTGCCCGGCGAGGGGTTGAAGTGCGGGTGGTGCGCCACAGGCACTGGGTAATTGATGAAGATGAGATACTGTCTCAGATAGACGATCGCACGCGGGTGGTTGCCGTCAGCCAGGTAAGTATGTTTACCGGGCAGCGTATGGATGTGCAGAAATTGTCGGACGGTATCCGCCGCGCGGGTGCGGTCTTTCTGATGGATGCCACGCATGCAGCCGGCGTGGTGCCGGTTGACGCATCGGTGGCGGATGTGGTGGTTTGCAGTTGTTATAAATGGTTGCTTGGCACGCATGGCACCGCGATCTTCTACGTCAACAGCGACACGTTGCCCGACCTCGCTCCTCCGTTTCTCGGCTGGGCCAGTGTTTCTTCCGGCGGTGGCTGGCAGTCACCGCTCGACTATACCCTGCGCAGCAACGCCGACCGATACCTTGCCGCCAACCCTTCGTATATTAGTCTTTACGTGTTGAACAATGCGCTTGAGAAACTGATTGCACTTGGTGAGCAGAACATACAGCAACACAGTCTGCAGCTAGGCCGCGAGGTGCGCCGAGTGCTTGAGCCCTACCAACTGGAGATGATGACACCGGTTGAAGACCACCGACGCGCCGGCAACGTTTGTTTTATGGCGGCCAATGTGGATAAGCTGCGCACTGCGCTGGAGCAGCACGGTGTGCTGGTTTGGGGTGCGTATGGTGATTTCGGTCGCGTCAGAATATCGGTACATGTACAGAATGACTCGGAAGATGTGTTGCACTTACAGGAAGCGCTGAGTCATTGCAGTCACCTGCTGGAGCGGGACGCTGTGTAATAGATCCGGGTGTCACCGTGCTGCTCTGCATGCTGCGATGCAGTCATCGGTTGTAAAAAACAAGTAAGTTCGGAGGGATAGCCAATGAGTGTCAGCTTAAGAGAAATATCGAAGGAAAATTATGAGCAGGTGCTCGACCTCGAGTTAACCGACGCGCAACAGGGACATCTGAGTTCGAACGCCCGGTCTTTGGTGGAGTCCCACTATCACCCGGAAGCGTTGTATGCACGAGCGATTTATCATGATGAGGAAGTGGTGGGCTTTCTGATGTGGGCGATTGATTTGCCGGATGAGGCGTTGATATTTCGCTTTATGGTCGATGTTAACTGGCAAAAAAAGGGAATCGGTCGCAAGGCGCTCGCGCTCGCCATTAAAAGTATGCGTGAGCACCCGGGCGTTGGTGAAATTGAAATATGCTACCACCCGGATAACAAAGTCGCCCGAAAGCTGTACCTCGATCTGGGGTTTGAGGAAAAGGACATGTCCGGTGAAGACATGATGGCCGGTCTTAAAGCTGATCGCGAGCCGTCGTGACCGATCATTGATCGCAAATGGCTACGCTGAATTAATCAGAGGCTCCCTGGGTGAGTTTGTCTTTGCGTCGCGCCAGAAAAGCCTGATGTGATTCCGGTGTGCCATCGTGGAATGAACCGGTCCACTGATCCCAGGGTATCTCAAGCCCACCGTAGTTACAGGTGAAATAGCGGTGATGCAGCTGGTGGTGAAACGTGCCGAGTGGCAGCACCAGTTTGCCGTTCACAACAATCCCCTGGTAGCCGGTGTGTGTAGTGGCCGCTGACAAGGTAAAGTACATCAGGTGAAAAGCGATCAGAAACGGCGTTGATGGAATAACAAAGTGAATCAGCACCGTGCTCAGATATACGAAGTGCTCTACCGGGTGCATCGATAGTCCGGACCACGGCCCGACGTTGGTATTGCGATGATGAAGCGCATGCACTTTCTGATAAAGCCTGGAGGTGTGTATCAG
>CAZOXM010000081.1:11943-21078 GCA_964583825.1 uncultured Granulosicoccaceae bacterium
TATTGCGATGATGAAGCGCATGCACTTTCTGATAAAGCCTGGAGGTGTGTATCAGGCGATGTATCAGAAAGAAATGGGTGGTCTCCCACACCGGAATCAGTAACACCAGCAGAATCAGCCACGGCCACTGTGTGCTTGTATCGAGCGACGGTGCATATCCGTTGGCCAGCGCCCAGAGCATTAGACCTTCATAGAACGTCCATACAGCCACACCGCTGACGAGTGTCCAGAACATATTGTCTTTCACTTGTGAGCCGAAGGTGAAAACGCGGTTCTGAGCGGGAAAGGCGCGCGTATCAAAGCGTCTGTCGTCACCCTGCCTGCGACGCCATATAGAAGTACCAGTGCAGACCGCCGGCCACCGCACACATCAGTGCCAGATTTCTGAGGTATATCGTCAGCCACACCGCCGGTGTCGGTGCGGAGTCGGGTGCGATTGACGGCTGCAGGAACACGCTTGCTGCTATCGCGAATAACAAAATGATCATGCGCTCCGACAGCGGCAGCCAACCACCACAGAACCACCGCAGTATTTTTTTGGGATCCGGTGGCCAGCTAAAATAGGGGGATGCGTTAATTGGCAAGGGAGGTACATAGTGCCAGGCGCTGCGCTTTCGGTTGTGGTGACCGGGGTCTGACATCACGTTTCCTCCTGTGGAATTATTTTGCGACCGCTTCTTTTACCGGGATGCGGTGCTTATGCGTTGCAACGCAGCGCCAGCAGGTGTGTACCCGAAAGTGTGTGTTGGTCGTGAGCCGCCGCCGATGACTGCACCTGGTTGAACTATCAGGTTGATCACCGTCCTGAATCTACGCGCTTGTGTTATCGGCCGCTACTCTGCCGGCGTCTGACTGGTACTTGATTCCGTCGGCGCTGATTGCTGATTTCGCCACGCACTGGGACTCAATCCGGTCACCCGTTTGAACTCGCGGTTAAAGTTGGACTTGGTAGAAAAACCCGCCTCGTGCATGGCCTGGGTCACACTGATATCCGGGTCCTGCAGCAGTTTGCAAACAGACTCGATGCGGGTGGTGTTAACCCACTGGGAGAAGTTCTGTCCGGTAAGCCGGTTCACCACACTCGATATTCGGCGCGGTGGATGTCCCGCTTTGCGCGCGAGCTTCTGCAGATTGAGGTTGGTGTCGGCAAAGAGCTTCTGTTCTATCAGCAGTTCTTTCAGCGACTGCAGTAACTCCCGGTCTTCCGGTGCCGGCACAACTGACGCGTTGTCGTTTGTGAGTGCGGCAGTCTGCGGGTCGGCTGCAGGGTCGGTGAGCGCTGTGCCTTTACCCGCCTGTACCGAAACCCAGCCGATGATCAACACGCTAAGCAGATTCACTGCGCCGACAATGGAGGCCGCGAGACGACCCTGATTGAACGCAAAGTCAGCGGCAATGGCGATATCGATAAGGGCGCTGGCCAGGAGCAGCATCGCCGCGAACCACAGGGCGCGTTCGGTGTTTTTCAGCCACTCCAGTCGCGCCAGTTGCAGCGACACCGGACTGTTGCCAGCCAGTCGAAGCAGCAGGGTCGCATAGATCACTTTGATGATCACCAGCGCGCCATCGGTCCAGTGCGGGACAAACGCGCTGATCGGTAAAATCATCCCGAGTGGCAACAATGCCGGCCAGTCGCGATGCCAGGCAAATGCAGGCTGCCGTCCCAGACTCTGAAAGGCCAGATACAGCAGCACCGTACTCAGGACCGCGAGCACCGAGGCAAAACGCATGAGCCACACCATATCGAGTGACCAGCGCAGCCCGATGAGGATCATTGACAATGCATAGATATAGAGCACCGCCATGAACAGCCGGCCGGTAGTTGTCTGGTTGAGTGCCCGGTGGTTGACCGCAGCCAGCATCATCAGCATCAGGGCCACTACGATCGGAATGGGAAGTGAAGTCATCGGGCGATTGGGTACTCGATCGTGATTCAGTACGTGCTGAATCGTGTTTTCGGTCCCTTAATCAGTAACTTATACCGATACTGGCAGGGCGTTTAAACAAAACGGAAACTCCAATTATGAAAAACCTCGCTGCTTCAATTTTAATCCTTTGCGGCTGCACTGTTGCGACAATGTCGGCCCAGGCGGCCGGATTTGCCACCCTCAGTGTTGCGGATCCGGGGCATCCCGATTTACAGGTCGGGGTGTGGTATCCGACCGATCAGGCACCACCGGCGGAACCCAATACGCGATATGGTCTGGCGGTGGCGCACGATGCGCCGCTGCAAAACCCCAATGGCGGACTGGTGGTGATCTCGCATGGTTACAGCGGCTGGTATGCGGGCCACGCGGATACCGCCATCGCGCTGGCTGATGCCGGCTTTATTGTCGCTGCACCGTCACACACTGGCAACACCTGGTCGGACATGAGTTCATCGGTCAGTGAATGGGTACTGGACCGACCACGTCATATCTCGCGGGTTGTCGATCACATGTTATCCGAGCATGCTTTTGCGGCGAACATCGATGAAAACAAAATCGGCATGTACGGTTTTTCTGCCGGTGGCTACACCGCCCTGGGCTTAATCGGCGGGGTACCTGATTTTGAGATTGCCGCCCGGCACTGTGAAAATGACCCCACCGAATTTGTCTGCGCAGACGGACTGGTTGATGCGCTGTTGCAGGCAGATCTGCCTTCCCTGCCGGCTGCGGCCTGGGGGTACTACAGTCGCATTGTTGCCGCGGTGGCCTCTGCGCCTGCGCTGGGGTTTGCGTACTCGAAGGAATCGTTGAGCCGGGTGAAAGCCAGTGTGCAGTTGTGGTCGGGTCAGCTCGATGAAAGCGTCCCGACGCAAAGCAACGCTGCGTTGATTGCGAGCCGTCTGCCGACAGCGGCGGAAACGCACTGGATCGAAGATGCCACACACTTTGCTTTTCTGACGGTGCCCTGTCGCGAGGCCTTCCGACGCGAAGACCCGGAGGAGTATCAAATGGTTTGTGGTGATGTGGCGGGTTTTGATCGACAGCAGTTCCATCGGCAAATGCATGTTGAGATGGTGCGATTTTTCAAAGAAGCATTTTCGATAGCGCCGTAAAAAAAACGGCGACATGCCGAACCGGTAGGTCGCCGCTTGCTCGCGGGCCGGTTTGTCCTGCGACCCGGGCAGGTTTACCATCGATTCGCGGGTAACGGCACAGGTTAGGTGGCAATGGCAAAAATCAGAGGTTCCTTAGAATTAAACTGAATGCGTCAGCTGCGCGATCTGCACAAAGGTGTCTCTGGTGGGTGGTTTGCAGATGTAGTCTTTGACGATGGGGAATTTCGCCGCCCGTGTCACGTCTGCTTTATTGCGTGATGTGGTGAGCATTACCACGATCATCGGTGGGGTTTCATCTGGCAACTCCTGCGTCAGAGCATCAAGAAATTCAAAGCCGTTTATTTCCGGCATGTTGATATCCAGCACGATGGCATCTGCCTCACCTCCCTGCCGCAGGTAGTCGAGTGCCACGGAGGCCTCACTGAATGTATGTACTTTCTCCGCTGCACCGCTGCGCTCTGCCAGTCGCCGGTAAAGGGTTAGATCGAACTCGTTATCATCGATAAGTACCAGTGAACGGATTGGCGTAAAGGTCTGTGTTGCGTGCGGGATCAATTGCTTTGCCTCTGTGGAAACCAGATAGTGAAGGTACTGCCTGTCCCGACGGTTGATTCCACGTAAATTTGAGCCCTGTGATTGAGCGCAATTCGCTGACAAAGAGCCAGGCCCAGTCCGTTACCGGTGAATTCGGCGACTGAATTGAGGCGCGTGAACATTTTGAAAATATCCTTCTGCTTTCCTTTGGCAATGCCAATGCCGGTGTCGGTAATCGCGACACCTGAGCGGTGGCTATCGTATATCGGTGTTATTGACACGTGGTGTAACACTTCAGATTTTTTGAATTTAACTGCATTGTGAATCAGGTGATACATGAGAATACGCAGTTGCTTTTCGTCACCGTTGATTTTCGGCAGCGGCCCGGTGATATGAACGTCTGCAAAACCCGTTTCATCTCTAAGCCGGTCGCAGATAGTACGTACAATGCTCGAGAGGTCAGTTGATACTATGGTTTGCTCTGCTCCAACCACCTGAACGTAATCCAGAATATCGTCAACCAGCTCAATCCCGTAACTAGTGATATTCGCCCCTTCATCAACCAATTTTCGGGCAAACTCAATATTGCCTTCGTCCAACTCTTCGCCTACCACCTGAAGAATAAGTTTCAGTGAATTCATGGGTGCTTTCATGTCATGTGAAGACGCATAGGCAAATGAGCAAAGCTCCTCATTTGCAGCGCGTGTTCTCATGCTCTGATGTTGTAGATCAGACAAAGCTGTCTTAAGTTCCAGGTTCAATGTCTGCAATCGGTGAAGCTTTTCGATATCCTGAATTGCCCCAACGACCTTATCCAGGGTGCCGTCCTCATTTTTTACGATTTCTGCTGTAACCCGGAGCCAGCGACGTGTGCCATCCTTTAAGAACGCTCTTACTTCTATATCCAGTGGCTGTTCATTTTGATGCATTAGTGTAATCGCTTCGGTATACCGCTCGCGATCGTGTTCATCAAGGTGCTCTCGAAACAAACCAAATTTGTATTCCTGCGGCCCTTCATAACCGAGTAAGTCCCAGACCTCCTCAGTCCATGTGATTTTATCTGTTCCATTGGCGGTACTTCTGCTCCATACCCCCGCGCCAATGCTCCTGGCAAATAGTCTGAATCGCTCATTCGCTTCCTGCAGCTCAGTGATTCTTTGTGTGGTTGTCTGCTCACTGGAGTCAAAGGTTGCTGGGTGTTGAACTACGGTATGAGAACCGATCATACATAGCGGTCTGCCATCGTGGTTTCGAACAGCATGCCCGCGTCGTCGCACGCTGATGGTGCCCGGCTCCGGTGTGGTAAACCGCAAAATAAAATCATAACGGTATTTTTCATCTGCACAGTGGTTTTGCAGGTGGTTGAAAGCCACTGCCCGGTCGTCCGGATAGATGAGTTCCACGACAGGGCGCTGTGGGTCGGCGCCAAGCAACTCGCGGAACGCCGGGCTGATCCACTCCTCACATGGGTTTTCTATATTCAGATACCACAAGCCATCTGTCGCGTCAGTACAAAGATACTCGAATAACTGAGCGCCAAAACGCTCTGTCAGCCCTGTCGGCAGGTGTTCGGTTACTGCGGAGGTTGAGACATTTACAGCGCTCATTGACAAGGCTGTCATTCCTGTTTTGGTTAAAGAAATGCATTTAGCCTGGTGGGCTATAGAAAAGTGAAGTCCTCATGGTATCAACCGTAACTGATTTCTTCAGCGCTGGTGTCCTCGCGCCGCATGCGATTTGTCTGCTATGGCGCAAGGATCTCATTGCGGTACATGGTATTTCAGATCTACTGATTGCACTGTCGTACTTTGCGATTCCGATTCTTATTCTTAAAGGAGCAGATTTTCGGCCAGATCTTGTCAACAAGCGTGTGGCTGTGCTGTTTGCTCTTTTTATCACTGCCTGTGGAGTGAGTCACCTTGCCGGTTTGTTGACGCTCTGGTTTCCATACTATGGCTGGCAGGCGCTGGTAAAACTACTTACTGCAATAATATCGTTGGTCACCGTCTATCATCTTTGGCGCTTGTGGCCCGGTCTGATGGAGTTGCCCAGTAGCGAACAACTCGCAATAGCCAAAGCAGATCTGATCGCCCAGGAGAAAATTCTAGGTGTTGCTGAAGAGACCAATACCAAGTTGCAGGAGTTTGCCCATCTTGCAGCGCACGATTTGTCGGCCCCTCTCAACACGCTGCGGGTCATCACGGAATTAATGGACCCCGCCGATTCTGAGGCTGAAATGCGGGAAAATATCGATGATCTGAACTCTCAGGCGCAAAGGATGCAGCGGCTGATCGACGATTTACTCCATTACTCGAAGATTGGTTCTACCGCGCGCGATGCGGAATTAGTCGATGTGGCGTCGCTAATCGAGAACGTGCTTGGCATTATTGCGGTACCTGAGCATTTCGTCGTCACCTGCGAGTCTGATACGCCACAGATTTTGATGGTTCGGGAAGAGGTGGAGATGATCCTCAGAAACCTGATATCAAACTCGATAAAGCATCACCAGGGAGAAAAAGGCAAGATTCACATCGTCGTCGGGTCGAGCGAGCAGCAGATAACAGTGAGCGTTGCGGACGATGGGCCCGGAATTCCGGATAAACACAAGCCGTTAATCTTTAGACAGTTCTATCGGATAGCGGGGAACAAAAACAAAGGGTCCGGTATGGGGCTGGCTGCCGTGGCCAGGGCAGTGGAGGTAGCTAAAGGGACGGTCTCTGTCCAGGACCGGCCCAGTGGGGGAGCCGTGTTTAGCATTACTCTGCCCACACCGGATGTGGCTGGCGGGTGAACCTGCGGTGGTCCTGTTTCGTGATCGATTTCACATTCAAGGACGTGCTCCGGCAGTCGATACCATGGCGCAATTATTCGAAATAATAAGATTTGTAAAAATATGAACGTGCTCCTAGTTGAAGATAATGCGGATTTGTCTGCCGCGATTAGTATGAGGCTGAAGCTCTACGGTCACCAGACTGTGACCGCTCCAGATGCGATTTCAGCCGTCTCCGAGGCGATCAGATGTCAGCCTGATCTCGCCATTGTCGATATTCATCTCCCTGGGGGTGATGGTTTTACTGTGCTGGATCGACTGTCCTCTTCGTCGGAGTGCCCAAGCTTTCCTGTCATTATGGTCACAGCCAGTGAGCAGGATGGTCTGCGAGAAAAGGCTCGCGCGCACGGGGCTGCTGTGTTTCTGGAGAAGCCTTTTTCTGCCAGCAGTCTAATTGAAGCGATCGACAAAGCGACTCAGGATACTTGAAGCCTGTAGTTAGTGTCGCTTAATGAAAAGGATATCCACGCCATGCCATCCGCAGCTGTACCAGAGGATGCCGAATTTGGGGCGGCCAGCCCGGATGTATTAAGGGTATTGCTGGTCGATGACGATGAGGTTTATCTTCGCACGCTGTTAAAAATCCTCAGCAGGGATAAAAAACACGCCTACGATTCCACGTTAACAACTTGTGGCGAGGAGGCCGTGACACTTGCTGCGGTCCATCAGTTCGATCTGGTAGTTATTGATTATAACCTGCCGGATATGACGGGAGCAGAGTGTCTCTCTGCCATGCGTTCGGTTGAGCCAGCATCCGTTGAGCACCCGCCGGCAATTATATGTACCGCGGCTGGCAGCGAAGACTCTGCCACGGCGGCTATCAGATCTGACGCGGACGATTACCTTCCCAAAGAACGAATTAACATTGGATCTCTCACTCGTTCAATACATAACGCCGTGGAAAAACACCGGTTACGCTGCTCTGTAGAACGTCACTACCGGAAAGTGACTCTGCTTAATGAGAAACTGAAAAAACAAAACCGGGAAATCAGGCAGTTCTATCACAACATATCCCACGAGGTAAAAACACCATTAGCAGCGGCTCGTGAGTTTGTGTCTCTCGTGCATGATGGTGCACAGGGTCCGGTAAATGAAGAGCAGGGAAAAGTGCTGGAAATGGCGATGGCCAGCTGTGACCAGATAACACAGCACTTTAAGGATCTTGTTGATATTTCAAGACTGGAAATGAACGGTCTGAAGCTACACTATGATCACTGCCTGATCGATTCACTGATGGAGCGAAGTGTTGCATCCTGTTCGGATTTCCTCAGAAAGGCAGATGGGAAGATTAGCGTTCTGAGATCTGCAAGTTGTCCCGACAGTGTTTATGTGGACGAAAACCGGATTGTGCAGGTGCTGACTAACCTGATCAGTAATGCAGTCAAATATACCCGGGTGCAGCCAAGAGTGGAGATTGCAGTTGAGCTAGCTCCGGAGGGCAACAGCGTAATTTTTTCGGTGTCCGATAACGGTATAGGTATAGAGCCTCATCATCATGAGAGAATATTTGAACGACTGGCTCAGAACAACGGTATGCATTCTGAATGTCTGGGTGCCGGATTAGGGCTGGGATTGTCAATTGCCAGGGAGATAGTGACGCTTCATCACGGCAAAATATGGGTTGATAGTAGTCTGGGAGCAGGTAGTACATTTCATTTCTCAATCCCTGTAGATAACGCTGACACCGGTTAGATTGAACCTTGTAAATAAAAAACATCTACGGCATCCATGGAATGGAGTATCCGCCAGGTGATTGGTATTTCCATTTTATAAAACTGTCACGGAGCCTCACTGCTCCCTGCTGTGGAGTTATTCATCATCGCGAATCGGAAGTGGCGAGGTTTATCGCCGGCAGCAGCCTTTGCCACCTGAGGCCATATACCTGGACAGCGGTTTGCACTGAGCGGACAGGGAATCGAGATGCACGATTGTTTTATTGTCGCTGTGAGTCACCTGATTAGCGGATAGCTTTAACAGCGGTCCATTACCCGGTGAGAATTCAAAGTACAGTGCCCGATCGGCAGTGGTGTCCGCAGCGGTGGCTGCAATGCCGAGAAACTTGCCCACGGGCATGTAGCCCGCCTTTGATGCCGGCGAACCGTCCAGCAACTGGATGACCAGCTCGTCCCATTCGTCAGTCCCTCTGCCACAATCCAGTGAGGATATACGAGCCTTTTTTACTTCGGTCACGTGGTATCCGGGGTTTACCTTAGTGTCTCCGGTCAGAAAAACGAGCTGCGATTCTTTGTGTCTGCCGAGTGATTCAAAAAAGGTGTTGCTGCTGAGGGGCTGGTTTGTCATTTTTTCGCTTCCATTATTTCAATAATTCAAATAATATTGAAATATGAATGAGAGTCAAGTTATCAATGCGATGGGCGCGCTGGCCCATCAGTCCAGATTGCGGGTTGTCCGCATGTTAGTTGCCAGCGGAGATGAGGGCATGACCGCCGGTGATATTGCGCAGAAAATAAAGGCCACACCATCCAAAGTGTCGTTCCACTTATCTGCGCTCGAGCAGGCCGGGCTGGTTAAAACCAAACGTATTTCACGCCATATTTTCTACCGTGCCAACTACGCGAGAATAGGTAAAATCATGAATTACCTGCTGACGGACTGCTGTGGAAGTGACAAGCGAATTATCGCTTGTTGCGGCTTTTCCGACGATGAGTGCTGCTAGTGGGCCGCTTTTCACGGTTGTGCTCTATTGCGGTAATCGGCAAATGCAGTG